>DATJVM010000064.1:0-156456 GCA_035501775.1 Gemmatimonadales bacterium | reverse complement strand
CGGGTTGAGCCGCTGAAGGAGGTACTCACCTGGCCCCCCGGGGCCGGGGCCCTCCACCCGATACGAGGCGTTGATGTGGCCGCCGCCATGCGGCTTGACCGACGCCAACCGGGTGAACCCGAAGCGTGCCAGGACCTCTCGCACGTCGAGCCCGACCTCTACTCCCACGGCCGCTCCGGATATTCCCCGCGGCGCACCTGGTCGTCCAGAAACGCCACCACCCGTTCCCGATCCTCAGCGTGGGTGAGCCCGCACCAGGCGCTGCTGGTGGGGATGATCTGCACCGCGGCCTCCCCGCGGCTGATCAGCTCCTCGACCGAGTCGGGCAGCGGACACTCCAGTTCGAGCCCGGGGTCGGCGGCCAGAAAGCGGCCGAACGCCTCCGCCAGCGGCGCGAAGATGGAGGGATGCATCGCCCACAGGTTCATCGAAACCCGGGTCCCGCTCGAGAATCGCCGGCGCCGTTCCCCCACCACGCCGATGAACTCCCCGGGAGCCCCCTGCTTCAGGTCGCGAACCTCCTCGATGTGCTTGAGCGCCCCCTCGCGGTTGGGCTCCAGAACCGCCCGGTTCACGCCGCCCACCGGCGATACCGTCTGCTCCAGGCGGAAGGCGACGGTGGCGTGCTGCCCGGGCCCAGCCCCCGTTTCCAGGAACCGCGCCGCTGCGGCGATTGCGGGACGTCCGTAGAAATCGTCCGCGTTGAGCACCGCGAAGCCGCCGGGGACCGCCGTGCGCGCCGCCAGCACCGCCTGGGTGGTGCCCCACGGGCGCCGCCGGTCCGCCGGCAGCACCCGGCCCGCCGGAAGGTCGTCGAGCCTTTGCGGCCGGATGAAGACCTCGAGGCGCTCCCGGTACCGTGCTCCAACACCGGCTTCAAAGCTGGAGACGGCCTCCGGCGGTACCACGAAGACGGCGCGCCCGAAGCCCGAGCGCCAGGCGTCGTAGAGCGAATAGTCGAGGAGGGTAGCTCCGCCAGGCCCCACCCGCTCCAGCTGCTTGAGCCCGCCGTACCGGGAGCCACGGCCGGCCGCAAGGAGGATCACCGTGAGCGGCGCCCATCCGGACTCTGGCCACTGCACCCCTTCCGCGCCCCCCGCCGCCATGGCGTCGTCGCTGCTCATCGGGCGGGAGCGAACAGGACCGCGTTGGTCAGCAGCCGGGCCGGGCCGCGCCAGAAGCCTCGGTAGACGGGATTCCCGGCGAACAGCACGACTCTGCCCGCACCCACCGTCTCGACCGCGGCCCACACGCTGTGATCGAGAAGTCGTTCGGTGTTCCTGGGCCAGCCCCACCCCGACAGCAGGAGGTCTGGTCCCGTGAAGGCCACCGGGTTTGCCCCCTTCTCCGAGGGGCGAAGCAGTCGGTCGGTGTCGAGGAACACCGCGAGCTGGTCGTGATCGTACCCGAAGGTGAGCCAGTGGGAGTGATCCAGCGTCGCCCGGAAGATGCTGCCCGGAATGAATTCGGGCCGGGCTCCCAGGGAGGCGGTCGGCGAGACGATGGGGGGCCCCAACCCGTCGTTCGCCAGCGTCGTGTCCCGGCCGCCCCCGCTGTCTCCGGCGACGTGCGCGATGCTGGTCAGTCCAACTTCCTTGCGCGCCAGCAGATCGATTCCCCCTCCGATCGCGATGAGCGCCGCGCCACTTTCGACCCAGCGCTTGAGCCGGTCGGCGCCCGCCTCGCGCAGCTCCTGCCACGCGCGGCCCGCCCCCGCATCCGGAATGATCAGCACGTTGTATGGCGTCAGGTCGGCGCTGCCGATGGCACTCAGCTCGATCGGGGTGATTGGCACGCCCAGCTCCCGTTCGAAGTAGAACCAGATGGCGCCAAACGAGCTCTGCTCGATCCCTTCGCCGGCCGCCAGCAGGACCCGGGGCGCCTTGAGGCTCAGCACCTCCTCACTGCCAATGCCGTACTGTCCGGTGTCCGGGAAAGCGGACTGCACGGCCACCACCTGTGCACCCACCTCCCGCGCGATGGCCGCGACCCGATCATGAAGCTGACCGGGGTTCCGCTGCACGCGGGCCACGAATGTTCCTCTGGGATAGGTCACGCTATCCGCCACAACCGGCTGCGAGGCGACGGAGACTCGAAACCCTTCCCGGAGGAGCCGCATCGCGAGACGAACGCCCCCTTCGGTTCGATCCGAGAACAGGTACGCGGACTGCGCCGGCGCGGGCGGAACGGGCGGAAGCAGCGAATCGTCGACACCGACACGGTCTCCGGTCACCCGGGCGGTGTCATCGGTCCACCACGCGTCGAGCCCCAGGGTGAACGGCAGCGACCAGCTGGTCACGTCGTAGAACTCGTACCCTTCCTTGGTCTCATCCTGGCCCCGGCGCTGGTTCCGCTCGTAAGCGGCAAGTTGCGAGCGGACAAAGCTCGAATCGAACGATGCCCGCGGCTCCAGCACGGTGGTGGCGAGCCACGCTTCGGGCTGGGCGAGATCCACCACATAGGTCCCGGGCTCGAAGGCATGCCGCGCCGGGGCGCCGCCGAAGTACCCGTTCGCCCGGAGCGTCGTGTATGGCCGGGTGAGGCGGACGACCTCGATCTTCTCCTCCGCGAGCCGACGGGCGAGCCAGCCGGTCCACCGCGGATCGGGGCCGGAGAACAGCACCCGGCGGAGCGGCCGCCGTCGAGCCTCGGCCATGCCTGTGGCGTGAAAGTCGTAGAAGTCCCGCAGCCGCTCCGCTCGAGCCCGCGCGGCGGTCTCGAGCGTCGCCAGCGAGGCCACATAATGGTGGGCAATAGCCATCTCGAGGCTCACATCGGAGCCGTCGTCCTTCCGCTCGCGCAGCGCCGGCCCACCATCTGTCTCGTAGGTCATCCCGACCCCGCCGCGCATCGACGGCCACATGTCGATGTAGCCCGGATAGAAGAAGTCGAACACCCCCCGCACATAGTACTGCCAGCCGTAGTGGTCAAAGGCGTGGGCGTTTCCGCGCCCGAAACGCTCGAACCAGGCATAGGTCCCGCGGGGAAGGTTCTGGTTGTGCGCCTCCGCCACTGGTGGGAAGAAGTACTGTGACGTAGTGCTGTGCAGGTCCGCCACGACCTGGGGGCGCCATCGCACGAACACGCCGGCGATCGCCCTGGATTCCTCCTGCGACTGGGCGAGCATGTCCCGATTGAGGTCGAACCGGTAGTGGTTATACCGGCCGTCGACCGCCCACGGCTCCGTCTGCTCGAGGGCCGACGGATCGTCTGTCCCGACGGCGACCGAGTTGGACCACGTAGCGAACCGTTCATGGCCGTCCGGATTCTGGGACGGATTGATCAGGACCACGACGTTCTTGAGGATCTCGAGCGTTGCCGGCTCCTCCGAGGCAAGCAGCTGATACGTGGTCTGCATGGCGGCCTCGAACCCCGCCGGCTCATCTCCATGGACCGAGTGCGTGAGCAGGACCGTGACCGGCGTACCTTCGGCAAGCGCCGCCGCCGACTGCGCGCTGGTCTGCAGGGGATCGGCCAACTGCGCGAGGTTGCGCCGAATCTCGTCCAGGCGGGCCAGATTCTCCGGGGCCGAGATGATGAGCAGCCGCATGACCCTCCCTTCCGCGGTTCGACCGATCTCCTCGGTCCGGACCCGGTCGGGCGCCGCTTCGATCAGCCTGTCGAGCACCGTCTGCTGCTGGCCGTACTGCGTTTGCCGACTCCCCAGGCGATACCCGAGGACCGTCTCCGGCCGTGGCACCCCGGTGCGATACGGCCCGCGAGCGTAGAAATCGAACTGCTGGGCATGGAGGACCATCGGGAAAAGGACGGCCAGGACGGAGAGTCGCATCTTGGGAAAGGTCACGGGAGCAGGGGTCGCGGCGGGCACCGGAAACGCTTGCCTGACCTTTGCGTGAGAGGTGATGTCGGCCACGGGACCGACGGCCGGGCCCACTGGTCCACTATGCCGACCGATGGAACACCGCGTCAAGCTGAACCGTCTGCACCAACCGGGCCGGCACCGAGGTCCGGACGCGCTCAGGGCCAGGCGTGGCTCAACCGGAAACGCCGGCCGCGAGCAACCTCTCACGTCGCTGGCGGCTCCACAGGTCCCAGGTTTCGGCCACGACCGCGCCGATCAGGAAGACCACGCCCGTGTAGTAGAGCCAGAGAACGAACAGGATCACGGCCCCGATGTTCGCGTCGGCCGAGAAGCGATTCACCACGGCCACATTGGCGAGGTACCAACCGAAGGCGCGCTTGGCCAGCTCGAAGAGCAGCGCGGTAAAGACCGACCCCAGCAGGGCCGCCGGCCTCGGCAACCGCCTGGGTGAGGCGTGGCGGTAGGCGACGTAGAAGATCGAGATCGAGAAGCCGAACGCCACGAGGCGCGTCACGGCCTGACCGAACCAGCTCCCCAGGAACGTGAACTCCGGGGCGGCGCCGACCGTGTCGCGGCCCCGCGCGTTGAGCACCCGGAGCCCGCCCAGAAGCGTCGCGTTGGCCATGACCAGGATCACCGTGAGCAGGACCATCATCGCATCCCGGAGCTTCCCGGCCAGGTAGGCCCAGGCAAAGTGCTGACCGCTCCCGCGGCGCGGCACGTCGTAGACCAGGGTCAAGGCGGTGCGGACCGAGCCGAAGAGCCGCGTCGCGAACCAGAGGAAGAGCGGCAGTGCGTACAGTGAGACCGCGGTCCGGACCCGGGTGAGGCCCAGCACCCAGTTCTCGATCAGCGCGAACGGGGCGGTCCCCCCTTCGTCCTGCGCCGCGGGCAGGAAGCGGCGCAGCAGGCCGTGAAGGTCCTGGGCGCTCATGCGGGGGGACAGCTGCGCGATATGGGTGAGCCCGACCAGCACCAGCAGGAGGAAGGGTATCGACGCCAGCAGCGCGTCGAAGGTGAGCGCGCTGGCGAGAAACAGGATGTTGTGCCGGTCCGCCTGATGGAGCGTCCGCTGGCTGAACGCGCCGAGTCCGCGGAGCCCGCGCACCAGGGCGTCCCGCGTCAGGCGACGGGCTCCTCGTCCTCGTCCAGCGCCGCGCGGCGCCGGGCCCGGGCCTCCGCCAGGCGCCGTTCCAAGTCGCTCCGCGCCTCGGCGCGGCTTTCCTCGCGGCCGCCGGCCGGTCCGGCCCGTTCGGCGAGCGCGTCGGAGAGATCATCCACCTTCTCCTCGGCCAGCGCCCGTGCCTCCCGCAGGCGCCGCCTCAGCAGACGCCGCGTCTCGGCCCCGCTCTGCGGCGCGAACAACAGCCCTGCCGCGAGGCCGATCAGGGCCCCGAAGAAGAGCGGCGTGACCGACCCACCGGGCCGCTCGATGTAGACGACCTCCCGTTCGTCGTCGTGAGCCATGGCTATTCTCCCGCTTCGGCGTCGTCCGCCGCGGTCACCAATGCCCGGGACAGGCGGTGGTAAGCCTGATACGGCGTCTGCACGTACCGGCGGACCAGCGCGGCCGTGCCCTTGATCTTGAGCTGGTCGAACAGGAACCCGAACGTCCGCTCCAGCTCCCCGGCAATCGCCTGCCGCGCCGCGGCCGGCAACGACCAGACCTCCCGTTTGAAGGGGCCGATCGCCTTCTTCCTGGCCTTATAATAGAACTGCTCCGGCGTATCCCCGTCCTTCTTCTCGCTCTGGGCATTCGCGTCCAGCCAGTCGTACATCCGCCTCCGCAGATCGGCGGGAAGGGCGGCGTGGTCGAATACGATACTCTGGAAATTGGTGGCGAGATGAATCTCGGCCGTTTCCAGCCGTGCGAAATGCCCGAAAGCGTCCTGCGGCAGCGTGCTCGCCCCATGCTGAACCGCGCCGGCCATGCCGTACTCTTCTCGCGCCGCCTGGGAGAGCGAGGCGAGAGCGTCCAGATCGAGCTTCACCTTGGCGATGGTCCCATCGGGAAGGACAACCCCCCCATGGCTGGTCCCGGTCTGGACGGAGATTTTCGAGATGCCTTCCAACGCGCCGTAGCGGCGCAACGCCTCGGTGTAGCCCTGCATGAAGGCCCGGAGCTCGGCGACCGTGCTGTTCTTGTGTCCCACCTCGCCGATCTCCGCCCCTACCGAGACAGAGATGCCCTCGGGCTCGCGCTCCCGGATGAAGTGGGTGACTTCCGCGGCGTGAGAGTAGTTGAGCCCTTGCTGTTCCAGCAGGGTCGGCTTCGCGAGGTCAACCAGGGTCGACGTGTCCACGTCGATGTTGTAGAAGCCCGCCCCGATCTCCTCCGCGATGAGCTTCTTGACTTCGTCGACCTCGGCCTTGGGGTTCCCCTGGTACTTCTTGGCGTTTACCTGGCAGTGGTCACCCTGGATGAAGATCGGCAGGCGGTAGCCCTCGCGGAGCGCGGCGCCGAGCATCACGGCGACGTACTCTGCGGGTCGCTGATCGGTGTAGGCAATCTCCGATCGGGCAATCTCCAGCAGAATCGCGCCGGCGTCTCGCGCCAGCGCCGCGCGGAAGATCGCGCGGGCCGTATCGTAGGCCATCATCCGGACGTTGATCGCCGGAACCGTGAACCCAGCGCACTCGCCCCGCCCGCGCGCGAAGTAGAGCCGCGCGATGGACGAGGGCCGCACTCCTTCTGCCTGACCCAGTTCCCACAGGAGCCAGCGCGCGGCATCGCGCTCGCCCCCCTCGCCGAACACCGCCGCCCAGACCAGCCGGTCCATCGCGTCGGACTTGAGCCGGGATGGATCGGAGATGGTCACCCGCTCCCCGTGAAGCGCTACCGCGCCACCGAAGAGGGCCACGAGCGGGTTGCGGTCATCCGCCATAAGTAACTGTCCTTGTAGTAGTTACAGACATCGGTGAGATCAATGTACGACCCTGCCCGCGCGGCGGCCACCCCGGGCGAGTCACACTTCGTCGCCCGGGGGAAGCTCGATCGATTCGCGGGGCGATCCGGCGCGACCCATCGCCGCGTAGGTCAGCTTCTTGCCCAGCTCGACCCCCGGTTGGTCAAACGGATCCACTCCGTACCAGACGCCCGCGTAGCCTGTCGCCAGCTGAAAGAACATGATCGCTTCGCCGACGGTCTCGGCGGAGAGTTCCGGCAGATGAAGCGAGCAGTTCATCCGCCCCATTCGGGCCAATGCGGCGGCGGTCGCGAGGTACTCGGCATGCAAGAGCTCGGCCAACGACCGGCCGGCCAGGTAGCTGAGGTCCGGGCCCAGGCCCTCGCGGCCGGGAATGGACACATCCTCGCCGAAGCGATCCACGGCAATGAAGGTCACTACCTTGTCGTACGGTCCCTCCATGAAGAGCTGTACCTGGCTGTGCTGGTCGCTGGAACCGACAGCCCCGACCGGGGTGGGGCCGACATGCACCACCTGTCCCCGGCGATCGTTAGCCTTGCCGAGGCTCTCGGCCCACAGCTGGCGGAACCATTCGGCGAACTCGCGCAGCCGATCGGTATAGGGCATCAGGACGTGGATTCTGGCCCCCAGGGTCGCGTCGGCACCCCAGTGGAGGGCAGCCCAGAGGGCCGCCGCGTTCTGCAGCAGATCGGATGCCTCTGCCCTGGAAATCGCGCGCCGAGCCCCCGAGAGCAGCGCTTCGATGTCGATACCGACGAGCGCCGCCGGAAGGAGCCCGACCGGCGAGAGCACGCTGAAGCGACCGCCGACGTCGGGGGGCACCTCAAGCGCAGGGATCGAGTCTCGCACGGCGATCTCGCGCAGCGGTCCCCGGACCGGGTCCGTCGTGAAGACCAGGTGATGGTGGCCAGCCGGACCGAGCGCTTCCTCCAGCCAGTTACGGACTACCAGGTACTGCGCCATGGTCTCGGCGGTGCCGCCGGACTTGCTGATGACGTTGACGAGGGCCCGCCGCGGATCGATGCGCCTGAGCGCCTCGGCCACGCTGGTGGGATCGACGTTGTCGAGCACGGTGAGCCGCGGGAAGAAATCCCGCCCCTCGTCGTCCAGTTCGTTCCAGCCGGGCCGCCGGAGCGCGCTGAGGAGCGCCTTCATCCCGAGAGCGGAGCCACCGATCCCGAGCACCAGCACGTGATCGAACGCCTGACCCACTCCCTCCGCAAAGCGCCGGATCTGCTGAACGGCCGGTCCCTGGTCGCCCAGTGCGTAGAAGCCATACTCGCCCTGCCCGCGCCGCCGGCGCACCTCCGCCTGGACATCACCGAAGCGTCGGGCCAGATCCGCCAGCCGCGCCCGGGACAGGCCGTGGTCGCCGTCCAGACGATCCGAGAGCATCCTGCCATAGTGGAGCTTCATTCGGGGACCTCAAGGGTAAGTCCGTCATAGGCCGGTCGGATCTCGGCGGGCAACTCGCGCTCGAGATCGGCGTGGGCGGTCTCGTGAGTCAGATGCGTGAGGTAGGTGCGCTCCGCCCCCAGTCGCCGCGCCGTCTCGATCGCCTCACCGATCGAGAGGTGGGTCGGGTGCGGCCTCCACCACAACGCATTCAGCACCAGGATCTTGAGCCCGGTGAGCTGTGCGCCGAGGGCTGGAGGCACAGCCTTCACGTCCGTGACGTAGGCCAGCGGACCGAAGCGATAGCCGAACACCCGGAGAAAGCCGTGTTCGAACGCCAGCGGCAGGACCGGGACGCCCTCCACCTCCGTCCACGCCCCCGCCTCGAGCGTCCGCAGGGCCAACCGCGGCTTGGAGGTCCCTTCGTACGCCGGCGCGTTGTCATCAAAGATGTAGCGGAAGCCGTCCCGGATCCGGGCGAGCGTCTCCGCGGGCCCGTAACACCCGAGCGGCCCGCCGGCGCGGACCGAGAAGACCCGCAGGTCGTCGATCCCGTTCAGATGGTCCGCATGCTCATGGGTGTACAGCACACCGTCCACCCGGCTGATGCCTGCCCGGAGCAGCTGCAAGCGGAGCTCCGGCGGAGTGTCGATGAGGAGTCTTCGTCCGCGCCACTCCACGACGGCCCCGCAGCGATAGCGGCGATCACGCGGGTCCTGCGACCGGCAGACGGCGCAGTCGCAACCGATCTGCGGAATGCCGAATGAGGTGCCCGTGCCAAGAAAGGTCAGCTTCAAAGGGCTTCGATCTTGAGAAAGTTGGTCGTGCCGGGCACATCGAACGGAACCCCCGCCGTCACCACCACCCGCTCGCCCGGTCGGGCCAGGCCCCGTTCGAGGATGGTTGCCCGGGCCTGATTCAGCAGCATGTCGTAGTCGCTGGAGTGCGTCGTCTGAATGGGCAGGACGCCCCATACCAGCGAGAGGTGGCGGAAGGTTTCGGGCTCCGGTGTTGCGCCGACAATCGGCACCGTGGGACGGTAGGTCGCGACCTTCCGGGCCGTGAACCCGCTGCTCGTGAAGCAGAGTATGAGAGGCACATCCAGCAGTTCGCTCGCCGCGCATACCGCCACGCCGATCGCGTCCTCGGTACGCGCCGGTGTCGGGGCGCCGGACATCACGTGCCGGCGATCATCCGGGGTGTTGAGCCGCCGGCCCACGGCCAGGTCGAACGCGATGCTCCGCCCCCGCCGGTGCGTTTCCATCTCCCGCGCGATCCGATCCATTGCCCGGACCGCTTCCACCGGGTACTCGCCCACCGCGGTCTCCGCGGAGAGCATGACGGCGTCGGTCCCGTCGAGAATGGCGTTGGCCACGTCCGAGGCCTCCGCCCGAGTGGGCACGGGAGCGTGGATCATGGACTCCAGCATCTGGGTGGCGGTGATCACCGGCTTTCCATGGAGGTTGGCCTCCCGGATGATCCGCTTCTGCATCAGCGGGACTTCCTCGAAGGGCAGTTCCACGCCCAGATCGCCCCGGGCCACCATGATGGCGTCCGAGGCCTCGAGGATGCCGCAGAGGTCCCTGAGCGCGGTGTCCTTCTCGATCTTGGCGATGAGTTTGATGTGGCGCGGGACCAGCCGGCGCAGCACCTCCAGGTCGGCGGCTTTCCGCACGAAGGACAGCGCGATGAAGTCGACGCCCGCCTCGACCGCCTGCAGGGCGTCCTCCCGGTCCTTGTCGGTGAGCGCCGGGGCGCTGACGTCGATGCCGGGGAGATTCATCCCCTTGTGCGACTTGAGCTCACCGCCGTACTCGACCACGGTCACCACCCGTTCACCCTGGACGTCGGTCACGCGGACCGCGAGCAGCCCATCGTCCAGCAGGATCCTCGCCCCCGGGTGGACGTCCCGCGCAATGGCATCGTAGGTCGTCGGGATCTCACCTGGTGTCACGACCGCCTCGGGCGCGAACACGACCTGCTCGCCGGGAGTGAGCCGCACCGGCCGCTCGAGGTCACCCACCCGAATGCGCGGTCCCTGCAGATCCACGACGATTCCGATGGCCTCCTTCCGTTCGGCGCGCACCCGCTGCACAGTCGCGATCCACTCGCGCCGAACCTCCGGCGTGCCGTGGGAGGCGTTGACCCGCACCACGTTCACGCCGGCCTCGAACAGGGCGTGCATCTGGTCGGGTCGGGCCCACGCAGGCCCGAGCGTTGCCACGATCTTGGTGCGTCGGATGGCGGATTCGGACACGAAGGGCCTCGATCCAGAGCCGGTAGAAGTGACGGAAGGTGGGAGTCTAATCGGCGGGCGCCGGGCCGGTAACCCACGGCTCGGCGCTCTCTGCAGGTTCAGCTCAACGGACCGAAGACGACTTCGCCTCCCACAACCGTTAGCAGCACCCGGGCCTCGAGCATGGCGCGGCCCACGCCGTCCTCGACCGCCGGGTCCACGTCCCAGGCGACGAGGTCCGCATCGGCCCCCGCGACCAGACGGCCCCGACGCCCGGCGACGCCCCCCGCCAGTGCATTGCCAAGGGTGTAACCCCGCAAAGCCTCGTCGAAGCGGAGCCGCTCCTCCGGAAACCAGGGCGTGGCCCTCTCAACGGGGACTCGGCCCATGGCCGCCGCGATCCCAACCCGCGGGTCCGGCGTGGTCACCGGGACATCGCTCCCCAGGGCCAGCACCGTTCCAGCCCGCAGCAGGCTCTTGAACAGGTAGGCGCCGCGCGATCGGCTCCCCCATCGCGCCTCCGCCAGGGGGGCATCGCCAAGCAGGTGAGCCGGCTGCATCGAGGCCACGATTCCGCTCTGGGCCGCGCGGGTCAGATCGGCTGGATCGATGCACTGCAGGTGCTCGATGCGGTGCGGCAGGGCCGTCCTTGGCAATGGGGCCAGCAGATCCAAGGCACGCCGGACTGCCGCATCGCCGATCGCGTGGACCGCCACGGCGAGGCCGGCCTCGGCCGCGCGAGTCACCGCCTCGCGAGCCACCGCCTCGGAAGTGAGCGGCAGACCGGAGTCACCCCCGTCCTCGTACGGCGCGAGCATCCAGGCCGTCCGGCTCCCCAGCGTTCCGTCCAGAAAGAGCTTGACCCCTCCAAGCATGAGCCACGGCGTCCCCTGACCGCTCATGGCGCGGTGACGGATCAGGGTCGAGAGTCGCTCGACTGGCGGGTGGAAGAGAACCCGCAGGCGAAGCTCCTCCGCCAATTCCATCGCCCGGAAGCCTCGCAGTACCTCGGGCCCCTCCACATCGTGCAGACCGGTGATTCCGAACCGGTGCGCGGCGGCCTGAGCTTCCCGCATCCTCGCCCGCAGCTCGTCCGGCCGAGGCCGTGGCAGGTGGGGCCTGACCAGCTCTTGGGCACGCTCCAGGAGAATCCCGGTCGGCTCCCCGGCCGGATCCCGCACGATCCTCCCACCGGGCGGGTCCGGCGTCTGCCGGGTCACTCCGGCGACGGCAAGGCCGGCGGTATTGACCCACGCCGCGTGGACGTCGATCGATTCCAGGAAAGCCGGAACCTCGGTCGCCGCGTCGAGCGCCCGCCGATCCGGTGGATCCGCCCAGTGGTTGGCGTCCCAGCCGTGCCCCCGCACCCAGCCCTGGTCCGCCTGGCCCAGACGTACCCGACGCAGGGCCTCCGACAAGGTTCGCGCACCGGCCAGGTCGACTCGCGCGCGTTGCATGGCCCACATGCCGAAATGGGTGTGCCCATCGACCAGCCCTGGCGTGACGAGCGCTGTCGGCAGGTGGTACCTCGGAACTCGGCTCGGTACTCGGCGTTCCAGCTCGAGCCCGTCTCCTACCATCCGGATGGCGCCGTGTTCCCACCAGATCGCGTCGCCTTGGCAAGTGGAGTCGAACGTGATGAGCCGGCGGCATGACAGAAGCCCCTCAGTCATGTCGTGGCCCCACGCCCGACTGTTGAAAAGTCACGCGGACGAGTCATGGCAACTTTTCAACACCCGGAAAGGAATGCCAGAGGGGGCTCGTCCCCAGCCGAGCCGAGTCTCCCACGCCTGTGGATTTGAGAGGTTGTCCACATGTGGAATCCGCGGAACCGTGGACAGGGTACTGGAAGCGACGATTTCAGAAAGAGCTGCGCGCGGAGGTGGTTTTCCACTTGAACTGAGCGTGCTAACCACAATTCCCACAATGCGAAGAAGGACTTGTCGAATGTTGAAAAGATCACTGACGACAGTGTCGCCAGTCTTCTGTTATATATGCACAGCGTGTGCATACGCCTTTCGGATATTGAATTGCCGCGTCCCCACGCCCCCCTCTCTACCGAACCTGAGCTCCAGCAACGACAGTGGGGTCAGTCCCGGAGGGCGTCTTGGATCGCTGACTTGAGTTCGGAGTAGGATTTCGATTCGAGGGGCCGGAACCGAAGATCGGTATAGACGACCAGCCCCTTGCGGTCGACCACGTAGATCGTGGCCCGGTTGTACCCGTTCTCGTCCGCGCTCCCGTATCGGTTGGAGACCCGCTGATCCCGGTCGGTCAGCAGCCTGAAGGGCAACCCCAGGCTCTGGGCAAACCGCTGGTGGGTCGTCAACGAATCGGCGTTGATGGCCACGACCACGACGTCGTTCCCGAACAGATCCTGGAACTGGTCGGCAAAGGTCTTCATCTCCGCCGTGCAGCTCGGCGTGAAGTCCTTGGGATAGAAGGCAAGGACCACGACCTTGCCGCGCTGAGCGCTCAGACTGAACCAGGGATCACCGTTGAGGGAGTCCTTGGACGCCCAGGGGAGGGAAAAATCGGGGGCGCGGTCGCCCATACGTGGCCCGGAAACCAGGATGGCGGCCGCACGGCCCGCGGTCGTGTCCTGAGCCATGACGGGGCCCGCGGCCCAGCCCGTTCCCAGCATGACAGCCCATGCGATCCGCGCGGTCGGTCTCATGGCGTCCCCTAGTCGGCGAGGCCAGCCGCCCGATTCAGCGCGCCTTCGAACCGCTGGTCCGCGCCAAGGCCCGTATATGCGACCCGGCCGGACGAGTCCACGATCACCACATACGAGGTGGCCGGGGCGAGATAGGCCCGGGTCGCGGTTCCTTTGTCATCGTACAGGATTCGAAACGGGACGTCGTGTTCCTGGACGTACTTGCGCACCCGCTCCGGCGTCTGGTTGACCGTCACGTTGACGGCGACGAACTCGACCCGGTTCCCGGCGGCCTCCCGGGCCTTCAGGAGGCGGGGGAGCAGCGCCTCGCAGTTGGTGCACCAGGTGGCCCAGAACTCAAGCAGAACCGGCTTCTTGCCGATCCATTCGCCGAGGCTGATCGGCTTCCCGTCGAGGTCGTCGACGCTCACCACCGGCGCTGGGGCCCCGACCCGCAAGCCGGCCTCGTCCTGGGCAGCGAGAGGCGAGGCTGAGAGGACCGCGGCGGCGGCCACCGAGAGACTGAGGGCACGGATTGCGGAGATCATGACACCTTTCCCATCTGGATGAAGTAATACTCGGCCACCCCAAGGAGTACCACGCCGGCACCGCGTTTGATCCACTCTGTCCAGGCCCCGCCTCGAGGCAAGGCCCCCGCCAGGCCGCTGATCAGTCCAGTGACCAGCAGGAGAGCCGTCATGCCCAGCGAGAAAACAAACAGGTACAGGAAGCCCAGCGCCGCGCTCCGCGTCACAGTGACGAAGGTGAGCGCCGCCGCGAAGGCCGGGGCACCGCACGGAGCGGCCACCAGGCCCGAGGTGGCACCCATGGCGAAGACGCCGGCGTAGGAGCGCCCGGCGAAACTGCTGGCCCACGAGAGCAGCCTCCCGGGAACCGTCACGGGAAACACGTCCAGCAGGGCCAGCCCGAAGACGAGCAGCAGGTTGCCCACGGCAAAGTACGCCCAGCGATTGGAGCTCACCCCACCAAAGAGGGAGCCCGTCATTCCGGCCAGCAGCCCGAGCAGAGCGTAGACCAGGGCCAGGCCGACGATGTAAGTCAACGTGAAGCTGAGCGCTCGCCACCGGGACCGGTTCTGCGCTCCAGCCCCGCCGAGCACACCCGCGACGATGGGGATCATCGGATACACACAGGGTGTCAGGCTGGTGAGGAGCCCTGCCCCGAACATCGATAGGGCGCCGGCGAGTGGGCGGTCGCGCAGCACGACGTCAAGCTGGAGCGGCATACCGGGACTCTACGTATTCATCGAGGATTCGGAGGAAATCGGGCACGATGGCTTCCCCCTTGAGCGTCACGAACAGCCTGCCATCCACATACACGGGGGCCCTGGGCTCCTCGAAGGTCCCCGGCAGCGAGATACCGATGTTCGCGTGCTTCGACTCCCCGGGACCGTTCACAACACATCCCATCACCGCCACCTTGAGCTCCTCGACGCCGGGGTAGCGTCCGCGCCACGCGGGCATCTGCTCCCGCAGGTACCCCTGGATATCCTCCGCCATCTGCTGAAAGAACGAGCTGGTCGTCCTCCCGCATCCCGGGCACGCGGTGACCTGCGGCGTAAAGCTCCTCAAGCCGATGGATTGGAGGATCTGCTGGGCCACCAGCACCTCCTCGGTCCGGTCTCCGCCCGGGCGGGGCGTGAGCGACACCCGGATCGTATCGCCGATCCCCTCCTGCAGAAGGATCGCGAGGCCCGCCGTGCTGGCCACCATGCCCTTCATCCCCATTCCGGCCTCGGTCAGGCCAAGGTGGAGCGGGTAGTCGCAAGCCCGCCCGAGGGCACGGTACACCTCGACGAGATCCTGCACGCCCGAAACCTTCGCGCTCAGGAGGATGCGGTCGTGCGGCATGCCCATCTCCTCCGCCAGCGCGGCCGACCGGAGCGCGCTCTCCACCATCGCATCCAGCACGACGGCTCGGGCGTCCCGCGGCTCCGCCAGCTGGGCGTTGGCATCCATCAGTTCGGTCAGGAGCCGCTGGTCGAGGGATCCCCAGTTGACGCCGATCCGGACCGGTCGTTCGTGACGGAGCGCCACCTCGATTATGGCCCGGAAATTCTCGTCGGCGTGCTTGCCCCCGACATTCCCGGGGTTGATGCGATACTTGGCCAGCGCCGCGGCACACGCCGGGTGCTGAGTCAGGAGGAGGTGGCCGTTGTAGTGGAAATCCCCGATGATGGGGACCGTCACTCCCTGGTCCGTCAACCGGGCGACGATTTGAGGCACGGCGCGGGCCGCCGCCTCGGTATTCACCGTAACGCGAACCAGCTCGCTCCCGGCCCGGGCCAGGGCCGCCACCTGCCCCACTGTGGCGGCCACATCCGCGGTGTCGGTGTTGGTCATCGACTGCACGACGATGGAGTGGACGCCGCCCACCGGGACGCCACCGATCCAGCTGCTGACCGTCTGACGACGTTCGACTGAAGTCATGACCGCAATATACCGGAGCGGAGGCGCTCCCGAGCTAGGTCCGATCGAAGGCCGCCGCGGTGATACGGGAGAGTTCCTCCGCCCCGAGCGCCAGATCGGCCGCGCGCGCGCTGTCCTGAACGTGCTCGATCCGTCGCGCGCTCGGGATGGCGAAGACGGTCGCGCCCTGGGCGAGGACCCACGAGAGGCAGACCGCGTGCGGCGTGGCCCCGACCCGCCGTCCGATATCCAGCAGGACCGGATGCGAGGGAAGCTTCTTGGTGAGCCGGCCACCTCCGGTCGGGCTGTACGCGAGGAAGCCGATCCCCTGTTCCGCGCAAAACGCCACCACGCCATCCAGCAACGCCTCCCGGAAGAAAGGATTGAGTCGATTCTGGACGCTCACGACTGGTACGATCCGGGCCGCGCGCTGGATCTGTTCCACCGACACGTTCGAAAGACCAACCCACCGGATCTTCCCCGCGCGCCTGAGCTCGGCCAGAGCGCCGACGCTCTCCTCGAAGGGAACCGCGGGGTCGGGGGCATGGAGTTGGTAGAGCGCGAGCTGCTCCACGCCGAGCGACCTGAGCGAAGCCTCGCAGGCCGCACGCAGATGTGCCGGACTGCCGTCGCGGTCCCATCGCCCGCCGCTGCGGACAATGCCTCCTTTCGTGGCGACAAGCACCTGCTCGCGGGGCCCGCCCCAGCTCCGGAGCGCTCGGGCGATCAGCCGCTCGTTGTGGCCCGTTTCGGAGGCGTCCAGGCAGTAGGCGTCCGCGGTATCAATGAGTGTCATCCCGGTGTCGAGCGCGGCGTGGATGACCCGGAGGGACTCGTTGTCCGAGGGGCGGTCGGTGATCGAAAGATGCATCCCTCCGTAGCCGACCACGGAAACGGGGGGAACGGAGGGGCCGAGCGGTTTTGAACGCATGGGGACGACCTTGGGGGCTGCTGGCAAACTGTTACGGCTTCCGATACCAACCATCGAAGGTAACCTGCCAGGTCCTGCCACTATCTGTCGACGTAGACCACTGCTGCCTCACCCGGCCATCCGGCTCGGGTGTCCAGGCGATTCGGTCCATCGAGGCCGGAGATCCCGCGGTGGAGCCGCCCTTCCCGGTAAGAACCATGCTAGATCCGACCAGGCCGCCCGCCAGCTGCAGCACGGTGCCGCGACTCGCCACCCAGATCTGCCGCCATTCCGTGGCGGAAGGTTCGTAGTAGTTGAAGCTCTGTCCCGTGCCCCCGCCCTGTCCGGTCCAGTGCTCGTGGATGAGGCAGCCGGCCTCCTCCAAGGTGACGAGATTGTGGCCGAAGGTCTGCGCTCCGGCGCTGTCGGTGACGGTCCAGTCACCGATCCAGAAATCGAACTGCCGTTGCGCGGGTTCGGGACAGCCGGCCGGCGGAGCCGGCACGTCAAGCGAAAGCAGAAGAAGGCCGCTGAGCGCCCACCGCATGGGAGGTCCTCGATTGACTGTAGGGTGGCGCTCCCTACGGGGTGTCGATGGCCCGGAGTTTCGTCGTGTCAGCGCATGCCCAGCTGGGCGATCAGGCGGAAATGCTCTTTCTCGGTGATGTCCCCCGCGTCGAGCAGGGGCTTAAGAGCGGCCAGAATGTCGTCCCGCGTGCCGTCGATCTGCCGTTCCCTGAGTTCCTGAATGACACGCGCGAACCGTTGGTCGTACGCATCGGCCTTGAGCTCACCACGGCGCCGGGCAGCAGACAGCTTGCCCAGTTCCTCCGCGATGCGGCTCGGCTTGATCGGCTTGAGATCGCCGGACTTCTCGGTCATCGGCATGGCTCCTTGGGTATTGGTCGAGAGAGACTGGTCCGCACCCGGCGAAGGTAGCGCGCCCGAACCGGTGGCACCAGTTGCGGCCAGCCCGCGGCCCTCATTGCCCAGGACGCTCCGCGGCCGCGACGGTCCGGGTCGGGTCAGCCCCGCTCCAGCTCACGTCGGCGGTGGGGCCGTAGGTCGATGGCACGCGAGCCCCGAGCAGCCTCAGGCAGAATCCGGCTTGAGCCCGGTGATGCGCCGAGTGCAGCACCCGGCGCCAGAAGACCCAGATCCGCTCGCGGGTCACGTCAAAGAACGGCACCGGCTCGAGCCAGAACCGCTCGTCCCGCGGCGCCAGCGCCGCCAGGCGGGGGCGGGCAAGCCCTACCAGCCGGTCGACGTAGGCGGTCACCGCGGGCGACTCGCCCGGGGGCAGGACCTCGGCGGCCGGAGGCTCCGCGAGACCGATGAATTCCGCGAAGAATCGCCGCTCGGAGAGCAATTGATGGACCAGAAGCTCCCGGAGGGTGGTGCTCTTCGGATGGGGCCGGAAGCCGAGCTGGGCATCACCGAGCTCGGCCCACATCGCGGCGGTCTTGTTTGTCTCCGAGGCGTAGGTGTCGAGCAGGTGCTGAAAGGCCGGGGAGATGGCCGTCGGAATCTCGGCAGCGGCGATGAAGAGGCGCTCGTAGTGCATGTTCGGCTCGGTTGCGGGCGGACCGCGTCAGACTATCAGACGTTGCCGGGCCCGGCAAGCCCCGCCCGCCAGCGTGGCACCGGCCGGCTGCCCCTTGGCCTAGTGCGCCAGCCCGGGGTAGAGCCGTGCCGCAACCCCGATCAGCACGACAAACAGCGCCAGAACGATTCCCAGATCCACCCCGAGGCCGTACACCGTCCCCGCACCCGGCACCATCACGGCACGGAGCGCATCGACCAGGTAGGTGAGGGGGTTGAGGTGCGCCACGACCCGCAGCCACCGCGGCATGAGCTCCAGCGGATAGATCGCGTTGCTCGCGAAGAAGAGCGGCATGGTCAGCAGCTGTCCGATGCCCATGAACCGCTCACGCGTCCGGACCAGACAGGCGATGATGAGCGAGAAAGTGGCAAACAGCCCCGATCCAAGAATGACGAACCCCAGCGCCGTCAGCACCGGGCCCGGCCCATAGGCCACTCGGGCTCCCAGAACAGCGGCAAGCAGATAGATCATGATTGCCTGGGGCAGGCCACGGAGCCCGGCGGCGGCCGCCTTGCCCAGCACGAGCGTGGTACGGGGCGCCGGACTGGCCAGCAGCTTGTGCACGATGCCCAGGTCCCGCTCCCAGATCACCGCGATGCCGAAGAAGATCGCGCTGAAGAGGACCCCCTGCGCGAGCACACCCGGCGCCATGAACTCGAGATAGCTCAGCGCCCCGGTAGGGATGGCGTGGGTCCGGGTGAACACCTCGCCGAAGACCACGAGCCAGAGTACCGGCTGGATGGCCCGGGAGATGATCTCGGTAGGATCGCGCAGGAGCTTGGTGACCTCCATAATCGCGATCGCGACGACCTGTCCCCCGAATCCGAGGATCGCCGAGTCAGCCCCGGCGACGGATGGAGCTGCGGAGCTGTCCGACGCCACGGTAGGTCCCCCCTTCATCTATGGTGCCGCCTGCGACCTGGATGAAGACATCGTCCAGGGTCGCCTCCGGCCCGATGGCGGCCGTGAGATCGTCCGGCCGTCCGGCCACCGAGACGGCGCCGGCGTGCATGAACGCGATCTCATCGCACAATGCCGCGGCCTCATCCATATCGTGCGTCGTGAGGAGAATGGTCATGCTGGTCTCCCGACGGAGCGCGCTCAGGTGCTGCCACACCGCGTGTCGCGCAACGGGGTCGAGCCCGATCGTCGGCTCGTCCAGAAACAGCACCTCGGGCTGGTGCAGCATTGCCTGCGCCAGTTCAAGACGCCGGATCATTCCTCCCGAGTAGGTGCGGACCAGCTGCCCTGCCGCATGCTCCAGCTCCATGAATGAGAGGGCGGCCTGTATCCGGGCCGCGCGTTGGTCCCGAGGGATGCGGTAGAGCCGGGCGGAGAGCAGCAGGTTCTCCCGCCCCGTCAACGCCCCATCGGCCGACAGGAGCTGCGGGACGTAGCCGATTCGCCGGCGCACCTTTGCCGCATCGGCAACCACATCCAGGCCGGCCACCCGGGCCTCGCCAGACGTCGGCGGCAGCAGCGTCGTGAGGATCCGAATGGTCGTGCTCTTCCCCGCCCCATTCGGTCCCAGAAGCCCGAAGATGATGCCCGAGCGCACCTCGAGATCGAGGTCCCGCACCGCTCGGACACTGCCAAACGTGCGAGTCAGCCGCTTGCAGACGACTGCGAGTCCGCCTCCATCCGAGTTAGCTGTCGTGGCACCCACGCTCAATCGCCCTGAAGAATGGCTCATGACGATACCCAAGCCGGCCCTGCCGTCCCGGAGCGGAACGGCAGTGAGAGGTATATTAACCCCACGGGGGCCCGGACCGACCTGCGCCTCCCGGGCCCCACCTGAACTGGAGCGGGATGATGGCCCACATCGACCAGTGTGTGCCCGGGCTCAAGGCCCGGATTCTCGCCACGGGCGTATCGCGCGTGAAGGGGAAGACCGGAGTGATTGTCGAGGTAAGCCGCGTGAAGCGAAAGCCGGGGGACCAGCTCAAGGACCTGATCACGGTGGATGTTCCCGGGCACGGCGATGTTGTTCTGAAGCCGGAAGACCTCGAGATCGTCGCGGAGTAGGAAAGCCGGGCCTCCGAAAAGGCAGCGGGGTGCATCAGCCCCGACTGATGCACCCCATCCAGCGCGTCGGTCCCGCCCGACTGACCGGTGGAAAGCCTAGCGCCTCGGCGCCCCGCGGTCCCCGGCGGGGAGGCGCCCCTGCCGCCTCACCCGCACTCCGAAAAGCCGCACACGTGGCATTTCATGCACCCTTCGGCGAACTCGAGCTGCGAGCCGCAGTCAGGGCATGCGCCGGTGAGCACCGGCTGGTTATGAGTAAGTGAGAGCTGCTGCTCGCCGGCTTCGGTCACCGCGCGCTGGACCTGAGACACGGTAGGAGTCGAGACCGCGCTCGGCGCGGCGTGGCCGGGCAACAGTTCCTGCTGCACACCCTGCTTCTCGTGCATCCACTTCTCGATGGCGATGCCCACGGCGTCGGGCACCGAGAGAACCTTGTTCGGACCGACGCCAAAGGCACGATCGGAGCTGATGCCCCGGATCTGGCGATGGATTTCCGCCAGCGGAATGCCAGAACGCAGCGCGAGGCTGATCAGCCGCCCCATCGCCTCGACGTCGGCCATGATGGCGCCACCCGCCTTGCCGAGGCTCATGAAGACCTCGAAGGGCTGGGCACGATCGTCCTCCGTGATGGTCACGTACAGTGTGCCGAGCGGGGTCTCGATTCGGCGAGTAGTTCCGCGCAGCATATCTGGGCGCGAGCGCTTCTGGCGGCGCTGCAGATTCTCGGCCTCGAGGTCGTGGACCATCCGCCGCAGGCGCTCGTTCTCCGCCCGCACCTCGGCGATCTCGCCGTAGAGATCCGCCGCCTCGGTGCGGGGCGCGGCTGCTTCCCCGCCGCTGCTGACCATTCCCTCGAGGTCGGCGCGGGCCTCGGCCTTGCCGCTGGTTGTGGCCTGCTCGGCGACCTTCTTGGCGGTCGAGCCGGTGGAGAGCACCTGCATCTCGCGGCTCCCGTCGCGATAGACGGTGACGCCCTTGCAGCCGAGGCTGTAGGCGAGGCGGTAGATCTCCTCGACGTACGTCTCGCTCGCATCGTTCGCGAAGTTGCAGGTCTTGGAGATCGCGCTGTCGTTGTGGGCCTGGAACGCGGCCTGCATCCGGATGTGCCACTCGGGCTTGATCTCGTTGGCCGTCGCGAACACACGCTGCCACTTCTCGGGCACTTCGGGGAAGTGGATGTTGCCCGCCTCCGCGATGCGTTTCATCAACTCGTCGGAATACCACCCCTCCCGGCGGGCGACGCTGACGAAATCCTCGTTTACATCCGGCATGAGCACGCCCGCCTGGTTCCGCATGAATGCCACCGCGAACAGCGGCTCGATGCCGGACGAGCACCCCGCGATGATCGAGATGGTGCCGGTCGGCGCGACGGTGGTCACGTTGCAGTTCCGGAGTCGACGCATGGGGCGAACCCGGTTTCCCTTCGCGTCACGGGCGCAGGTCGCATCCGGCCCCCAGATGCTCCGCTCCCATTCGGGGAATGGCCCGCGCTGGGCCGCCAGCCGCTCGGACTCGACCTTGCCCTCATCATCCACGAAGGCCATGATGCGGCGGCCCATCTCCACGCCTTCGTCGCTGTCATAGGGAATGCCCAGCCGGATCAGCAGATCGGCCAACCCCATCACTCCGAGCCCGATGCGCCGGATGCGCTTCGACAGCTCGTCGATCTCCGGCAGCGGGTAGTTGTTGGCGTCGATGACGTTCTCGAGAAAGTGGGTCGAGAGGTGCACCACCTGCCGCATCTGCTCCCAGTCCACCTGCCCATCCTTCACGAAATAGCCGACGTTGATCGACCCCAGGTTGCAGACGTCGTAGGGCAGCAGCGGCTGCTCGCCGCAGGGATTGGTCGCCTCGTAGGAGCCCAGGTGCGGAACCGGGTTGTAGAAGTTGGCTCGGTCGATGAAGAACACGCCGGGCTCGCCGGTCTTCCACGCTCCGTGGATGATCTTCCGCCACACCTCACGGGCCCGGAGCCGTCCCGTCACCTGGCGGGTCTTGGGATGGATCAGATCGTATTCGGCGTCCGACTCCACGGCCGCCATGAACGCATCCGTGACGGCCACCGAGATGTTGAAGTTGGTGATCTTGGTGATGTCGTCCTTGCAGGAGATGAAGTCGAGGATGTCCGGATGATCCACCCGGAGAATCCCCATGTTGGCGCCGCGCCGGGTCCCACCCTGCTTGACCACATCGGTCGAGGCATCGTACAGGCTCATGAACGAGACCGGGCCGCTTGCCACCCCCATGGTGGAACGCACGATGTCGTTCTTGGGCCGCAGCCGCGAGAACGAGAACCCGGTGCCCCCGCCCGATTGGTGCACCAGCGCCATGGCCCGCAGGGTGTCGTAGATCCCGTTCCTGCCATTGGAGAGCGTGTCCTCGATCGGGAGTACGAAGCACGCGGACAGCTGGCCCAGCGGACGCCCAGCATTCATCAGGGTCGGAGAATTGGGCATGAACATGCGGCGCCCCATCAGCCCGAAGAAGGCTTCGGCGAGCGCCTCCACCGCGCCGGCGGACGCGCCGTACTTGCGGTCCGGCTCGGCAATGGTGCGCGCCACCCGCCAGAACAGATCAGAGGCCGACTCGGTCGGCCGGCCCCGATCATCCTTGATCAGGTATCGCTTCTCGAGGACCGTAATCGCGTTAGCCGAGAGATCCAGCGCGTGGGTTGCATCCGGGGAAGTCGCCATGGCCCGTCCCTGACGTCGAGGCGAACGCCTGTCACCGACAGACGATCGCGAGATCACGAGTGTGTGACAGAGGAAAAACGGAAGTCAAAGGTAGGAGGCCCTCCCCCCGCCGACAATACACCGAAAAACCCACGCAATTACGTGCGAAACCGCTTTTCACATCACAAAAATAGCATCCGCGCCTCGCCGCGGCTTTCACCGCGTTGCCGAACTCGGACGCTCCGCGTGATCACCGCCCTTGACAAGTGGAAAGGCGCCGCTTCGATGCCGCTTCGCTTGCGCCACGTAGTGCCGCCAGGTGGCCTCGATCCGCCGCGTCAACTCCGCCGTCACCGGCCGGATCACCCGCCCCGGCAACCCCATCACCAGCGAGCCCGGCGGCACCCGTTGTCCCTCCAGCACCACCGCGCCGGCCGCGACCAGGCTGCCCCGACCAATCACCACTCCGTTAAGCAGAATACTGCCCATGCCGATGAGGCATTCATCCTCGACGGTGCAGCCGTGAAGAATGACCCGGTGGCCCACCCCGACCCGGTTCCCGATCGTACACGGCACTCCTTCATCCACGTGCACGATGGTTCCGTCCTGCAGGTTGGTCTGGGACCCAATCCGGATCGGGGCCATGTCGCCGCGGAGTACCGAGGTGTACCAGATGCTCGATTCCTCACCGACCTCGACCTCGCCCATCACCATGGCCGAGGGAGCAATGAAGGCCGAGGGATGGATTCGGGACGCGGTCACGGTGTTGCGGGCACGAACGCGGCTTGGGTCCAGCCATCCACCGGCTGCCCGTCACGCAGCGCGGGCGCCCAGCGCAGCGAGTCCGCGTAGGACTCAACCGCGCGGGTGAAGGCGGGCTCATTCGAGGGGGCGCGGGTGCGGATCTGGAGCGTCTTCCCTTGACGGGACACCTTGACGACGAGCACCACCATGGACGGTGTTCCCTGCACTCCCGCCGGCACCGGGACCCGATTGGCGTTGGCCCCCAGGAGCCGTGGCCGCGCATCATAGCAGTCCGCCCCGAAGCGATTGAGCGGAGTCGGATTGTCGCAGTCCAGGCGCGCCAGGATGCGGCGGCGCAGCTCGGCGCGCGACCCGGGAGGAGGCGGGGGCTCGTTCGAGGCGCTGAGCGCCGGCGTGTAGTGAAGCGTCTTCCCCGATTCGACGGCCACGCTCTCAGTGAAGAACTGGTAGTCCGGGGCAGAGATCGCGAGCTCATGCATGCCGGGAGCAAGGGTGATTCCCGCGCCGGGCTGGGTGATCGGCTTGCCGTCGATCAGGATCTCGCTTCTGGGTGGCAGGTTGATCAACTGCAGCACACCGTTGTCGCCACCGGTCGGGCCGGGTGCGGGGGGGCGCGGGCCGCCCGGAGCGGCTGGCCGGAGATGGGGCGCGGGCGTGGGGGTCGCCTCAGCCGCCTGCGCCGTCGAATCGAAGCGCGACAGCTCCGGACCGAGAAACTCGGAATCGCGGACCGCAACGCTGTCCTGTGGGGCCGGCGTGGCGGAGTCGGTTGTGGGAACGGCCGTCGTCCCGGTCGGCCCCGGCGTACCACCGAGGAGGCCGTGGCGGTAGAGATAGGAGGCACCCACCCCGAACATCAGCACCGCCAGCAGCGCCAGCAGCCAGGGCGCCCAGTTGGTGCCGGCGGGCTCCGCCGCCGCAACCGATCGCCGCATCACCGGACGCCGCGGCGTATCGGGCCCGCGGCCGACTGACACGGCGGGCGCGCCGGACGGCGGCGAGGGCGGCGCGGCGCGGAGCCCCGGGGCGCCCGACGCGGGCTGCAACATGATCGACTGGGCTGGAAGAGGCGTGGTGGACTGGCCTGCCATGAGCGCCTGCGCCGCCGATACGCGCCGCTGCGCCACCGACTCGCGCGGCTGCCCCTCGAGGGCCTTGAGCAGGGCTTCCGCGTCCTGGAACCGGTCCAGCGGGTCCTTCATGATAAGCCGCTTGATGACCTCGAACAGCCGGCGCTCCTCGACGGTGTCGAGCAACGGGACCGGGATCGGTTCCATGATGTGCTTGTACCCGATCGAGAAGCTGTCCTCACCGTCGTACGGCACCTCGCCCACGAGCGCCTGATAGGCGACGATCCCCAGGCTGTACAGGTCGCTCCGGCCGTCGATGCTCTGCGCCCTCGCCTGTTCCGGGCTCATGTAGTGGGGAGTCCCGATCGACATCCCCGTGCCGGTCAGGCGGGAGCTGGTTCCCGCCTTCGCGATGCCGAAATCGGTGACGACGCATTGGCCGAACTCGTCGAACATCACGTTATCCGGCTTGATGTCGCGGTGCACGATGCCCCGCTTGTGGGCATAGCCGAGCGCCCCGCCGACATCGACCAGGAGCTTCCGAATCTCCGCCGGCGTGAGCTTCTGCCGCTCGGCCAGCACCCGAGAGAGCGAGCCCCCCCGGAGCAACTTCATGACGAAGTAGATGACGCGACCGGTCTTGCCGACCCGGTAGATGGGGATGATGTTGGGATGTTCGAGACCGGCCGCCGTCCGGGCTTCCCGGGTGAAGCGCTCTACGAATTCCGCGTCGAACGCGAGCGAGAACGGAAGGATCTTCGCGGCTACCTCGCGCTCGAGATGCTTGTCCCGGGCTCGGTAGACGATGGCCATCCCGCCCCGCCCCAGTTCCTCCACCAGCTCGTACTCACCTTCCAGCGCCTCGCGGACGATCTCGAGTTCCGTGACATCTCCAGCCGCGATAGCCTGGACGGGAGAAGTCACACGCAGGTCGAGACCGCAGGTGGGGCAGAATTGCGTCACCTTCTGGACTTCGGTGCCGCAGCGGGAACAGAACATGACCGAACCTTAGGCGGTTCGGTCAGTTAGAGTCAAGTGCCGAAAGGCGTTGGAGTTACGTAGGATCTTACGGTACGACCTCGAAGGTCGCGTGGCTGCGGCGGGTCACGCCGTCCGGATTCGTGACGCTGACATCGAGGTGGTAGCGGCCAGTGGACAGACGCTCGAGGGACAGCGTCCGGTGAAAGCGGCTCTCGGTCCCTTCGCTCTGATCCTCGAAGCCGAGATGAATCGCCGGCTTCTTGGACCCAAAGAGGCCCAGGAAGCCGCCGCCCCCTTCCTTGGTGACCGCAACCTCCGTCTTGAGCCCGGCGCCGGCGGGAGCGCCATATACCTCGTAATACAGCTCCATCTCCGCCGCGCGACGAAACCGCCCGAGCGGGTTGAACCAGACGGTATCCCCCGGAGCTGGCAACCAGGCGAGGTGGGCGTCTCGAAGCCCGACCACCAGCCCGCTCAGGGAAAACAGGTGCCCCTCGAAGTCTCCGGCCGTGATGGTGTCTGCGGGCAGAACGGTGCCGTTGTCGCTGCCTTGCTCGAGTGCGATACGATAGACCAGCTCGCCCGGTATCACCGGCACGCTCACCTGTCCGACCAAGTGTTCCTGAGCCGGTACCGGGTCGGTCGCGAGGAAGAGCCGGGTCGTGTCGATGGCGGCGACGAGACGGCCGGTTCGGTCGGTGACGCTCAAGCGGAGCCGCACGGGGTAAAGGTGGCCCCGGTCGCTGGGGACCTCGTGCAGGGCGGAGCCGGGTATGGCGTAGGACACATGCAGGAGGCTCTCGCTCGAATCATGGCCCGCCACCACCACGCTGGTGAGGGCATCGAGGTGACGGGCGTACGAGATCTCGTAGCTGTCGGAGTGGGTCCCGATGGCGATGCTGTGGCGCCCCAGCATTCGCTCTTCGGTGAAATACTTCTGCGCTCCCACATTGCTGCTCGACAGCAGGTGCGTATAGACTGGAGAGAAGTCTTCCCGGGTCAGCACCAGCTGATCGGCCCGCTCCGCGTCCGCCGGCGACTCACGATCGCCCCGGATCGCCAGGGATCTTCCGAACCCCAGGATATCGAACACGCTCTCGACCAGCCGGTAGTCGCCGACCTTTTCCCGGGCCACGAAGTGGAACACCAGATCCCCATCCGCTCGCTTGTAATACCAGGATTCGTTGAGCGGCATGCCGGGTGCGTCATAGGAGGCGCGCTCCGTGGGTTCGCCGTGCCGGATGTAGATCACTCCCCGATCGTCGAAATCCGGATTGCCGCTCCGGAATCGCTCGACGATATCGTAGTGCCGGTTGGAGCTGACCAGCTGGAAGTTCTTCCGCGCGTAAAAGATCCGGCGATAATGTTCGCACAGGCGCGCCCCGTCCACGAGCAGGGAGGCCCGGTCGCGCTGCCCCCAGAAACGATGCAGGAAAGCCACCCGCCGGGCCGCGGTGCTGTGATCGAACTCGGCGAGGGCGCTGTCGTTGGCGATGACCTCCAGGTCCTGCCGATACCCGGCCACCGAGGTCGAATCGTCGCTGGCGGCCCCCTCATAGTAGGGCAGCTGCCCGCGGAGGGAGCCGCGGAGAAGCTCGGTTCGCGCCAGCTCGAGCAGGCCCAGTCCCCGGTTGCCACCGCGAACGAGATAGCCGCGGAACGCGGCAGTCGCGGAGTCGATATCCCCCACCTCCCGCTCCACCCGACCCCGGTAGAGCAGCACTTCGGGATTGGCCGCTGCGGAGGTGAGGGCCGCCTGACGCAGCGCCTCGCGGGCCAGGTCGATCTTGATGTTGATTCGCTGGCGTAACGCGGTGGCGGCAAGGTCCACCAGGCCCCGCACGAAGGACGGATCCACCTGCACCGAATGGGCGTAGGCGTTGGCGGCCCGACTCAGGTGATCCTTGCCGAACATGGCCTGGAGGCCCTGTACCAGGGACACCTCGGAATCGCCGATTCGGTCCTCCGCGATGCCGAGGCCGTACCAGCCCCAGGGCCACTGGGGCTGCAGCTCCGTGGCCCACTCGAACTCACCGGCGGCATCGTCGTAGTGCGTCTTGCCCGAGACATCGCCGAGGCGGAGCGCCACGAAACCCAGACGCAGGTGATGCATCGCGTTGTCGCGGTCGGCCTTGGCCACCTCGATGAGCCGCGCTTCGAGGTCGCGCAGGGCGCTGCTGTCTTCCAGGTTCTCCAGCGAGTCGCTGAACCGGGCGATGGCCGCCCGGTCACTCGGCGACTGGGCGCATACGGGCACCGCGGCAAACAACATCAAGCCGGCACCGTAGCGGAGCAGATGGAAACGTGCTGGCATTGTGATTCCGTGTGGCGGGGCCTCGTGTCAGGGGACGTTCGGTCCCGACCCTTCCGCCACACGTTGCAGATAGTGAACGATCCCATCGCGAACGGCGAGCGCATAGGCCCGCTGCCCATCCGGACTGCGCAGCGCCGCCTCCTGGTCAGGCAGCATCATGAAGAGTCCCTCGGTTAGGACCGCCGGCATCCAGGTCGGGCGGACCAGGGCCAGGTCGCCCCGGGCGACGCCCAGGTCGCGAACCCCGAGCCGCTCCACCAGAGCGGCCTGGATCTCCCGCGCCAAGGGGAGGCTCCGCGGATGATTATAGAAAACGCTGGCGCCGCTATTCGTGAAGGGGTTCACCCCATCCGGCAGGGCGTTGTTATGCACCGAGATCAGGAGATCTGCGCCGAGGCTGTCCGCCAGCTTCACCCGCGGCCACAACTCGAGGCTCTGGTCGGCGCTCCGCGTCATGACGACACGGGCGCCTCCCTCCGCCAGCAGGTCGCGGAGCAATAAGGCGACGTGCAGGTTTGCCTCTGCCTCACGGAGTCCGGTCGGGCCGGTGGCCCCGAGCGGGGGGTGTCCCGGATCGACCACGATGAGCAACCCTTCCAGGGGCCGGCCCGCATGAATGGCCGGCGGTCGGTGAACTTCGAAGAGCAGGTCGTTCCGGTCCCACCGGGCACGGTAGCCCCAGACCGGACCGGAGAGGGTCAGGGTGATGGTCAGTTCGTCGGCCGTCTCCTGCTGCCAGCTGATGTCCCGCACGTAAGGGTCAGTCCGACCGTAGCGGGTCCAGTTGGCGTCGCTGACCGCGTTGTAGAGGCGCAGGGTGAGACGCCCCGCGCTCTCCTCCACGCGGAACGGAACGCGCTCCGTGACTGGCACGCGCAGCGTCAGTCGGTCAGGAGCGGGAGTGAGGGTCAGGGACCCCACCGTCCCACGCAAGTCCGCCCCTCCGCGGGGCAGCGGCACTGCATCGGGGGCGGCCACCCACGCCTCCTGCCCGCGCGAGAGGCGCACCCGCAGATCGTCTCCCAGGCGACCGCTGGCCACGACTCGGGTTCCCGTCGGGAAGAACCAATGGTAAGTGGCACCAGGACGCGCCCTCCCGACGGTGAGACTATCGGTAGTCCCGGTTCCAGCGGTATCATCGTTGAATTCCATCAGGTCCGGCACAGTGTCGAGCAGAGCGATGCGCAGGGGCCATCGGACTCGTGCGGTATCAGAGCCGAGGATCGCTTCCACCACGGCTCCGCTGTCCCCACCGGGCGAAGGACCCGGTCCGTGGCCAAGGAACGGCCCCGGATCACTGCCCACGGCCAGCCCGCGAATCGCGCCGGTGTAGCGATCCGCCTCCCGGGGCGCCACCAGGTTGTTCGTGTCTCGATCGAACGCGCGGATTGCGACCGATACCTCCCCCAGCCCTGCATCGGGAGCAAGCGGTACCACCAGACCGCCGGGAAAGCGGACCCGCACCGTAGCACCTTCCGCGGCGCGTATGCTCAGTGGGAGGTACTCTCCGGCCGGCCACCAGACCCGCCCGGCGGGGGTCGCCGAAGCCGAGTCAATCCAGACTCCGCTCGGCGGGGGGATGAACCGCCGCGAGCGTCGGACCGGATAGACCAGCGTGGCGGAGTCTCCCGCGGTCCGAGCGGCGAGGATGAAAGACATGATCGAATCGGCTGGATTCGGCGCGGCCACCCAGGCCAGCCACCCGCCATCGGGCCAGACCCGCACGGGGGCACCGTTCACCGTGAGCTGGGCGAGACCGGTCCCCACGCTGCCGAACAGGAAGATGGAATCGCGGACGTCAACCACGTCCGTCGGAGCGGGGTAAACCACCGCGATCCGTAGCGGGCCCCGCACGAGAGGCACGGGCGGAAGACGGCTCGGCCCCGAGGCGGGTACGGGAGTGCCGGGTGGCACACGAGCGCAGGCTGCGGCGCAGGCGAGAGCAAGGCCGAGCGAGGTTCCGCGGCGCATGGGGTGCAAGGTACACGGGCACCGCGACTTACGGCAGGACATTGGTTGACGCTCCTCGCCGCGATTTCTAGATTCCCTTAGTCGCCCTTCCTTAGTCTAGTTCAGTCTCAGCATGGGGAACCCCGAATCGTCATGCCCACGGCGCGTGCTGGTCGCCACCTTGCAGCCGCATCCGTCCCCCGGACGAGATGATGTCGCCGCCCGTGCCTGACGCTTCCCGGGGAGTGGCAACCGCCGGCGCGACCGTGAAGTGTCCCTCCTGCAACGCGCCGGTGAAGGGGGACCTGCCCTTCTGCGGCCAATGCGGGGCCCGACTCACCCAGATCCGGGCGGCGCACGCCTGCACCCGCTGCGGCCGGCTGAACGATCAAGGCTCGAAGTTCTGCCCCGCCTGCGGCGCGGCCTTCAGCGACACCGGGCCTCAGCCCCAGGTTGCCGCGGCGCCGATCAAGAGCGGACCGACTTCACCGCGACTGGCGCTGCTCGACCGGAGCGGCCAGGTGGCCCAGCATTTTCCGCTGGCGACCGCGGTGACCACGCTGGGTCGGCAGGGAGCGGATATCAACTTTCCGGATGACGACTACCTCTCACCGCTCCACGCACAGTTCCTCTATCTGGACGGGATCCTGACTGTCCGGGACTTGGGCAGCAAGAACGGGACGTGGCTCTATCTCGACGAGCCCCATCGCCTCACCGACGGCGACCTGGTGCTCCTCGGCAGCCAGATCCTCCGCTTCCGCCGACTGGGCTACCCGGGGCCCCGCCCGCCCGAGCAGGACCAGACCCGCCGGTTGGGGAGCCTCACCCCCGCGGCGGATATCGCCAACCTCGCCCAGATCCGGGCGGATGGGAGCCCGCGCGACATCATCACCCTCTCCCCGGGCCGCACGGTTCGGGTGGGTCGCGAGCAGGGTGAGTGGCAGTTTCCGTATGATTCATCCATGAGTGCGCTCCACGCGCTCGTTCGGAGCGAGGATGCGGATTTCGTCCTGGTGGACGCGGGCAGCCGCAATGGCGTGGCGATCGCCGTGCGCGGGGAGCGCCGGGTGTCGCCCAACGCGCGCCTCCTCGCGGGAGACCAGATGCTGAGGGCGGAGCTGGCATGAAGGTCTGCACCACGTGCGGCGCCGAATACGGCGACGAGAAGCTGTTCTGCGAGCGGGATGGCACCCCGCTCCGGAAGTCCGGGGCCGTCAACGATCTGGTCGGGCAGGTGATCGCCGACCGCTACCACATCACGAAGAAGCTGGGCGAAGGCGGCATGGGTCAGGTCTACCTGGCCGAGCACGTGAAGATGGGCCGCCGCTGCGCCATCAAGATCATGATGCCGGGTACGATGAGCGACCCCGAAGCGATCAGTCGCTTCAATCGGGAAGCCGCCAACGCCAGCCGCATCAACCACCCCAACGTCTGTTCCATCTACGATTTCGGCGAGACCCCCGAAGGGCTGATCTACCTCGCGATGGAGTTCATCGAGGGGAGGAGTCTGACCGACCTCCTGCACGAGGTCTCGACCCTGCCGCTCCCCCGCGCGGCCGCGATGATCCAGCAGACCGCCGAGGCGCTGCAGGTGGCCCACGACATGGGGATCGTCCATCGCGACCTGAAGCCCGACAACATCATGGTCACCACCACCCGGGGTAAGGACGTCGTCAAGGTGGTGGACTTCGGGATCGCCAAGGCCATCGGGGGAGATGAGGGGCGGGCGCAGAAGGTGACCAAGACGGGATTCGTGGTCGGCACCCCGGAGTACATGAGTCCCGAGCAGCTCGCCGGCGACCCGGTCGACGGCCGGAGCGACATCTACTCGCTGGGGCTCGTCTTCTATCGCATGCTGACCGGCGCCTCGCCGTTCCCGGCCGACAGCCAGCAGGAGACGATGATCAAGCGTCTCACCGACGATCCCTTGCCCCTGGCGGTGGCCTGCCCCGATGTGAGCTTCCCCCCGGAGGTCCAGCGGGTACTGGACCGGGCCCTGGCCCGAAACCCGAACGACCGGTATCGCAACGCGGGCGATCTCGCCCGCGACGTGCGGGGCCTCGCCACCCGTCTGACCGGCCAGGTCGACGTCGATGCCGGGACCCAGCTGGTCCGGCCCGAGGATCTGCATGGGAGACCCGCGGCGCCTCCGGCCACCCGAGTCGATCCCGCCGCCGCCCAGGCCCGAGCCAAGCCACCGGCCAGCACCGCCCGCGTCAAGGCGCCACCGCCGGCTCCCCCCAAGCGGGGATTGCCGCTGCTCCCGATCGCCGCGGGCATCGGCATCCTGCTCGTTGGTGGCGCGGGGTTCCTGCTCCGGGGTCGGCTGTTCGGCGGAAACGAGGGACCGAATCCGTCTCTCGCCGCAAACACGCCACCCAAGACCGTGCCGGCGCCGGACACGACCAAGACCGTGCCCAGCCAGCCCCCGGCGCCGGTGGACAGCGCCAAGCCTCCGGCCCCCGCGCCATCACAGCCGGCAGGGGGCCGACGAACGGGAACTCCGAGCGAGCAGCCGACGCGCCACTCCGATGGCGGGCAGGTTGGTCGGTCGACCGTCCCGACTACCTCCGCCGCGGTAGTTCTCCCGGAGATCGACGACGTCTTCGAGCCTTCAAAGCGCGAGGCGGCCCGACAGAAGTCGGAGGCGATCTACCACCGCCAGGACGTCTCGGACTCGATACGGGCCATTGCTGCAAACATGGTCGCCGTTGCCTACCAGCAGGACAAGAAGTACGCGGACGCCCTGTCCTGGGCTCAGAAATCCCAGGATCTCCGGGCGACACCGACAGGACAGACCTTGATTGAGCAGCTCCGGCAGCTCGTTCATCCATGAGGTTACGTGCCTAGCGTCCATATCTCCGTCTTCGGCAAGACCGACGTCGGCCGAACCCGCGAGCACAACGAGGACACCTTCCTCGTCGCGGACCTCACCCGCCGGGTGGCGAGCCTCCAGCCTGACGTCCGTGAGCATGAGGTCGGTGCCCGCGGCTCCCTCTTCATGGTCGCGGACGGGATGGGCGGAGCCGCCGCCGGTGAGGTCGCAAGCCGGATGGCGGCCGACCTGGTCTTCACGCACATGACCACGGTCTGGCCGGACGACGCGGAGGTCACCGCGCAGCGCTTCGCCTACCGGATGAAGGAGGCGGTCGATCTCGCGAACAGCCGGATCCACGTCCATGCCCGGGAACATCCCGAGGTGCGCGGCATGGGCACCACGGCCACCGTCGCGGGGATCTTCGGCTCCGACCTCTATCTCGCGCAGGTCGGCGACAGCCGGGCCTATCTCATCCGGAAAGGCGAGATCACCCAGATCACCAAGGACCAGTCCCTCATGCAGCGGCTGGTGGAGGCCGGGGAGATCACCGAGGAAGAAGCCGAGCAGAGCGAGCGCCGGAACATCATCCTGCAGGCGCTCGGCCCCGACCCGCGGGTGAAGGTCGACCTCACCTGGCAACCACTGCGTCGAGGGGACCTCCTGGTCCTGTGCTCGGATGGCCTGTCCGGGCTGGTCAGGAAGGAGGAAATCGCGGAATACGCGGCGAAGGCCGCCGACCTGGCGGACCTCTGCTCCCGGCTGATCGAGCTCGCCAACACCCGGGGTGGCCCGGACAACATCACAGTCATCGCGGCACGCTTCGGTGGCAACGGCCTTCCGGAGCCCGAGGGGGGGGCCCAGGTGGGGCACCAGGTGTATCCCCTCACCGAGGGCGAGGCGACCACGGAGCCGGTGCCGGTCTACACCGGTAGCCCCGCGCCGGTCCCGATCAGTCAACAGCCCACCCAGTCGCGCCGTCTGATCTACGGACTGCTGGCGCTCCTCCTCCTCGCCCTGGCGGCCTTCTTCCTGCTCGGCACCGGATGATCGGTCGCCCGTCAGCGCCATGAAGGCCCAGTTCACCTTTCTCTCGGGCAGCCGCGCGGGCCAGACTGACATTCTCAGTCAGGCCCACATCGCGATGGGTCGGCACCCTGATTCCGAACTCAAGTTCGACCCGGAGAAAGACCTCGACGTCTCCAGCCGACATGCCGTCGCCACATTGGTCGGGGAGCAGTACATCCTGCGGGACATCGGGAGCACGAACGGCACGTTCGTGAACGGCAAGCAGCTGACCAAGGAATGCGCGCTCGCCACCAAGGACATCATCCGGTTCGGCCCGAACGGCCCGCAGGTCGAGTTCACGGCCATCCCCGACCGACGCCCGTCGGGAGCGGGGGCGCCCGCCGAGTCGGCGGGGTCCCGAAGTGGCACACAGGTATTCGGCGGTCAGGAGCAGGCGCGGGCGTCGACCCCACCCCAGGCCCCGCCTCGTCCCACCAAGGATCGTCAACCGGTGGTACCGGCTGGGAGACCGCTGGGCGGCACCACGGCGCGGGTCCGCGTCGAGGTGGCGCGCCAGACGCGAAGGCTCCGGCTGACGGCCGCGGGGCTGCTCCTCCTGCTCGTCGGTGTGTCCGGAGCATATCTGTGGCAGACCCACGAAACGGACCGGCGGTTGGCCGCGCAGCGGCAGGCACTGCTCGGCCAGGTGGACAGCCTGATGCAGCAGATCGGCGATCTCTCGGCCGGGAGCGCCGGACTCCGCGCCGCGCTCGATTCCGCGCAGTTGGCAGCGGAACAGCTCAAGCAGCAACTCGCGGCCGCCCCGAACGACGCCGACCAGATCAATAGCCTCAAGCGGCGTCTCGAGAAGGCCATCCGCCAGCAGCGGACTCTGGCCGGCGCCGCGGCGCTCGATGCCCACGGGATCGCAGCGGCGAACCGGGATGCGGTGGCGATGGTGTGGGTGCAGTTCCCCAACGGGAAGATCTACACCGGGACGGCGTTCGCCGTTCGCTCCGATCCCAACGGCGGGCTCCTCATCACCAACAAGCACGTGGTGAGCGATTCGAACGGAACCCTCGCCTCGCGGATCGGCGTGGTGTTCAACGGCACCAATCAGAACTTTCGAGCCGACGTCGTGAAGGTGCATCCGGGGGCGGATCTCGCGCTCCTGCATGCCTCGGTGCACCGCGGGTTTCCCGTCGTGAAGGCGCTCGCGGACAGCACGCGACCGGACGAAATGGGCGAGCCCGCGGCGGTGCTGGGCTTTCCGCTCGGCCTGGACCTGGCGGGAGGATCGTCCTGGGCGCACGAGGGTGTCGCGGCTACCCTTACCCTGGGCACGGTTTCCCGTACTCTCCCCGACCTTCTCCAGCTGGACAGCTATGGCGCCGAGGGCTCGAGTGGGAGCCCGATTTTCGACCGCAACGGGAGTGTTATTGGCGTCCTTTATGGAGGCCAGACCGGCAGCAATGGCCGGATCATCTACGCCGTACCGGTACGCTTCGTGCACGAACTGCTCGCCGGCGAATAGCGGAGTTCCGGCTCCGTCCATCCAGCCATCTTGTGACGGCATGGGCACTTAGGTGAGATCGGTCACCGCCCGAACGTCACCCAACACACATGATGGGCGCCATGGCTTCCTTCCGGCTCAACCGCCAATCGCGTGGTGCCCTCGCGCGCCTCCCGTCGGAGGCGGCGCTGGGTGGAATCGCGCTTTTCGTGGTTGGAGTCGGAGCTGGCGCCTGGTGGGCACTGAGCCGGATCGACGGGGCTGTCCGGGAGTCGGCAGGGCGCGGCCTGCAGACCGTCCTCGCGGAATCCCGCGAGGCGGTGCACCACTGGGCCACCCGGCAGCAGGCGGAGGCCGCGACCATGGCCGCCACGAAGGGGCTGGCGGGAGTCGTGGACCAGCTCGCCATCGCTCGCGCTCGGACCGGGACCGCGGAGGCTCCGTCCGGGGACGCCTACCGCCTGCTGGAAGGGGCGATCCGCGCCAACGACCTCGAAGGGTTTTGGATCATCGACGGAGACGAGACCACCCTCACCCGCTGGCCCGATTCGCTCCCGGCAAGCCTGCCGCGGTTCATGACCCCGGCTCTGGAGCGGGCCATGGATGGGCTGCCCTCGTTCAGCCCCTTCCCGGGAGACACGGCGCACGTGCCGCGCCTCGCTGCGTTCGCGCCGATCCGGGACGCGAGCGGAATCACCACCGCGGTCCTCGTCACCTCGCTGGCCTCGCAGCGCGAGTTTGCCCGGCTGACCGAACAGAGCCGCAACCGCGCCTTGGGCCACGCCTATTTCTTCGATCGCGCCGGCCGCCTGCTGGGGAGTGGCGATCCAACCAGTGACGACACGGCCGGGACGCCGCTCGTCGTGCCGGGCACCGGGCGCCTGACCGAGATGGCGCAGTCCGCCATTCACGGCAACGCCGGCCTCGACCTCCGCGGATACCTCAACCATCGCGGCATCTCGGTGGTCGGCGCCTGGGAATGGGACGATCAACTGGGCCTCGGCCTGGCGGCCGAAAGCGAGGCCGGCGAGGCGTATCACGTCCTCGACGTCGCGCGGAGCGCGCTGCTCGGGGCGCTCCTGGTCACGCTGGTGCTCTTTACGGCGGTGCTGGTGATGCTCCGCCAGTCGAAGCACCGAGCGGTCACACTGTCGGCGCTGCAGCGCCGGCTGGCAGCCGTGCTCGAGACCACCACCGATCCGGTGTGCTTCGCGGACCGCGAAGGCCGCGCCATCTATCTCAACGAGGCCGGGCGGCTCCTGCTCGGCGGCCAGACGCCGGACGGCCGTCCCGAGGCGGCCGCGGGTTGGGCGCGGGTCCTGCTCCGGCCGCAGACGCTGGCGGCCGCCGCCGAGGCGGGAACCTGGAGCGGAGAAGCGACGCTGCTCACGGCCGATGGGCGCGAGGTCACCTTCTCGCAGGTGATCATCTGCCATCGCAACCCGGCCGGGGAGGTGGAGTTCTACTCCACGATCGCGCGCGACATCAGCGAGCGGAAGCGCTTCGAGCGCCGCCTGGCCGAGGAGAAGGAGCGTGCCGAGGTTACGCTTGGCTCCATCGGGGACGCCGTTGTCCGGACCGATGCCAGGGGCATCATCGAATACCTGAACCCGGTGGCGGAGCAGCTCCTCGGATCCCGCAACAGCGAGCTGATCGGCCTCCCCATCGCCAACGTGCTCTCGCTGGTGCATGAGACCACGCGGGAGCCGCTCGAGAATCCGATCGAAACCTGCCTCCGGGAGAAGCGGGTCATTGGGCGCTCCAATCTCTCCCTGCTGGTCCGGCCCGATGGACGGGAGTTCGCCATCGACGACAGCGCCGCCCCGGTCACCAATCGAGAGCGCGAGGTGATCGGCGCGGTCCTCGTCTTCCATGACGTGAGCCGGGCGCGGACCCTGGCGCGCCAGCTGGCGCATCAGGCCAGCCACGACTTCCTGACAGGGCTCGTCAACCGGCACGAGTTCGAGCGCCGGGTTGGCCGCGCGATCAGTCGTGCGCAGCAGGAAGGCGTGCAGCACGCCCTCTGCTTCCTCGATCTCGACCAGTTCAAGGTGGTCAACGATACCTGCGGCCATGTAGCGGGCGACGAGTTGCTGCGCCGACTGGCCAACGAGCTGCTCAAGAAAGTGCGCCGCCGCGACACCCTGGCCCGCCTGGGGGGCGACGAGTTCGGCGTCCTGCTCGAGCATTGCCCACCCGGCCAGGCCACCCGCGTGGCGCACGATCTGCTCGAGACGGTCCAGGAGTTTCGTTTTGCCTGGGAAGGCCAGCCCTTCGCGCTCGGCGTAAGCGTGGGAGTGGTACCGATCACCACCGAAACCGAGAGCCTTGCCACGGTCCTCCGGCACGCCGATGCGGCCTGCTACGCGGCCAAGGAGCGCGGCCGCAACCGGGTGCACTTCTACGAGCCCAACGACGCGGTCCTCGCCCTGCGCCAAGGGGAGATGCAGTGGGTCACCAGGATCACCTCCGCGCTCGAGGAGCACCGGTTCCGCCTGTTCGGCCAGGCGATCCTGCCCCTGAGCCCGCACCCGGGCGAGCGTCCCCGCGTCGAGGTCCTGCTGCGGTTGGTCGAGCGGGACGGCACCCTCATCGCGCCAGGCGCCTTCATCCCCGCCGCCGAACGGTACGGCCTGATGGGGGCGGTGGACCGCTGGGTGCTGCGCGAGGTAATGTCCCTGTACGGCCATCAGCGCGGCAACGGCATGCGGCCCATCGCGTCGATCAACCTCTCGGGCGCCTCACTCGGCGACCCCGGCATGCTCGCCTTCGTGCGCGATCAGCTCGACCGGTACGACCTGCCGCCCGAATCGCTCTGCTTCGAGATCACCGAGACCGCGGCGATCGCCAATCTGGCCCAGGCCGCGCACTTCATCCGGGAGCTGAAGGCGCTCGGATGCTGGTTCGCCCTGGACGACTTTGGGAGCGGGATGTCCTCGTTCGCCTACCTGCAGAGCCTGCCGGTGGACTTCCTCAAGATCGCCGGAGCGTTTCTGCGGCACATCGACGCCGACCCGGTGGAGTACGCGATGGTGGAGGCCATCAACCGAGTCGGGCACGTAATGCACCTCAAGACCGTGGCGGAAGGGGTCGAGAATCTCCAGACGCTCGACACCCTCCGCGCCCTCGGCGTCGACTATGCGCAGGGATTCGCCATCAATGAGCCATCCCCGATGGAGGACCTGGCCGCCTTCGGCAGTCGCGCCGCTATCGCAGTAGGAGCGCACCCACGCCAAGCATCCCTGCCAGCAGCACCGCGCACGCGACCAACCATCGTCCGAGATCCCGGCTGAGCCGGTCGAGGGGAGCCAGGCCGGTCGCCGCGGCCTGCGGCCCCCACGCCCCGCCGGGGCGAACCCGCCGGTAGAACCGTTCCAGCACCTCCGGGCGCTCCGGCTGGGTCCAGAGCATTACGGGAACCCAGACCGCCATCGTGCCCAGGGCCGTCCACGCGATGCGGGCCCCGAAGGTGGCGCCCTCGAAGCCCGGCCAGAAGCTGACCAGCGCGAATACCGGCGACGCCGCCATGGCCGCAATTTCGGCCCAGGCATTGATGCGCCACCAGAACCAGCGCAACAGCAGCACCAGCCCCGGACCATTGCCGATCAGGATCAGGAAGCGAAAGACCTGACCGACATCATCCATGAAGAACGACAGCGTGGCCGCGAGCAGCGTGAGCACCACCGACGCCAGACGGGCGGCGGCGAGCAGCTTGCGCTCATCGCGCACCCTGGCAAAGCGTCCGTAGAGATCGTTCACCAGATAGCTGGCGCCCCAGTTGATCTGGGTCGAGACGGAGGACATGAAGGCGGCGACCAGGCTCGCGAAGACCAGGCCCAGCACTCCGGGCGGGAGATAGCGCCGCATCAACAGAGGGTAAGCCAGCTCCGGGTCCTTGAGCCCGGGGAGAAGCACCAGCGCGGCCAGGCCGACCAGAACCCACGGCCAGGTGCGCACCACGTAGTTGAGGACGTTGAACAGGTGCGAGGCACGTGCGGCTTCCCGCTCGTCGGCCGTGGCGGAGAGCCGCTGGACGAACATTCCCCCCCCGTCGCTGTTTCGGAACGCCCACCACTGGATGAACAGGTATCCCAGCATGGTGCTCAGCGGCAGCAGCGCGTCTTCCCCATGCGGCACCAGCTGGAGGTGGGCTCCCTGGCCGGCGGCCCGGAGGTCTGCGGTGAGCGCATGGAGCCCGCCTACCTCGCGGAGCGCGTACCCCATGACGAGGAGGGCGCCCAGCATGGCCAGGATGTACTGCAGTAGATCGGTGACCACGACCCCCCAGAGGCCGGCCACGGCGGTATAGGTGAGCGTCACAACGACGATCGGCATCAGCGCCCAGAGGCGGGGGTCGCCGGGAAGTCCGTGCAGCCCCTCGAACAGGCCGAGCCCGGCGGCCACCTTCCGGAGGGCGAGCATGGCGTAGCCGATCGAGATGCAATTGAGGGGCACGGCGAAGAGGAAGGCGCGGAACCCCCGGAGGAAGGCTGCCGGAGGCCCGTCGTACCTGAGCTCGATCAGCTCCAGATCGGTCACGACGCTGGCGCGCCGCCAGAGCTTGGCCAGCATCACCGCCAGCAGCACGTGGGCAAAGGCGAAGCACCACCACTCCCAGTTGCCCGCCACGCCCGCCCGGGCCACGCGCCCGGCCACGTAGAGCGGGGTATCGACGTTGAACGTCGTCGCCGCCATGGAGGTCGCCGCCAGCCACCACGGAATGGCCCGGCCGCCCACGAAGAACTCCGCCAGGTTACGCGCGCCCCGGCGCGCGACCCAGAGCCCGAGCGCCAGACTCATCGCGATGTATGCGCCGACCACTACCCAGTCGAGCGCCGTCACCGCTGCATCCGGCGGGCGATCCACCGCGACACCGCCTCCTGCATGAGCGGCTGACGATGCCACGCGCCCAGGATGGGGCACTCCCCCGGCAGCTCACGCGCGAGGCGCGGATGCCCGAACAGCACCAGCAGCACCGCACGGGGCAGAACCGCCGCCAGCCGGGCCCGCGTCTCCGGCGAGAAGCCCGCCCGCCCCTTGGCGGCACGCGGCTCGGCGAAGGCCAGCACCACCAGCTTCCCGCCGTGGTGGTCTACGATGCGCTCCCGCCCGAGGGCGCGCCGCACCAGGTCGCTCGGTCCGGGTGGGAACCATCCGCCGACGTCGTCGTCGAGCTCGATCAGTTCGATCTCCGCCCCCAGGTCGGGGGCGGAGCCGCGCAACAGGCCTCGCTCGAGCAGCAGGTCGGCAACCCTCGCGGCAGTTAGCGTCGAGAGGTCGGGGGGAGTGCCAGGATCTGGACCCGCGAAGGCGACCGCCAGCGCCCGCTCGTAGCGGGCGAGCGCATCCTCCAACCGACCCAGCCCCACCTCGCTCGCAGCCAGAGCCTCGTCTAGCACCTGCCGCAGGGCCGCGGGATCCGGAGGGTAGAGCAGGAGATCGCAGCCCGCCATCAGGGCGTCTCGGGCTCCAGCGCCGGCACCACCATCGGCTTGGGCTCCACCCATGATCAGCGCGTCGGTGACGATCAGGCCATCGAAATTGAGCACGCGCCGCAGGTAGTTGAGGATCACCCGGGACCGCGTGGCGGGAACACCGCTGGGGTCCCAGGCCGGAAAGGCCACGTGCGCGGTCATCACCGAGGCAACGCCGGCAGCCACCGCGGCCCGGAACGGCTCGAGGTCGCTCTGCTCCAGAGCCTCGAGCGGCACTGTCACCGAGGGGACGGTGTGGTGGGAATCGAGGCGGGTCCGGCCATGCCCGGGGTAATGCTTGGCGCAGGCCAGCACGCCTTCCCGCTGGGCCGCACGGGTCCACGTCGCCACCGCGGCCCCGACCTCGGCTGGAGATGCCCCGAACGACCGGCTCTGCACGATCGGGTTCTCCGGCTCGAGATCGAGATCCGCCACCGGAGCGAACACCCAGTTGATGCCGATCCGTCTTGCCTCCCGGGCCGTGGTCGCTCCCGCCCACTCGATCACCGCGGGGTCCCCAAGGGACCCGAGCGCGCCGGGCGGCGGGATCTCCGTGAGGCGCCTCGCCTGCTGGCCCGCGCCCCGCTCGAGGTCGGCGCCGATCAGCAGCGGGCGCCCCGCCCGGTGCCGGACCTCCTCGGTGAGGCGTCCAATCTCGTCCGCGCGGGCGCCGCCCACCCCGAAGACGATGAATCCACCCACACCGGCCTCGAGTGCGAGATCGATGGCGCGGTCCTCGTGCAAGAAGCCGGTCTCCGCCCGCCAGCGAAGCGCAGGCAGCACGAGACGCATGGGATTCATGCCGGGGTGATCTGGCCCAGAACGCGGTGCCCCAGGGCCCCTGTGGCCCGGGGGAGATTGCCGGGTTGACCGTGCACGGTGAGATAGCCGAGGAGAGCAAAGGCGACCGCCTCCTTGGCGTCGCCCGTGAAGTAAAGCTGGTCGAACGACCGGAGCGCCTGACCGTGAGAGCGAAGCAGCAGGCCGAGGCGCGACGCCAGGACGGGATGCCGCATGCCGCCGCCCGAGGCCACGACCTCCGGCGCCCCGGGCACCCAGCGTTCGATCGCCCCCACGATGCTCCGCGCGGTAAGCTCCACCGCCGTGGTAACGCCATCGGGGCCCGGCGCCTGACGATGGATCCGTTCGGCCAGCGCGGTTCCGAAGTGTTCTCGTCCGGTGCTCTTGGGGGGCGGCGCGGCGAAGAAGGGATCGCCCAACAGATCGTGCAGCAGGGCCTCATCGGTTCGCCCGCGCTCGGCGAGCACGCCGTCCCGGTCACAGGTGAGGGACGGGTCGACCAACCGGGCCACGGCATCGATGAGCGCCACCCCCGGCCCGGTGTCGAACGCGAACGCCCCCTCCTCGGAGGAACGACGCGGCACGTAGGTCAGGTTCGCCATCCCGCCCACGTTGAGCAGAATCCGGGGCGCGTCGGCACCAAAGAGCAGAACATCCGCCGCGGGCACGAGGGGAGCCCCCTGCCCCCCCGCGGCCACATCGCGCGCGCGGAAGTTGCTCACGACCCGCACGCCGAAGCGCTCGGCCAGGATCGCCGGTTCTCCAAGCTGCCAGCTCACCGCGGGCGGTTCATGCCAGACGGTCTGCCCATGCATCGCGATGAACGCGAGCTCGGCAGGACGGACGCGGGCCTCCGCGAGCAGCGCCTCAACCGCCTCGGCGGCCCACGCGGCGGCGTGCACGTGCAGCAGCGCCAGCTCGCGTGGGCGGCCCGAGGCCATCGCGGTGAGCAACTGGTCGCGCTCCTCGGGGTTGTAGGGGCGGGTGAGAAAGTGCACCAGGTCGCAATGGGTGGGGCCGGCAAAACGGACCAGCGCCGCATCGACACCGTCGAGTGACGTACCGCTCATGAGCCCCACCGCCAGGGTCGGGCGTTCGCTCATGCGAGCGGGACGGCGGGCGGGTCGCCGACAATCGCCCGCAGATGACCTCGGTGCTGGTCGAGCAGGTGCTCGGCCTCGGTGCGGTCCACGCGTCGCTTCGCCATCACGATGGCCACCTTCACCCGGCCGCCCGCGCTTTCAAGGGCCCGTTTGGCCCCCTCGCGCCCCAGGCCAGCGACTTCCATCAGGATCCGCTCGCTGCGATCGGCCAGCTTCGCGTTGGTGGCCTGGAGGTCGACCATCAGGTTGCCATAGGTCTTTCCGAGGCGGATCATCGCCCCGGTGGTGAGCATGTTGAGCGTGAGCTTGGTCGCGGTGCCGGCCTTGAGCCGAGTCGATCCCGTGATAACCTCCGGGCCGACCAGCAGGGCAATGCAGACGTCACACGTCTCCCGCAGGCCGGCCGGTGGCTCGACGCAGGTAACCAGGCCCGTACCCGCGCCGAGGGCTTGCGCCCGGCCCAGCGCTGCCCGGACGAAGGGCGTGGTGCCGCTCGCCGCGATCCCGATGACGACGTCACGCGGGCCGACCCCCTGGGTGTCCATCTCGGTGATCCCGGCGTTCACATCGTCTTCCGCCCCTTCCACGGATCGGAGGAGCGCCTTGGCACCGCCGGCGATGATGCCACTCACCAGTCCGGGGTCGGTACCGAAGGTCGGGGGACACTCCGCCGCATCGAGGACGCCGAGCCGACCGCTGGTCCCCGCCCCCACGTAGTAGAGCCGGCCCCCGGCGCGGAAGGCGCCTTCGATCAGATCGATGGCGCGTGCGATCTCGAGTCGAGCCCCGGCGACGATGCCCGGGACCGTGGCATCTTCGGCCGCCATCAGATCCACGATCTCGAGGCTCGCGGCACGATCGATAGACGCGGTCCGCGGATTCCGCCGCTCGGTGAGTCGCGGGTCGCGATAGGACTCGGTCATTGGTTCCCGGGGGGAGCGGGCCCTAAATTAGGGGCTTCGGGTCATTGGGAGCAATCTACTCCTCCACCCCCGTGAGGTTGTCAGTGCGCCGCTTCCTGTCCTTCGCTCTTCTTGGCCTCACCCTCCTCCAGGCCTGTGCCCGCCGCCTCCCGGCGCCCGCCTCGGCCGCGCGGGCGGGCGGCATCAACGCCGCCTGGCCCTATCTCGGGCAGGCACGCGTCACCCGGGGCACCAGTGCCATGGTGGTGTCGGGCAGCCCGATCGCGAGCGAGGTGGGACGCGACATCCTGAGAGCGGGCGGCAACGCGGTCGACGCCGCGGTGGCGGTCGGGTTCGCGCTGGCCGTGGTGCATCCTGAGGCGGGCAACATCGGCGGTGGCGGATTCATGCTGATCCGCCTGGCAGACGGGGCAACGACCGCGCTCGACTACCGCGAAACCGCTCCCGGCCACGCGACCCGCAACATGTTCCAGAACCGCCAGGGCGAGCCGACCCTGCTCTCGACCAAGGGGCACCTGTCGGTCGGGGTACCGGGTTCGGTGGCCGGCCTCCTCGAGGCCCTGCACCGCTACGGCCGACTCCCGCTGACCCAGGTCATTGCGCCGGCCATCCACCTCGCCGAGGACGGCTTTGTCGTGGACGAGCACCGCAGCCGCTCTCTCGACGCGTACCGTGGATGGTTCTATACCTATCCGTCCACGCGGCGCTACTTCCTGAACTCGGAAGGTCTCACGCCGCCCGCCGGCAGCCTCTGGGTGCAGCACGACCTGGCCCGGACGCTCACCGCCATCCGGGATCGCGGCGTGGACGGGTTCTACGGTGGATGGGTGGCGGACTCGATCGTCGCCGAGATGCACCGCGGCGGCGGAATCATCACCCGGACCGACCTGGCCGGGTACCGCCCCGTCTGGCGCGACCCGATCCGGATCAGCTATCGCGGTGATACGGTCTACTCGATGCCGCCCTCCTCCAGTGGCGGCGTGACGCTGGCGCTCATTCTCAACATCATGGAGGGGTTCGGCCCGCTGCCGGAGTTCGGGACGCCTGCCCTGCTGCATCGGGAAGCGGAGGCGATGCGCCGCGCATTCACCGATCGAAATGAGTTTCTGGGAGACCCCGCCTTCGTGAAGATGCCACTCGAGCGCCTGCTCTCCAAGCAATACGCGGCGTCTCTCCGCGGACAGATCAACCTCTCGCGGGCGACCCCCACGCCGCCGTTCAACCCGGAGCTCCGGGACGGCAACTCCACCACGCACTACTCCGTGGTCGACTCCGCGGGGAATGCGGTCAGCTGCACCACGACGCTCAACGACAGTTACGGCAGCGCCGTCGCCGTGGGCGGCGCCGGCTTCCTCCTCAACGACGAGATGGACGATTTCGCCACCGCGCCGGGGAAGCCGAATCTCTACGGCCTCGTACAGGGCGAGGCAAACGCGATCCAACCCGGCAAGCGCATGCTTTCTGCCATGACGCCGAGCCTCGTGGTCGATTCAACCGGCAAGCTGTTTCTGGTGGTCGGCACTCCGGGCGGCCCCACGATCATAACGCAGGTCTACCACGTGATCTCCAACGTGATCGACCACCGAATGGCCCTCGCGGACGCCGTGGCCGCCCCCAGGCTGCATCATCAAGGGCTGCCCGATGCGATCCGCCTGGAGCGGGACGGATTCCAAGCAGCCACCATCGACACGCTGCAGGCGATGGGGCACAAGATCGAATTCCGCCCCCACTGGGGCGACGTCGAGGCGATCATCCGGACATCGCAGGGCTGGGAGGGAGTCTCGGACCCGCGCGGCGGGGGCGGAGGAGCAGGGTACTGAGGGATGGCCGGGGCAGGTGCCTCACCCCGGCCACCCTCGACGTCAGGGAGTGATGCTGAAGTCGGACCCCAGCGTGAAGCTCACCTTCCCTCCCGGGTGTACGACGACGTCGCGGTCCGCGGTATGTGCCGCCGCCGCCGCTCCGCCGGCGGCCCCGGCCACACCGCCGATAATGGCGCCAGTCTTCCCACCGAGCACCTTGCCCAGGATCGCGCCTGCCGCCGCCCCGCCGCCCACCCGCAGCGCACCACCGGCCGTCACCCCCTGACCCTGCAGGGTGTGCTCCACGGTGGTCTGATCGGCGGTGCCGGAGATCGGGACGTCCTGCCCGTTGATGGAAACAGATTGGGCCTGAAGCACCAGCTTGCCGTCCTTTTCGCTCTTGTTGCCGGCGGCCTCGATCTGCGCCACCCGGAAGGTCACGACCGAACCGGCCGGAATAGCCACCCGGCCCTTCGCGTCGGTCACGTCCTGACTGATGGCCGCGCGGAAGAGCCGCCCCGCCTTGTCGTGGCGCGAATGGAGGCTGTCTTCGGCGGTGGCCGTGATGACGGAACCGCTCGTCACAGTCACGGGCATCGGCTTGGGTGGGGGGGCCGGCGCCGGGGTTGGGGCGGCCGCCGGAGTCGGCTTGGGCGCCGATTCCCTCGCCTTGGGCCGCGGCCGCGGCGCCGGCTCAGGCTTCGGCTCGGCTGGCGCGGGGGTGGGGGGTGGGCTCGGCTCGGCCGCCGGCCGGTCGTTGATCGCGACGTTGGAATCCGCGGGGGCGAGCTGCAGGTCGCGCTGCAGGCTGTCCGCTGTGGCCCGCTGCGGCTCACCCCGGCCGCCACATGCCATCACCGCCAGCGTCAGCGCGGCGGTCATTGTCCTCGTCATACCCTGTCCCTCCGTCGGTGACTTGCCCGGGCTCTCCTCGCCCAGCCACATTGCACTCCCATGGTACAACTGCGCCGGCTCCTGCCCTACGCCCGCCCCTACTGGCCCGTCTTCGCGGTGGGCATGGGGTGCGTTGTCGTGTCCAACTACTTCCGCGCCGTTGGCCCGGTGTACCTCCAGCGCGGCATCGACGCGCTCTCCGCCTCCCGCATCCCCGAGGTGCACCGGGCGATCCTGATGCTTCTCCTGGTCGCGCTGGCCAGCGGCATCGCCCGGTACGTCATGCGCGAGACGCTCAACGGTGTGAGTCGCCGGATCGAGACGGATCTCCGGGATCGCCTGTTCGTTCACCTCGAGCGGCTCTCACCAGAATTCTACGATCGCTACGCGACCGGCGACATCATGGCCCGCGCCACCAACGACCTGCTCGCCGTCCGCATGGTCGCGGGGCCGGCCCTGATGTATCTGTCGGATACGCTGGTGGGCGCGGCCCTCATGCTTCCCTACATGCTGCGCATCAGCCCCGAGCTCACCGGCCTCGCCCTGCTCCCGCTGGTGGCCCTCCCGTTCGGCATGGCCGCCTTTGGCCAGGCCATTCACCGGCGGACGCTGCACGTCCAGGCCGCCTACGCCACACTGACCAGTGCCGTCCACGAGAATCTGTCAGGCGCGCGAATCGTTCGCGCCTACCGGCAGGAGGCGGCCGAAACCGGGCGGTTCACGACGATAAACGCGGACTATGCGGCCCGCAATCTCTCCCTGGCGCGCGTCGCTGGCGCGTTTCATCCGCTGCTCACTCTTCTCGGCGGCCTCGGCGCCGTGGTCGTGATCTGGGTTGGGGGCGCGCTGGTGATCCAGGGCACCATTTCGACCGGCAAGTTCATCTCGTTTGGCGTCTATCTCGTGATGCTGGTCTGGCCGATGATCGCCCTGGGCTGGGTGGTCAACCTGGTCCAGCGCGGAGAGGCCTCGATGGGGCGCATGAACGAACTGTTTCAGGCGAGGCCGGCCATCGTCTCGCCGCCAGCTCCGCGCTCACTCCCGCCCGCGGGCGGAGCGCGGAGCCTCGCCTTTCAGGACGTCTGGTTTCGCTATCCCAACGCGCCGGGACGGGGCTGGGGCCTGCAGCAGATCTCCTTCACGGTGCCGGCCGGCGGATCGCTCGGCATCGTCGGAGCGACCGGCGCGGGCAAATCGTCGCTGGCGGAACTCATCGTGCGCGCCTATGACCCCGACCGGGGCCGCATCCTGCTGGACGGGATCGACCTGCGGGACCTCTCCCTGGCCGAGCTGCGGCACGCCGTCGGCTACGTCCCCCAGGAGACCTTTCTGTTCAGCGACACCCTCGAGGCGAACGTCCTCCTCGGTGCTCCAAACGACGGGCGCCTCGAGCGGGTGGCACGGGTGTCCCAGCTGTCCAGCGCGCTCGGCGACCTGCCGGACGGATTCAAGACGATGCTTGGCGAGCGCGGAGTGAATCTCTCCGGGGGGCAGCGTCAGCGGACCGCCATCGCGCGCGCCCTGGCCCAGGATCCGCCGGTCTTCGTCCTCGACGACGCCCTCTCGGCGGTCGACGCCCAGACCGAGATGCGGATCCTCAACGGCCTCCGCGATGTGCTCGCCGCCAAGACCCGGCTCATCGTTTCCCACCGCCTCTCGGCCGTCCGGGACGCGGACTGGATCATCGTGCTCGAGGACGGTCTCATCGTCGAACAGGGAACCCATCCGACGCTGATGGCCTGTCAGGGAAGGTATTGGGAGCTGTTGCGACGCCAGGAAATGGAGGAGGAGCTGGAAGAGGCCGTCGAGGAACGATGAGAGCGGGTTGCCTCCTCAAAGGCGATTGAGCAGTCCAGCGGGGGTGATGGCCTGGAGCCAGCTCGCGAGCCGCGTGAACTCCCCACTGACGAGCAGCAGTCCCACCACCACCAGCAGCACCCCGCTGGCCCGCATTACCCATGGCAGATAGCGACGGAACCGCTGGAACCACCCGAGGAACCGGTCCACGGCCCAGGCCGCGAGGAGGAACGGGATGGCCAGGCCCGCGGAATAGGCGCCCAGCAGCGCGGTGCCCCGCCCCACCGTGTCGGTGGCGGACGCCAGGGTGAAGATGCCGCCGAGAATGGGGCCAATGCAGGGAGTCCACCCGGCCGCGAAGGCCATGCCGACCACGATCGAGCCCAGGTAGCCTACCGGCTTGTTCTGCAGGTGGACGCGGCGCTCGGCGAGCAATGCCGGGATGCGAATCACCTCGAGGCAGACCAGCCCAAAGAGGATGATCAGGACACCGCCGATCCGCTCCAGCCAGACCCGGTGATAGTTGAGCGACCGGCCCAACACGGTTGCCGAGGCGCCGAGTAGCAGAAACACCAGCGAGAAGCCCGCCACGAAGGCCAGCGCATGGGTGAACGCCACCCGCCGCCGCGTCGACATCTCCTCGAGCGAGAGCCCGGTGAGGAACCCGATGTAGGACGGGACCAGCGGCAGGACGCAGGGTGAGAGAAAGCTGAGCAGACCCGCGGCGAACGCCACCGCCAGGCCCAGCGAAGCGGCCTCACTCATCCCAGCACCCGGCGCCGGCACTCGCGGCATACGCCGTAGATCTCCACCCGGTGCCGCTCGGGCTGGAAGCCGTGATCGTCCGCGATGATGGGCAGCAGACGTTCCAGGCGCTCGTGGGCAAACTCCTCCACTCGTCCGCAGCGCACGCAGACCAGATGATGGTGATAGGCGTGAGGTCCGGTCGGCTCGTAGCGCCGGAACCCCTGTCCGAAATCGTGTGACCGTACCAGCCCGCTCCGGACCAGGAGATCCAGTGTCCGGTAGATCGTGGCGAGGCCGACCCGCACCCCCTGCTCCCGGAGCGCGCGCCGGATCTGGTCCACGGAGAGGTGATCGTCGGAGAGCAGCACCGCTTCCGCCACCAGGTCGCGCTGCCGCGTGACCGGCTGACGATGGTCGCGGAGAAACTGATGGAAGCGCTCGAGCAGCGCCGCGCCGTCAGCGGTCTGAAGGTGCACCATCGGTCGGCGCGAACCAGTCTGGGACGGCCATCGGCCGGGGGTCCTCGTCTCCGAGCCGTCTGCGGACCCCGGCAAGCAGATCGCCGAGCGTCGTCACCGGTCCGCTTCCGACCTCCTCGATCCAGGCGTCGAACCTCCCGCGCTCCTTCCCGGTGAGTACGTGCACGAAGCGCGCGGTATAGATGCGGCGGCGCTCCTGCTGCTCGCCGTCGAGCCGGGACAGCAGGGCGGTGCCGAACTCCCGCGCGTCCCGCCGGATCGTGCGGAATTGCCAGACCGCGTCTATCTCATCCACGGGCAGCGCCCCGGCGACATGGCTGGCGAGTCGCCCCCACCCCGAGCCAGGCTGATTGAGGATCACGACCGGGCACCTTTCTCGACGTAGAATCGCAGCACGTGCATGAAGTCCTGCGCGTTGGTCACCACCCCGTAGGCCTGATGCGTCCCGCGGTCCCGCAGCTTGTTCACCACGAACTCGGTCTGGTCCACGCAGATCGTCATCAGGGGCCTGGGGACCCCGCCGAAGTGGGTATGGTAGGCCGGGAGCATGTTTCCGACGGCAATGGCGTGGAGCGCGGAGGCGATGAGAATCGCGCCGGTGGCCCGCGCGGTGTGCTCGCGCATCGCATCCTGCGCCTCGATGCTCGAGGCGACGACGCCCGGCAGGGGACCGTCATCGCGGATCGACCCCGCCAGCACGAAGGGGACCCGGTGCGTCACCAGGGCGTGCATGATGCCATCGGTGATCACCCCCGAGGCCACCGCGGCCTCGATCGATCCGGCGGCCCGGATCTGGTTGATGGCCCGCATATGCAAGCCGTGGCCCCCGTCGGTCGGACGACCCGAGCTCGTCATCCCGAGCGTCGTGCCGAAGATCGCCGCTTCGATGTCGTGCACCGCGACGGCATTGCCGGCCAGGACGGCATGGACGTAACCCTTCCGGATGAACCACTCGAAGTCTCCCCGGGCCCGCGAGTGCACCAGAGCCGGCCCGGCCACCCAGATGAGAAACCCGTTCCGCGCCCGCTCCTCGATGAGTCGTTCCGCCAGGACCTCGTAGTCCACAGGACGTTCCCGGCTCACCTCGGAGGACATGAACCGGAACTCGTTCGCGCTGTGCGCGCCCCCCAAGAATCCGGCGCTGTGCACATAGATGCCCTCGGAACCGTCCTCGGCCAGCCCCATCGCCACCTGTTCGCCTCGTCGCAGCCGGCGCGGCTCGATCACCTCCAGCGTCGGCCCGCGCCGCACGATCACGCAGTCCATCCTCGGCCGGGTCGGCAGCACCCAACCGGATTCGACCTTGACGTAGGTAGGCAGATTGGACGTGGAGAAGAATCCTTCCGGAAGTACGCCGTCGGCGGGGAGTGCCGCGAACCGTGCCTGAGGAGCGCTGGCCAGAGCAGGGATCGTAAAGTCCGGCGCAGAATAGTCTTGCACGGGCATAGGAGTGCTCAGAATCTAAGGGCGGGCGCGGGAGGAGAACAAGCCATGAAGTGGGTGATATGACGCCGCGCTGGTGGATTTGACCCAGCCCGAGTGGGCTTCCGGGAATTCAGGTCGAGGTCCGTGCGCCGCACCAGAGCGGGCCGCACCGCTCGCCACGAGGGCACGATGTCTGCTTATGGCGCGCGCAATCCCCTTCCGTTGGCCAGTCGTTTGGGTGAAATCCCCCATCCTTGTGAGGAATCGCGATGCGTGTGCGGTATGTCAGTGCACTCAGTGCGTTGGTCGCCCCTGCCCTTCTTGCCCAGGCTCCCACCGTCAGCGACACCCTGCACCGGGATTCGACTCGGGTCGCGCTCCCCGAGATCACCGTTACCGTGACCAGGAGCCCGGAGACCGTCGCCCGGGTGCCCGCGGCGATCGGCGTGGTGGATCGGCACGATATCCAGGGCGCCCAGGCGACGCTCAACCTCGATGAAGCGCTCAACAATCTGCCGGGCGTCTACGTCGCCAACCGCTACAACTACTCCCTCGACGAGCAACTCTCCATCCGCGGCGCGGGGATTCGCGCCAACTTCGGCCTGCGCGGCGTCAAGGTGCTGCTCGACGGCGTCCCGCAGACCTTGCCCGACGGTCAGAGTCAGATGACGAACGTCGACTACGGTGATATCTCGCGAATCGAAGTGCTTCGGGGGGCTGCGTCTTCGCTCTACGGGAACGCTTCCGGCGGTGTCATCTCGCTCACGTCCGAGGGCGCGGCACCGGGACCCTTCTCGCAGTCGGTACGGGCCGAAGGCGGGAGCTTCGGGCTCTTCAAGATCTCGGAGCGTACCTCCGGTCGATCGGGGAACGCGAGCGGGGTGCTTTCCCTTTCCCATACCAACGTGGATGGCTTTCGCCAGTACAGCGGCACCGATTTCACGCAACTCAGCCTGGCGGGTAATTACGTGGTCGGGAGCTCGACCAACCTGGGGCTTCACTTCGGCTATACCGACGCGCCCAATGCCCATAACCCCGGGGCGCTGACCCAGACCGAGTTCTTCGCTAACCCAGACTCGGCGGCGGCGAACAACCTCCTCCGCAAGGCGAACAAAGCGGTGTCGCAGGGACAACTTGCCTTTTCGCTGACTCAGCACACCAGCCGGGGACAGTGGGACGCGGTGGTCTTTGGCGTCCTTCGGAATCTCGACAACCCTCTGGCCACGCCTCCGCCCACCGGTCCGGGCCCCAACATCGGGACCTACACGACGATCGACCGGCAGGTGGGTGGCCTCCGCCTCTCGACCATTCAGCACCTCGGCGATGGCGAGGCGGCCCCCGAATTGACCGCCGGGGTCGACGTTCAGCGCCAGCGCGACGATCGCGCCAGTTTCCGATCCATCTCCGGCGTCCCCGACACCTCGATCCTCAATCAGCGCGAGATTGTGACGGAGGTCGGCCCCTTCGTCCAACTTCGCGTCTCACCCGTCCAGGAACTGATCCTCGCGGCGGGCGGCCGCTACGACGCAGTGCGCTTCGTGGTCGAAGACCATCACCTGAGCGATGGGGTGGACAACAGCGGGTCGCGGACGATGTCGGCGTTCTCCGGGAACGCGGGCATCAGCTGGGTCCCCGATCCGCGCTTCAGCCCCTACGTCAACGTGTCAACCAGCTTCCAGACCCCCACGACGACCGAGCTGGTAAACCAGCCCAACTCCACCGGCGGGTTCAACAACGACCTCAACCCCCAGCGCACCGCCAACTACGAGATGGGGGTTCGCGGAACGGTCGGCACCGTGACCTACACCCTCACGGGCTACATCGATCGGACCACCAATGCCATCGTTCCGTATCAGGAGGTTGGAGGACGCTCCTACTATACCAACGCTGGGCAGGTGAGGAACGACGGAGTCGAGCTGGGCTTGACGGGGCGACCGATCAACCAGCTCCGGCTCTTCGCGAACTACACTTACTCGAACTACCGCTTCGGCACCTACCGGCTCGTGGCGGGAGCAACCACTACGGTGCTCGACGGGAAGCGGGTGCCGGGCGTACCCAAGGGCTTTGTCCGCCTCGGGCTTCGAGCCGGGCCGGTTGCTAGCTTCTGGCTGGACGTCGACCACACCATGGCGACGTCCATGTACGCCGACGATCAGAACACGCTGTACGTCGACGGTCTCGGCTCCACCCCCAAGGGCCAGGTGCCCGGTCTGGGGAACGGTGTGACCAACGCCCGCCTGAGCTGGGAAGGCCGGGCGGGCGGCGCGTGGATTCGACCCTTCGTTGCGGTGAACAATCTCTGGGACAGGCGTTACGTGGGCTCGCTCACGATCAACGGTGCGGCAGGCCGGGTGTTTGAGCCGTCCCCGGGTCGGAATTTCTACCTGGGGGGGGAGATCGGGTGGGCCGCGCTTCCCTGAGGGCCGCGCGGGCGCTCACCTCATGAGGGCTTTCGCCTGGGGACACTGAGGGTCTTCCAGGCCGGCCCGGCGAGGTGCCGGGCAATCTGAACGATCTGGCCGACGTGGTAGGCGTAGTGGGCGAGCTGGACGTTGATCGCCTCGAGTGCCGAGTGGGGCGCCCCGCGGATCATGACCGTGCGCGTGAGGTCGTCGGCGCGGAGCGCCTCGAGGGTCTCGAACAGCCGGGCCCAGCCGTCGTCCCACCAGTCGAGGAGCTGTTCCCGCGTGATCCCGGACTCGAGTTCGAACTCCGCGTCGCGGTTACGGTCCGGCTTCTCGCCATCGGAGCTCAGGAAGCCCGTCCACCGCGACCGCATGTTCCCGGCGAGGTGCTTGACCAGAATCGCGATGCTGTTGGACTCCGGGTCGAGCCGCCAGGTGAGGCCGCTGTCGTAGACCTGCGCGATCGCCCGCTCGCCCAGCTTCTTGTAGGCGCGCAGGCGCTCGGTCGCTTCCCGCAAATAGAGGGCTCCGATCTCTTCGGCCATCCACCCTCCTACAGCAGGCTCATCGGGTCTCGGTCGATGCTCACACTTGCTCCGGCGGGCCGCGGCAGCCGCGTCGCCGCGTAACGCACCACGCGCCCGAGTTCCTCTCCCGCACCCCTTAGCACGACATGCCAGCGCCACCGCGATTTGATCCGCGCCAGAGGCGCCGGTGCCGGTCCGAGCACCTCGACGGCGAGGCGCTGGCCGTCGACGAGCCGTCGGCACCAGGCGCCGACTTCGCCGGCGGCGTCCGACACCCGCATCTCGTCCTCCCCAGAGACCAGCAGATTCACGAGGGCCGTGATGGGCGGGTACGGTGGCTCGCGGCGCTCGGCCAGCTCCCGGGCGATGAAGCCAGCCGCGTCGTGCTGGGCCGCCGCGGCCAGGGCATAATGATGCGGGCTTCGGGTCTGCACCACCACTCGGCCCCCGGCCGGCCCGCGGCCCGCCCGCCCTGCTACCTGGGCTATCAACTGAAAGGTGCGTTCGGCAGAGCGAAAGTCCGGGAGGTGGAGGCCGGTGTCGGCATCGACCACCCCCACCAGGGTGACGTTGGGAAAGTCGAGGCCCTTGGCGATCATCTGCGTGCCGAGGAGGATGTCCACTTCGCCCGTGGCGACGCGGTCGAGGATGGCCTGGTGCGACCACTTGGCGCTCGTGGTATCGAGATCCATCCGCGCGAGACGCGCCGCCACGAAGCGCCCCGCCAGAAACCGTTCGACCTGCTGGGTTCCAACCCCGCGCATTCGATGCACCGCGCCGCCGCACTCACCGCACCTGGCCGGCAACGGCTCGTCGTGGCCGCAGTAGTGGCAGCGGAGTCCGACCGGCGCCTGGTGGACGGTGAGCGCAATGCTGCAGCGCGGACATTGCCGCACCGCCCCGCAGTCAACGCACTGCAGGACGGCGGCGTAGCCGCGCCGGTTAAGGAGCAGCAGGATCTGCTCCCGGCGGGCGAGTGCCGCCACGACGGCCTCGTCCAAGGCCACCGACCAGGGAACCGCCCCCGCTTCGGCAACACGCGGAGCCGTGCGAAGATCGACCATGTCGACCGTCGGGAGTGGCTGCGTGCCGACTCGCTCTGGCAGGTGCGCCAGGACCAGACGACTGCCGGCCTGGTGCATGCTCTCCGGAGACGGGGTCGCGCTCCCCAGCACGTAGCGCGCGCCCTCGAGCCGGGCCCGCACCCGGGCCACGTCGCGGGCGTGATAGCGGGGCGTCTCGCCGTTCTTGTAGCTGGCCTCGTGTTCCTCATCGAGGATGATCACGCCGAGCTCCCGAACCGGAGCGAAGATGGCGGACCGGGCGCCGACTGCCACGCGTCGCTCGCCGCGGCGGAGCAGACGCCACTGGTCGGCCCTTTCGCTGTCGGACAATCCGCTGTGCAGCACCGCAACCGCGTCGCCGAAGGCCCCCCGCACTCGGCTCACGGTCTGGGGAGTCAGCGCGATCTCGGGAACGAGCAGGATCGCCCCCCGCCCCGCCGCCAAGGCTTCCCGGATCACTTCGAGATAGACCAGGGTCTTGCCGCTTCCCGTCACCCCGAAGAGCAGCGCGCCCCCGCCGGGAGCGAGGTCCAGAATGGTCTCGCGCGCGACCGATTGAGCCCCCGTCAGCGTGACGGGCGGCGGCGAGCCCGCGACGGCAGCAAAGGGATCTCGAGAGGTTTCGATGGCGCCGATCTCGACCAGCCTCCGGTCGACGAGGCCAGCGAGGGCGCTCCGGGACAGCCCCAGCTGCCCCACCAGGTGACGGACCGGCGCGGCGCCGCCCAGCTCCTCCAGAGCGTCCATCACCGCGCGCCGGGCCGGGCTCCGACGAAACATCCTCTCCCGCTCGGCGAGCGAGGGCCAGGGCTCGACCAACCTCGCGAGGCGCTCCGTCTGCACCGCCGCACCCGAGTCCACCGGAACCACGTGGAGCTCCAGCAGCCCCGCCCGTTCCAGGCGGTGTACCGCGTCCCACACCGGCCTTCGAAGCGCGCGGGCGAGCGCCGGAACGGGGGCCTCCCCGCCCTTCTGCTCCAGCACCGCGAGGACTTCTCCAGCTACGCCTCCGATGCTCGGGCCGCCTCGGAGTACGGCCACGACGTGGGATTCACCCCACATGGCGGACGGCAGTGCCGCCCGGAGGGCCAGCCCCAACGGCGAACCGTAGTATCCGGAGATCCAGCGGACCGTCTCGAGCAGCGGGCCGGGGAGAGCCGGTTCAGGGTCCGGGGCGGCGAGGACCGCCCGAGTCTCCCGCTCCGGGGCCGGCACGCCCACCTCCGTCACGATGCCGACCATCTCCCGCTGGCGCACCGGGACGACAACGCGCGCCCCCGGCACGGCGCGATCCCCCAGGCTTTCCGGAATGCGGTAGGTGTAGGGCTGAGCCAGCGGCAACGGAAGAGCCACCAGCCCGTAGCCGGGCGTCATCGTCGGCTCAAGCCGAGACCCGCACCGGTGGGGAGCCGGACCTGGCCCCCGTCGATGGTGGCGCCCACGAAGGGATCGTTGGAGAGAAGCGCCGCGCCATCGAGATCCACGATGTCGACCAGTGGAGTGAAGTGCGCCGCCGCGGTGATCGCAATCGAGCTCTCGATCATGCAGCCGACCATCACCATCATGTGATGCGCCCGGGCGGTCGCGATCATCCGGAGCGCCTCCCGGAGGCTACCGCACTTGGCCAGCTTGATATTGATCCCGTCTACCTTGCCGACCAACGGCGGGATGTCCGTCGCAGTCAGGCAGCTCTCATCGGCGATCACCGGAATCGTGGATGCCCGCGTGACCACGGCCAGGCCCTCCAGGTCCTCGGCCGGCAGGGGTTGCTCGAGAACCGTCACCCCGAACTCCTTGAGCACCGGCAGCATGCGCAGTGCCTGCTTGACGGTCCACCCCGCGTTCGCGTCGACCCGGAGCTCCTTGTCGGTCATCCCGCGGATGGTCTGAAGGATCTCCACGTCCCGGTCGCTGCCGAGCTTGATCTTGAGAATCGGATAGGTGGCGGCTTCGCCCACCTTCTGGCGGATCTTGTCCGCGGTATCGATGCCGATCGTGAAGGTGGATCGCGGCGTGCCCAGGGGATCGAGGCCGAACAGCCGCGCGACGGGAATCCCCAGTCGCTTGCCAGCCAGATCGTGGAGCGCCGAGGAGAGAGCGGCACGCGCCGAGGGGTTGTGGTGCAGCAGCTGCTCCCAGGCGCGCTCTGCTGCTTCGATCTGCAGCGGATCGGCCGGAAGCGAGCCACCGTACACGGCCAGGGCCGCCAGCACCGTTTCGGGGGTCTCGCCGTAATAGCGCGATGGGGCAGCCTCGCCCCAGCCTTCCAGCCCATCGCCGTCGCGCAGCCGCACCCAGACCGTGCGGTACTCGCTCTGGCCGCCTCGGGCGATGATGAACGGATGCCGAGTCCGGAGGCTCAGGATCTCGATGTCCATTCGCAGCGTCTGCGCCATCGGGTTCCCCCCAAAATCGGGTTATGCGAGGGCCTGAACCGTTTCCGCCACTCCCTCCGCCACGCGCGAAGGAATGTAGCCCCCCTCGAGCACCCCGACGATCGGGGCGCGCGGGAATTCTTCCCGGAGCCGAAGCGTAAGTCGGGCAAAGTCCGGCGGCTCCAGGGTGAACCCGCCGAGAGGATCGCCGTACAGCGCGTCGTATCCGGCCGATATCAGCACGATCTCGGGAGGCCAGCCGCGCGACGCCGCGATGATGGCGGCCCACAGGTCTTCGACATAGAGCTCGGCCGGCGCCCCAGGGCCACGGGGGACGTTGAACACATTGCCCACCCCGCGCTCATCAGCCATGCCGGTGCCCGGATACCAGGGGTGCTGATGGAGCGAGACGAAGCGCATCGTGGGGTCGTGCTCCATGAGCGCCTGGGTGCCATTCCCATGGTGGACATCCCAATCCACGATGAGTACCCGCTTCCGGCCCAGCCGCTGGGCCAGCCGGGCGCCGACGACGACGTTGTTCACCTGACAGAATCCCATGGCGTTGGCCTCCAGCGCGTGGTGCCCGGGGGGGCGGATCGCGGCGAAGGCGTGCGCTCCGGTGGCGTGCGCCGCGTCGATGGCCGCGCGAAGCGCCCCGGTGGCCCCAAGCACCGCGGCCCAGCTCGCCGCGCAGACGGGAGTGTCCGGATCGAGCTCGCCGCCGCCCGCGCGGCTCATCCCTTCCAGGCGCGCCAAGTACGCCTCGGGATGCACCAGACGCAGTTCGTCGCGCCCCCCGGCGGGAGCCTGATGCACCGTGGCCACCGGCAGCGATGCGAGCCGGTCCAGCGTGGCCTGCAGGCGGGCGGGTGTTTCAGGGTGGTGTCGGCCCGGGTCGTGCTTGAGGCAATCGGGGTGCGTGAAGACGGGTACTGCCATGAGTCATCGCCGGATCAGATCGCGCAGCGCCCGGGCCTCGTCCCGCAGGTCGCGACGCGCGGCGGCCAAGGCCGCCAGTGACCGGCGATGCCGCTTCCAGAAGTGAAGCACGAGCAGAGCGCCAAGGAGGCACAGGCCGCCGCCAATGGCGTACTCGAGGCGACGTCCCCACAGCCCGGCGAGGACCAGGAGCACGCCGTCGAGCGTCAGGCACCCGACGGCGAACAGCGTGAGGATCCGGCGGCCCGGCGGCGTCCGCCGCGGCGTGTCGGGCACGACTAGCGCACCGGTCGACGCCGGCGGCGCAGCACGATCAGCGCGGCGTTCGGCACAACGCCGGCCTGGGCCAGGCTCTGGGCCTCGTCGGACAGCTCCGCCCCTCTGAACTTGACGAGGAACTGATCGGGGCGCCCGCGAACGTGGGTCAGCGCGAGGGCCCTGCTCTTGGCCTCGGACAGCGGCGCCTCCGCCGGAAGCTCGAGCGAGACCTGGTCCCAGCTGTCGGCCACCGTCACCCGCACGGGAATCGTGGTCACGCGGCACCCGCTTTCTCGGACGGGGCGGGCAGGGTGGAGAGAAAGCGCCCGACGGCCTGATCAAAGAACAGCGTCGAAGCCCGGACCCGCGTCCCGCGGCTGCCGGGCCCGACCGAGAGGGCAATCTCCTCCCCTCCCTGTCCCCGGAGGGTGAGCCAGCTGTCCCCCTCCTTCTCCGGATAAGCAGCGTTCCCAGGCACGCGTTCCTGGAAGAAGGATTTGGCGCGGCGCAAAACGTCAGTGCCGGACAACGCGGTTTCGGTCTCGTGGGTCATAGGGCTCTTTGGGAAGAGGCCCGCCTCTGATTGCCTTGGGCGAGCGATGGTCGGCACCGGCGTGTCAAAGTTAACGGGGGCGTACATCTGGCGGGACCGGCCCGCGGGGCTACAGCTGCTCCAAGGCCTGGGCCACGCCCGCAACGATGTTGTTTAGGCGCCACTCCACGGAGAACCGGACCACCCCCGGCTTCTGCCAGCCGCTCCATCACATCGGCGGCGCTTCGGCCTGAGTCGTCGCAGATGGGTGATCCGCCAGCAATTCGCTCCCCCCGGACCTACAGCGAGCTGGCCAGCCTCAGACTTCAGGAATCGGAAGGCCCCACCGCCTTCACCATCGAAGGCGATCAGCGAGCCGGGAGCGGAGCGCTGCAAGACCTTGGTGGGGGCGGTCTGCCTCCGGGCTGGGCCGGCTAGCGCAATCGTTCCTCAATCCATGCGCCCACCCGGTCCTGGTGGACGCGCTCCTGGGTCATCGAATCGCGTTCCCGGACGGTGAGGGTGCCGTCGGCCAGAGTCTGACCATCCACCGTCAAACAGAAGGGCGTCCCCGCTTCGTCCATCCGACGATAGCGCCTCCCTATAGCGCCGCTGTCATCATAGAAGCATGGAAACCGCCGTTTGAGATCATGGTACATCCGGTCGGCCAGTTCCGGCATTCCATCCTTCTTGACCAGGGGCAGCACCGCCGCCTTGATGGGCGCCACCCTGGGGTGAAAGCCCAGCACCACCCGGGTCTCTCCCTCCACCTCCTCTTCGCGGTACGCGTTTACCAGGAGAGTCAGGGTGACCCGGTCAGCGCCCGCCGAGGTTTCGATGATGTAGGGGATGTACCGTTCGTTCCCGGCCTGGTCGAAGTATTCGAGCTTCTTGCCCGAGTACTCCTGATGCCGCCCCAGATCGTAGTCGCTCCGGTTGTGGATCCCCTCGATCTCGTTCCAGCCGAAGGGAAACTCGAATTCGATGTCGTACGCCGCCTTGGCGTAATGCGCCAGCTCACCAGGACCGTGCTGATGCCACCGGAGCCGTGCCGGATTCAGGCCAATGGCGTGATGCCAGGCCAGCCGCCACTCCCGCCACCGCTCGAACCACTCCCCGTCGGTCCCCGGCTTCACGAAGAACTGCATCTCCATCTGTTCGAACTCGCGGGTACGGAAGATGAAGTTCCCAGGCGTAATCTCGTTACGGAAGGCCTTCCCGATCTGTGCGATGCCGAAGGGAACCTTCTGGCGGGACGCGTTCAGCACATTCTGATAGTTGACGTAGATCCCTTGGGCTGTCTCGGGGCGCAGGTAGACCACGGCTGCCTGCTCCTCGACTGGCCCCATGAAGGTCTTGAACATGAGGTTGAAGAGGCGCGGCTCCGTGAGATCGCAGGTCGAGTGCTCGCCGGGATGCTTACTGGGTTTCTGTGGGCACTGGGCGTCGCCGAGCTTGTCGGCCCGGAACCTGGCCTTGCAGGTACGGCAATCGACCAGCGGGTCGGTGAAACCGGCCACGTGACCCGATGCCTCCCAGACGCGAGGATGCATGAGGATGGCGGCATCCAGGCCCTCGATGTCGTCCCGGGCGTGCACCATGGCCTCCCACCACCGGTCCTTCACGTTCTTCTTGAGTTCCACGCCGAGCGGTCCGTAGTCCCACACCGAGCCGAGCCCGCCGTAGATCTCCGAGGACTGGAAGACAAAGCCGCGTCGCTTGCAGAGCGACACCAGTTTTTCCATCAGCGATGTGTCGGCCATTCTCGGTGGGGGGTTCGAGGGGAACGGGACTTGGGGCCCGAAACCTAGGGGAACGGGATCCGGCCAGCAAGCTGGGGTTCGTGAGCCAACTCGTTGTTCTGCAACCGCTTGGCGACGGGAGCCGGGGCCAGGAACCCCGGGGCGGCGCCTAAGGAATCTTAGCGCAACTCAATGAGGCACAAGCGTTTCGCGGCAGTTTGCCAGACCCCGAACTGTGGCGCCCGCGCTCCGACAGCCCGTCAAGTGCCTGCCAGACGTGGACATGTGGAGAGGGCCTCCGAGGGCGTAGAACTTGCCCGTTTCGGGGCGTGAGAGAATTCGTGACCCGACGGCGTTGTGTCGGAGAGGCCGGATCAGGGCGTCCGGCGCCCCGGGGCTCCAGACGTCTCCAAGTTGCTGGGACAGAACCGGTTTCCTAGCTTCAAGTGAGAACCTGGTGGAGCAGCGGAAGCGCACAGCCGATGTCCCGATCCCTGACGGAGTGACAATGCAGATGAAAGCGGCGCCCCGCCCCAGCTGGCAGGCGGGCTTCACTCTGGTAGAGATGATCATCGTGGTGGTGATCATCGGGCTCCTTGCGACGATCGTGATGCCGCAGATCAACCTGGCGCGGATCCAGACCAAGGCCACGGTGCAGTCGCTCGGGACCACCCTGCTCGCGGTCCAGCGCCAGGCCATCGCCCGGCAGCATAACATGCTCGTTCTCATCGACGCCGCAGGGAAAGACCTGCGCGTCGTCGATGACTCGAACAACGACGAGCAGGTGAGCGCCAACGAGCGGGTGCAGTTCATCCCCCTCGGCCAGAACGTGGTATTCGGGCGGCCCGCGGCCGTTCCGGCACAAGGCTTTGGCGGGAACGCGATCAACTTTACGAATACGGAGACCACCACGGGGCTCCCGGCGATCGTGCTCTACCGGAATGGCAGCGCCAAGGAGTACGGCGGCTGGTATATCAGCACCGTGAAGGCCATGGCCGGGGTGCCCGGCCATGCCAACGAGACCTGGTCCATGGATATGGAGCGAGCCACGGGGCGCGCCGAGTGGATGCGATGGAACGGTAGCACCTGGCTGAGGGGGTTCTGATGCGGAATCGAGAGGCCGGCTTCACTCTGATCGAAGTGGCCATCGCGGTCACCATCCTCGCGATCGCCCTGCTCATCGTGCCCTACGCGGGCATCCGGTTTACCACCGCGGTCGCGACCAACCGGGTCCGGAACGAAGCGGGCGCGCTGGCCGATGCGTGGATCGCGCGGTGTCGCGCGGAGCCCAACTACGCGGCGCTCGATTCCAACGTGGCCGGCAAGTGCCGGGGGACGGTCACCGGGCTGGGGACCTACAATTTCACCCGGACCACAACCGTCACGACAGACGCCACGCTGTCCGGGGTGGCCGACTCACTGAACGACTACAAGCGCGTCACTGTGGTCGTGACCTCCGCCGCGCTGACCTCGTCGGTCAGCCGCACGGTCACGATCGCCAAGCCATAGCCGGGAGGACGGTCATGCGCGACCGCCGTGGTATGACCCTGATCGAAATGATGATCGCCATCACCGTGTTCTCGGTGATCATGGCGGGAGCCCTGGGCTTCCTGTCCCAGCAGTCGAAGGGACTCGATCAGAACTCGAGCGATATGGACATGCTGCAGAACCTGTCCTTCTCCGGGGCGCTGATGTCGGAGGACATCCGGATGGCCGGGGCGAACGTGCCCTACGCCCAGCCCTCCCTCGTCTATGCCGGGGTCAACTCGTTCATCTTCAACGCCGACTACTCGTCAAACACCGACAGCCTCTACGCCATCTACTACAATCCGGGCCTTCCCGCCGGCCAGGTGAACGCCCTCACGGCTTCACAGAAGTTCAACCTGCCCGGCACCAGCCCCGTCTTTGCCTACCCCGATTCCAACTATTACGCCTCGGGAAGCTCCGGGGTCAACAGCCCCGCCGAGACGATCTCCTGGTTCTTCGCGGCGGACACGCTGGCCGGATACTACCTGCTCGAGCGCCAGGTGAATAACGCCGCGCCGGAGGTCGTCGTCCGCAACGTGCAGAAGACCGCGGGGACCAACTTCTTCCGGTATTACTGGACCCACATTCCCTCGGCGGGGACCTCGAAGGCGACGCTGGATACGGTCCCGACGGCCTGGGTGCCGATGAAGCACTCGGTCGCCATTCACGGATCAGTGGGCGACACCGGTTCGGTGGCTCATATCGACAGCCTGGCGGCAGTGGAGGTCGCCTTCACGGTGACCAACGGCCTCACCGGCAGCGCCCTCCGTACGCGGGCCATCGACTTCATGGTACCCATGCCCAACGTCGGAACGGCGGCGGTCACCAGTTGCGGCGATATTCCCATCCTCGGGTCGGCGGTGAGCGCCAACTGGAACGTTGACTCGACCGTGTCCCCCTGGGACACCACGATGATTCTCACCTGGAATCAGGCCGTGGACGAGGTGGGCGGTGAGAAGGACGTCAAGTCCTACGTCATCTGGCGCCGCAACGTAGGCGACACCACCTGGCCCGATCCCATCGCCACGGTTCCGGCCGGGTTCGCCACACCCAGCTACAACGATCAGACCGCCGTGGTCGGCGCGCCCGGCTATCAGTACGGCCTGGCCGCGCAGGACTGCACGCCCTCGCTCTCGGCGATGGCCACAGTCACGGCGCCGCTTCATCCCTGACGCGTCCTCGGAGACCGCCTTATGCCGTTCCGACCCCTTCGCAACGAGCGCGGCATCGCGCTCCTGACCACGCTCCTCGTGGCCTTCGCGGTGAGCGCGATCGCCATCGCGGCGGTCATGATGACCCTCAACGCCAACCTCATCGGCAAGAACGGGGACCGAGTCACGATCGTGAACGACGCCGCGCTGGCCGGCGTCGAGGAGGCGCGAAGCGCGCTGAACGGGAACAAGGCGCTCTTCCCCAACAACGGCTATACGACCATCGAGAGCAACGTCACCGTCAAGGATGCGAGCAATACCGCGATCCCCAAGGTCACTCGGTCGACCTACGTGGGTCCAAGCGGCATCACCAGCGGCCAATATGGGGTGGTAGGCAGCATCATCTCGGTGGCGACAGACAGTTTCGGGAACAAGTCGGTGCGGCGCCTGGAGGTGAACCAGGAGAGCTTCTCGAAGTTCGCGTACTTCACGAACTCAGAGAACGATACCGCCGGCAACACCATCGTGTTCGGTGGTGGCGACCAGATCCAGGGACCGGTGTTCTCGAACGACCTCCTCAAGATCTACACCTCGCCGACGCCGGCCGTCACGTTCACCGGGCAGGTGAGCACCGCCAAGAGCAGCATCCAGAACCAGGGCAACGCGGCCTTTACCGGGCCGCCCCCGATCCTGAACGCCGCACTCATTCCGATGCCCACGGTGGCGGACCTCAACAAGCTCGACAGCCTTGCGAACGTCGGTAACACCAAGTTCGCCGGGTCGACGGCGGGCGGTGCCGGCCAGGCGAGAACCCGGATTCAGTTCCTCACGATCGACTTGGGACCCACCTACGGGGTGCAGGGCTTCTTCCGGGTCTATCAGGGCACGGACGAGAACTTTGTCTCCGCCAGCCTGCCGAGCACGACGAGCGCCTCGGGGAGCTACCTTGAGCTCTCCAAGAACTGCGGCGACGTGGCTGGCGCAAGCGGAAAGTTCCTGGCGGCGTTCTACCACGATACCACCTCGGACAGCCTCCACCGGCACGGCTTTACCGGCGCCCTCAGTAACGCCAACAAGGCCAAGCGCCGCGACTCGTCCCTCGTCAACTCGGCCGGGACCGGCGCCAACAACGTCGTGCGGACCACCCAGTGCTACCTCGGCGGCGACTCGATCCTGACGGCGCCGGGAACCGGCGCCAACTGGCCCAACTCGGGCCAGCCGGATGGCGGGAGCTGGGTGGCGGCTCCCGGCAGCATCCAGGCCGCCCTGGCCACGCTTGGCGCGGTCATCACCGGCCGTCCCGACGCGCACTACCTCTTCCCCTTGAGTCGAGCCTGGAACTCGAGCTTCAAGGGCATCATCTCCGTCGGCGGGAAGGTCATCGTCAGCGGCACGGTTCACGGCCGCGTGACGGTTGCAGCCACAGGCAACATCATCATCGGCGATGATGTGTACTACTACCAGAACCCGGCGACCCGGCCCTGCCAGACAGGGGACATCGCGGGGTTCTTCTCGGGCCAGTCCATCATCGTTGCCAACAACACGATAAACGCCCCCCAAACGCTCAACACCAACGGCTCGCAGATCTCCGGCCCGGCCGGAACCTTCCGCAGCTATAGCGCCACGACGAACGAAACCATCGACGGGTTCATCCTTACCCTGAAGACGTTTGGCGCGGAACAGAACGGAGTGGGCTCCTCGAACGCGGAGCACTGCCTGATCGGCGGCAACTTCACGGCTGGCCGGGGCTGCCTCGTCACCTACGGCGGCATTATCCAGGGCTACCGCGGCGCCGTCGGCCTCACCTCAGGTGAGGGCTACATCAAGCGCTACCAGTACGACGCTTGCGGCTCCACCTATCCGCCGCCGTACTACCCGACGACCGGCATCTTTGTGAAGAACCGGTTCTACGAGATGGACCCGACCCGGTTCAACGTCGTGAACTGGTACGCGGCGAACCAGAACTGAGCTGCACCAACCCTTCCACAACAACGAAGCCCTCCGCACGCGGAGGGCTTCGTTGTTTCTCGCGGTGCCTTTGCTGCTCAGGCACTGCGTCGTCGAATGATGTCCGCCGCGATCAGCTCCCCGTGTCCCCGCGCGTTCTCGATGAAGAGCCGGTTGGCGTCGTTTCCGCTTGCGATGACCCCGGCGAGATAGCAGCCGACTACAGGGGTCATCATCGTCGTGTCGTCGTGACGAGCGACGCCGGTCGTCGGATCTACCGGCACGCCCAGCCTCGCCAGCAGCCCCGTGTCCGCGTGGTAGCCCGTCATGGCGAGAACGCCGTCCGCGGGGAGGCGGGTCCGGGCGCCGCCATCGAGCGACTCGATCTCCACTGCCTCCGGCGTGATGGCCACGGCGCGGCTTCGCCAGTGCGCGACGATACTCCCTTCCTTCACGCGGTTGGCGATGTCGGGCAGCACCCACGGCTTCACGGTGCGGTCGAAGGAACTCTCCAGGTGGACCAGCGCAACGCGGGCACCGGCGCGCCAGGTCTCGAGCGCGGCATCCACGGCGCTGTTCCCCGCCCCGATGACCACGACATCCTGGTGCCAGTGCCGGTGACCTTCCACGAAATAGTGCGAAACGTGGGGCAGCTCCTCTCCCGGGATGCCGAGGAGGTTGGGCCAGTCGTAGTAGCCGGTCGCGAAGACGATGTTGGCCGCCTCGTAGATCGCGGCGTCGTGCCGGCGGCGGATCGCCGCGCGGAAGCCTCCACCCGCCAAAGGCGTGACCTCCACCACCTCCTCGCCCGGCCGGGCGTCGAGCCCGAAGTGCTCTGTGACCCGGCGGTAATACAGCAGGCCGTCGCGCCGGGTGGGCTTCTCATGGCTCGCGATGAATGGCACGCCGCCGATTTCGATTTTCTCCGGCGTCGAGAAGAAGGTCATGTTGAGGGGGTATCGCTCGATGGTGGACACCACGGTGCGGCGATCCACCAGGATGCACCGGAGGCCGGCCAGATGCGCGGCCACCCCCACCGCCAGGCCGCACGGGCCGGCCCCGACCACCAGCAGCTCGGTTCGCTCGGTCATCCGCCGGTCAGACTTCGATGATCTGATCGCGTCGGGTCCCGACGCTCACATACCGGATGGGAGCGCCGGACAGGTCCTGCAGACGGTCCAGATAGGCCCGGGCCTCCGGTGGCAGGTCCGCCAGGCGCCGGGCCGCCGCGGTGGGCCGACGCCACCCCGGCAGACGCTCGTAGCGGGGCTTTACGGCCTCCAGGGCGTGGATATCCGCAGGAAGCTCCTGGCATACCTCCCCGTCGAGCACATAGTCGGTGCCGACCGGTATCTCGGCGAAGGTGTCGAGCACGTCGAGCTTGGTGACGGCCAGACCGGTGAGCCCATTGATTCGCACCGAATAGCGCACGACCGTCGCGTCGAACCAGCCGCATCGCCGGGGGCGGCCGGTCGTGGCACCGAACTCTCCGCCAAGCTTCCGCAGTTGCTCCTCGACCGCGGGTTCGGCCTGGGTCGGCAGCGGACCGTTGCCGACCCGGGTCGTATAGGCTTTCACGACTCCCAGCACCTCGTCTATCGCTGTGGGCCCGATGCCGGACCCGACTGCCGCTCCTCCGGCCGTGGTGTTGGAGGAGGTCACGAACGGATAGGTGCCGTGATCGACATCGAGCAGCGCCCCCTGGGCGCCTTCGAGCAGCACCCGGTGTCCGGCCTTCAGCGCGCGGTCGACCAGAAGGCCAGTATCGGCCGCCATGGGGAGAAGCCGCGGGGCCAGACGATCGAGCAGCTCATGGTGGCTGGCCTCCGAGGCCAGCTCGGTGCTTCCCATCACCGATAGCAGCCGGTTCGCGCGTGCTACCCGCTCCGACAGGACCGCCTTCGCGGCGTCCAGGTGCCGCAGGTCGCCGACCCGGATGCCCCGGCGGCCGTACTTGTCCTCATACGTTGGCCCGATGCCGCGGCCCGTCGTCCCGATCTTCTGACTGCGCTCGTGGGCCTTGTCGAGAAGCTTGTGGTAGGGCAGCACCAGATGAGCCCGGTCGGAGATGAAGATTCGCCCTTCGGTGGCGACGCCCTGCGCGGCCAAGCCATCCAGCTCGGTGAAAAAGGTCTCGGGGTCGAGCACGACCCCGTTACCCACGATGCAGCTGGTTCGCTGGTGGAGGATCCCCGACGGGATCTGGTGCAGGACAAAGCGAGCTTCGCCGATGCAGACCGTGTGCCCTGCGTTGGCTCCGCCCTGGTAGCGGACCACCAGGTCGGCCCGCTCGGCCAGGACATCCACGAGCTTTCCCTTGCCCTCGTCGCCCCATTGGGCGCCGACGACCACGACACAGAGCGTCTTCGGAGTGAACATGAGCGGATCGGGCAAAAGAAACGGGGCCCCTCGCGGGGCCCCGGTGTATCCTCTGGTGAAAACTAGACAGGCCGGTCCCGTTGTCAACGCAAACCCGCCACCGCCCGCCCAACCTCGAAGGCGGTCTCGAGGCCCAGTCCATCGAGGTCATCACGCGGAGTGTGCAGGCGCCTCAGATCCTGCCAGTCGAGGCGTGCGACCGTCACGGCGGCCACGCCCGCCCGTGCAAACGGCAGGCTGTCCACCAGAATTCCCAGGGGAAGGCGCCGGATTCGAACCGGTTCCCGCGCCGCGCCCAGCGCGCCTGCCACGCGGCCCGCGAAGCTCCGCGCCCCCTCGTCATGCAGCACCACATGTAGCTGACCCCGGTCGGTGATGGTGTCGAGGTTCACCACCTCTGCCTCTCCGACCTGGCCCGCTCGGATGAAGCGCCTCGCCCCGATCAGGCCAAACTCTTCCGCGCCCGTAAAGAGGAAGCCCGCATCACCGGCGGCCCCCGGACCTTCTTCGGCGGCCACCAGTGCCGCCAGGACGCCGGTTCCGTTGTCCCGGGCGCCCGGCGAATGGCCCCGAAGCGTGCCCCGCCCCGCGAGCGCACCGGCGGCGATCGCCAGCCCCGCCACGCCGGCGACCTCGATCGCGGAGCGTGGACCCGCGCGGGCGCGAAGGACGGCGCTCAGGGAGAGGCCCCCGGCGGCTGCGGCAAGCAGCCAGATCGCGGTCAGCCGGCCGGCCATCGAGTGCCCCTGGGCCTTCGTGTCCAGATGGGCTACTACCCACCGCCTGACCGATCCTCCCCGGGGCGTGGCAATCAGGTTGGCGTCCGACCGCGTCTCCGCTCCGGGAACAGCGACACCGGTTCCGAGCCCCCATGCCAGCGCCGCGAGAGCAACGAGGCCCGCGAGCCAGACCGCGAGCGCGGCGAGTCCGGGGAGGCTGGCCAGCATGAGGAGTGGAACCTCGAGCACTGTCAGCCACCCCAGACCGGCGCCGAGGAGCGGAAGGACGAGTAGGGAGACGGGCTGAAAGGTGAATGGCTCTTCGCGGACCTCGAACCCGAGCTCCTCGAGGTACCGGCGAAGCAGGGTCCGCGCCGCTCGGCTGTCGGGGGTTCCGGCCTCGCGCGGCAGGGCAACCAGGGCTCGGAAGACCTCTTCCGCCCTCACGCGCCGAGGGCGGCGGCAGCCTCCGGCGTGATCTCTCCCTCCTCACGGAGCCTGGCGCCGTGCTGCTCGAAGGTCTGCATCCCGAGCTCTTCACCTTCGGTCATGACCACCCGGAGCGCGCCCAGCCGTTCGGTATCCCGCAACACGGCCCGCACCTCGGACGTCACCACCAGCGCCTCGACAGCCACCACCCGGTCTCCCTCGTCCCGAGTCGGGACCAGGCGCTGCGCGATGACGCCTCGCAGCACCTCCGAGAGGCGGATGCCACCTATCTCGCGCTCGACGCTGGGGAACATCGAGTGCAGCCGCCCCAGGGTGCCCACCACATCCCGTGTGGGCATGGTGGAAAGGACCAGATGGCCGCGCTCGGCCGCTTTGATCGCGGTGTCGAGGGTTTCCCCATCGGCGACCTCGCCGATGACGATCACGTCCGGGTCCTGGCGGAGCGCGGCTTGCAGGCCGATCCCGAAGCTCTCCGTGTCCACCCCCACTTCGCGCTGGGTCACTGAGCACTTCACGTCACGGTGGAGGAACTCGATCGGGTTCTCCACCGTCACGATGTGGCGATGCAGGTTCTGATTGATATGGTTGAGCATCGCGGCCACAGTGGAGCTCTTCCCGCTCCCAGAGGCGCCGGTAACCAGGACCAGCCCCTGCTCCAGCTCAGCCAGTCGGGCCACCACCGGCGGCAATCTGAGATCCTCGATGGTCGGTACCGCGAAGGGGATGACCCGCATGACGATCATGAACGATGAGCGCTGCCGGAGCACGTTCACGCGGAAGCGCCCCACTCCGGGCATTCCCCAGGAGCAGTCGAAGTCCTTGATCTGATCCAGGCGGCTCCGGTCGTCCTCGTTGGGGAGCAGCTTGAGGGCGATGGCCCGCGTCTGGTCCGGGGTCAATCGCTGCTTGGTGAGCGGAACCAGCTTGCCGTTGATGCGGGCGCGGAAGACATCCCCGGCCTTGATGTGAAGGTCCGAGGCGCCCCGTTCGACAGCGGCTTTGATGATCTTTTCCATAGAGCCTCACTCGCTCGCGGCCGGCATGAACCCCATCCGTTCTCGCACTTCCCGCATCGTGTCGCGTGCGACGCGCCGGGCGCGGTGAGCTCCGTCTCCCAGAACCTCCACCACCCGCTCGGGCCGCGCCTGATACTCCGCGGCCCGGGCCCGGATCGGGTCCAGAGCCGCATTGAGATTATCGGCCAGCACCTTCTTGCAGTCGAGGCATCCCCACCGGGCGCCCCTGCAATTTACCGCGACGGTCTCCACCGTGGCGGCTGGCGAGAAATGGCGATGCAGGGCGTAGATGTTGCAGACCTCAGGGTCGCCTGGGTCCTCCCGGCGAACCCGGGCCGGGTCGGTCTTGGCGGGACGGAGCTTGGCCCAGACCTCCTCGGCCGGGTCCAGGATGCCGATCGTGTTGCCGAGGCTCTTCGACATCTTGGCCTGACCATCGAGGCCAAGGATGCGCTTCGCCTCCGTCAGGAGCGGCTGGGGCTCCCTGAAGAAGTCCTCGCCTCGACCGAACTCCGCATTCCATTTCCGGCAGATCTCCCGCGTCAGCTCGAGGTGCTGGATCTGGTCCTCGCCGACCGGGACCAGGTCGGCGCGGTACAGCAGGATGTCCGCGGCCATCAGCACCGGGTAGTTGAGAAGCCCCGCCGGCACGCTCTCGAAGCGGCTCGACTTATCTTTGAACTGCGTCATTCGTTCGAGCTCACCGATCGGCGTGACCGTATTGAAGAGCCACTGCAGCTCGGCGTGCTCGGGGACGTGGGACTGCACGAAGAGGACGGCGCGATCGGGATCGATCCCCGCGGCCAAGAGTCCCATGGCCATTTCCCAGGTCCGCCGGGCCAGGGACTCGGCCTGATATCTTCCGGTGATGGCGTGAAGGTCGACCACCGAGAAGAAGCACTCGTAGCTCTGCTGGAGCCGGACCCAGTTCTGAACCGCGCCGAGCCAGTTGCCGATATGCAGCTCGCCGGACGGCTGGATTCCCGAGAAAATTCGCGGCATCGGGGCAAGCTACCGGGCGAGGAGGGCCCACGCAAGATGCCATCGCCCAACGACTTACTGGCTATCGCCACGCTCGCCGCGGAGCAGGCCGGCGCCTACCTCCAGAGGGTCGATCGACCCCGGGACCCTGCCAGCTGGTCCGCCAAGGGGCGGGCCGACTGGGCAACGGAGGTGGATCGCACCTCCGAACGCATCATCACCCGGATTCTGACCGAGCAGGTGCCGCGCTCCAGGGTCGTCGGCGAGGAGTTGAGTCCCGAACTGGTGAGCGAGGGGGTGGTATGGATCGTGGACCCGCTCGACGGCACCACCAATTTTCTCCACGGCTTTCCCGCCTACGCCGTTTCGATCGCGGCGGCCGTGGATGGCCGGTTGCAAGCCGCCGCGGTTCTCCACGTCCCCCTGGGCCGCATGACCACGGCCACACAAGGCGGCGGGACCTTCGAAAATGGAGTGCCGGTCACGGTTTCGAACATCACCGAGCCCGAGCATGCCCTGATCGGGACCGGGTTTCCGTATCGTGACTTTCATCGCCTCGAGACCTATCTCGCCCAGCTCGCAAGCGTGCTCCTGGGCTCCACGGGCGTCAGGCGCCCGGGCTCGGCGGCTATCGATCTCGCAGACGTGGCCGCCGGTCGGCTGGACGGCTTCTGGGAGCAGCGCTTGTCGGCGTGGGACATCGCAGCGGGCATCCTGCTGGTCCGCGAGGCGGGAGGGTTGGTGACGGACTTCAACGCGCGCGACCTTCACGTCGAGCACTCCGAGGTGCTCGCCGGCAACCAGGCGATTCACCAATGGCTGCTCAACCTCCTCAATCGCCATGAATGACCAGCCTTCAATCGAAGCCTTTGCGGAGGCGGTGGCGGCCGGATCCCCGGCGCCCGGTGGCGGGGCCGTCGCGGCGGTCGTGGCCGCCCTGGCCGCGGCCCTGGCGGGTATGCTCGCCCGCTTAGGGTCGGCCCGAGCCGATCAGGCTGGCCAACTTGAACTGGGGCAACTGGCGGAGCGGGCTGACGCTCTTCGTGGCAGGTTGCTGGCGCTATCCGAGCGCGACGAAGCTGCCTATCGCGCCGTCGTGAAGGCGCGCCGAGCCGGTGGAGCCGAACTGGCCCAGGCCTGGCAGGAAGCCGTCCGGGTTCCCGCGGCTGTCGTCTCCGGGTGCCGGGACGCGACGCTTCTGGTGCGGCGCGCAGTCGATCTGGCACCGCCAGCGGCCGTAGGAGATGCGGTGATGGCGGCCCTGCTCGCCGCAGCCGCGGCGGCGGGCTCCGCCGTCAACGTCCGAGCCAATGCCGAGGCGGCGGGGCGGCCGGAGAGCCTGAGGCCGCTCTGGGACCAGGCAGAGAGGGAATTGCGGGAGATCCAGCCGCTGGTGACCGAGATCCGGGAAAAGGGGGACGGCGGAAGGGAGCGGTAAGCCGGGCGGCTACCCGTTCAGATGGTCAGGATTCTCGCGCCGTTGCCCGTGATCGCGACGGTGTGCTCGTAGTGGGCCGCCAGGCTGCCATCGGCCGTCACGACGGTCCATTTGTCGGGCAGGGTTCGCGTCGCGTATCCTCCGGCGGTGATCATGGGCTCGATCGCTATGGTCATCCCCTCAAGAAGACGCGGTCCCCGCTTGGGCTGGCCATGATTCGGCACCTGCGGCTCCTCGTGGAACTGGGTGCCGATCCCATGGCCGACCAGTTCCCGCACCACCCCGAAGCCAGCCGCCTCGGCAATGGTCTGGACCGCGTGGCCGATGTCACCCACGTGGTTTCCCGCGCGGGCCTGCGCGATACCCGCGGCGAGGCACTCCTGGGTCACCCGCATCAGGCGGTCCGCCTCCGGCGAGACCTCCCCCACCCCGACGGTGGTTGCCGAATCGGCGTGCAGGCCCTCGAGCCGGACGCCCACGTCGATGCTCACCAGATTGCCTTCCCGGAGCACCCGCTTGGCGCTGGGGATGCCGTGGACGATCTCGTCGTTGATCGAGGTACACAGTGTCTTGGGAAAGCCGTAGAGGCCCTTGAAGGACGGCTTGGCGCCGGGGTGCCCGCGGATGAACGCCTCGGCGATGGCATCCAGCTCGGCCGTGCTCAGGCCCGGCCGCGCCGAGCGCCGCATCAGCTCCAGCGTTTCCCAGACGATGTGCCCGGCTCGGGCCATCGTTTCGATTTCGCGCGGGGACTTGATGGTGATCATGGCTGACACCGACCGGACCAGCCCCTCGACTTGGGGGAGCGGACCGCCCTCACTTCAATAGCAGCCCTCGAACTTGGGCCGCAATATCATCGATCGTGCCCACGGCCGGCACGAGGTCTACCCTGCCGCGGCCGCGGTACCACTCCAGGACCGGTGCGGTCTGCTCCCGGTAGGCCTTGAGACGGATCGCGACGGCCTTGGGATCGTCATCGGCGCGGCCCTCGAGCGAGCGCCGCTTCTCGAGCCGGGCCAAGATCTCCGCATCGGGAACGTCGAAGAAGAGCACATGGTCCATCTGGCGCCCGAGCTCGCCGAGCAGCCGCGTGACCCCTTCGGCCTGGGGGACGGTCCGCACCACCCCGTCGAAGATCACGCCGTTGCGGGCCTCGGGCTTGGCCAGCTCTTCGCGGACCACCCCCATGATGATCTCGTCGCTCACCAGTTTGCCCGCTTCCATGACGGCCTTGGCTTCAAGCCCGATCGGCGTGCCGCGCTTCACGGCATCACGCAGCAGGTCGCCGGTCGCGAACTTCGGCAGCCCGAGCCGCTCGGCCAGAAGCGCGCCCTGGGTGCCTTTCCCCGCACCGGGCGGCCCGAGAAGCAGGATGTCCATGATGGGTCCCTTAGATCAGACGAGACGGCGGGCGGCCCAGGCAGCCCGCCCGCCGGCGTTCAGATGAATCGCTGCTGGCGTCCGCGGAACTTGATCCGCCCGCCCTTCATGAAGCTGTCGTAGCGGCGGAGCGTGCGATGCTGCTCGATCTGTCGCCAGGTGTCGAGCAGAACCCCCACCACGATGAGCACAGACGTCCCGCCAAACTGCTGCTGGAAGCCCATGTTCTTGGTGAGAAAGACCGGGATGAGAGCAATTAGCGCGAGAAAAATCGCGCCGGGCAGGGTGACGCGCGCCAGCACGTTGTCGATGTAATCCGCGGTGCTGGCACCCGGCTTTACCCCGGGAATGAACCCGCCCTGCTTCTTGAGGTTCTCCGCCAGGTCCACCGAGTTGAAGATGATTGACGTATAGAAATACGTGAAGAGCAGGATCAGGACCGCAAAGGTCAGGTCATACGGGAGATCGCCAGGCGTAAAGAAGTCGGCGAAGGCCCGAGCGGTCGGGTTCTGGATGAAGTTGGCCACCGTGCCGGGCACAATGATGATCGTCTGGGCAAAGACAATCGGCATGACGCCCGAGGTGATAAGGCCGATCGGGATGAATGTCTTCTGTCCCTGCGTCATCCGACCGCGCCCCACCACCTTGCGCGGGATCTGGACCGGAATACGCCGCGCGGCGAGGTACATCGCGGTCACCGCGGCCGCCACGGCCAGCAGGACCACCGCGAAGAACGTGATCTTCCCGAGGGTCAGTGCGCCCGCCTTCCAGAAGCCGGCCATGTTGACCAGGCCGGGCAGCAGCCGATCCAGGATCGAGAAGGTGATCAGGAGGCTCATGCCATTCCCGATCCCCCGCTCCGTGATCTGCTCACCCAGCCACATCACGAAGACGGCTCCCGTGGTAAGTACCACCACCATCGAGAGCCGGCTCCAGAAGCCGGCGTTGGGGACGGCGTTCGGAATGGTCTCGGTGAAGACCGCGAAGGTGTAGGCCTGCGTGAGCGCGATGCCCACGGTGAGATAGCGGGTCCACTGCTCGAGCGTCTTCTTCCCCTGCTCATCCTTCTGCATCTTGCCCACGGACGGGACAATCCCGCCCGCGAGCTGGAAGATGATGGACGCCGAGATGTAGGGCATGATGCCGAGCGCGAAGACGGTGGCCCGGGAGAGGCCGCCACCCAGCGTGTCGTACAGCCCGAACAGCCCGGCCGCCGACGAGTTCCGGATGAAGTCCGTGACCGCCTGGACGTTTACACCCGGAGCGAAGATGTGCGCCCCGACGCGGTAGACGACCAGGCACAGCACGGTGAACCCGATCTTCCTGAGCAGATCGGGGTCCATACCGAGGTGGGGCCGGGTCGCCGCGGTCATTCGGGCCCGATCTTCCCACCCGCCTGCTCGATCTTGGAGCGGGCCGATCCCGAGAGGGCCACCCCGCGCACGATGTACGCACGCGTCGCCTCGCCGGTACCCAGCAGCTTGATCGGTACGTCCCGCTTCGAGATCAGCCCGGCCGCCAGCAGCGTGTCGGGATTCACTTCGGTCGCGGACAACCGGACCAGGTCCTTCAGGTTGATCGGCTGGGCGTGCACCTTGAACGGGTTGGTGAACCCCCGCTTGGGCAGGCGCCGATACATCGGCATCTGTCCGCCTTCAAATCCGGGATTGGTCTCGCCTGCCTGGCGGGCCTTGTGTCCCTTGTGGCCCCGCCCGGCGGTCTTGCCCTTGCCCGATCCGGGCCCGCGACCAACCCGCTTGCTCCCTCGCCGCGCGCCAGGCGCGGGCTGGAGCGTGGACAGCGTGATCGGAGTGATCTTTTCCGCCATTTACTTCTCCTGAGCCGGTCCCACCTCGACGAGGTGGCGCACCTTGAACAGCATCCCACGCACGGAAGCGGTGTTCGGCAGGGTCGAGACCGCCTGATGTTTCTTGAGTCCGAGGGCTTCCAGCGTCCGCCGAAGCCGAGCCGGATGCCCGATGCCCGAGCGAATCTGCTTGACGCGGATGCGCTTGGCCTCGGATTCCGAAGGAATCTGCGCCGCGTGATACGCCGGCCCCTGCCGGCCGACGACCGGATTGCGTCCCATCGCTTATGCCTCCTGCGGCGGCCGATAGGCGATCTGATCCGCCTCGATCCCCCGCTCCCGCGCCACCTGGCGGGCGGTGACGAGCTGCCGCAACCCGTCGAGAGTCGCCCGAACCACGTTGTGCGGATTGTTGGAGCCCAGGCTCTTGGTCAGGATGTCGGTGATCCCCGCGCATTCCAGGACCGAGCGGATCGGGCCCCCGGCGATCACGCCGGTACCGGTCGCCGCGGGCTTGAGCAGCACCTTACCCGCCCCATGGACTCCGAGGACCTCGTGGGGGATGGTCGAACCGATGCGGGGCAGCTCGACCATCTTGCGCTTGGCGGCGTCCACGGCCTTGCGGACCGCTTCGGAGACCTCGTTCGCCTTCCCGGTGGCGATCCCCACCTTCCCCTTGCCGTCGCCCACCGCAACCAGCGCATTGAAGGAGAAGCGCCGCCCGCCCTTGACCACCTTGGCCACGCGGTTGATCGCCACCACGTTCTCGACGAATTCGCTGTGCTCGCGCTCCTGGTCGCGCCCGCGGTCGCCCCGCTTCCCGCCGCGCCCGTCGCCGCCGCGTCCCCGGCCGCCCTGCCCGCCGCGTCCCGATCGACCGCCCCGCCCGCGAGGTTCCGTGGCGGCACCCGCCGGCGTCTCGCCCCCCGTCACCGTCTGCTCGTCTGCCATGTCAGAACTCCAGTCCGCCCTGGCGGGCACCATCGGCTACCGCCTTGACGCGTCCGTGATAACGATAGCCGGCGCGATCGAACACCACTGCGGTGATCCCCGCGGCCTTGGCGCGCGCCGCCAAGGCTCGCCCGGTCCCCTTGGCCTTCCCGATCTTGCCGGCCCCGTCGGGGGCGACCCCTTCGGAGTGATCGCTGACACCCAGCAGACAGACCCCACGGTCGTCGTCCACCAACTGGGCGTAGATGTGCTTGAGCGAGCGAAACACGACCAGTCGCGGCCGCTCGGCCGTGCCGGCCACCTTCTTGCGCACCCGCAGGTGACGCCGCGCCCGGAGCTCCGACCGGGACGAGGGAGATCTCACGGCTCGCATCGTTACTTGGCTCCTGTCTTGCCGGCCTTCCGGCGAACCACCTCACCCAGGTAGCGCACACCCTTCCCCTTGTACGGCTCGGGTTTGCGCAGACTCCGAATCTCGGCGGCTACCTGCCCGACCATTTCCTTGTCGGCGCCCTCGATCTTCACGATCGTGTTGTTGTCCACTGTGAACTTGATCCCCGTGGGGGCCTTGTACTCGACGGGGTGTGAAAACCCCAAGGCCAGCTGGAGGCCGTAGGGCCTGGGCTCCGCCTTGAAGCCGACGCCCTGGATCTCGAGCGTCTTCTGGAAACCCTTGGCCACGCCGTCCATCATGTTCTGCACCAGCGTCCGGGTGAGCCCGTGCAGCGCCTTGTGGCGGGCCTCGTCCGAGGGACGGGTCACGACCACCTGTTCGCCCTGAACCGCCAGCGTCATCTCCGGGTGGAATGCCCGGGACAACTCCCCCTTGGGTCCCTTCACCGAGAGAGTCTGGCCCTGTACCTGCACGGTGACGCCTTTCGGCACGGCCACCGGCTTCTTCCCGATTCGCGACATCTTCGCCTCGCTACCAGACGACGGCGAGCAGCTCGCCGCCCAGATTGGCGGACCGCGCGTCGCGGTCGCTCATCAGCCCCTTCGGCGTGGAGACAATGGCCATGCCGAGGCCGTTCTTCACGCGCGGAATCTCACGCGACTTGACGTAGCGCCGGAGCCCCGGTGAGCTCACCCGGCGCAGCTCGCGGATGACGGGTTGGTCGTTGTGATACTTGAGATACAAGCGCAGCACCCCGCGGGCGCCATCATCCAGGATTTTGAAGTCCGCGATGTAGTGATTGTCGCGGAGCAGCCTGGCCAGCTCGCTCTTCAGCCGACTCACCGGCACATCGACCCGCTTGTGGCCCGCGGCGCAGGCGTTGCGGATGCGTGTCAGCATGTCCGCAACAGGATCAGTCATGCTCATCGTCGCTCGCTCTCCTACCAGCTGGCCTTGCGCACACCGGGGATTTCGCCCCGGAGCGCCATGTCGCGGAAGCAGATCCGGCACAGGCCGAACTTCCGCAGAACGGCCCGGCTCCGGCCGCAGCGCTGGCAGCGCCGAACGGTCCGGACCTTGAACTTCGGCGTGCGCTTGGCCCGCTCGATCCAACACGTCTTTGCCATCCCGGTCCCCCCAAATCCACCGTGTCAGGTGTATGGCGTCAGGCCACCGCCAGCGGCGTCTCCCCGCGGAACGGCCAGCCGAATTCCCGCAGCAGGGCCATGGCGAGATCGTCCCGGCCCGCGGTTGTGACAATCGTGATGTCCATCCCGTGGATCTTCTCGACCTTGTCGAAGTCGATCTCGGGGAAGATCATCTGCTCCTTGATGCCGACCGTGTAGTTGCCCCGGCCGTCGAAGCTCCGGTTGGGCAGCCCGCGGAAGTCACGCACCCGCGGCACCGAGACGTTGATGAACCGGTCGAGAAACTCGTACATGCGAGCGTTCCGGAGTGTCACCGACACGCCCACCGGCAGCCCCTGACGCAGGCTGAAGTTCGCGATCGCCTTCTTGGCCCGGCGGATCACCGGCTTCTGACCGGAAATCAGGGCCAGTTCCTCCGCCACCACCTCGATCAGCTTGGGGTTCTTGGCCCCCTCGCCCATCCCCACGTTGAGCACGACCTTCACCAGCCGCGGCACGGCATGGGGATTGGTCAGCCCGAATTCGCGGGCAAGGTTCGGACGGATCACCTTGTCGTAGTACGCCTTGAGGCGCGGCACGCCCTCGGTCGACTTGGGCGCGGGGTCGGTTGCCAGGCCGCCGGCGCCCTTCTCCTTGCCGCCCTTCGGCGCCTTAGCCGTCTCGGGCTTCGGCGCCTTGGCGGCCTTCTCCTTCGTCTCCGCCATGATCAGCGATTCCTCGGAATAGACTGCCCCGACCTGACGGCGATCCGCTCCAGCGTGCCGTCGGCGTCCTTCTGCCGGCGGATGCGCGTGGGCTCCCCGGTCTTCGGATCGATCAGCATCACCTTCGAGTGGTGGATGGCGCCTTCCCGGCGGATGATCTCGCCAGGCGCGGACCCCGTCGGCTTCTGGTGCTTCGTGACGATGTTGATCCCCTCCACCTCCAGGCGCCCGCTCCGGGGAAGCACCCGCTTGACCCGGCCGCGCTTGCCCTTCTCCTCACCGGAGATCACCTGGACCATGTCTCCCTTGGCGATGTGCAGCCGGTGCCGGACGACGGGACGCTGCCGGGGTCGCTTGGCCTTGCGATAGACGAGCGGCTTCATCTCAGAGCACCTCCGGCGCCAGCGACACGATCTTCATGTAACGCTTCTCGCGCAGTTCCCGAGCCACGGGACCGAAGATGCGCGTGGCCCGCGGCTCGCCCTGGTCGGTGATCAACACCACCGCGTTCTCGTCGAAGCGGATGTACGAGCCGTCCCGGCGGCGCGTCTCCTTCACGGTGCGGACGATCACGGCCTTCACCACATCGCCCTTCTTCACCTGGCCGGTCGGGATCGCATCCTTGATCGTCACCACGACCTTGTCGCCCACGCCGGCGTAGCGGCGCCGGCTCCCACCCAGGACCCGGATCACCAGCGCCTTCCGGGCGCCCGAGTTGTCGGCGACCTTCACGATGCTCTCTTGCTGAATCATCTCCGCCTCTGTTCGCCGTCGGCCGCAGCCGCTATTTCGCCCGTTCCACGATTTCGACCACCCGCCACCGGACGGTCTTGGCCAGCGGGCGGGTTTCCATGATCCGCACCGTGTCGCCCACCTTGGCATCCAGCCCGTCGTTCCGCGCCTTCACTTTGGTCGAGCGGGTCACCTGCTTCCCGTAGACCGCGTGCGCGAAGCGGCGGGTCAGTGTGACCGTGACCGTCTTGGTCATCTTGTCGCTGGTCACAACGCCCTGGCGGACCTTGCGCCGGGAGCGGACCGTCTCGGTCGGTTTGGTCATGGTCTCGTCGTCCCTAGCGCGCCAGCTCCCGCTGGCGCAGGAGCGTCTGGACCCGCGCGATGTCCCGCCGGAGGTGGCGGAACCGCATCGGGTTCTCGATCGATTCGGTGGCCGAACGGAACCGGAGCCGGAACCGCTCCTCCGTCAGCTCCGCCAGCTTGGCCTTGAGCTCGTCCACCGACAGTTCCCGAAGCTCGCTCGCCTTCATGCTCAGTCCTCCGCCCGCTTGATGAACCGGGTCTTGACCGGCAGCTTGGCCGCGGCGAGGCCCAAGGCCTTCCGGGCCAGCGCCACCTCAATCCCCTCCACCTCGAACAGCACCCGGCCCGGCTTGACGACCGCCACCCATCCTTCCGGGTTGCCCTTGCCCTTCCCCATGCGGGTCTCGGCCGGCTTCTTGGTGATCGGCTTGTCGGGAAAGATGCGAATCCAGACCTTGCCGCCGCGCTTCATCTCGCGCGTCATGGCCACCCGGGCCGCCTCGATCTGGCGGTTGCTCACCCAGCCCGGCTCGAGGGTCATCAACGCATATTCGCCGAAGGCCACAGTGCTCCCCCGGACCGCAATGCCCCGGGTACGGCCCTTGAACATCTTCCGGAACTTGACCCGTTTCGGTGCCAGCATGGCTCAGGCTCCCGTGCTGTAGGTGCGGCCCGAGAGGTCTTCCACGACTTCACCCTTGAAGATCCAGACTTTGATCCCGATCGTGCCGTAGGTCGTCTTGGCGGTGCTTGTCGCGTAGTCGATGTCGGCGCGCAGGGTGTGCAGCGGGACCCGGCCCTCCCGGTACGACTCGGTCCGCGCGATCTCCGCCCCGCCCAGCCGGCCGCCGGCCCGGACCCGGATCCCCTGGGCCCCCATCCGCATCGCACTCTGCACGGCCCGCTTCATCGCGCGGCGGAACGAAATGCGCTGCATCAGCTGGTGCGCGATGTTGTCCGCCACCAGCTGCGAGGAGACTTCCGGCCGCTTGATCTCCTCCACGTTGATCGCGGCTTCCTTGCCCGTAAGCTGGGCCAGCTCGTCGCGCAGCTTGTCCACTTCGGCGCCCCGCTTGCCGATAACCACGCCCGGCCGGCCGGTATGCACGGTGACCGTCACCTTCCCCGGCTTGCGCTCGATATCGATCTGGGCGATCGCCGCGTGCCCGAGCCGCGCCTTCAGGTACTTCCGGATCAGCTCGTCCTCCTTGAGGAGAGCCGGCATGTCCTTGGTCGCGAACCAGCGCGACGTCCACGGCTTGACGATGCCGAGTCGGAGACCGGTCGGGTGGGTCTTCTGGCCCATTACGAGCTCTCCTTCGTGGCCACGTGGATCTCCACGTGGGAGGTGCGCTTCTTGATCGGCACGCCGCGGCCCTGTGCCGCCGACTGGAACCGCTTGAGCGGCGTGCCCATGTTGATGATCGCCTTGGTCACCCGCAGGTCGTCGACGTCGAGGTGCTCATTGGCGCGAAGCGCCGCCTGCTCGGCGTTGGCCACCGCGGAGCGGAGCGTCTTCTCGATCTGCTTCGCCGCGTACTTCTTGTTGAACTTGAGAATGGCGAACGCCTCGTTGACGTCCTTCCCCCGGATCAGGTCCATGACCAGCCGCATCTTCCGGGACGACTGGCGCGCATGGCGCTGGATCGCTCGCGCTTCCATGTGTTACTCCACCTTGGCTTTCTTGTCCGCCACCAGCTTCCCGCTGTGCCCGCGGAACAGCCGGGTCGGGGCAAACTCGCCAAGCTTGTGCCCCACCATGTTCTCGGTGATGTACACCGGCACGAACTTGTTGCCGTTGTGCACCGCAAAGGTGTGACCCACGAACTCCGGCAGGATCGTGCTGGCGCGGCTCCAGGTCTTGACCACCCGCTTCTCATTCCGGGTGTTCATGGCCTGTACCCTCGAGAGCAGCGCCGGCTGCACGAACGGGCCCTTCTTGATGCTGCGGGACATCAGCCGTTTCCTCCCGTCGCCTTGCCGCGACGCCGCCCGCGGACGATGTACTGGTTCGAGGCCTTCTTGCGCCGCCGCGTCTTCCGGCCTTCCGGCTTGCCCCACGGGCTCACCGGCGGCCGGCCGCCGGAACTCTTGCCCTCGCCGCCACCCAGCGGATGGTCAACCGGATTCTTGGCCACGCCGCGCACCCGGGAGCGCCGGCCCAGCCAACGGGTCTTGCCCGCCTTGCCGCGCGAGAGCAGCTCATGCTCCGCGTTGCCGACCTCCCCCAGGGTGGCCATGCACCGCGCGTGCACTCGGCGCATCTCCGTGGACCGCAGCCGGATCGTCACGTAGTCGCCTTCCTTCGCCACCACCTGGACCCCGGCGCCCGCCGACCGGGCGAGCTGGCCCCCCTTGCCGATCTTGAGCTCGACGTTGTGCACCGTCTCGCCCAGGGGGACTTCCCCGATTGGGATCGCGTTCCCGACCCGCGGGTCGACGCCCGGCCCGGAGAGCACGGTGTCGCCCACCTGAAGCCCCTTGGGGTGCAGGATGTAGCGCTTGTCGCCGTCTGCGTACCGGACGAGTGCGATTCGCGCGTTGCGGTTCGGGTCGTATTCGATCGTCGCGACCTTGCCGGGGACGCCGAACTTGTTCCGCTTCCAGTCGATCTTCCGGTACATCTTCTTGTGGCCGCCGCCGATGTACCGCATCGTGACGTGGCCCTTGTTGTTCCGCCCGCCCGTCTTGCGAATGGGCTCGAGCAGCGACTTCTCCGGAGTGGTCGCGGTGAGCTCGCCGAAGTCCGACACCGAGCGGAAGCGCGTGCCCGCCGTGACGGGCTTGAACTGACGGATACCCATCTCAGCCCTCGAACACGGGGAGGGACTCCCCTTCCTTCAGGGTTATGATCGCCTTCTTCCACCGGGCGGTGAGCCCGCGGGTGCGGCCCCGCACCACGGAGTTGCGACGCACCTGCATGGTCCGCACGCGGACCGCGGTGACGCCGAACAGCTGTCGCAGCGCCTCCCGAATCTCGTGCTTGTTCGCGGCCGGGTGCACCTCGAACGCATACTCTTTCCGAAGCTGATAGGCCGCGGACGACTTCTCCGTGACCACCGGGCGAAGAATCGTCTCGTGAAGTCCGGGCATTACTTGCCTCCCTTCTTCTTCGGCGCCGGCTTCCGTTCGCGCTTGCTCGGCGCCTGCTTGGCCGCGGGCTTCTTGGCCGAGGCCTTGGGCTTCGTCGCCTTCGCCGCGGCCGGCTTGGCCGCCTTCTTCTTGCCCCGCGACGCCGCCGGCTTCTCCTCCGGGGCCTTCGCGGGCTTGCGCGGGCGTTCCCGCACCGGCGCCCCTTCCGGCTTCGGCGCGGGGACGAACGGCCGGACGAACGGATGCGCGGGCTCGTTCCCGAGCGCGGGCTCCTCTACCAGGATCACCTCCGCCCACAGCACGTCATACGCGGTGGCGTCCCCGTAGGGCAGCACGTCCACCCGGGGCAGGTTCCGGGCGCTCAATAGCACGGCCTCGCTCACTCCGTGTGTCAGGACCAGCACCTTCCTGTCCGCGACGCCCAGCTTGGTCAGGAGCGCAACAAGCTCCCGCGTCCTGGGGCTCTGCTGCTCGAACCGCTCGATCACGTACAGACTGCCCTCGGAGGCCCGCGCGTTCAAGGCACTCTTGCGAGCGAGCTGCTTCACCTTGCGAGGCAGGCTCAGGCGGTAGTCGCGGGGCTGCGGCCCAAAGACGGTGCCGCCCCCCGGCCACAGTGGCGAACGAATCGAGCCCTGCCGGGCCCGCCCCGTGCCCTTCTGCTTCCACGGCTTCTGGTTGCCACCCGAGACAAAGCTCCGGGTCTTGGTGGCGTGGGTCCCCTGCCGCTGGTTGGCCAGGTGAACCGTCACCGCATCGTGCAGGACGGGAGCGTTCACGGTGCCGTCGAAATACGCGGCGGGGAGCCGGAAGGCCGAGCCCTTGCGGGCCCCGGCGGGCGAAAAGTGCGGGGCCTCAATCATGGCGACTCCGGCCGTGCTGCTTGTTCACCAGGAGAATCCCGTGCTTGGCGCCCGGCACCGCGCCCCGGACAAACAGCAGGTTCCGTTCGGCGTCGATCCGCACCACCTTGAGCCCCATCTCGGTGTGGCGCTCGGCGCCCATGTGCCCGGGGAGCCGCTTGCCTTTGATGACCCGCGAGGGGTCGGTGCCGGGCGAGATCGACCCCGGCTTGCGGTGCCGGGTGTTGCCATGCGTTTCCGGTCCGCCGCCGGCGCCGTACCGATGCACCAGGCCCTGAAACCCGCGGCCTTTGGACGTGCCGGTGACCTTGACCAGTTCCCCCGGCGTGAAGATGCCGACCGTGACGGTGTCGCCCGGCTTGTAAGCCTGCGCGTTGCTGCCGAACTCCCGGAGGATCCGGGGTGCGGCCTCGAGCGACGCGGCCTTGGCGTGGCCCAGCTCCGCGCGGCTGGCGCGGTGCGGGGCCTGGGCGCCGTAGCCGAGCTGCACCGCCCCTTCCTTGACCAGCAGCACGCGGCAGGGGCCGGCCTCGATGACCGTCACCGGCACCGACGAGCCGTCCTCCGCGAACACGCGCGTCATCCCGAGCTTGCGCCCGATGAGTCCGTTGGCCATGGCTATTCGACCTTGATCTCCACGTCCACGCCGGCCGGCAGGTCGAGCTTCGTCAGCGCGTCCATCGTCTGCGGGCGAGAGTCGTTGATGTCCAGCAGCCGCTTGTGGGTCCGGAGCTCGAACTGCTCGCGGCTCTTCTTGTCGATGTGCGGACTGCGAAGCACCGTCCACCGCTCGATCTTGACAGGCAGCGGGATGGGTCCCGAGACCTGGGCCCCGGTCTTCTCCGCCGTCCGCACGATGTCGGCCGCGGCCTGGTCCAGGATCCCGTGATCGAACGCCTTCAACCGAATGCGAATTCTCTGCGCCATACTCGCCTCGTCGCTGTCCGCCTTGCCGCCGGGGCCTGGCCCCGGCGGCCCCTGCGGCGGCTACTTCAGGATCTTGGTGACCACCCCGGCGCCCACCGTCCGGCCGCCCTCGCGGATTGCGAAGCGCAGCCCCTCCTCCATCGCGATCGGGATGATGAGATCGATCTTCATCTGGATGTTGTCACCGGGCATCACCATCTCGACGCCCTCGGGCAACTCCACCGACCCGGTCACGTCGGTCGTCCGGAAGTAGAACTGGGGCCGGTACCCCTTGAAGAACGGGGTGTGCCGCCCGCCCTCTTCCTTGGTAAGCACGTAGACTTCGGCATTGAAGCTGGTGTGGGGGGTGATGCTCCCCGGCTTTGCCAGCACCATGCCGCGCTCGATTTCGTTCTTCTCGATGCCGCGGAGCAACAGGCCGACGTTGTCGCCCGCCTGCCCCTCATCGAGCAGCTTGCGGAACATCTCCACGCCCGTCACCGTCGTCTTCTTTTCGGCGTTGAACCCGACCAGTTGGACCTCCTCGCCCACCTTGATCCGGCCCCGCTCGATCCGGCCCGTGGCCACGGTGCCGCGGCCCGTGATCGAGAACACGTCCTCGACCGGCATCAGGAACGGCTTGTCCACCTCGCGCTTGGGCTGGGGGATATAGCTGTCGAGCGCGTTGAGCAGCTCCCACATCTTCTCCACCCACTGCGCCTCGCCCTTGATGGCACCCATCGCCGACCCGCGGATGACGGGCAGCTCGTCGCCCGGAAACTCGTACTTGCTGAGCAGCTCCCGCACCTCGAGCTCGACCAGGTCCAGCAGCTCGGGATCGTCCACCAGGTCGCACTTGTTGAGGAAGACCACGATCGAGGGGACGTTGACCTGGCGCGCCAGCAGGATGTGCTCGCGGGTCTGGGGCATCGGGCCGTCGACCGCGCTCACGACCAGGATGGCTCCGTCCATCTGCGCCGCGCCGGTGATCATGTTCTTCACGTAGTCGGCGTGACCCGGGCAGTCGACGTGCGCGTAGTGGCGCTTCTCGGTGCTGTACTCCACGTGGCTCGTGGCGATCGTCAGGATCTTGGTCGGGTCCCGGCGGCCCTGGCTCTCGGAGGCCTTCGCCACCGTGTCGTAGGGGACATACGCCGAGAGACCCTTGTCAGCCGTCACCTTGGTCAGCGCGGCCGTCGTGGTGGTCTTCCCATGGTCAACGTGGCCGATGGTGCCGACGTTCACGTGGGGCTTGGTGCGCTCGAATTTGGCCTTGGCCATACGATCCTCGAGGTAACAGGCAGACTGCCGTTAGGACTTCTTCTTGGCGATGATCGCTTCCGCGATCGACTTCGGAACTTCTTCGTAATGATCGAACTCCATCGTGTACACGGCGCGGCCCTGCGTCATGCTGCGCAGCTGCGTCGAGTACCCGAACATCTCCTTGAGCGGAACGTCGGCCGCCACCACCTGGGCCTCCCCCCGCTGGGTCATCCCGCCCACCTTGCCCCGGCGGCCCGACAAGTCGCCCACCACGTTGCCCAGGAAATCGGCGGGGGTCACAACCTCCACCTCCATCACCGGTTCCAGGATGATCGGCCGGGCCTGCTGCGCGGCCGCCTTGAACGCCATCGAGCCGGCGATCTTGAACGCCATCTCGGAGCTGTCAACATCGTGGTAGCTGCCATCGGTCAACGTGGCCTTCACGTCCACCACGGGGTAGCCGGCCTGGATGCCGTTCTCCAGAGCCTCGCGGATCCCCGCCTCGACCGGCTTGATGAACTCCCGCGGGATCACGCCGCCCACGATCTTGTCCTCGAACACGAATCCCTCGCCCGGCTTCGACGGTTCAAGGTTGATCACGACGTGCCCATACTGACCCTTGCCGCCGGACTGACGAATGAACTTCCCTTCGACATCGGCGACCTTGCGGGTGATCGTCTCGCGGAATGCTACCTGCGGCTGCCCCACGTTGGCCTCGACCTTGAACTCCCGCTTCATCCGGTCGACCAGGATCTCGAGATGCAACTCGCCCATCCCGGCGATGATCGTCTGGGCCGTTTCGGGGTCGGTCCGCACCCGGAAGGTCGGGTCCTCCTCCTGCAATTTCTGGAGCGCCATTGACAGCTTGTCCTGGTCCGCCTTGGTCTTCGGCTCGATGGCGACGTCGATGACCGGGTTCGGAAACTTCATGGCCTCCAGGATGATCGGCTCGTCCTCGTCGGAGAGCGTGTCGCCGGTACGGGTATCCTTGAGCCCGATCGCGGCCCCGATATCGCCGGCCAGCACTTCCTGGATCTCCTCCCGCTTGTTGGCGTGCATCTGGAGGAGGCGCGCGACCCGCTCCTTCTTGTCCTTGGTCGCATTGTAGACATAGCTCCCGGCCTCCAGCTTGCCGGAGTAGACCCGGAAGTACGTGAGCCGCCCGACGAACGGGTCGGTCATGATCTTGAACGCCAGGGCCGCGAACGGCGCGTCGTCCTTCGGGGTCCGCGTGATATGCTGGGTATCGTGGAGCGGCACGTGCCCCTCGATCTCCTTCACATCCGTGGGACAGGGCAAGTAGTCGATCACGCTGTCCAGCAGGGCCTGCACGCCCTTGTTCTTGAACGACGCCCCGCACAGCACGGGGACGAAGCCGTGGCAGATCGTCGCGTTCCGAATCGCCCCGCGGACCTCCGCCTCCGTCAACTCCTCCCCGCCCAGGTACTTCTCGAGCAGCGAGTCTTCGTGCTCGATGGCCGCCTCGATCAGCTCGTGCCGGTACTTCGCCACCTTGTCCTTGTAGGCGTCCGGCACCGGCATTTCGGAGAAGGTCTTGCCCAGCGTCTCCTCGTGGAAGACAACTTCCACCTGCCGAATCAGGTCGATGTGCCCCGTAAAGGTGTCCGAGGCGCCGACCGGGAGCTGCAACGGGTAGGCTTTCTTCGTCAGGCGGTCCCGAACCATGTCGAGGCAGCGATAGAAGTCGGCCCCGATCCGGTCCATCTTGTTCGCGAAGACCAGCCGCGGCACGCCGTAGCGATCCGCCTGGCGCCACACCGTCTCGGTCTGGGGCTCGACCCCGGCCACCGAGTCGAGCAACGTGACCGCCCCGTCCAGGACCCGCAGGCTCCGCTCTACTTCGGCCGTGAAGTCGACGTGGCCCGGGGTATCAATGATGTTGATCCGGTACTGCGTCCCCGCCCGGGTCCAGAAGCAGGTCGTCGCAGCCGAGGTAATGGTGATGCCGCGCTCCTGCTCCTGCTCCATCCAGTCCATCGTGGCGGCCCCCTCGTGCACTTCACCGATCTTGTAGTTCTTGCCGGTGTAGTAGAGGATCCGCTCGGTGGTAGTCGTCTTCCCGGCATCAATGTGCGCCATGATGCCGATGTTGCGATAGCGTTCCAGCGGGGTTTCGCGCGCCATTCCGTAGCCTTGCCTGGTCCTCCGCCCGGTCGGCACAGCGACCCGCGGATCTTCATCTGGCGCACTCGCCCGCGCCGCTTCGATTCGGGAGCCTCCACCAGCGAAAAAGCGGGGCGACCGACCCGGGCCCTGCCCGGTGGTATCGCTCCGCGCGCATCCGGACGTACCGCCGGATGAGGACCTGGTGGCCCCACGCGTTGTCGTCAGAGGGTCGGAGGTGGCTAGCGGGCCCCAAGGTCCAGGAGCGGCCGTCACGCGACCCGATGTGTTCCTCTCCCACGTTCATTGGCCGGGGCGCATCCTCCGCCACAGCCCCCAAGGCGGGGAGCCCACAAAGCTACTTCAGGAGCCCTACCAGCGGTAGTGGGCGAATGCCCGATTGGCCTCGGCCATTCGGTGGGTGTCTTCCTTCTTCTTGATGGCGTTCCCCTCCCCCTTCGAGGCGAGGATCAGTTCGGCCGCCAGCCGCTCCTGCATCGTCTTCTCGGACCGCCCGCGTGCAAAATCGATGACCCAGCGCATCGCGAGCGCGGTACGGCGCTCGGGTCGCACTTCGACAGGCACCTGCAGCGACGCCCCGCCCACCCGCCGGCTCTTCACCTCCAGCGCGGGCTTGACGTTGTTGACCGCCTGCTTGAACACCGTCACCCCTGGCTGGCCGGTGCGCTCCTCGATCAGGTCCATCGCGGAGTAGAAGATCCGCTCGGCGGTGCTCTTCTTGCCCTCGTACATCAGCGAACTGATGAACTTGGAAACCGTCTGACTGTCGTACCGGGGATCCGGCGGCACGGGCCGACGGACTGCCTTGTTCCGGCGACTCATGCCTTACCTCCCGGGGCGCCAGCCTTGGGGCGCTTGGCGCCGTACTTCGACCGACTCCGGCGGCGGTCGTTGACTCCCGCCGCATCGAGCGCGCCGCGCACGATATGGTAGCGCACCCCAGGCAGGTCCTTCACCCGGCCACCCCGCACCAGCACGATCGAGTGTTCCTGGAGATTATGCCCCTCACCGGGGATGTAGGCGATGATCTCAAAGCCGTTGGTGAGGCGCACCTTCGCGACCTTGCGGAGGGCGGAGTTCGGCTTCTTGGGCGTTGTGGTATAGACCCGCGTGCAGACCCCGCGACGAAACGGATTCTGGCGGAGCGCGGGCGACTTGTCCTTGTAGACCGGTGCCTTGCGGCCCTTGGCGACGAGCTGGTTGATCGTGGGCATAGACCGCCAAACGTATCGGGCAGGACAATGCAGGTCAAGGGCTTACGCTCAAGCGCCCTGCTCCCAGGCCAGCGGACCCGCGCCGTTAGGGACCGGTCCGCGCCTGCAGGACGTAGCGACCGGTGTGAAGGGTCGTATTGTCCCCGATCCAGACCCCCCGGCTCACCTCCAGGTAATAGGTCCCCGCCCCCAAGGACTGCGAGATGCGCGAGCAGTAGTTGTTGTTGGTCGGATCGATATCCACGCTCTGACCAAGCTGGTTCCCGTTCTGATCGAACAGGGTGAGCGTCGTGTTGAGGTCGAGGGCGAAGCCGCAGTAATTCCCGAAGAACCCGGACGTCTCGAAGCTGTAGGTGCCCGAAGCGGGGATCTGAACCTTGTAGAAGTCGGTCTGATCCGTGCTGGTGAGATTGCCCTCCGTGTACCCATCCAGAAAGAGGCGGTTGGCCTGGGTGAGCTGTGCGTTCGGTTCCACCTCGACCGGGTAGCCGATCGAAAAGGCCGCGAACGCGCCGGCACTGCTCGACACCGCTACCGCCGTGGGGTTGGAGACTCCGCCGAAGGCGCCGAAGCGGCGGCCCGGGGCCCCGATCGCCGTGTCGCCCGACTCGTCCTCGCCGGCAACCACGTAATAGTGGCCATCGGGGAGGCCGCTCAGGGTGTAGTTGCCTCCGCTCGCCGCGACCTTGGCGACCACCGCGCCCGTCGCGGAGTCCACCGCCCGCACGTAGAGCTGACGTGGAGGTGCCATGGTCTGGGTGAGAGCATCGCGCGCGTCGACGATGCCGGAGCCCAGCTGCTCGCTCGGGTCCAGGGGCGACACGTAATCGACCAGCAGACTGGTCAGCATCGCCGGCGTCAGCCCGGGGTTCTGAGCCAGCAGCAGAGCGGCAATGCCCGCGGCATGTGGGGCCGCCATCGAGGTGCCGAAGTAGCGCGCCGTGCCCGGCACGCAGGGCGAGGGATAGACGGTAAAATCACAGACCGTCGAGTAGATCCCGTAGGTCCCGTCGGTCCCGGGCGCGGGGGGGAACTCCCCGCCTGGCGCCGCCAAGTCCACGGTGCTCCCGTAGCTCGAGAAGGAGCTTCGGTGCCCGCTCGGCCCAACCGCTCCCACCGAGAGAACCTCCGGATAGGCCGCCGGACATGAGGAGACCGTCGAGCCGTCGTTTCCCGCCGCGGCCACCGCCAGCACCCCGCCATTGGCGTTCGCAGGATTGGTGACCGCCTGAATCGCGTCGTGCACCGGGTCGGGGCCACTGAAGCATGGCCCACCGAAACTCATGTTGAGGATGCGCGCCGGCTGGGCCGGCGGCGTCACCATGCCGCCGGCTCCGTTGTCCGCCGGAAAGCCGGAGGCGTAGAGAATGCCCTGGGCGATGTCGTAGTAGTTGCCGAACTGCATGCCGATGACCCGGACCGGCCTGATGCTCACCTGCCAGTTGAGCCCGGTGACCGAGGTTCCATCGTTCCCCATGGCACCGATCGTTCCGGCCACGTGAGTCCCGTGCGCGCCATACTGGAGGCGCGCGCCGAGGCAGCTCGGGTCCGAGTCGTCTCGGTCGTCGTAGATGGTCGGGTCCGGGTTGTAGCCGATTCCATTGTCTCCGGCATTGTTGACGCTGTCCGACTCCCCGCAGATGGGGATCAGGGGATCGGTATTGGTGACGAAGTCGTAGCCATCGTGGCGGATATTGCCGCCGCCCGTCTGATACGTCGCGCCGGAGGCGCCGATGGCGGGGTGATGAAAGACGATTCCGTTATCGAGCACCGCGACGATGATGCTGGACGACCCCGTGGTGATGCTCCAGGCCCGCGGGGCATCCACCATGTCGTAGTGCCACGACTGGTTCGGAAAGTTGGGATCGTTGGGGATCTTGCCGGGCCGGATCGGGCCGCCATCGAGCCGGGCCCGCGCGTTCAGGCCGACCCCCAGCACCGCCGGGTTCGCGGCCAAGGCCCGCGCAACGGAGTCCCGACGCGTCGCGTCGGCCACGTGAATCCGCACGGTACGGATCACCGGGGAGGTCCCCCGAATCTCGACCCGGCCGGGGACGAGGTGGGCCGCGAGCCGGGCCCGCATCGCGCGAGCTACCGTGCTTGCCGTAGCGAAGTCGGCGAGGGCCCGCGCCCCGCCGAGGGCCCCGATCGCCTCGGGCCGCAGGGTGACCAGCAGGTCGTTCGGCGCGTACTCCGGCGTGGTCACGCGTCCACCGTAAGCCAGGCGGGCTGGCTCGTTCCGCGAGGTGGCGGACAGCCCCGCCCGAGCCACGCCGCTCCGGAAGGCCGACAACTGGGAATCGACCAGCACGACCGTGCCCGTGATGGCGGAAGGCTGAGGCACCACGGCGGTGGCGGCCAGGGTGACGCTGGTCGGCGTGAGTGCGGCGTTCGAGGCCGTCACGGTCTGGCCGCCGTTGCCCGAACCCAGGGTCCACGTCGTGGCCGCGACGCCATTGGCGTCGGTCACGGTCGTGGTCTGCCCCAGGCTGCCGCCGCCCGTCGCCACCGCCCAGGTAACCGGAACGTTCTCCACCGGGTGGGCGGATGCCGTGCGGACCACGACCTGGATGGGGGCGGCGAGAGCGGTCCCCGCGAGGGCCGTCTGCCCGTTGCCGGACCCGATCGACAGCGCCGTGCCGGCGCTCAGATTCGCGGTCGCGGTCGCGGTGATCTGGGCCGACCCTACGGTGGCCCGGAGCGATTGCCCATTGCCCTGGGTGTAGCCCAGGGTCCAGGTCGCCGTTGCCTCGCCCTGGGCATCGGTGAGAGTCGAGGTCGCCGAGATCGTCCCGCCCCCCGTGAGTACCAGCCAAGTCACCGACTGCCCCACGGCGAGGTTATTGTAGGCGTCTCGGAACTGCGCCGCGATCGGGGTCGCAAGCGCCTGCCCGATCGTGCCTGTCTGATTGTTTCCCTGCAGCAGAGTGGCAGTTGTCGCCGCGCCAGCCTGAACCGTCGCGGTAAAGACGATGGGAGACCCCGCGAGACCTGCCGCCGAGGCCGTGACGGTGTCAGCCCTTCCCGCCACGGTGCCCAGCGTCCAGACCGAGGTCGCGAGACCCTGGCTGCTGGTGGTCACCTGCGTCCCCTGGAGATTCCCTCCACCCGACTTGATGGCGAAGGCCACGCTGACTCCGCTCACCGGGTCGCCGGCACGATCGTTGACGCGAACCGTGAGAGGGATGGGCAGGGCCTGACCCGCGCCGCCGGTCTGGTTGTTTCCGGTCACGACCGCCAGTTGAGCGGGAGTGCGGTTCGGTTCGCTCGAGGTGCAGGCGCCGAGATACAGGGCGGCACCGAACAGCGTGAGGGCAATAGAAGCGCGCATGGGTCGGAAAATAGGTCCCTCGCCGTGAAAACGGCCAGAGGCGGGCGAGGACGTCCGTCTGGCGTGACCTTCTCCACAAAGGAATATTGATTAAGTCTCGAAAGGGGGACGATCCCCCGCCCGGTTTCCTCCACACACGGAGCCCTGATGAAGTGGAACGAAGGTCCCATGAGCGACAATGTCGAGGACCGTCGAGATGACGGTGGTCCCGGGTTTCCGCGTGGCATTCACCTGGGAATCGGCGGCATGCTGGTTCTCCTCGTGCTGAGCCTGATCTTCAAACGAGACTTCTTCTCCCTCATCGGCGATTCCGGCGCGCTCGGCGCCGGTGCCGGCGCGCCGGCGCAGACCCTCTCTCCCGAGCGGCAAGAGCATGAGGACTCCCTGGCCCATCTGGTGTCGGCGGTGCTCGACAGCACGCAGAAGGAATGGGCCCAGATCCTGCCAGGCCTGGGGGTGCAGTACCGGCCCGCCAAGGTGGTCCTCTTTCGGGACGAAATCCAGTCGGCCTGCGGCTCCGCCGAGTCTGCCAGCGGCCCGTTCTACTGCCCGGGGGACGAAAAGGTCTACATCGACCTCGGCTTCTATGACGAGCTCAGCACCCGGTTCGGTGCCGCCGGCGACTTTGCCGAGGCCTACGTGCTGGCGCACGAGATCGGGCATCATGTGCAGAAGCAGCTGGGCATCGAGGCCAAGGTGCGCGACGCGCAACAGCAACATCCTGACCAGGCCAACGAGCTCTCGGTACGGCTGGAGCTCCAGGCGGACTGCTTCGCGGGGGTCTGGGGCGGCCGGTACCAGGCCGAGGGCGGCCTCGACCAGGGGGACTTCGAGCAGGGCATGAACGCGGCCGCTGCGGTCGGAGACGATCGGATCCAGAAGATGGTGCAAGGGCGCGTGAATCCGGAGGGATTCACCCACGGCACCTCAGCGCAGCGCCAGCGCTGGTTCAATCAGGGATTCCGCACCAAAGACCCGAAGCAATGTGACACCTTCGGGACCAGCGCCCTGTAGCCTGCGGACGCGACACGGAGCAGGAAAACGCGGGGCGGATCAGCTGATCCGCCCCGCGTTTTCCTGCCCAAGCATCGAGAGCCCGTCAGCGCCTACTCATCCTCCTCCGCGAGCAGAGCCACGGGGACCGGCGCCGGCTGCTCCTGAACCTCGCTGGGCGGCGGGGGCTCGTAGCCCTCCGGTGGCTCGATCTCGATCTCCGCGTAGCGATAGATGCCTGACCCGGCGGGGATGAGGTGGCCGATGATGATGTTCTCCTTGAGGCCGAGCAGATCGTCCTTGGCCCCACGGATCGCCGCGTCTGTCAGGACCCGCGTGGTCTCCTGGAATGACGCCGCGGAGATGAACGACTGGGTGGTCAGGGACGCCTTCGTAATGCCGAGCAGCACCGGCTCCGACTGGGACGGCTTGCCCTTCCGCTTGATCACCCGCTCGTTCTCCTCCCGGAAGGTGACCTTGTCCACGGTCTCGCCCTCGAGGAAGTCGGTGTCGCCCGGGTCGGTCACGCGCACCTTCTGGAGCATCTGCCGCACGATCGTGCCGATGTGCTTGTCGCTGATGCGCACACCCTGCAGGCGGTACACCTCCTGCACTTCGTTCAGCAGGTACTCCTGTACGGCCCGCGGCCCCTTGATCCGCAGGATGTCGTGCGGGTTCACGGGCCCCTCGGTCAGCCGGTCGCCCGCGCGGACCCGGTCACCCTCGTGGACCCGCAGGTGCTTGCCGGCCCCCACCTCGTAGAGCTGCGGCGGCTCGGGCTCGCCCTTGCGACCGGGCTCGGTGAGCGGGTAAACGTAGATCTCGCGCTTGCCGCGCTTGATCTCGCCGAACTTCACGATCCCGTCGATTTCGGAAATCGTGGCCGGATCCTTCGGCCGCCGGGCCTCGAACAGCTCCGCCACACGCGGCAGACCGCCGGTGATATCGCGCGTCTTGTAGGCCTGACGCGGGACCTTGGTCACCGTCACGCCCTTCATGATCTTGACCGGCGCCGAGAGGTACACGGTCTTGTCCTTCGCCTCCTTCTTGCTCTTGCCCGGCCACGCCACGTTGATCGGGTACTCCTCCACTCTGAACTTGCTCGACCACGGATTCCCCTCGTCGGGCAGGTCCATGGCGCGGCTGATCTGGTCGGCGTCGCTCCCCAGGATGATCCGTGATCCCTCCGCCAGGATGTACTCCTGCGGATCCTTCCGGTTCGCGGCGTACACCAGCACCGAGGGATGCAGTTCCCGATCCGGGTCTGCCATCACGACGATGGAGCGGAGGCCGGTGGATTCGTCGAGCTCCTCACGGAGAGTGGAGCCGGGGACCAGGTCCTTCCAGCGCAGCTCTCCGTCAAGCTTGATAATGCTGGGATCGTTATACGGGTCCCAGGTATAGAGGATCGACATCTTCCCCTGTACCGTGTCGCCCTCCTTCACCTGAATGAGCGCACCCTCGGGCACCGGATAGCGATTGAGCACGCGCTTGGGATCGGCGGGATCGACCACCAGGATGCCTTCCTTCGACTCTTCGTCCGCGTTCTCGTCCTCGCGGGTGAGCGCGATCCGGACCGTGGCCCGCGTGCCATCCTCGTACTCCACCGGCACGTCCGCGTACTCGAGGCCCGAGGTGTACTTCACGAGTCCGCTCGCCCGGGCCCGGCGCTCCGCCTCCTCGGCGATGCGCGATGACGCGCCGCCGATGTGGAAGGTCCGCAGGGTCAGCTGCGTGCCCGGCTCACCGATCGACTGCGCGGCCAGAATGCCGATCGCTTCGCCCATGTCCACCATGTCCATGGTCGCGAGGTTCCGGCCGTAGCACATCCGGCAGCACCCGCGCTTCGACTCACAGGTGAGGACGGAGCGGATCTTCACCCGTTCGATGCCGGATTCGTCGATCTGGACCGCGATCTCCTCGTCGATCAGCTCCCCGGCCCGGGCGATCAGCTTCTGATCTCCATGCTCATCCAGCTCGTGGGGATCGAAGACATCCTCCGACGCCACGCTGCCGAGCACCCGCTCCCGCAACGCCTCGATCACGTCCTCGCCTTCCTTGAGGGCGGAGATCTCGAGGCCCTGGATCGTGCCGCAATCCTCCTCGGTAATCGTGACGTCCTGGGCCACGTCCACCAGTCGCCGCGTCAGATAGCCCGCGTCGGCCGTCTTGAGGGCGGTATCCGCCAAGCCCTTCCGCGCCCCGTGGGTGGAGATGAAGTACTCGAGCCCCGTGAGTCCTTCGCGGAAGTTGGACTTGATCGGGCTTTCGATGATCTCCCCGATGCCGCCGGTCAGCTTCTTTTGCGGCTTGGCCATGAGCCCGCGCATGCCGGCGAGCTGACGGATCTGGTCCCGCGAGCCGCGCGAGCCGGAGTCGAACATCATGAATACCGGGTTGAAGCCCCCCCGGCTCTGCTTCATATGGTTCACCATCGCCTCGGCCACATCGTTGTTGGCGTGGGTCCAGGCGTCGATCACCTTGTTGTACCGCTCGCCGAAGGTGATCTGACCGGTGTTGTACGCGCGCTGGAAGCGCTGCACTCGCTTGTCGGCCTCATCGAGCAGGGTGGCCTTCTGCTCCGGGATCTCCAGGTCTTCGACCCCGATGCTGATGCCGCCCTGCGTCGCGTAGCGGAAGCCGAACTCCTTGAGCCGGTCGAGGAAGATCACCGTGTCCGCCAGCCCGGCCTCCCGGTAGCTCTGCAGCACCAGCTCCGAGAGGGCCTTCTTCCGCATGAGGTCGTTCCGGAAGCCGTGGTTCACCACCACCTGTCGCGGGAGGATGCTGTTGAACAGCACCCGTCCGGCGGTGGTCCGCACCCAACGCGGCCGCGGCTCGGCCGCCTCCCGCGGAGGCTGGTACCAGAAGTAAATGGCCGTGTGAAACCGGAGCGAACGGTGCAGCAGGGCCATTTCGATCTCGGCCAGCGAGCCGTAGTACTTGGCCTTGTCCCAGCCCGGCGCCGGCTTGCCGTCGCGGGGCTCGTCCAGCCCGGCCGGGAGCTTGGTCAGGAAGTAGCTGCCGAGCACCATGTCCTGCGATGGCTCCGCCACGGGACGGCCGTCGGAGGGCTTCAGGATGTTGTTCGAGGAAATCATCAGCATCCGCGCTTCAAGCTGCGCTTCGAACGACAGCGGCACGTGCACCGCCATCTGGTCGCCGTCGAAGTCGGCATTGAACGCCGCGCACACCAACGGGTGGATGCGGATCGCCTTCCCCTCAACCAGCACCGGCTCGAACGCCTGGATGCCGAGCCGATGGAGCGTCGGCGCGCGGTTGAGCAGCACCGGGTGATCCTGAATGATCTCCTCGAGGATCTCGTACACCTCGGGGCTCTCCTTCTCGACGATCTTCTTGGCCCGCTTGACCGTCTCGGCGATCCCCTTCTCCACGAGCTTGTGGATGATGAACGGCTTGAACAGCTCCACCGCCATCGCCTTAGGGAGGCCGCACTGGTGGAGCCGGAGCTCCGGCCCCACCACGATCACTGAGCGGCCGGAATAGTCCACCCGCTTGCCGAGGAGGTTCTGCCGGAAGCGGCCCTGCTTGCCTTTCAGCATGTCGCTCAACGACTTGAGCGGGCGCTTGCCGCGGCCCCGGATGGCCTTGGACCGGCGGCCGTTGTCGAACAGCGCGTCGACCGCCTCCTGGAGCATCCGCTTCTCGTTCCGCAGGATGACTTCCGGGGCCTTGTGCTGGATCAGCTTCTGCAGCCGGTTGTTCCGGTTGATGACCCGGCGGTAGAGGTCGTTGAGGTCGGACGTGGCGAAGCGCCCGCCATCCAGCGGCACCAGCGGCCGCAGGTCGGGTGGAATCACCGGGATGACGTCGAGAATCATCCAGGCCGGGTTGTTCGGCACGTCCCCGTTCTCACCCGAGGTGAGGAAGGCGTCGACGATCTTGAGCCGCTTGAGCATCTGCTTCTTGCGGTGCTGGCTGGTCTCGGTAGCCACCGCCGAGCGCAGCTCGTCGGCCAGCTTCTTCACGTCGATCCGGTTGAGCAGCTCCCGGACCGCGGGAGCGCCGATGTCAGCCTTGAACGCCGTGTCCCCTTCCTCCCGGGCCTTGTGCCGGAGCTGGAGATACTCGTCCTCGTCCAGCAGCTGGTTGGCCTCGACGTCCTGCTCTCCCGGCTCGATGACGATGTAGCTCGAGTAGTAGATCACCCGCTCGAGGTCCCGCAGCGTGACGTTGAGCAGGTTGCCCATCGGAGACGGCAGCGTCTTGAAGAACCAGATGTGCGCTACCGGCACGGACAGCTCGATGTGCCCCATCCGCTCGCGCCGCACCTTGCTGAGCGTCACTTCCACGCCGCAGCGGTCGCAGATGACGCCCCGATAGCGGATCCGCTTGTACTTCCCGCAGTGGCACTCCCAGTCCTTGACCGGGCCGAAGATCCGCTCGCAGAAGAGCCCGTCCTTCTCGGGCTTGAAGGAGCGGTAATTGATGGTCTCGGGCTTGGTCACCTCGCCCCAAGACCACCAGTACCGCTGCCCCTGAAGCTCCAGCCGCTCGCGCTCCTTGGTGTCGCGCGGGCCACGGATCTCTTCCGGCGAAGCGATACGGATACTGATGAAGTCGAAGCTCGAGCTCTTGGGCTCGCGCCCGCTGCGGAAATCAATCATTGAATGCCCCCATTATTCGTCGCCATCGGCGGTGGTGCCGAGGGTGACCTTGAGGCCCAGGGCCTGCAGCTCCTTCACCAGCACGTTGAAGGACTCCGGAATCCCGGGCTCGGGCAGGTTCTGCCCCTTGACGATTGCTTCATACACTTTGCTGCGGCCGTTCACGTCGTCCGACTTGACCGTCAGCATTTCCTGCAGGACGTGCGCGGCGCCGTAGGCCTCCAGCGCCCACACCTCCATCTCACCGAAGCGCTGTCCGCCGAACTGCGCCTTGCCCGCCAGCGGCTGCTGCGTCACCAGCGAGTACGGACCGATGGACCGCGCGTGGATCTTGTCATCCACCAGGTGGGAGAGCTTGAGCATGTAGATCGTTCCCACCGTCACATCCCCCTCGAACTCCTGGCCCGAGCGCCCATCACGGAGCCGGGCCTTGCCGGTCGGAGTGAGCCCCGCCGAGCGGATCAACTCTTCGGCTGCCTGCGCGACATCCTCCGGCTCTCCCTTCCCCGCCGACAGAATCGCCAGTGCGGGGCGACCGCTGGTCTCGAGGAGCTCGGACGCCGACAGCTCTCCGACGCGCTCCAGATCCTTGACGACCTTCTGGAGAGCCTTCGACTCGCCGTTACCTCCCGTGACGCGGTGCTGGTGATAGGCCAGCTCGTGCTTGCGCTGGGTCAGCTCACGCTGGGCCAGCTCGCGCGCGGCCGTCGCGAGGAACGCCTTGACCTCCTGGTACAGCTCGCGGGTGGCCGGCCCGCTGCTGCGGTGGGCCAGGTCCGCCAGTCCCGCTTCCGTGAGGAGCTGGGCAGCCTGGTGAAGGTCGGCCACCACCGTCGCGATGGTCCCGGGATTGGGGTCCGGGGCCGGTTGCTTCAGGCCCAGTGCCTGCCCCGCCCATTTGATCCCGGCGAGCCGGAGCAGCACCCCGATCTCGTGCTCGTCCGCGCCACGGAATACCGGTGTCTTTGCCTTGAAGCCCAGAATCGTTGCACACCAGCCCAGGTGAGTCTCGAGAATCTGACCCACGTTCATTCGGCTTGGGACGCCGAGCGGGTTGAGGACGATGTCGACCGGCCGGCCGTCGGGCAGGAACGGCATGTCCTCTTCCGGCACGATCCGGGCAACGATGCCTTTGTTGCCGTGGCGTCCAGCCATCTTGTCGCCGACCGACACCTTGCGCTTCTCGGCGATGTAGACCTTGACCAGCTGAATCACCCCCGGCGGCAATTCGTCGGGCTGCAGGATCTTGTCGATCTGGTCTTCGGCCTTCTCTTCAACCTTGGCGCGTTCCCGCGTGGCCGCGTCGATGGCGGCGCGGATCCGGTCGTTGGCGGCCTTATTGGCGACTCGGAGGGTCTTGAGGTCGATCTCGCCGAGATCCAGTTCCTGCACAGCCGCGCGCGCCAGCCGGGACCCGGCGGGCACCGCCTCCTCGACCGTTCCGGCCTTGAGCATGAGCGCGACCTCCTGCCCTTCAAGCAGCTGGCGAACCTCCTCGAACATGACCGCGCTGATCCGGGCCTTCTCATCGGTCTCGACGCGGCGGACTTCGCCGATGCGCTCTCCCCGGTCCTTCTCGACCACCTGATCTTCGACCCGGCTGAAGATCTTCACGTCGATGACCACGCCCTTCATGCCGGGCGGCACCTTGAGCGAGCTGTCCTTTACGTCCTTGGCCTTCTCACCGAAGATGGCGGTGAGCAGCTTCTCCTCGGGGGAGAGCTCGGTCTCGCCCTTGGGCGTGATCTTGCCGACCAGGATGTCGCCCGGCTTCACATGGGCGCCGATCCGCACGATGCCGCGCTCGTCGAGGTCCACCAGCGCCTCGTCGGAGACGTTGGGGATTTCCCGGGTGATCTCCTCCTGGCCGCGCTTGGTATCACGGACATGGAGCTCCAGCTCCTGGATGTGGATGGACGAATAGACGTCGTCCTTGACCAGGCGCTCGGAGAGGACGATCGCGTCCTCGAAGTTGTGCCCATACCAGGGCATGAAGGCGACCAGGACGTTGCTGCCGAGGGCGAGCTCCCCCGCCTCGGTTGCCGCACCGTCGGCGATCACCTGCTGAGTGGCGACCTTGTCGCCGACCCGCACCAGCGGCCGCTGGTTGATGGCGGTATCCTGGTTGGTGCGCCAGAATTTGCGGACCCGGTACCGGTCGTGCTGGGTCAGGCGGGCCAGCGGGACATTGGGATCGACCCGCCCCTGCTCCCCGGAGTCGACGATGATCTCGTCCGCCGTCACCCGGGTCACCGACCCCGCCCGCCGGGCCACGATCACCGCGCCCGAGTCGGCGGCGACCTTGGCCTCGAGTCCGGTCCCGACTATCGGCGACTGCGGGAAGAGCAGCGGCACCGCCTGACGCTGCATGTTGCTGCCCATGAGCGCGCGGTTGGCATCGTCGTGCTCGAGGAACGGGATCAGCGCCGCGGCGATAGAGACGAGCTGTTCCGGAGCGACGTCCATGAAGTCGATCCGATCCGGCGGCAGCAGCGGGTAGTCGTCCCCCTTGCGGCACAGCACCAGCTCTTCGCTGAACTTGCCTCCCTCATCGAGCTGGGCGTTGGCCTGAGCCACCGCATAGCCTTCCTCCTCCGAAGCGGAGAGCCACCGGATCTCATCCGTCACCCGGCCGCTCCGCACCACGCGGTACGGCGTTTCGATGAAGCCCAGGTCGTTGATGCGGCCGTAGGTGGACAGGCTGGTGATCAGCCCGATGTTGGGACCCTCCGGCGTCTCGATGGGGCACATCCGGCCGTACTGCGAGTAGTGGACGTCCCGGACCTCGAACCCCGCGCGCTCGCGGGTGAGGCCGCCCGGGCCCAGGGCGGAGAGGCGCCGCTTGTTCGTCAGCTCGGCCAGTGGGTTGGTCTGGTCCATGAACTGGGACAGCTGCGACGACCCGAAGAACGCCTGGATCACGGCCGACACCGTCCGAGCGTTCACCAGGTCATCCAGTGAGATCTTCTCCGGATCGGAGTTGATGCTCATCCGTTCCTTGACCAGCCGGGCCATCCGCGACAGGCCGACGGAGAACTGGTTGGCGATGAGCTCGCCGACCGACCGGATCCGGCGGTTCCCCAGGTGGTCGATGTCGTCCGTGAAGCCCCGGCCATCATTCAGGTCCATCAGGTAGCGGATGATGGCGATGAAATCTTCCTCGGTCAGAACGGTGTGGTTCGCCGGGGTGCGGGTCTTGAGCCGCTGGTTGATCTTGTAGCGGCCGACCCGCCCGAGGTCGTACCGCTTCGGGTTGAAGAAGAGGCGCTTGAGCGCCTCCCGGGCGGTCTCCAGGTTGGGCGCCTCGCCCGGCCTGAGCAGGGCGTAGATCTGCTCCAGCGCCTCGGCCTCGCTGTGGGTCGGGTCCTTCGCCAGGGTGTTCTTGATCAGCGGCGACTCGCCCCGCCCCGCCGGGAGCAGCACTTCGACCTTGGTGACGTTCGCCTTCATCAGCTTGCGGCGAAGGGCCTCGGTCACTTCGGCCCCGCCCTCGGCGAGCACTTCCCCGGTCTCCGGGTCGGCGACGTCGAAGGCCAGCACCTGACGAGCCCGCTCACGGGTGGTGGTCGGCTGCTCATCCTCGCGCAGATCGAGGGCGGTGTAGCCCGCGAAGACCGTCACGGTCTTGACCCCGACATGACGCAGGTGGTTAAGCCGCTCGGCGGTCAACTCGTCCCCCACCACCGCGAGGGGCGGCCCAGCCGGCTCCTCCGGATTGGGCACATCGGCGGCCACCAGCGCGCCCACCAGCTCCCGGCGTTCCTGCCGGCCCTCGAGGCGCCCGGTGATGTCCAGGAGCTTAGTCGCGAAGAAGAGCTGCAGGATCTCCGCGTTCGTTCCATACCCGAAGGCCCGGAGGAGCGCGGTGGCGGGGAACTTCTTCTTCTTGTCGATATGGACGTAGATCACGTCGTGGATGTCGATCGTGAACTCCACCCACGATCCCCGGAACGGGATGATCCGAGCCGAGAACAGCCGCTGCCCGTTGGGATGGGTGTCCTCCTCGAATACGACGCCCGGCGAGCGGTGGAGCTGCGACACGACGACGCGCTCGGCGCCGTTGATGACGAACGTCCCAAGCGGGGTCATGATCGGGAGCTCCCCGAGGTAGACCTCCTTCTCGATGGCGTTCTTGAGGCGCCGCTGGCCGTCGACCTCCTCGAAGACATCGAGGCGGAGGGTGGCCTTGAGGGGCGCGGCATAGGTCATGTCGCGTTCGATGCACTCCTCGACGGAGTACTTCGGGTCGCCCAGCTGGTAGCTGATGAACTCCAGGCTGTACTTCCCGTTCACGTCGGTGATCGGGAAGAGATCTCGAAACACCCGTTCGAGGGACACGTCCTGGCGTTCCCCGTGCACGTCATCGGGGACCAGGAGGCTCAGGAACGCCCGGGTCTGGATATCGAGCAGGTTGGGCATGGGCATGCCCACGTCCCGCTTGGAGAATACGATCTGGGGTCGGGTCGCCGTCATCGTTTACGCTCGCGCAATACAAATGGCCCCGGCGCGTGCCGCCCTGCCCGCTGCAGGGAGGCCACGCGGGGCTCTGGATTCGTCAAGTTACCGCAGCCGTCCAGCCGTCATGTCGTCTCACCGAAATAGGGGGTCCAGGGGACGCCCGGCGCCCGGGCGCCCCCGCCAGCCGGACCGCACTATTTCAGCTCGACGACCGCGCCCTGGTCCTCCAGCTTCTTCTTCATCTCCGTCGCCTCGGCCTTCGGCACGCCTTCCTTGATAGTGCCGCCACTGTCCACCAGGTCCTTCGCCTCCTTGAGGCCCAGGCTGGTGAGTTCGCGCACCACCTTGATGACCTGGATCTTCTTCTCCCCGCCGCTCTTGAGGATGACGCTGAAATCGGTCTGCTCCTCCACGGCGGGCGCCGCCGGGCCACCGGCCGCGGGGGCGGCCGCCGCCGCGACGACCGACACATTGAACTTGGCCTTGAAGGCCTCGATCAGGTCGGCCAGTTCGAGGACGCTCATCTTGCCGATCGCCTCGAGGATCTCCTCCTTGCCCATCGCCGTCGTGCTCATGTCCGTATTCTCCGTCACGAATGAGAGGCCGCATCGCGCTGCTCGCGAAGCGCCTCGAGACAACCCGCAAAGCCAGCCAGGATGTTGTTGAGCGACCCCGCCACCATTGCCAGCAGGGTCGGGCGGTCGGGAATGGTGCCCAGCCGCTGGATATGGTCCTTCGAGACCGCCGCGCCGTCCACCAGCCCCGCTCGGATCCCCGGCTTCTGGTGGTCGCGCACGAACTCGGCGAGCACCTTGGCGGCCGCCATCGGTTCCGCGGTGAGGACCAGACCGGTCGGACCCTTGAGGTGCTCCTTGAGAGCGGTGATTCCTTGCGCCGCGAGCGCGCGATCCGCGAGGGTGTTCTTGACGACCAGATACCGCGCCCCCGCGCCGCGCAGCCGGCGGCGGAACTCGGTCATCCGGGCTACGTCGAGCCCGGCGAAGTCCGTCACGTAGATGTTCGGATGGGCCTTGAGAGCCGCCGAGATGGTCTCGACTTCGGCCTGACGTTCGGGCTTGCTCATCGATAGACCGCCGTGTCGAGCCGGACGCCGGGCCCCATGGTGCTCGACACCGTGGCGCTCCGGATGTACTGACCCTTCGCGGCGGCCGGCTTCGCGCGCACGATGGTGTCCATGAACGTCTGCAGGTTCTCGGCGAGCTGCTGCTCCGAGAAGTTGATCTTTCCGACGGGGGCGTGAACGTTGCCCGTCTTGTCGACCCGGAACTCGATCTTGCCCGCCTTGATCTCGCGCACGGCCCGGCTCACGTCCATCGTGACCGTCCCCGCCTTGGGATTGGGCATCAGGCCTCGCGGACCAAGGATCCGGCCCAGCTGCCCCAGCTGCCCCATCACGTCGGGCGTTGCCACGATGACGTCACACTCGAGCCAGCCGTCCTTGAGCTTCTGCACGTACTCCAGGCCGGCGAAATCGGCCCCCGCCGCCTCGGCTTCCTTCACCTTCTCACCCTGGGTGATGACCAGCACCCGCACCGACTTGCCCGTGCCATGGGGCAGCACGACGGTCCCGCGCACCACCTGGTCGGCGTGCCGCGGGTCGACCCCCAACCGCACGGCGACATCGACGGTTTCGTTGAACTTCGCGAAGGCCGCCTGCTTGACCAGCTTGACCGCGTCGGGGATCAGGAAGACTCGCGTGCGGTCGACCTTCGCTACGGCGGTCCCGAATTTCCGGCCGTGCGCGCGCATCAGTCGATCACCTCCAGCCCCATCGAGCGCGCGGTTCCCGCCACCATCCGCATCGCGCCTTCGAGGTCGGCCGCGTTCAGGTCCTGCATCTTGAGCTCGGCGATCTTCTTCACCTGCGCCCGGGTAACCCGGCCCACCTTGGTACGGTTGGGAGCGGCGCTCCCCTTCTCGAGACCGGCCTCCTTGAGGAGGAGATTCGGCGCGGGTGGAGTCTTGGTGATGAAGCTGAACGTGCGGTCCTGGTAGACCGTGACGAGGACCGGGATGATCATCCCCGCCTGGCTCTGGGTCCGGGCGTTGAACTGCTTGCAGAACTCCATGATGTTGACGCCGTGCGGCCCGAGCGCCGTTCCCACCGGGGGCGCGGGATTGGCCGCCCCGGCGGGGCACTGCAGCTTGATGACTGCGGTGACCTTCTTCGCCATACTGCTCCCTCGTGTCGCCCGGGACCACGGCCCCAGAGGCTCCCGCGAAAGCCGCGCGGTAGCGGAGTCGGAAGGGCGTGCCTTCCGCCAGTCAACTCACGGCAGTGGGGCTAGTGTCCCCGCAACTGCAGGTAATCCAGCTCCACCGAGGTCGGCCGCCCGAACAGGCTCACCGACACCTTCACCTTCCCCTTGTCGGCCAGAACTTCCTCGACCGTCCCGGAGAAATCCGAGAAGGGCCCTTCGGTGATCTCCACCACCTGACCAACCAGGAAGGGGATCTCCTCCTTGGGCGCCGTCTCCGCGACTTCCTCCGCGATGCCGAGCAGCCGATTCACCTCGTCGGTCCGCAACGGCTGCGGGAACTTCCCCGCCCCCACGAACTTGATCACGCCCTGGATACTGTTGATCACGTGGAGCGATTCCTGGTTCATGGCCATCTCGACCAGAACGTACCCCGGATACAGCTTCCGCTCGACGGTGACCTTCTTGCCGTTCTTGATCTCCACCACGTCCTGCACCGGGACCAGCGCCTGCCGGATCAGCCGCTCGGCTTCCGGCCGCGGGTCCTGGGCAATCCGCTGGGCGATCAGCGACCGCACCTTGTTCTCGTGGCCGGCCGTGGTCTGGATCGCGTACCACCGATACTCGGCGTCGCTCACCGGGTCAGCGCCGCCACCCCGTCCACGAGGACGAGCGATAGAAGCTTGTCCATCAAGCCGATGGCGATCCCCAGCACGAAGGAAAGGATCACGACCATCTGGGTCGCCTTGCGCAACTCGTCGCGGGAGGGCCAGGTCACCTTCTCCAGCTCCGACCGCACCGCGCGGATGAAAGCAGCGGTCGCCCCGGCCCAGCGGGCCAGGGACGAGGGCTCCTTCTCCGCGATCTCCGAGCTCACTTCGACTCCTTATGCAGCTGGTGCTTGTTGCACCGGGGGCAGTACTTCTTCCACTCGACGCGCTCCGGGTGCTTGCGCCGATTCTTGTCCGTGAAATAGTTCCGCTCACGGCACTCGGTGCATTCCAGGATGATGTTCTCTCTCGGCACTCTATCCTCACCGTTCGCGGCCTAGGCCCAGACTCGCGTGGGCTCCACCGTTTCGTCCAGAGCTCGCGACCGGGATTGAACCGGTGACCTCATCCTTACCAAGGATGCGCTCTACCGACTGAGCTACGCGAGCCGTTCAAGCGGGCGACGGGGCTCGAACCCGCGACATTCAGCTTGGAAGGCTGACGCTCTACCAACTGAGCTACGCCCGCGAGCACCGCCCATGGTGGGGGTAGGATTCGAACCTACGTAGCGCGAAGCGCGGCAGATTTACAGTCTGCTGCCATTAGCCACTCGGCCACCCCACCTCATGCCGCTCCCCCGCTGCCGCGCCGTCCGGTAGAGCTGACGGAGGGAATCGAACCCTCAACCGCCGGTTTACAAAACCGGTGCTCTGCCAGTTGAGCTACGTCAGCGGGCAGGAAAAAACGGACAGAACGTTATGATAATTGGAGACTTAGGTTGCTGTCAACAGCCCGAATGGCACTCCTGCCCTATTCAACCCCCAACCCTCGGAACTCCTGGCGCAGATCCAGCGCCCCCCGGCCCAGCGTGACCGTATCCACCCCAGCGGCCAGCAAGGTAAAGCCCAGCCCCAGGTAGGGCGCAAGGCCCGCCGGCGTCATCGCGAAGAGCCCGGTGCGAACCCCGGCCGCGCGGCAGCCCGTCGCGACGGCCGCGATCGCGTCGCGCACCTCAGGGCGTTCAACCTCCCCCGGAAAACCGAGGCTGGCCGACAGGTCGTAGGGGCCCACGAACACCGCGTCAATGCCGGGAACCCGGGCGATGGCCGAGATGTGCCGTACGGCGTCCGTGGTCTCCGCCTGAACCACAACCGAGACGCGTTCCGCGGCCGTGCCGAGGTACTGGGCGACCCCCATTCCGTAGGCGTTGGCCCGGGCGGTGCCCAGCCCGCGGCGTCCTCGCGGCGGATACTGCGCCAGCCGCGCCACCTCCCGGGCCTCCTCCTCCGTTTCCACCTGCGGGACGATGATGCCGTCGGCGCCCGCATCCAGGGCCCGTTTGATCCAGGCCTCGTCGAGAGACGGTATCCGCACCAGGCAGGGCGTCCGGTCGGCGACCGCCGCCAGGATGTGCAGCACGTCGCGAGGGTCCAAAGCCCCATGCTCGGCGTCGACGAACAGCCAATCGAACCCGGCCGCGGCCAGTAACTCAGCGACTTCGGGCGCACCGATGCTGAGGATGGTTCCGCACAGCGTCTCCCCGGCCCGGAGCCGGGCTTTGAACGGCTGGGTCATGAGCGGCGCACCTGGACCGTTCCGTCCTTGTTGTCGCGAATCAGCCACCCGGCCGCCTTGAGCAGGTCGCGAATCCGATCCGCCTCCTTATAGTCGCGGCGATTTCTGGCCCCAACCCGGGCCTTCGCCCATGCGAGCGCCCATGCCTCGGCCGCGCCGTCATCCGCCGGCGGCGCGGTCGGCAGTTCGCCGATCGCCAACGGCTCCTTCCCCGCGCTCACGGTGATCCCGGCGCTGGATGTGCTTGGCAGGACGTCGAAAATGCCCATGGCGCCGCGCCAGGCGGCGAGGGCGCCGGCCGTGGGGGGCAGGCGCTGATCCAGCAGGCGGTTCCCCTCCCGGGCGGCCTCGAAGAGCGCGGCGACGGCCTGCGGGGCATTCAGGTCGTCATCTAGGGCCGAGGAAACACGGGTCGTGATTTGCTCCGCCCACGCCGCCCAGCCTTCCGCCGCGCTTCCTTCGCCGGCATGACCGAGCCTCGCGTCGAACTCGCCGAGGCGCCGGCTCCCTTCAGCGGCTCCGGCCAGGGCGTCGTCGGTCAGGTCCAGCTTCTGACGATAGTGAGTCTGGAAGATGAGCAGCCGGACCGTACCCGCGTCGACGCCATCGGCACGGAGGTCACGCGGCGTGGTGATGTTTCCGAAGCGCTTGGACATCTTGGTGCCGCGGACGTTCAGGAATTCGCCATGCGCCCAGTACCGAGCGAAACTCTCCTGTCCGGTGAAGGCGCAGCTCTGCGCGATCTCGTCCTCGTGATGGGGAAAGATGAGGTCGACCCCGCCCGCGTGGATATCGAGGACTTGCCCAAGCCCGTGCTTCGCCAGCAGGGCCAGGGCCATCGCGGAGCACTCGAGGTGCCACCCTGGCCGTCCCCGTCCGAACGGCGCATCCCAGGCCGCCCCCACCGCTTCGTCCTCGGGACGGGCAGCCTTCCACAGCACGAAGTCCCTGGCGTTTTCCTTGTCGTACTCGTCGGTCGAGACCCGACCACTGGCCCCGGCCTTAAGCTCCCGGCGGTCGAGCTGGGACAACCTGCCGTAGGCTGGGAAGCGGTCGATGGCGAAATAGACGGAGCCATCGTCTCCCCGGTACGCCGTGCCGCCTCGCAGCAACCCCTCGACCAGGCCAATCATGGCGGCGATGAACTCGGTTGCGCGCGGGTACTCATGGGCGGGCCGGATGCGCAGGTAGTCCCGGTCCTCGAAGAAGGCTCGCGCAAACGGCTCCGTGAACTCGCGAATCGGCATCCCGCGCGCCCCGGCTTCCCGGATGATGCGGTCGTCCACGTCGGTCAGATTCATGATCTGGAGGACGCGGAAACCACTGGCCTCAAGCCAGCGACGGAGGAGGTCCTCGAAAAGGAAGGTCCGGAAATTCCCGATGTGAGCGTAGTTCCATACCGTTGGCCCGCACGTATAGAAGGAAACGACGCCCGGTCGGACGGGGACGAAGGGCTCTACGCGTCGGGTAAGGGTGTTGAAGAGGCGGAGCGGCATTGGCGCTTCAGGCGCGGCGTCCGGGCGGACCGGTGAGCGCAGTGTCGTCGCGAACGTGGACGACGCGCTGCGGGAACGGGATCTCGATACCCTCCCGGTCCAGGCGGTTCTTGATCCGGCGTCGGAACTCGCGGCCGATGGCCCACTGCTGTCCCGGTTGAGTGCGAAACAGAGTACGGATCGTGACGGCGCTCGAATCGAGGCTATCCACTCCGACCACCTCCGGCTCGCCGTCGAAGCGGGCGCGCCAGTCGGCGTCGGCCACGAAGGCGGCCGCTTCATCGCGGAACACCCCCAGAGCGCGGTCGAGATCAGCCGCGTAACCCACGCCGACATCGATCACGGCGCGCGACCACTTGCGTGTCATGTTACTCACGGTCGTGATCTGACCGTTCGGGATCATGTGGACGGTGCCCTGGGCATCCCGGAGCACCACCATCCGGAGCGTCATCCGTTCCACCACGCCAGCCTTCCCCGCCACTTCGATCACATCGCCCAGCGCGAACTGCCCTTCGACCAGATAGAAGAACCCGGCCAGGACATCCTTGACGAGGCTCTGGGCCCCGAAGGAGATGGCGAGGCCCAGGATGCCGGCTCCCGCCAGGAGCGGACCGATGTCGATGAAGATGTTGAGCGCCAGCAACGTGCCAAGAGTCAGGATGCCGATGCGGCCCACGCTCCGCAGCAGCTGCGAGATCATGTGCCCGCGTTGTTCCCGCTCGGACAGCGTGGTCTCATCGCCCGCGTCCACCGCGGCCTCGATGCGCTGGGCAATGATCGCGACCAGCCGCATGCCCAGGTAGCAGGCGATGGCGAGCACCACCAGTTGGGCGACCTTGCGGGTCATCTCCGCCGCCTCCAGATGGAGCGCGGCGGCAATCTGGCGGAGCCAGTCAGGCAGGACGACCAGCTGCAAAGCGAGCACGACGGGTGCCTTTCCGGTAAGCGGGGGATCCGACCGGGCAGGAAGTTAGGATGCGCTGACGGGGGACTCAACCCGTCGCCTACAGCGCCAGATCGAGCCCCGCGGCGACGGTGAGGAATTCGGGATTCGAGATGGTACCGACTCCCCGGAAGGTGCTGTGGATTCTCGCCTCGAGCACGACAGCGGCGTGCCGCCCGAAGACCGGGATGACGGCTCCGGGACCGACGCTCCCTCCGATGGACCAGGTGCCGCTGCCCGAGGGACCCAGCCGATAGTCCGCGAGCCCGAGTACCGCATAGGGCCGGATCGCAGCATCGCGAAAGGCCGGGATGCGCACGAATGCGCCGTACTGCCAGAGCCGTTCGGGACCGAGGTCGTGTCGGCCCGCTTCAGCGCCCACGGTGATTGCCGAGAACCGAACCCCCACCTCCAGGAGGAGGGACGATCCGTTTCCAGCAACCGGGTCACCGGAATTGATGTTGAGGGCTCCGCCCGCGCTGGCGGCGGCGAACAGCGGCAGCTGCGCCTCGGCGCGGGCCGACAGGATGGTGAGCGCGAGCACACTGGGCAGAGCGAACCGCACCTCCGGCCTCCAGCTGAGGATGGCACCCCAACCTAGTGCCGGAAGGTCGGTCTGCGGCAGGGTGCGGCAGGATTCGGCCTAATCGGGCTGACCAGGCCGCACCACCAGAATCGGGTGGTTCGAGCCGCGGACCACCTTGTCGGCCACGCTGCCGATCATCGCTCGCCGGTAGCCCCCCGCCCCGTGACTGGCTATCGCGATCAGGTCCGCCGAGAGCGCATCCGCCTGCGCGAGAATCGTCGCGGCAGCCCCCGCCCCCGGAACCGCATGGGCAGTCACCGCGACCCCGTCGCGCCGCAGCCGGGCGGCCACGGACTCGAGGTAGTCCGTGGCCGACTCCATATGCTGCGCGTCGACGTCCGGCGAGATGGGAAGCGGCATCATCCCAAACGGATCCACGACGGGCAGGATCGGCTCGACCGCCATGAGGAGATCGAGTGACGCGCCGACCGGTCGGGCGAGCATCAACGCACTATCGAGGGCCCGCTCCGCGAACGGGGATCCGTCGAGGGTCACCAGGATGCGCCGGAGAGCCGGCGTCACCTCACCGGCGGGCGTCGGTCGAATCATCAGGACCGGGATGTGCAGCACCCGCATGAGGTGATCCGCCACTGAGCCGAGCCAGAAGCGGCTCACCGGGCCGCGCCCGTGGGTTGTGATTACGACCAGATCGGCTCCGGACGACTCCACCTGGTGCTGCAACGACTCGGCAACGGGACCATCCAGAAGAACGGAGGTGACCGGGATGTTCGCCGTCCTGCGCAGACGCTCCAAGATGCTGCTCAGGTACGTCTGTTCGTGGGCCCGAGCCTCCTGATCGAGCTGGGCCTCGATATCCGGCACCTCGATCGCGGTGGCGAGCGCTGGAACGGGGTGATGGACCAGCGCGACCTGCAGGATTGCCCCGGAGCGGCGGGCCAGTTCCGTCGCAAGCGGAAGGGCCTGCTCCGCGAATGGGGAGCCGTCCAAGGGCACCATGATGGAGCGGAACATGGCCTGTGACATGGGGCCTCCAAGGCCGATGAAGACGCCAACTAAAGTGGCGCCCGAACCATGAAGGAGACTTGAAAGAGCGGCGAACCCTTCAAGGGGTCGGATGGCCCGGAGTGGAACGCCCCAGCACCCGGTACAGCGGGCAGAAGCCCGAGATGGCTGAGGCGATCAGCAGCAGACCCGCGAGGGTCAAGTACTTCCAGGGGCTTGCCAAGGCTCCATAGAGGCCGAGGAGCAGGATCCCCACGACCAGCCTGATGACGCGATCGACACGACCCATGTTGCGATTGGGCATAGCCCCTCCTTACAGCGGAACGGTCAGGATGGCACAGGGTGCCTCGTGGGTCAGGTGGCGGCCGATACTCCCTCCGTCGAGGACCGCGGCGGGGCCGCCGCGGCGATACCCGATGCACAGGATATCGGCGCCCGACATTTCCGCTTCGCCGAGCACATTGGAAAGTACAGGCCCGCGACGGAGAGCCAGCGGCCCCACGCCGCTTCCGAGGTCGCGGCGGTCCCAGGCGCCACCGCCAAGGTCCGAAGACGAGATCATGTTCCGCACCATCTGCAGAACGCGTTCGCTACGGCCCGTCGGAACGTGGGGAACGCCGATCTCATCCTGCGTAATCGGCTCGACCAGCACGACGCGGAGACAGGCGCCAAGGACCCGTGCAAACGAGGCCGCCGCGGCAAGCACGGCCATTCCCCGCTCGCTCCCGTCGAGGGCGGCAAGCAGTCGGTCGAACTTCTGCTCGCCGCCGCTCACGAACAGGCAGGGCGTGGAACTTCTACGAACGACGGCATCCGCGGTATCTCCGATCATGAGCCGGCGCTGCTCGGAGCGGTGCTTCCGCCCGATGACCAGCAGATCTCCCCGCCGAGTCTCGGCGAAGCGACCGATCTCGATGGCTGGAACACCGATGGCAACGGCCAGATCCACCTTGGGGCTCTCGGGCAGAGAGCGCACCACCGAGCGCACCATCCTCCCCAGATCCTCGTAGCACCGTTCGGCGGCCTCATGTCCGGCGTCGGACAGGACGGTGAAAGCCGTGACTCGCGACCCGCACCGGCGGGCCAGGCGAGCCCCGGCCAAGAGAGCCGCCTGACCCTCGGTCGAGGGATCGGCGGCGACAATAATGTGACGAAGTTCCATGCTGCCCCGAGGATCGCCCGCGGGTCCATCCTAGGCAGCCCGGAATGAAGCCTCCGTGAAAGCCCCCCGAATTTACGGGTCGCCCGCGGGCGCCGGAGACGCTAGAATAGGACTCGTATGACGCGCGCGAACAACACTCTCCCCTCCGAGGCGCCGGCGTACAGCCCGCGCCTGGAGCGGTTGGTCACGGGGGCAGCGGGCCTGCTGGCGGAGATGCACCTCGACACCGTGCTGCAGAGGGCGGCGGACCTGGCAGCGGAGGTGATCGGGGCGAAGTACGCCGCCGTGGGCATGCTGGCGGCCGATGGCCGGACCCTGGAGGCCTTCATTACATCTGGACTGACCGCGGAGGAGCGGCAGCGCATCGGCGCGCTCCCCCAGGGTCATGGGATCCTCGGCCTCGTCATCCACAAGGCGGAATCGGTACGTCTCCGCTCCATCGGGTCGCACCCCGAGAGCCACGGCTTCCCTCCGAATCACCCACCGATGGAATCTTTCCTGGGAGTGCCAATCCTGGGAAAGCGCGGGGTCCTGGGCGACCTCTATCTGACGGAGAAGATCGGGGCGACCGAGTTCAGCAAGGAGGATGAACGGATCGCCCAACTGCTGGCCGCCAGCGCGGCCGTGGCAATCGAGAACGCCCGGCTCCACGAGCAGAGCGCCCGATTGCTCGAAGAAGTGCAGCAGCTGCATCGGTCCCGCGAACGGTTCTTCGCGATGGTGAACCACGAGCTGCGCAATTCACTGGCCGCTGTCTACGGCTGGTCGGAGATGCTGGTGCGCCGCAAGGAGCCCGGCAGCGTTCCCCGGGCGGCGTTCGAGGTCCTCGACTCGGCCGAGCAGGCGATCTCGTTGATCAACGACCTGCTCGACCTGTCCCGACTGGACGAGGACCGGCTGAAGCCGGTACTGAAGGACGTGGACTGTGCCGGCGTGCTGCGGCAGGCGCTCAGCCGCCTCACCCCGGCAGCAGACAGCAAGCAGGTCCGATTGCTGACCGATCTCTCCTCGAGCACCCCCATTTGTCGGACCGATCCGCACCGGGTGGAGCAGATCCTCGTGAACCTGCTTACCAACGCGGTGCGCCACACACCCGCAGGAACCAGCGTGCGATCCCATCTGACCCGAAGGGGCGACGAGGTGATCTTCCGGATCGAGGACGAGGGGCCTGGAGTCGGGCCCGACGATGTGGAGGCCGTGTTCGACATCTACAAGACCGACGCCGGAGAGGAGGGCAAAGGCACCGGACTCGGGCTTCCCCTCTCTCGCCGGCTGGCCCGCTTGCTCGGAGGCGAACTCCGCGCCGAGGCCCCCCCTAGTGGCGGCGGGGTATTTGTTCTGAGTCTGCCCGTGGGCTATGATGTAAGGGTCTCTTCATAGTTGGTTGGGGCGGAGTTCATGACCAAACTCTTAGGTTGCGGCCCATGAAAATTCTCTGCGTGGAGGACGACCGGAAGGTCGCCGGATTCATCGAGCAGGGCCTGAAGGAAGAGGGCTATGTCGTTGATATCGCGACAGATGGCGAAGAGGCCGTCACTCTCGCCCATGTCTACGAGTACGACGTGATCCTGCTCGACGTTGTGCTACCCAAGAAGAACGGCTTCCAGATCGCGATGGAGCTTCGCCGGGAAGGCCGGAACACCCCCATCATGATGTTGACCAGCCGGGACGCGGTCGAGGACGTGGTGCGCGGGCTCGACTCGGGCGCCGACGACTACCTGGCCAAGCCGTTCCGCTTCGATGAGCTCCTGGCCCGCATCCGGGCGCTGTCGCGTCGGGGTGGAGCGGAGCGCCTCGAGGTCCTCCGGTACGGTCCGCTCACTCTCGACCGGCTCCGCCACCAGGTGCTGGTGAATGACAGGTCCCTGGATCTGACGCCCAAGGAATTCCAGATCGTGGAGTTCTTCCTCCTCCACCCCGAGCAGGTGGTCCGACGGACGACCCTGCTCGAGAAGGTCTGGGATATGCACTTCGACCCGGAGAGCAACGTCGTAGACGTCCACGTCGGGAACGTCCGGCGGAAGCTACTCAAGGCCGCGGGCGAGAACATCATCCAGACGGTGCGTGGGGTAGGCTTCACGCTGCGGCGGGAGCGGTCCGAGATCGATGTGACGGGCGCCGTCGCGCAGTGATCCCCCCCAGGTCGCCGTGGACCAGGGCGGCCGCGGAGCCTCTGGCGACGCTCCTCGTAATCCTGCTCGGCCTCGCCTTTCTGGCGGGGCCGTCGCCCGTCTGGTCCGAGCGGATCTGGTTCGTAGGCCTCATCGTGTGCGGAGCCCCGGTGGTGCTCCGCACGCTCTTGGGCGCATTCCGCGGTCGTTTTGCCGCCGACCTTGTCGCGGCCCTGGCGATCCTGACGGCCATCCCACTCCATCAGCCTCTGGCGGGTCTGGTGGTGGTGCTGATGCAGACCGGCGGCGAGGCGTTGGAGCGATACGCCGCCGGCCGAGCCTCCCGCGCGGTCGAGGAGCTGGAAGCGGCGGCCCCCCGACGCGCCAACCGGATCCGGCAGAGCCAGGTCGAGGAGGTCCCCGCCGATCAGATACGGCGGGGAGAGTTGATTCTGGTCCGTCCCGGTGACATGGTGCCCTGCGACGGGATCGTGGTGCAGGGCTTTTCCCACATCGACACTTCACGCATCACGGGCGAGCCGATTCCGATCACGGCGGAGCCGGGCCGGGGCCTGCTCAGCGGCACGCTCAATCTCGAGGGGCCGCTCACGGTCGAGGTCCAGGCGGTCGCAAGCGAAAGTCAGTACGCCCGGATCGTCCAGCTGGTCCGGAGCGCAGAGACGAGCAAGTCGCCCCTGCAGCGGATGGCCGACCGCTACGCGGTCGCGTTCACGCCACTCACCCTGGTGGTCTGCGCGGCGGCCTACCTGGCCAGCCGCGATCCCCTCAGAGTCCTCGCCGTTCTAGTCGTAGCGACGCCGTGCCCGCTGATCCTCGCGGCGCCGGTGGCGATGATCGGGGGCCTCAATCGAGCCGCCCGACGCAGCATCATCATCCGCCACGGCGAGGCGCTGGAGCGGCTGGGCCAGGTGACGGCGGTGCTCATCGACAAGACCGGGACGCTCACGGTCGGTCGCCCCAGCGTCACCGCCATTCAGTCGTCAGGTCCATGGACCGAGGACGACGTCCTGAGGTACGCCGCCGCCGCCGATGCCGGGGCGAGCCACATGCTGGCCCGGTCCATCGTCGCGGCGGCGGCGGCGCGCGGCCTGGCCGGCACCACCGCGAGCGGGGTCGTGGAAACCCCGGGACAGGGAGTGACCGGACTCGTGGGAGAGCATAGGGTGACGCTGGGGTCCCGGAGCTTCGTGTTAGACCGCCATCCCGGCCTCGCCGCGGTGTGGCCGGACGGCGCGGACCGGGGTGGACTTCGGGCCTGGCTTGCGATCGACGGGGCGCCAGCGGGGGTCATCGAATTCGGCGACCGGCTCCGTCCAGAAGCGCGGCGCCTGGTGCTCGACCTGGTGGGCCTGGGCATCGTTCGCGTGGTGCTGGTGAGCGGGGACAGCCTGAGCCATTCCCGGGCCGTGGCACAGGCCGCGGGTATTCACGAGGTGAGAGCGGACCTCCTGCCGGAGGACAAGGTTCGGGTCGTGGAAGAAGTGGAAGGCCAGGGAGAACGCGTCCTCATGATCGGGGACGGCACCAATGACGCGCCCGCCCTGTCGCGAGCCACGGTCGGGGTGGCGATCGCCGCGCACGGCGGAGGGATCACGGCGGAGGCGGCCGACGCGGTCGTCCTCGCGGATGACCCCAGCCGAGTCGCCGAGGCGATCGCGATCAGCCGGCGAACCATTCGAATCGCCCGCGAGAGCGTGTGGACCGGACTCGGGCTCTCCGGGCTGGCGATGGTCGCAGCGTCGCTCGGGAACATCCCTCCCACCATGGGCGCCGTGCTGCAGGAAGTGATCGATGTCGCCGTCATTCTCAACGCGGTGCGAGCCAGTACCCCATGACGAGGCGCGCCCCAGCGGGGACCCGCGCAACCACCGGAGGCCGGTAGTCGCATGCTGACCCCCAAGCTCCTGACCACCCTCAAGGACTACGACGTTCGCCAGTTCACCTCCGACCTGGCGGCTGGTGTCGTCGTCGGCATCGTGGCGCTGCCGCTCGCGATCGCGTTCGGCATCGCAAGCGGAGCCACACCGCAGGCGGGGCTGATCACCGCGATCATCGGCGGGTTTCTGGTGTCCGCGCTCGGCGGCTCACGAGTGCAGATCGGAGGCCCCACGGGCGCCTTTGTGGTCATCGTGTACGGCGTCATCCAGCAGTACGGAATGGACGGCCTGGTCCTAGCCACGGTCATGGCGGGCATCATCCTGGTGGTGCTGGGTGTGGCCCGCCTTGGCGCGGCGATCAAGTTCATCCCCTACGCTGTCACCACGGGATTCACCGCCGGCATCGCGGTCATCATCTTCTCCGGCGAGATCAAGGACCTGCTGGGCCTCAAGATGGGGGCCGTACCCGCCCCGTTCCTCGCCCGCTGGGCGAGCTACGCCCAGCACATCGGCACCACCAGCGGTCCGACCCTGGTGGTCTCCGCCATCGCCCTTGTGATTCTCGTGCTGTGGCCGCGAGTGAACGCCCGCATTCCGGCGCCGTTTGTTGCCCTGCTGCTCGCGACGGCGCTGGTCCAGGTCTTCCATCTGCAGGTGGAGACCCTGGGGGATCGGTACGGGGCGATTCACTCCGCCATTGCGCCGCCGCACCTCCCCACCTTCTCACTCGCGACCGCCCGTGGCCTGGCGCCGGCGGCGTTCACGATCGCGCTTCTGGCGGGCATCGAGTCCCTGCTATCGGCCGTGGTCGCCGATGGCATGATCGGGTCGAGACACCGGTCCAACATGGAGCTGGTGGCCCAGGGGGTCGCGAACATCGCGAGCCCGCTGCTCGGCGGGATTCCGGTGACAGGGGCCATCGCCCGCACGGCGACCAATATCAAGAACGGAGGGCGGACACCGGTGGCAGGCATCGTCCACGCGGTGACACTGCTTCTGATCGTGCTGTTCTTCGGGCGGTGGGCCTCGCTGATCCCGATGGCCGTGCTGGCCGCGATCCTCGTGGTCGTGAGCTATCACATGAGCGAATGGCGGCGCTTCAAGGGTGAGCTCCGGGCGCCCAAGAGCGACGTCGCGGTCCTGCTCACGACCTTCCTCCTCACCGTGCTGGTCGACCTGACCGTGGCCGTCGAGGTTGGGATGGTGCTCGCCGCCTTCCTCTTCATGAAGCGCATGTCCGAGGTCACGAACGTCCGGGTACTCTCCCGAGAGTTCGAGGACGGGCCCGAGCTGGACCTGGAAGATCGGAACGCGGCCGAACGCCGCGAGCTGCCTCCGGGGGTCGATGTCTATGAGATCGACGGGCCGTTCTTCTTCGGGGCAGCGGAGTCGTTCACGTCAGCGGTCAGCAACATCGCGCGCAAACCTCGAGTGCTGATCATCCGGCTGCGCCGGGTGCCCGTGATCGACTCGAGCGGCATCGCCGCGCTCCGAGACGTGGTCCGGCGGAGCCGACGGGAGGGAAGCCTGGTGATCCTGTCCGACGTGCATTCGCAGCCCGTCGTGGCGATCACCAATTCGGATTTCTATACGGAGCTGGGCGCGGACAATGTGACCGGCAACCTCGATGACGCGCTCAACCGCGCGCGCGCGCACCTCGGGCTGCCCCCGGTCACGCGACCTGCGTTTGCCGAGCCGACGGTGGCCCGGGAGACTCCCCACGGGGAGCGGCGCCACCGTCCGAGACTCTAAGCCAGCGGATCCCGACGTTCGATGAAGGCGGGTTCATCGAACCTCGCACCTTTCTTCACAAACGCCTTCTATTGTTGTGCCGTTCCCTCGACGCGCGGCATGGACATCGGCGCCATATGGTGGTGCCCGCCGGCGTGCGTGGCGCGGTTCCAGATTGTCCAGAGGCCGACCGCGAGGACGAGGGCTGCGAAGACTCGGCGACGCCACAAGGTCGTCAGGAGCAAGCGGCGGACGCCAAGCGACGCGAGGCTGAGCGCGGGAACGGTGCCCAGCCCGAAAGCGAGCATGGCCAGTGCGCCACGCCCCGGATTCGCGAGAGCGACGGGGATGCTCAGCGCAGAATAGACGAGGCCACAGGGCAGAAAACCATTCGCGATCCCGAAGAGCAGCTGGGCACCAGCCGTGGGCTGGCCGGCGGCTCGGGTGCCGGCGCGCAGGAGTACGGGTGGGACGAGCTTGGGCTCAGGCGCCAGGCCAGCCAGCGCGAGGGCGAACCAGACCAGCAGGATGGAGGCGAGGAGGGCAGGCAGCCAGGCGGGGCCGGGCAGCAGGTGGCCGGCCGCGCCGGCCAGCGCGCCGAGCAATGTGTATGTGCCTACCCGGCCGACGTGCCAGGCGGGCAGGCCACGCGGGGTACGGGCGCAGGAAGCGGCAAAGGCCCCGCACATGGCCACGCAGTGGAGGCTGCCGAGCGACCCGGCGACGAAGGCGGCGATGAGCAGGGCGACCATCATTCTCCAGTGGAGGAGTTGACCCCGTGCAAAATACCGGTGTGATCGCGTCTGACGAACCCCGATACGACGACGCGATCGTGAAGATGTTCGTGATCGCCACGATTGTCTGGGCGCTCGTCGGCATGCTGGTCGGGCTGTGGATCGCGCTCGAGATCGCGTGGTGGCCCGCGAACCTGGGCCTGCCTTGGACTACGTTCGGTCGGCTGCGTCCGCTGCATACCAACGCGGTGATCTTCGCCTTTGCGGGCAACGCAATCTTCTTCGGCGTATACCACTCGATGCAACGCCTGCTCAAGACGCGGATGTTCAGCGATGTCCTGTCGCGCCTGCACTTCTGGGGTTGGCAGCTGATCATCGTGTGCGCGGCGATCAGCCTGCCGCTCGGCTACACGTTCTCCAAGGAGTACGCCGAGCTGATCTGGCCCATCAAGGTGCTTATCGCGATCGTCTGGGTGGTCTTCATGATCAACTTCTTCGGGACGATCGCCATCCGGAAGGTGCAGCATCTCTACGTCGCCATCTGGTTCTACATGGCGACGGTGATCGTGGTGCCGGTGCTGCATATCGTGAACAGCCTCTCCATCCCGGCCTCCTTCTTCAAGTCCTACCCGATCTACGCCGGCATGACGGACGCCCTGGTGCAGTGGTGGTATGGCCACAACGCCGTGGGTTTCATCCTGACCACGCCGTTCCTCGGCATGATGTACTACTACCTGCCGCGCATCGCGGAGCGGCCGGTGTACAGTTACCGCCTCTCGATCATCCACTTCTGGGCGCTGGTCTTCCTGTACATCTGGGCCGGGCCTCATCACCTGCTGTACTCCGCCCTTCCGGAGTGGGCGCAGACCCTGGGCATGGTGTTCAGCATCATGCTGATCGCGCCATCGTGGGGCGGGATGCTGAACGGCCTGCTCACGCTGCGGGGAGCATGGGACCGGGTGCGAACCGATCCGGTCCTCAAGTTCCTGGTCGTGGCGGTGAGCTTCTACGGAATGAGCACCTTCGAGGGGCCGATGATGTCCATTCGCGCCGTCAACAGCCTCTCCCATTTCACCAACTGGACGATCGGCCACGTGCACTCCGGCGCCCTGGGCTGGGTGGGGATGCTCACGTTCGGGGTGCTGTACTGGATCGTGCCCAAGGTGTGGAAGCGGTCCCAGTTGGCGCACCCCGAATGGGCCACCACGCATTTCTGGCTCGCGACGATCGGCATCGTGCTGTACACGGTGTCGATGTGGGCGGCCGGGCTCACCGAGGGGCTCGAATGGCGAGCCTTTGACGACACTGGCCAGCTCAAGTACCCGAACTTCGTGGACATCGTGCACCAGCTCTCGCCCTTCTACTGGCTGCGCCTGCTGGGTGGCCTCCTCTACTTCACCGGGGCCGTCATGATGGTGTGGAACCTGTATCAGACCATGCGGGGGCCGCTGGCCATCCGGATGGCGCCGGCCACCGCCGGCGCCCGCTGAGGAGACGATCCATGAGCGATTCGACCGAGACTGGTTACACCGCGGCGCACCGCACCCTCGAAGGCAAGAGCGCGATGTTCGCGGTGTTCGTCACCATCGTGATCTTCATCGGCGGCCTGGTGGAAATCATCCCGATGTTCACCGCGGCCCAGGGGCCGGGTGGGCTTCCGGGCGTAACGCCGTACACGGCGCTGGAAGTCGCGGGTAGGGACATCTACATCCGTGAAGGCTGCTACCTCTGCCACTCGCAGATGGTCCGCCCCATGCGGGCCGAGGTGCTGCGCTACGGGGAGTGGACGCGGTCGGGCGAGTACGCCTACGACCATCCCTTCCTGATGGGATCCCGCCGCATGGGGCCCGACCTGCAGCGGGTGGGGGGCAAGTACCCCGACGCGTGGCACTACGAGCACATGCAGAACCCGCGCAGTGTGTCGCCCGGGAGCGTGATGCCGGTCTATCCATGGCTCCACCGAAACAAGTATGACGTGGCGGACATCCAGGCCTCGATGCGCGCCCTGCAACGGGTGGGCGTGCCCTATACGGACACCGAGATCGCTGGGGCGCCGCAGGCGGTCGCGGCCCAGGCGCAGGGGATCGTGGACCGACTCAAGCAGGCGGGGATCACGGCCGAGCCCAACCGCGAGATCATCGCCCTGATCGCATACCTGCAGCGCCTGGGGAAGGATGGTCGCGCGGCCATCGCGGCGGGTCAGACCGGTGGGCCGGCCGGCGGGGAGCCCAACCCATGAACCATGTGCTGACCGCCGCGGCGGAGAGTGTGCGGCTCGGCTGGCTCCTCGGGGTTACGACGGCGGTCTTCCTTGCGGGCTTCCTGTTCTGGATCTGGTGGGCCTGGTCCGCGCAGAACAAGGCACGGTGGGAGGCGGACAGCCGTCTTCCCCTCAATGACGGAGGCGAGACGTGAGCACGGAGAAGCAGCGCGACCGGAAGCTGGGGCACGCCGCCGAGGCCGATGGGATCGAGGAATACGACAACCCGCTGCCCAACTGGTGGCTGGGGCTCTTCTACGGCACGATCATCTGGGCCGTGCTGTACGGCGTGGATTACCACTTCATCTCGCACCGCTCGGAGATCAAGAGCCTCGCGGCGGAGATCGCCGACGCCAACAAGCGCTGGCCCCAGCAGACGGCCACCACCGTGAGCATGACACCCGAGGCCATTGCCGCGGGCGAGGGCATCTACAAGGCCAATTGCGTCCCCTGCCATGGGGCGGACATGAAGGGCGGGATCGGTCCCAACCTGCTGGACACGATCTGGATCCACGGCGGACGACCCGAAGACATTCTACACACCATCACCTACGGTGTCCCCGCCAAGGGGATGATCACGTGGGGTCCGATCCTCGGTCCCCAGAAGGTGGCGCAGGTGGCCGCGTACGTGGTCTTTCGCAACCGGCAGGCCACCGGCCAGAGCACGGCGGAGCCGGCGCCGGGAGACACCTCCAAGGCCGCCGCGCACCCGTAGCCGCGGCGCACTGAATCGAGAGCAAGGCAATGCTGGGATTCGAAGTCAAGCGGAAGTGGATCTACGAACAGAAGGTGACGGGCCCGTGGCAGCGGCTCCGGAAGGCGACGTTCCTGCTGCTGCACGTGATCCTGTTCGTCACCCCCTGGATCACGATCCGGGGCAACCCGGCGCTCCTGATCGACCTGCCGGAGCGGCGCCTTTACGCGTTCGGGGCGATCTTCTCGGCGGCGGACACGATCTTCCTGCTGCTACTCCTCCTGTTCCTGGCGTTCTCGCTGTTCTTCTTCACCTCGCTGTTCGGCCGGCTGTGGTGCGGCTTCGCGTGTCCGCAGACCGTGTTCCTGGACACCTGGATCCGCCCGTTCGAGGAATGGATCGAGGGTGACTGGGTGCGGCGCCGGAAGCGTGACGAGTCCGGCTGGACCCTGGACCGGGCCTGGCGCAAGGCGGTCAAGTGGGGGGCGTTCCTGGTCATCGCGATCGTGATCTCGATGTCCTTCGCCAGCTACTTTGCCGGAGCGCGGGAGCTGTGGAGTGGCCGAGGAACCGCGCTCGAGTACAGCATCGTCGCGATCTTCGCGGGGATCTGGTTCTTCGACCTGGCGTGGTTCCGGGAGCAGTTCTGCAACTTCCTCTGCCCATACGCCCGCTTTCAGAGCGCCCTGACCGACCGGGACACGCTCCTCGTCCAGTACGATATCCCGCGGGGGGAGCCGCGCGGGGGGACGGACGCCAAGGAGGCGGGGCGCTGCATCGAATGCAACAAGTGCGTGTTCGTCTGCCCGCAGGGCATCGACATCCGGAACGGCTTCCAGCTGGAGTGCATCGCCTGCGCGCGGTGCATCGATGCGTGCGAGATCGTCATGGAGAAGCTGGGGCACAAGACATTGATCACCTGGGGCTCCCTGGCAGACACCATGGGGCAGAAGGCGCGCCGGCTTCGCCCGCGGACGGTGGTCTACGCCGGATTGCTCACGGGGATCGCCGCGGCGGCCGTCGTCCTGATGGCAGCACGGGCGCCGTTCGATGCGGCGGTGCAGCGCGCGCCCGGTTCGCTGTTCGTGATCGACGGGGACGGGTACGTCCGCAATACCTACCTCCTCCGGGTGACGAACAAGGAGGCCACGGCCGGGAAGATCCCGTTTCGAGTGCGGGTGGAAGGGGTCCCCTCGCAGGATGTCATCGTCGAGGATCTGCAATTGGCGACGACAGAGAGCCAGACCGTCCCGATGGTCATCCGGATGAAGGCGCGGCCCGACCTGCCCCGCACCATCCCCCTCGAGGTCCATGTCAGCTCCCCGTCCCATGACGTCGAGCTCGACGCCACCTTCAAGACGGAAGGGCACATTGGCGACACCGACTAGCAGGAGCAGTCACCACTGGCCGTGGGGTATTGCGATCGGCCTGTTCATCGTCATCGTGGTCAATGCGGTCTTTGCGTACGTGGCGATCAGTGGCGAAGATGCGGTGGTCCCGTCCTACGCCACCGGCAGCCGGTGACCGACCGGTGAACCCCACGCCCCTCCTCGGCGCACGCGCCGGGAGCGGCGCCGGCGGGACGTGCCCGCACTGTGGGACGGCGGTCGAAGGGGAGCAGGACGCCTACTGCTGCGGGGGGTGCGAGCTGGCCGCCGCGATCATCCGGGGAGCCGGCCTCGAGCGCTACTACGCTGAACGCTCCGTCTTCCCGCCCCGCCCCGAACCCGAGCGCGCGACGCACTGGCGCGGTGTGCCCGTGACCACCGCCTCGGATGGCTCCTGCGAGACCCGCCTCGTGGTTGACGGGCTCCGCTGCGCATCCTGCGTCTGGGTCACCGAGAAGGTCCTGCAGCACACGCCGGGCGTCGCGGCCGCCACGGTGAGCTATGCCACCGGCCGCGCGACCATCCGCTGGCGCCCCGAAGAAACCGATCTCCCGACCCTGGCCGGCCGTATCGCGGCGCTGGGGTATCGCCCCCGCCCGCTCGCCGGAGAGGCCACTCCCGACCGGGACCTGATGCTCCGTATGGGCTTCGCCGCGATCGCCGCGGTCGCCATCATGGGGCTCTACGAGGGGCTCTACGCCGGATGGTGGTACGGCGCGATGGACCCGCGGTTCGCGGCGCTGTTCCGCTGGACGTCGCTGGTGATCGCCACTCCGGTCGCCATCTGGTGTGCGGCACCGTTCTTCGCCGGCGCAGTGGCTGGGCTCCGGCATCGAGTGCCGCACATCGACGTACCGATCGCCCTGGGCATCGCCATTCTCTACGTCCAGGGGCTGGTCACCACCATCATCGGCCAGGACGGCTACCTCGACAGCCTGGCGATGCTGGTGGCCCTGCTCCTGGTGGGCCGCCTGATGGAGTCGCGCGGCCGCCGGCGAGCGACGGAGGCCGCAACCGCCCTGGCCGCGGCGGTGCCCCGCACGGTGCGTCGCTCCCGGGAGAATCGAATCGAGATCATACCGGTCGAGCAGCTCCGGGCTGGCGACCTCATCGATGTGGGGCGAGGCGAGGAGCTGGCGGCCGACGGCGTCATTGTCTCGGGGAGCGGCCTCCTCCGGATGGCGCTGGTCACCGGCGAGGCCGACCCGGTGCAGGTGGCGGTAGGCGAGCGGGTGGTGGCCGGGGCGATCCTGGTGGACGGCGCTCTCACCGTCTGGGTAAGCGCCGTCGGCGACGACACCGTGGTACAACAGATGGCCCGGCAGGTGGAGCTGGCCGCCGAGCGGGGCGCGGCGCCCACGAGTGTCGACCGGATCGCTCCCTGGTTCACGATCCTGACACTGGTGGTGGCCACGGGGACGCTGCTCGCCACCTGGTGGCTGATTGGCCTCCAACCGGCGATAGCCCGGACGGTTGCCGTCCTGGTCGTCGCCTGCCCCTGCGCCCTGGCGCTCGCGGCTCCCCTGGCGGGCGCTTCCGGCCTCGGCGCCGCGGCGCGGCGGGGATTGCTGCTCCGCTCGAGCGATTCGCTCCGGGCCCTGGCGACGGTAGATGTCGTGGCCTTCGACAAGACCGGGACCGTGACGGCCGGTGCCCTGGCCGTCGTGGCCGGCGACGACGCCACGCTGCGCATCGCGGCGGGGCTGGAGCGGTACAGCACCCACCCCATCGCCCGAGCCATCGTGGCGGAGGCGGCGCGCCGCGGCATTCCCCTCCCGCGTGGCGAGCACGTCCGGGAGACGCCGGGCCTTGGCATCGCCGGCGAGCTGGACGGCGAGAACTACCGACTCGAGCGGGGCGAGGCCGGCGAGGTGATTCTCACCGGGGCGTTCGGTGAGGCGGGTCGGATCCGGCTCGGCGACGTTACGCGCGCGGACGCCGCTCCGACGGTCCGAGCGCTTCGCGCGGGCGAGCTGCGGGTCGTCATGCTGTCGGGTGACCGATCTGAAGTGGCGCAGGATGTCGCGTCCCACACCGGCATCGCCGAGGTCGTCGCTCCGGCCGACCCGGCGGGAAAGGCGAGCTGGATCGCGCGGGAACAGGCCAGTGGGCACCGCGTGCTCTTCGCGGGCGACGGACTCAACGACGGACCGGGCCTCGCGGCGGCCGACGTGGGGATCGCAATGGGGACTGGCGCGGCGAGCAGCGTGCTGGTGGCGGATGGGATCGTCTCCACCGACCACCTGGCCCCCGTTCTGGCAGGGATCCGTGCCGCCCGTGCGATGCTCCGGGCGGTCACCACCAGCCAGCGGTGGGCAGTCGGCTACAACGTCGTGGCGGTCGGGGCGGCGGTGCTTGGACTCGTCAACCCGTTGGTCGCGGCGGTGCTGATGCCGATCTCCAGCGGGATCGTGATCTGGAGCGCCTCGAGCGTGGAGCGCCGGGTGCGGAGGGCCGAGCGATGAACGCCTTCCTGTTCCTGCTGCCGATCGCCCTGGTGATCGGCGCGGTGTTCGTGATCCTGTTCGCGGTGGCAGTCCGGAATGGGCAGTTTGACGATCTGGACGACCCGCCGGAGCGGATCCTCCACGATCAGGACTGAATCCGAGGTGTCAGGGCGTCGCCCCGCTGACGGGAAGAGGCGCGGGGAGCGACTCGGTGGTCTCCGGCGAATCCGAGCTGTCGGCGACGACCTGGATGGCCGGGTCGCTGTCCGGCAGGGAGGAATCCGCCACGGCCGTATCGGGAGGCGGGGCCGGCAGGTGGACCACGGTCAGCGGATCGAACCGGCGATGGTTCAGGGCCAGCCGCACTACGCCGACGCCAATGGCCGTCAGCAGCAGGACATAGACCAATAGCCCCCAGCCGAGTCGGCGCAACTCGTCCTGTGGGCCTTGCCCGCCCATTAGCGGCTCCAGATCTGCCACACTGCTCTCCGTCCTTGAGGCGCTCGAAAATCGCCGGCTGGCGGCCGCTAGACTTGCAAACTGGGTGCCGCCCGACCCCAGCCCCGAAGTGACCGTCACTCAGGCAACTAGCCCCCTCCGAGCCGTCCCCGCCACGTCAGGGTGGCCCGGCCCCGCCAAGCAAGCTGTCCCCGAGGGACAAAGTGGCTGATGGAGTTTTCAGGCTGTCTTATGGTCGGCTTAAGCGCCCCGGGCACATCCTTGAGCTGGCTGGGAGGCCATATGCGACTACGACACTCGCTCCTCGGTCTGGCAGTCTTGATCCCGGTGCAGCTCTGGTCCCAGGAGCCGCCGGCGCCGGTGATCCCTCCGCCCCAGCAGGTCAACGACTCCGCCATCGCCCGGGGCCGGGAAATCTTCCATGGCTCGGGCAACTGTGTGGCGTGCCACGGGGTCGCGGGTGTGGGCACGGACAGCGGCCCGGCGCTGGCCCAGGGCGTGTGGATGCACGGGCCCGACACGTACGAGGGGATCCTGGAGCGGGTGGTTCACGGGGTTCCGCGCGCCTACAGCACGCGCGGCATCGCGATGCCGATGCGGGGCTGGATCACGCTCACCGATGCCGAAGCGCGGGACGTGGCCGCCTACGTGTGGTCGATCAGTCACGCCTGGCATCGGAGCGCCGTCAAGCGGCCTTCGTGACCGAAGATTCGCAGCGGGTTCAGCCGTCCTTCAGGGGCCCAATGCTAGGTTAGGGCGCTTACAGGAATCCAGAATCCCGATAGCAGTGCAGACCAGGAGGGCATATGAAGCTCACCAAACCTCAAACCGGGCTCCCCACTCTCGTCCGCAATGTCGACGATGTATTCGACCGCTTCTTCGGCGCGCCGGTTTTCCCGACGTTCACGTTCGAGCCGTTGAAGAAGGCGATGGAAGAGAAGTGGCTGCCGGCGCTGGATCTCACCGAGACGGACAAGGAGTACATCATCCGGGCCGAGATCCCGGGCGTGCCGCGCGAGAATCTCGATGTCCAGGTGGAGGGTGACATTCTGACCCTGACGGGGCATCGGGAGAAGAAGATCAACGAGAAGGACGAGAACATGCTGTGGGAGGAGAGAGAGGCCGGACAGTTCCTCCGGACCCTGCGCCTGCCCAAGGCGGTGGAGGCGAACAAAGTGGAGGCCAACTACAACGACGGCATCCTGACGGTCCATCTTCCCAAGACCGAAATGGCCGCCAAGAGCAAGATCGTCATCAAAGGCTGACCCCTCACGACACCGCTCGCCGCCCCGGCCCGCCTCGGCCGGGGCGGCCTTCTTTTCAGCCTCCCTTCAAGCCCGCTTCAGGCCGACGGTGCACCTTAGATGAGTCGAGGTGCGTCGGGGAACCGAGGGAGCCGATGGAGGAGACCATGGCCAAGAAGACTGAGCGATTGCGCAAGGTGGCGAGTCGCGTCGCCCGACGGGCGGGCGATACGCTCCGCAAGGTTGAAAAGCGGGTCAAGAAGGAGGTACGCCGCCGCCAGGTTCGAGAAGCGGCTCGGGCGGCCGGACAAGCGGCGCTTGTCCAGGGTTCCGCCGCACTGGCGGGCGCTGCCGCTGCGGCGATGGTCCGGGCGAAGCGCCGGGGCCATCCGGCGTTGGGCTTCGAAGTCGCCCTGCACCTCCCGCTCGAAGCCGCCGTCACGAACGTGGTGGAGGCGCTCCGGGTCGAAGGGTTTGGAATCCTGACCCGGATCGACGCCCATACCGTGCTCCGGGAGAAGCTGGGCGCGAGTTTCCGCCCGTTTGTGATTCTAGGTGCGTGCAACCCGTCCTTGGCGTATCGTTCGCTTTCGGCCAGGGCGGAAACGGGATTGCTGCTTCCGTGCAACGTGACGGTGGAGGAACGCCCTGCAGGCGGGTCGCAGATCCGGATCGCGAACCCGGAGGCACTGCTCGCGGCGGGCGACTTTGCCAATGATCCCGAACTGCTGGCGATCGCGCGAGAAGCATCCGAGCGGCTCCGCCATGCGGTGGATATCCTGACCAGCCATGCCGAGCGGGTGGTGCTATGAGGCGGATACTACTGCTGGCTGTGGCGCTCGGCCTCCTGGCCGTTGCTCGACCGGGAGCGGCCCAGGTGAATCCGGCGCGCCCGCCGGGCGTGACGGACTCATCCATTGCGTGGGGCAAACTGCTGTTCCAGGGGGCCGCCAACTGCAGTAAGTGCCATGGCCGCGAGGGGCGCGGCACGGCGTACGGCCCGGATCTGGCGGACGCGGTATGGTGGCACGGGCCCGGCACGTACGAGTGGCTGGTTCGTGAAGTGACCCATGGCATCCCCGAGGATTTCACCGTCACCGGGGGGCGGATGCCGCCGAAGGGGTGGGTTCCGATGAACGAGCAGGACGTCCGCGCCGTGGCGGCCTATGTCTGGGCGATCAGCCATCCGCCGAAGCCGCCGCTCCCGGAGCCCTCACGGCCCAACTGAGGTACGTGCGTGGAGAATGCCGAGATCGCGCGGCTCTTTCGGGAGCTGGCCGACCTGCTGGAGCTGGACCAGGCCAACCCATTCCGGGTCCGCGCGTACCGGACGGCGGCACGCACGCTGGAGACCTATCCGGATTCGTTGTCGGAGGTGGCCGCACGCGACCCGAAAGCCCTGACCGCGATACCCGGCGTCGGGGAGGACCTGGCTGGCAAGATCGTCGAGATCGTCAAGACCGGCCGGCTCCGCGCTCTCGCCCAGGCCACTCGCCACGTTCCGCCCGAAGTCGCCAAGCTGATGAGTCTCCCCGGCCTTGGCCCCAAGCGGGTGCGGGCGTTGTACCGGACCCTTGGGGTGCGCACCTTCGCCGAATTGAGGGGCGCACTGCAGAAGGGGCGGGTGCGCAAGCTCCCCGGTTTCGGGGCCAAGCTGGAGGAGCAGCTCCGTCAGGCTCTGGCCGAACGGGGGGAGGCTCCCAGCCGCTTTCTCCGGCCGGTGGCAGCTCAATACGCCGATGCCCTTCTCAAGTACATGCGATCGGCACCTGGGCTCACCCGCGCGGAGTGGGCCGGGAGCTTCCGGCGTTGTCAGGAGACGGTTGGCGACCTCGACCTGCTGGTCACGGCGCGGAAGGCGGCGCCCGTCGTCGCCCACTTCCTGGCCTATCCCGAGAGCGAACGGGTGCTCGCCCAAGGCACGACCCGCGCGGCGATCCGGCTCCGCTCCGGGCTGCAGGTGGACCTCCGGGTCCTGGACCCGGAGAGCTACGGTTCGGGGCTGTACTACTTTACCGGCTCCAAGGCGCACAACATCGCGATCCGCCGGCTGCCGCACGCGCACGGACTCAAGGTCAATGAGTACGGGATCTGGAAGGGCAAGACGCGGATCGGGGGACGGACCGAGGAGGAGGTTGCCCGGGCCGCGGGGCTCCCGCTCATCCCCCCCGAGCTGCGCGAGGACCGGGGGGAACTGGAGGCGGCCCGCGCGGGGCGCTTGCCGCGGCTGGTAACTCTAGAGGAGATCCGGGGCGACCTCCACTCCCATACTGATGCGAGTGATGGCCGCGCCACGCTGGTGGAGATGGCGCATGCCGCGGACGAGCGTGGCTACGCGTACCTGGCCGTGACCGACCATTCCCCGCATCTCAAGGTCACCCGCGGGCTGGATCGCGCCCGACTCCGGCAACAGCGGCGCGCCATTGATCGGCTCAACTCTTCGCTCAAGCACTGCAGGCTGCTCGCAGGGTGCGAGGTGGACATCCTCCCCGATGGGAGCCTCGACCTCGACGACGAGACGCTGTGGGCGCTCGATATCGTGATCGTCAGCGTGCACACCTCGCTGAGCCTGCCGAAGGCCGCGCAGACGCGCCGAGTGCTCAGGGCCCTGTCCCACCCAGCGGTCGACATTCTGGCCCACCCAACCGGGCGGCTGCTGGGGCAACGCGCCGGGATCGCCCTCGATTTCGAGGAGGTCGCCCGGGCTGCGGCGGGCAACGGCGTGGCGCTCGAGATCAACTCCCAGCCGGATCGCCAGGACCTCGACGACCTGCTGGCCCGGAGCGCTCTCGCCCAGGGCGCAAAGCTGGCCATCGACAGCGACGCGCACGCCGTCGTGGAGCTCGATTTCGTGCGCTGGGGGGTGGATCAAGCGCGTCGGGGGTGGGCAACGGCGGCAGACATTATCAACACGCAGCCGCTTCGAGCGCTCTTGTCCGGTCTGCACGCTGGGCGCGCGGGCGCGCGTCCCCGCGCGGCGCCTGCGCGTCAGGGGACGCGGGGAAGGGCACGGCTCGCCGCGCGCCCGGGAGCGGCCTAGATTCTCAGGTGCTGACCGGGACGGCAAAGTCGGCGCGGCTCTGCCGGATCATGGTAGCGACGTCGGCTCTCGTGGTCTGTTCAAACCGCGCATCACAGACCAGGGTCTCCACGGCTGGCGCGGGAGGAAAGAGGAGCAGGTGGTCGTCGCAGGCCCGATCGATCACGGCGGCAAGCTCCCCACTGACCGCGGGAGCGGCGAACACAATCCGCCGAGCCCCGTGCTCACGAAGCGCCCGCGTGGTGGCGCTCACCAGCAGGCCATCGCTCATGCCGTCGTCCGCGAGGATGACCAGCCGTCCCTCGATGCTGACCTCGGGGGCACCGTTACGCCAACCCCGTCCGGTGCGTTCCGCCTCGCGGCGCGTGATCTCGACGAGGCTGTCTACGTAGTCCTCGGGCAACTGCAGGGTCTGGACGCGCTCGGGGAGGATCACGGCGGAGCCGTCGGCCACGGCACCGAACGTCGAGTGGCACCGGCCGGGAACTTCGAGCCGAAGCCCTGCCACGACGTCGATCGGGGCGCCGAACGCGCGCGCGATCTCGTTCGCGACGCGGACTCCGCCCAGAGATAGAGCGATCACGACTGGCGGTTCCTTCACGATCGCCGCGAGTCCCAGCGCCAGGCGCCGACCCGCGTCGCTTCGGCTTAGTGTGACCATATGGGTCTCTCCGTGCCCGTCGATTCGCAGCAATTTCGTAGCCGATGCATGAGGGAACCGTGAAGGGTCCGTGATGCCATGGCCGAAATCCACCCCATTTACGTCTTCGAAGTGGCCCAGGCGATCGACCTGGATCGGGCGGAACGGTCGGTCGGCCGGGAGTCGGCCCGGCCACCGTTCCGCTATCGCGGCCGCGCGACCTCCTTGTTTCAATACCGACCAGCCCCGCTCCGGATCTCGGAGGAGCGGCCGGGCATCGCGGTCGGCGAGTGGGCGACGGACCCCGGAGTCGAGCTGGTCCTGTACGACTTCGGCGCGGCATCCGTCACCTACCGTCTCTCGATTCCGGGCGACCTGGAAGCGTTGCAGCAGGCCGCATCGGTACTGCAAGGTGACAGCCGGCTCCGCGCCGATGCCCGGGCCCGCGCCGAGAGCCTGGTGGCCTCTGTGGCCGGGGCAGGAGCGGTACAACGGCCGCAGGTAGCGGACCTGATGGAGGAGTACACGATCCTGGGGATGCGCGATGTGCCGACCGGCGAAAGCGCCGGTACCTATTGCGCGCATCACGCGGAGGCCATCGCACGCATCCTCCGGCCCAGCGAGGGGTCGCTTTCCGGACAGGAGGTCGCTGACGCCACCTCGGTCCGGATCTCGTTCGGTCCATCCGACGTCACGATCGTGGACTGGGATGCCGCCTTCGTCCTCGACAAAGAGCCAGAGGACGTTCGGGCGGTGTTGGAGTTCGCCAACGTGCAGCTGCTCGAGATGCGGTGGCTGGACCTGCAGCTGGACGACGCCATCGAACGCAGCTATCAGCTGCTGGCCCGTCGGCCCGCGGGGATCGCCCTGCCCTGGGACACGCTGGGGGGCGACCTCCGCCAGGTCGCCGAGCTCCAGCTGGAAAGCGCGGTGCTGCTGGAGCGGGTGACCAACGCCCTGAAGGTGTTCGGGGAGGAATACCTGGCACGGATCTATCGACTGGCGGCGGGTCGGCTTCAGCTCGGCGCCCTGGACGCCACGATCACCCGGAAGCTCGCCACCATCGAGAGCATCTACCAGAAGCTGTCGGATCGGGCCAGCACCCGCCGGATGGAATTCCTGGAGTGGGTGGTAATCCTGCTCATCGCAGTAGAAGTCGTGCTCGGGCTCTTCAGGTGATCCGGCCTCCTTCGGCGCCCACGGCGCTCGCCGCGCTGGTCGTCGTCACGGCGGTCCTGGCGCGGCGGCCCATTGGGTTCCCGGCTCTGCGCCGCCTCACCGCCATCCTGGAGGGGCCGATCCTTCCCTGGGTGGTGGGCCTGGGGGCCGCCGTGGCTGTGTGGTGCACCTGGGGCTCCCTGGACCCGATGCCGGTCTATCACGATGAAGCGGCGTATCTGCTCCAGGCCCAGCTGTTGGCGCGCGGCGTGATCGCCGCGCCACCGGCGCCGATACCGGAGTTCTTCCAGCAGTTCTACGTCTTTGTCACACCGGTGCTCGCTTCGAAGTACCCGCCGGGCTTTGCCCTCTCCATGGTACCGGGGATCTGGCTGGGGCTGCCGGCGCTGATGCCGATTCTCCTCACGGGGGCAGCCGCCGGGCTGGGGTTCGTCCTGTCCCGGCGAGCGTCAAATGGGGCGGTGGCCCTGCTGGGCACGGTGCTCTGGTTGATCGCGCCGGGCAATCTCCTGATGCATGCCGGCTACTTCTCCGAGGCGCTGACCTCCGCCCTTTGGCTTGCCGGGTGGTGGGCCCTGCTCCGATGGCGCGAAGCGTATCGGACCAGGTTTCTGGTGCTGCTGGCGGCCTGCGTCGGAGCGCTCGCCATGACCCGCCCCTTCACGGCCGTGCTCTATGCGCTCCCAATCGGGGTCGTCGTGCTGCTGGATCTCAAGCGCCGCTCCGCCTGGCGACAGCTTTGGCCCGCGGCAGCGGGCGGCATCATCGCCTTCGGGTTGCTGCCGATTCAGAATCGACTGGTCACTGGTCACTGGTCCGAAATGGCGTACTCGCTCTACACCAATACCTACCTGCCGTATGACCGCATGGGGTTCGGTCTGCACACGGCGGTGCCCAAGGCCGATCTCCCGCCAGACCTGGTGGCGCTCACCGGGTATTTCGAGGCCATCCACCAGGCCCACACGGTCGCGCGGCTTCCGGAGACCGCGGTCGATCGGATCACGGCGCTGCTCTGGGAACTGAGCAACCACGCACCGTTCGTCTTCGGCCTCCTGGCCCTGCTCGGGCTCCGGCCCTCTTTCCCGCTGCTCCGCTTCGCCTCGGCCGCGACGCTGGTCCTCTTCGCCGGTCATCTGTTCTACGCTCACCAAGCCGCCTGGTACATCTACTACGAAGAGGTCTTTCCGGTCATTACGCTTCTGGTCGCGGTCGGGCTGGCGGAGGTGGTGCACTGGACAGCGCGACTGGCCGTCTCACCCCTCACCAGGGAGTCGGAGGCACGCCGCGAGATGGTCGCGATCGCTCTGGCAGCCGTGGCCATGCTGGTCGTCCTGCCGAGCCGGGTGCAACGGATCCGTTTCTTCGTCTCGGTCACCGCGGAGAAGCAGGCCCGGTTCCGCGACCTGGTGCGCCGCCTGCCAGCCAGGTCGATCGTGTTCGTTCGGTACGCGCCCCAGCACGATGAGCACTACAGCCTGATCGCCAACCCGCCGGATTACACGCGGGCACCGGCGTGGATCGTCTACGACCGCGGTGAGGACGACCAGCGGCTCATGGCGCTGGCGCCCGATCGGATCCCGTACCTCTACCTGGAAGCGGAGCACCGGCTGACCCCGATGACGCCCGGACCAGGGGGCGAGTCGTCAGGCCAGAGTCGTTAACGCGTGGGCGCCGGCGACGTGCTCAGCGGCGCCGGGAAGCGAGAGATGCGCGCCTAACTCAGGGTTCGGCGCACGAAGGCCCGGACCCCGATCCACCCAAGCACCAGCGTGGCAAGGAGGAGCGCAGCGAGAAAGGCGGGCGGCGCCATGTGGGGCAGCTCAGGCGTGAGCGCGGCGCGGAGCCCTTCGCTCATGTACACCAGCGGGTTGAGGAGGACCAGGTACTGCAGCCAGGGGATGGGGTGCAGGAGCGCCCAAGGGTAGTAGACACAACCGAGGAAGGTGATTGGAACTACGACCACCGCGAACATCAGTCCGATCTGGGCGGGGCGCACGATGGTGCCGAGGGCGAGCCCAAGGGCCCCGGCGGTGAGACTGGCCAGGAGGACGACGGCCACGAGGAGCGGCCAGCTGGCGATGTGCACCTCGACCGGCGTGGCGGGCACGAGATAAACCAGCGGAAAGACCACGATCCCGCCGAGAATCCCCTGCAGGCCCCCGACCAGCAGCTTCTCCAGTGCCACCCACTCAACCGGCACCGGAGCCAGCACCCGATCCTCGATTTCCCGCGTGCCTCCCAGCTCGAGCGAGAGAGGAAGCGCCACGGCCGCGATCCCGGTGAAGACCATGCCCACGGCCACGAGTCCGGGCACCACGATCGTGGCGTAGCTCACGTTGGCCGGGCCACCCTGGAAGGCCTGGCCGATGCGCGGAAAGACGTAGGTGAAGACGAATACGAACAGCAACGGGTTCATCACCGTCCGGGTGGCGAACGGGAGGAAGTTGCGCCGCAGCACCCGAAGGTCGCGGAGCATCATGCCCCACAGGACTCTCACGTAGCCGAAGCGAGACTCACTCACGGAGATCTCTCCCGGTGAGCTGGATGAAGACCGTCTCGAGGGTGGGCTCGTGCACGGCCACATCGCGGAGGCCGTACGGGAGGGCGGCCTCGACCAGCCCGGGCAGGAGCCCGTCGCGGCTCCGCGCCAACACCCTGAGACCGCCCGCGGTCAGCGTGGCCTCCCGCACGGTGGGCAGGGCGGCGACTCGGCTCCGCAGGGTTTCGTCTGCCTGGTCCGCCTGGACCTCGACCACCGTTTCCGCGCCGAGCCCGCGCTTGAGCTCGGCCGGCGTTCCGGTGACCAGTACCTGGCCATGATCGATGATCGCGACGCGGTCGCTCAGCCGGTCCGCCTCCTCCATGTAATGGGTCGTGAGCAGGACGGTGATGCCTTGGGACCTGAGGCCTGCCACCATTTCCCAGAGAGCGAGGCGGCTCTGCGGATCGAGGCCAGCCGTCGGCTCGTCGAGGAACAGAATGGATGGCCGGTGCGCGATGGCCCGGGCGATCTGCACCCGCTGCGCGAGGCCGCCGGAGAGCGTCACGGCCATCGCAGTCGCTCGCTCGCTCAGGCGGAACTGGCTCAAGAGTTCCCCGGTCCGCGCGCGGGCCTCCCGCCCGCCAAGGCCGAAATAGCGGCAGTGATAGTAGAGGTTCTCGCCCACCGTGCAGGAGCGGTCGAGGGTATTGTACTGCGTCACCACACCGATCAGCCGCTTGACCGCGGCCGGCTCGCGGAGCGCATCCAGGCCGCCGACCCGAACGGTGCCGGAACTGGGCCGCACGCGGGTGGTCGCGATGCCCACCGTCGTGGTCTTCCCCGCCCCGTTCGGGCCGAGCAGCGCGAAGATCTCGCCCGGCCGCACCTCGAGGTCAATCCCGCGCAGCGCCTCGACCGGGGGTGGCCCCGGGTAGCGCTTGGTAAGTGTGGAGATGAGGAGGGGTGGAGCCGACGCCACTGGCGGTACCTCAGGCTGGCTGGCCCACCGGCTCGGCGCGCCGCCGGGCCAGGTAGGCCTCGCGTCCCTGAAGGACGGCGTTGACCAGCGGGGCCGGGTCGAATCGGACAGGATCGGTGCACGGCAGCCCGGTCTCGCGCGAGGCCGCCTCGCAGGCGGCGAGGGCTTCGGCCTCGGAGAGATCGTAGGTGTTGAGCGAGATCGCGAGCGTTCGGGTAGGGTGCACGTATCCGGCGACGGTTTCGTAGAGCCGGACATACTCGGACAACGGCGGCATTCGCAGCCACGCGGCCGGGCGATAATCGCCGATGTGGGTTCGGGTGGCCTGATGACAGAGAATGAGCGCGTCCGGACAGGAGCCGTGGAGCAGGCCGCAGGTCACGCCGGAGTATCCGGGATGGTTGAGGCTGCCCTGCCCCTCTACCAGCACCACATCCGCGTTCTTGGCGCCTTCCAGCACCAGCCACTCCGCGGCACCCGCGATGAAGTCCGCCACGACGGCATCCACCGCGATGCCCCAGCCTTCGATCATGATCCCGGTCTGCCCGGTGGCCACGAAGCGGGTACGCACGCCTCGATCGTTGAGCGTCCTAGTGATCTGCAGCTGGCTGGTCATTTTGCCGACATTGCAGTCGGTTCCCACCGTCAGAATGACGAAGGGCTCCACGGTCTTGGCCTTGCCGGAGGCCACGGGGAGGTTCGGCGGCGGCCGCCTGAGATCGTGGATCGCCACGCCGCGCTCCCGGGCGCGGGTGGCCAGGACGGGATCATCGGCCAGGAAAGTGTGGAGGCCGCTCCAGATGGAGCACCCCTGGTCGATGGCGGCGAGCAACCACTGGCGCCATTCCTCGGGGAGCTTTCCGCCCACGGGGGCGATGCCGATCAGGACGGCATCGGGCCGGTAGCCGAGCCCCGCGGCCACCGAGGGCACGATGGGGATGGGGCCGCCGAACCCGAGCACATCACCGACCGTGCGTCCGGCGGTGCGGCGATCCACCACGGCCGCGATCCGCTCCGGCAGGTAGCGGATGACCGAGTTGGCGGTCTTGGAGGTCAGAGGGCCGAATTCGCCGTCGGCAAGGATCAGGAAGCGTGAGCCGTGCATGGAATGCCGAGGTGTCGGGAAGCGATGCGCCCCGCGACAGGCGGGGGCTAACGTGGTGCCAAAGATAATAGCGCGGGGCGGAACCCCAAGAGGAATCGGCCCCGCTGGTCCAGCGTTGAACAGCATCTCGACTGGCGCGTCTTGCTGTCCGGATCCTCCGAGACAACGCGTCTGTCCCGCCCACACGCGAGACTTCCCCAACTGGTCATCACTTTCACTGGCCGACCGGATCCGACTCGTCGCGGACCGGATGGCACCTGCATGGCCGGGGTCAGTGGGGCGGATTGGCGGAGAACGTTGAGCCGAGCACCACGACCGCCTCATCAATGCGAGAATCGCAGTCCGCAGAAGCGTCCACTCTCGTGCCATCACTTCCGGATTTCAACGAAGCCGAGGCTATTCAATCCTCAGTTCCGAGAACTCCGCTAACCGGACCTGAGAATCACGACCGGTCGGGCACATATACTCAGTGTCAGGGTCGAGCAAACCTGGGAGCCCGATGCCCGACATTTCGAGATCGAGTCTTTTTCTTGTACCCGAGGAGGAACACCATGAGCACCACCATCAAGCACCTGCCCCTGCGGAAGCCCGAGCAGGTCAAGGGCGGGGCCGCTCCGCTGGACGGCGGCCCTGTCCGCCTTCGCTAGCTGAGGCGGAGAATGACGAGGGCCCATCGCGTCACGATGGGCCCTCGCGCACGTCGACCAAGCGCACAGGCGAGGAATCCGCCCCGCTCGTCATCGACACCGTGGCGCGCTCATCCGGCGGCAGGCTTCTTCGGCTCCTCATCGTCGACCACTTCCGCCTCGACCACGTCGCCCTTCCCCAACTGTTTGGCGGGGCCACCCGCGGAGGGGAGCAGGCCCATCTTGGCCTTGAGCTCGAGCAACTGCTGATCGGCGGAGCCCTTGTACTCGAGCGCCTCGAACTGCTGCATGAGCGTGTCTCCCTCGAACTCGCTCTGCAGCTCCGCGGCGGCAACGGCCTTCCGTTCCTGCTGCTCGATCTTCTCGGTCATGCGCTCGAACGACTCGAACGCCGACTTGTCCGACATGCCGGACATCGTCTCCTGGATGCGCTGCTGAGCCTCGGCGCGCCGGGCGCGGGCGATGAGGAGATTCTTCTTGCGCTTGGCCTCCTCGATCTTGTCGTTCAGCTGCCGCAGCGATGCCTTCAGGTTCTCGGTCTCGGCCTTGTGCCGGACCCACGTCTCATGCAGCTGCTGCGCTCCCTGCAGGGCCTCGTTGTAGCGCAGGAGCGCCTGCTTGGCCAGGTCGTCGCGGTTCTCCTGCACGGCGAGCATGGCGCGGCGTTCCCAGTCCTCGGCCTGCTTCTTCATCCCTTCCGCGTCGGCCTGGAGTTTCTTCTCGTCGGCGATGGCCGAGGCCACCTGCTGCTTGGCCTTGGCGAGCTGGGTCTTCATGTCCGAGATCAGCTGATTCAGCATCTTCTCGGGGTTCTCGGCCCGGGAGATCAGGTCGTTGATGTTCGACCGGATCATCGTCGAGAGGCGGTCAAAGATCCCCATGCGCGTTACTCCCGGTACGGCGCGAGCGCGCCGAGGTGCGTGGCCAGGGCGAGCGTGAGTGAGTCGAAGCTCGCCTCAAATTCGTTGAAATCGAGGTTCTCCAGCTCCAGCGTGTCCACCAGGACCACCCGGTCCCCATCGAGCCCGTAGGCGCCGTGCACCATCTCGCGCGCGTTATAGGCCAGGAGCGCCCGGCAGAGCTCCGCCTGCTTCTTTGCTCCGGCGGGCAGCGTCATGACGGTGAGCCGGAGAATCACGACCGGCGGCGCGAACTGGACCAGGACCTCCGCATCCGCGGTGGTCCGCACCAGCCAGATGCCCGGCTCGACTTCCTTGACTTCGGCGGTGCCGCTGTCCAGGCGGTCCAGGTAGCTCTCAATGTCTTCTTTGGTCTTCATCGAGCTCTCTCCCCGGGGTAGTGCGCGACGTTGAGTCGCACGTCCCCTACAATCTAACAGTAGCCCCGGCCGACTCGCGGCACGCGGGTCACGGCCTGTGTGTTACCCCATTCGCCCGACCACTGCCTAGCGAGCGGCGGGATGCGCGTCCGGCGGCGTGTCCGCCGAGTCATGCCCCCGGTCCGGGCCCCGGACCAGCAGCCGCTCGGCGAAATCGAGCCGCTCCTCAAGCTCGCCCAGCCGGGCTTCGGCCGTCTCGAGCTGGGCCACGCGGCTCCGCAGCGCATCGAGCTCCGCCTCCAGATCCTCCAGCTCGCGAGCGGAGCGAGCGGGGCGGACCCAGATGGCGCGGGTCGCGGCGATCGCGGCATAGGCGGCGACCGGAATCGCCACCGCTGAGGCGATGGCCACGATCACTTTTATTACCGCTTCGAAGTCCATGATCTATTTCACTCCCTCATCTCCTGGCCGGCCGGGAGGCGGATCGCGTCCCGCTCCCGTTGCTGCGTGAGAACCCGCTCGGCGAAATCGAGCCGCTCCTCGAGCTCCAACAACCGGCCCTGCTGCGCCTCCAGCTCCGCCACCCGCTCTTCCAACGCTTCGATCGCGGACTGAGCCGCCGGCTCGGGAGCAGCGGCCAGGGCGCGGCGGCGCCGGTACCCGAGCACCATCAGGGACCCGGCAAAGAGGAAGCCCATGGTGAGGTCCTCGTATCGGGTCGGCACCAGCGAATCCACCGCGACGGCCAGGGCGATGGTGACTGCCAGGTGCACTACCACATCGAACCAGTCCAACCCGAAGATCTTGAATCTCACGATGAATCTCACCCGGGTCCCCTCTCCAGGCGCTCGGCCCCTTGCGCCCGGGTCAGCAAGCGCTCGGTAAAATCGAGCCGCTCTTCCAGCTCCGCCACGCGCTCCCGCAAGGCATCCACCTCTGCCAGTCGCTCGTGGAGCCCCTCCACCTCGGCTCGGAACTGCGGGTCCCCGCTGGCGCGCTCGATCCGGCGGCTCAGTGCCCGCATCAGGGGATACAGCACCAGCACGGTCGCGGTCAGGAAGGCGACCGACACGACGCCAATCACCTCCGGCGGAAGTCCGGCCCACCAGGAACCCGGCAGCGTGGTCACCACCACTGGAGGGACCGGCGGGACCGGAGGCACGGGCACAGCCTGCATCATTCCGCGTGCTCCGGCAGGGTGCCAGGCTCGCGCTGCCGGGCGAGCAGTCGCTCGGCGAAGTCCGCACGATCCTCGAGCTCCGCAATGCGGCTCCGCATCTGGTCCAGCTCCTCCAGCAGTTCGGCGGGGATCTCGGGGGCGGTGGCGCGGCGGCGCAGGTACCGGGCCAACGGCGCCAGCAGCATCCAGGACGCCGGCATAACCAGCGTGAAGAACACCACGAAGAAGACCCGTTCCCAATCCATCGCTTATGGACTCCCCAGCTTCTCGGCGTCGGATCGAGCGGTCAGGAGACGCTCCGCGAACTCCATCCGTTCCTGCAGCTCCGTCATCTCCTGGCGGAGCCGATCCACCTCCTCCAGCAGGGCCGGAGGGGGCTCGCTGGCCGGGACGTGACCGCGAATCCGGTCCGCGATCGCCCTGCCGATCTCCGTTTTCGAGAGCAGAACCAGCATGCCGCCCCCGAAGACGATGACGATGAACAGAGTGTCCGCCATCACTCGGACCCGGGCAGAGGTTGAGACTCGCGCACCCTGGTGAGGAGGCGCTCCGCGAAGTCCACCCGCTCCTGCAGCTCGGTCAGCTCGCCGCGCAGGTGCTCGAGCTCGTCGAGGACGGCCGGATCGGTCTCGGGCTGGGCGGACTTTCCGCGAATCCGCTCCGCAATGGCGCGTCCGACGGGGCTGAACGAAACCGCGATCACCGTTCCACCGCCGAAGAGGAGCAGGATGGCCAGAATGCCTTCGATATCCACGGTCAGGCGCCCCCGGGAGAATCGGCCCGGCCCTGGGTCAAGAGTCGCTCGGTGAAATCCATCCGGTCCTGCATTTCCACCAGCGCCTGGTGCAGCGCTTCGACCTGGTCGCGCAACACGGCGACGTCATTCGCCAGCTCCCGCGCGGGGGCCGTCCGCTCAGTCCGAATCCGCACGATCTGCACGATGCCCCAGACAGCCGCCACGGTCATCGCCACACCGGTCAGCATCCCGGCGAACGGGATCATCGCCTCAGGACTCAATGCGGACCCCCTGGCAACTGTTCGTGCTGGCGCGTAGCCAGCAGCCGCTCGGCGAATTCGAGCCGCTCCTGGGTCTCGACAAGCTGGGCACGGAGGTGGTCGAGATCATCCGCCATCAGCTCCAGGCGACGGTCCACGACTTCACCCGACGAGGACCCGCCTCCCAGCCGCCGCCCAATAGCCTGGCCGATGGGCCCGAGGATCTTCACGGCGGCGAACGTAAACATGCCGACGATGGGCACCGCGCCCAGCACCATCACCACCAATTGCACGGTCGTCGGCCCGGATTGCGCTTGGAGCATCGGCGGCCAAGCTCCTCACTATATGGAAAGGGCCCCGAGGTGTGGCTCCCCATACGGGGGTACGTTTCAAGATGTTTCATTGCTGGGGACGCTGGTTCCCGCCTTTCCCCTTGAGCTGAACCAGCCGCTCCTTCGCGAGACGGCGCCCCGTTGGGGTGGCCGCTAGCCCTCCGCCCGCGGTCTCCCGGTAGCGCACGTCCATCGATCTGCCAATCTCCCCCATCGTGTCAATTACCTCGTCCACGGGGATGGGGAACCGGACGCCGGCGAGAGACATCTCGATGCCTGCCAGCGCCATGGCCCCGCCAGTGGCGTTCCGATAGACGCAGGGTACCTCGACGAGGCCGCCGAGCGGATCGCAGACCAGGCCAAGCGTCCCTTGCATGGTGAGGGCAACCGCATGGGCGGCCTCGGTTGGCGTTCCCCCCAGCAACTCGATCCCGGCAGCGGCGGCCATGCCGGCGGCCGCACCCGTCTCGGCCTGGCACCCGCCTTCGGCGCCGGACAGGGATGCCCGCACCGCAACCACGGCCCCAACCAGGCCAGCCGTGGCCAGGGCCCGGATCAGGTCGGCGTCGGTGGTGGAGCGGTGCTTGGCGAGGCCGAGGAGCACGCCCGGCAGCACCCCGGCGCCTCCCGCGGTGGGTGCGGCGACGATCACCCCCATGGCCGCGTTCACCTCCTGCACCGCGAGAGCGGAGGCGATCACATCGGTGAAGACGGTCCCGGCCAAGGGGCCGACCGGGTGCGTGAGCCGCGCCGCGTCTCCCCCGACCAGGCCGCTCACGCTGCGAAGATCTCCGGGGAGGCCGCGCTCGACCGCGTTGCGCATCACCTCGAGGGCCCGGGCCAGCGCGGCCTCGACCTCCTCGCGGGTCCGGAGCCCTTCCTCGACCTCGGTGCGGAGGGCCAACTCACCAAGGGAGATGGCCAGGGCTTCGGCCCGCTCGACGGCGTCGCCGAGCGACTCGAACATCAGGCGATCCTCGGAATCGCCCGGATCATTCGCACGGCGGGGAGGGCGCGAATGGCTTCGAGGGCGGGAGCGCTGATCGCCTGATCGAGCTCATAGATGTGAATGGCCTCGCCCCCCTTCTGACGCCGGGACACCCGCATGGTGGCGATGTTGTCACCCTGACGGGCCAACGCGGTGCTCACCCCGGCCACGATTCCTGGAACGTCCTGGGCCACGAAGACGAGGGTCGGAAAGGCACCGGTGACCTCGACGGGGAATCCGTCGATGGCCGTCACCAGGATCCGGCCCGCCCCGAGGGACGAGCCGGTAACGGCGACCTCCTGGCTGCCGCGCCAGAGCGTGATCCGGGCGGTGTTGGGGTGGTGTTCCCCGCGGAGTCGAACGTTGGCAAAGCTGACCTCAAGGCCCGCGGCGGCGGCCAGATCGAGACTGGCGCGCAGCCGTTCGTCGTCGGGGTAGAAACCGAGCAGGCCACCCACAATGGCGCGATCCGTCCCGTGGCCGGTCCCGGTCCGGGCGAAGCTGCCGTGAAGCTCCACCTTGGCGCGCTCGGGGTTGCCGTCAACGAGCCCCCGGGCGAAGAGGCCGATGCGGCAGGCTCCAGCGGTGTGGGACGATGAAGGCCCGACCATGACTGGGCCGATGATATCCAGGAGGGAGACCATGCGGACAAAGGTAGGCCGTTGCCGGGAAAGGGGATAGGGCGGACTGAAAGTGAGAAGTGAGAAGTGAGCGGTGAGCGGTCACTTCTCACCTCTCACCGCTCACTTCTCACTTCTACAACAGCTCCACCTGTTGAATGGCCCCCAGGCTCATGGAGATTTCCGTCGAGTCGTCGCCGAGGGGATGAAGGTAGACCTCGTGGGCGGTGATGTGGGTGTCCACGCTGGTCGGCACGCCGGTCACTTCCTGGCGGGCCGTGGTGAGGATCCGGACGGCGCGCTCATGGCTGCCGGCATAGCCCAGGACGGCGACGATCTGCTCGTAGGTCATGGGACGCTCCAGGCGAGGGCCTCTTCGAATGTAGGGACGGGGGCATCAGCCGCAATCCGGCGGCCCGACCCCCGCCTCGGATCAACGCGGGCTTCAGAGCACCGTGCGTCCACTCTCCGCTGACCGTCGCGTGAGCCTCCGATCGAGCGCGGACCGAGCTGCAGGGACAGCTGTAGCAGAGCTCCTGACGCTCACTCGCCCCGGCGCCACTCGAGCACCGATCGGGTGTGGGTGCCGGGATAGGGCCGGTCCGGGCCCTTGATTGCCTCCCAGAGTACGCGATTGAACTGGTTGTCGTCCGCCAAGTCCTCCGACCGGAAGTCGAGCCGCATCGACTCACGCGCGCCGGGCCCATGCGGCGGGTTGTGTTCGTCGATGGGAGTGGTGGGGTGGAGAGCGGAGTAGGGCCTGAGGTCAGGAGTGGCGGCGAATACGCCCCTGAGCGGTCGCCCGAACGCGTCAAACTGGGACAGATGGTCGAGGGAGAGGATGTCCTCGATTGTCGCCAGGACGTCGGTGGTATTCGCGAAGCGGTGAATCACCCCGGGGCGATTCCAGGCGGAGATCACGAGCAGCGGGGAGCGGTGGCTGTCTACGTGATCTGGCCCGTTCTGCGCGTCGTCCTCGAGGACGAACATGACCGTGCTCCGCCAGAAGGGACTCCGACTCAGCGCCTCGACGACCCGGCCCAGGGCCAGGTCGTTGTCGGCCACGTAGGCCCGGGGGGTGAGGGCGCCCGGCCGGGCGCCCATGGTGTGGTCATTCGGGAGGCGGAGGATCTGGAGCGCCGGCATGTTGCCAGTCCGGGTCCACTCGTCGAGGGCCTTGATCCAGCGATCGGCCCGCACCTGGTCGGGGATGTCGAGGTCGAAGCCGGGAAATCCCGAATCGGTGTGCTGGTCGAGAAAGGGCTTGAGCCCCACGTAGACCCCTGACTCGCGATCGTCGTCCCCGCCCTCCTTCCGCACGAACTCCCCGAAGTTCCGAAAGGTGAGCCCGCGCCGCCGCGCCAGGTCCCAGAGATACCCCATGGCTGGCTCGGCCGCATCTTCGCCCGCCGCCGGCCGGACATCGCGGTTCTCTCCCTCGTAGTCGTAGCTGCGGCCTCGATCCGAGTAGTTGCTTGGCGTGGTCTTCTCGACGTAGTCCGTGGCGTACCCTCCCACGGTCCAATTGTGGCCGTCCGCGCTCACCTCCGCGTTGGTGAAGAACCGGTCGAACACCCCGAACCGCTCCGCCAGGGCGTGATGATTGGGTGACACCGACCGGGGGAAGTAGGTGAGAGAGGTGTCGCCATCTCCAACCGGGAGGTCGCCCAAGACCTGGTCGTAGGTCCGGTTCTCCTTCACGACATAGATGACGTGTTCGAACGGAGGGTAGGCGGGGCCGACCGGCCGGCGCCCCCAGCCGTTGGCCCGCGCGACCCGCGCGGAGAGCGGGGCCAGTCGAGACGGCTCCTGGAGCGCGGGGGGCAGGACCATTACCGAGCCGGAGATCTGCCCCAAGGTGTAGCCCCGCACATCGGACGCCGGCCGCCCCGGCCCGTTCACGGCGTTAGCGGCGGTGCCGCGGCCCTTGCCGTTCACGACCAGGAGACTCTCCCCGACGAAGGCCAGAGCCGTCGGGTACCACCCGACGGGAATCCGGCCGACGAGCTCATCGGCTGCCGCAGGTCCGGGAACCCCCGCCATACGCGCACCCAGTCGATAGATGGCGATGGCGTTGTTGTCTGCCTCGGCGATGGCGAGGCGCCGGCCGTCGGGTGAGAGGGCCAGGGCGTTGGGTGTGCTTCCCTCTCCGGTTCCCGAGGGGATGGTGTCCACCAGCTCGCTAACGGCGCGGCCCGCGCGCGTGTCCACCACAGTCACGCGGTCGCTGCTGGCGGACGCGACGAAGAGCCGGCTTCCGTCGCCGTTAAGCAGGATGGCCGAGGGATGCCGACCAACCGGAATCGTTCCCGTCGGCTCGAGATGGTCCCCGGCGAGGCGGAAGCTGCTCACGGCGAAGCCCCCCCACGCGGTGACATAGACCTCTCCCGCCGCGCTCACGGCCACACCGTACGGATAGCGGCCCGCCGCCACCCGCTGACGAACGGTTCCGGCCCGGAGGTCCAGCAGGGCCAGGGAGTCGCGCAGGTTCTCCGCGACAAGGAGCCAGCGATCGTCAGCGGTGAGGGCGATGCCGGCGGGATAGTACCGACCCTTGGGGCCCGGCGCCGAAGCCAGGGGGATGCTGTCTTCGAGCGACGCCTCGCCAGCGGCCCAGCGATACCGGTAGATCAGGTCTTCGTTGCCCCCCGACGCGTACAGGTTCCGGCCGGCATGGTCGAAGGCGAGGCCGATGAACCCGGCGGGCTGATCGAGTGGCCGCCTGGCGAGGCCGGCGGCCAGGTCGACAACCTGGACCCCCTGCTCGCGGTAACCATTGAGCAGCACCACCGCGTGACGCCCTCCAGGAGCGACCGCAACGGCGAGGGGGAACGAGCCTACGTCAAGCTCCGGCGCGACGGGATCGAGAACGGCGCCCGTTGGCAGCCGATGCCCCTGCTCCGCTGTGGGAGAATTGCCGACAGAGCCGTGACAGCCGCTGAGCAGAAGAGCGAGAACGAGGGCCGATCGGACGAGGCGCATGCAACCGATTGGTGTGAGGGCTGCAGCAAGGTAGGCCGACGGGTCGAGTGCCAACAACTGAGCGTGCCGGCGAGGATCGTAACAACCCGGCAACAATCGCTGGCGGTGCGCTAACCGCGCGAGGCGGCCGCTGCCGCTGCCCCGGCCCTGAGCGCCTTCTTCAGGAACTTCCCAGTATGGCTCGCGGCGACGCGGACCACCTCCTCGGGTGTTCCTTCCGCCACCACCCGACCGCCGCTGTCGCCGCCATCGGGACCGAGATCGATGATCCAGTCCGCGGTCTTGATCACGTCCAGGTTGTGCTCGATGACGAGCACCGTGTTCCCCTTGTCCACCAGGCGGTGCAGCACGTCGAGCAGCAGCCGCACGTCCTCGAAGTGAAGCCCGGTAGTGGGCTCGTCGAGGATGTAGAGCGTCCGGCCGGTGTCACGCTTGGCCAGCTCCGTGGCCAGCTTCACGCGCTGGGCCTCTCCGCCGGACAGGGTCGTGGCGGACTGGCCGAGGTGGATGTAGCCCAGCCCCACATCGTTCAGGAGCTCGAGCCGCTCGGCGATGCGGCGCTGCGCCTCGAAGAATTCGAGCGCGTCTCCCACGGTGAGATCGAGCACCTCGGCGATGCTCCGGCCCTTGTACCGCACCTCGAGGGTCTCGCGGTTGTAGCGCTTCCCCTTGCACACTTCGCACGGCACGTAGACGTCGGGCAGGAAGTGCATCTCGATCTTGACCAGCCCGTCGCCCTCGCAGGCTTCGCAGCGTCCGCCCTTCACGTTGAAGGAGAAACGCCCCGGGCCGTATCCACGCAGCTTGGCCTCCGGAAGCTGGGTGAACAGCTCGCGAATCGGCGTGAACAGCCCGGTGTAAGTGGCCGGGTTGCTGCGCGGCGTGCGGCCGATGGGGCTCTGGTCGATGTCGATCACCTTGTCGATCTGATCGAGCCCCTCGATAGTGCGATGCACTCCGGGAATGACCTTGGCGCGATAGAAGTGGCGCGCCAGCGCCTGGTAGAGGATGTCCGTGACCAGGGTAGACTTGCCGGACCCGGACACGCCGGTCACGGCCACGAACACGCCGAGCGGCACATCGACGGTCAGGTTCTTGAGGTTGTTGGCCCGGGCTCCGACGATCCTGAGCCGCCTTCCCGCTCCGGCCACTCGCCGGCCGGACGGAACGGGAATCCGGAGTTCGCCGCGGAGATAGCGGGCGGTGAGCGACGTGGGGTGCCGGAGGATGGTCGCGACGTCTCCCTCCGCCACCAGCTCGCCGCCGTGGCGACCGGCGCGGGGTCCGAGATCCACCACATGGTCGGCCGCGCGGATGGTCTCCTCGTCGTGTTCCACCACCAGCACGGTGTTGCCGAGGTCTCTCAGGTCGCGCAGCGTACCCAGCAGTCGCTCGTTGTCCCGCTGGTGCAGGCCGATGCTCGGCTCGTCGAGCACATAGAGTACGCCGGTGAGTCGCGAGCCGATCTGGGTCGCGAGACGGATCCGCTGGGCCTCGCCGCCGGACAGTGAACCCGCCGAGCGGCCGAGTGTCAGGTAGTCGAGCCCCACGTCGCGCAGGAAGCGAAGCCGGTCGCCTACTTCCTTGAGAATGGGGCCGGCCACCTCCGGATCGAGCCCGGCGGCGCCCGCGGTCCGTTTGAGCGGCAGGCCCGCGAAGAAGTCGTGGGCGGCTGTCACGGACATCTCCACCACCGAGCCGATGCTCTGGCCCTGCACCAGCACGGAGAGGCTCTCGGGCCGCAGGCGCTTCCCGCCGCAGGCGCGGCACGGCTCCTCCACCATGTACTGGTCGAGCGAAGTCCGGACGGCGTCGCTGCTGCTCTCCTGGTAGCGCCGCGCGATGTTCGCCACGATCCCTTCCCACTCGCTCTCGTAGTCGTCCCTGGAGCGGCTGCCCTCGACCTGGAACTTGAGCTTGCGGCCTGGTATGCCGAACAGGAGCGCCTTGCGGGCCGATTCCGGAAGCCGCTCCCAGGGAGCCGCGAGGTCGAACTTGAGGGTGCGCGCCAGAGTGGGGAGGACCACCTTGCGGAGATAGCCGCTGGGCTCGCCCCAGGGGAGCACCACGCCCTCGAGGATGGAAATGCTGGGGTCGCCCAGAATCAGGTCGGCGTTCACCTCGCGCCTCAGGCCAACACCGTGGCACTCGGGACACGCGCCGAAGGGGGAGTTGAACGAGAACTGCCGCGGCTCGAGCTCGGGGATCGAGAGCCCGCACACGGGGCAGGAGAACCGCTCGCTGAAGATCCGCGAAGCCGGAGCGGCCGGGCCGTGCGCCACCACTTCGACGATGCCCTCGGAGGTCTTGAGCGCGGTCTCGACGGAATCCGCCAGCCGGCCGCGGTCGCCGGCGCGAACCACCAGGCGATCGACCACCACGGCGACATCGTGATTGTGCCGCCGATTGAGCGCCGGCACCTCGTTGAGGTCATAGGTCTCGCCATCCACCCGCACCCGAACGAAGCCCCGTTTCCGGATCTCGTCGAACAGCTCCCGGAACTCGCCCTTACGGCCTCGCACCAGCGGGGCAAGGACCTCGATGCGGGTCTCCGCCGGCCACCCGAGGATGGTGTCCGTGATCTGGCTGGCGGATGAGCGCTCGATCGGGCTCCCGTCGTTGGGGCAATGGGGGATGCCAACCCGTGCCCACAGCAGTCGGAGGTAGTCGTAGATCTCCGTGACCGTCCCGACGGTGGACCGGGGGTTGTGCCCCGCCGTCTTCTGCTCGATGGCAATGGCCGGAGAGAGCCCTTCGATCGCATCGACGTCGGGCTTCTCCATCAGGCCCAGGAACTGGCGGGCGTAGGCGGACAGCGACTCGACGTACCGGCGCTGACCTTCCGCGTAAATGGTGTCGAAGGCGAGGGACGACTTCCCGGAACCGGACAGTCCGGTGATGACGGTGAGCTGGTCCCGCGGGATGTCGACGGAGACGTTCTTGAGGTTGTGTTCCCGTGCGCCGCGGACGATCAGGTATTCCTGAGCCATAAGCCCGGGAACGTATCCGGACCTCCCGGCCCATTCAACCCGGCAACCTCTCGCCGCTCAAGTTGGCCGGGGTCGCTATACTTCGCTCCTGAGGCCGCTCCACCCCGCGCCGGCGGGTGCCAGCGCGGCCGCCATACCCGCAGGGTTGCCCGAATGTCCACCTTTCGAAGCCGCGCGACCGGCCTCGACGGCATGCTGGATGAACTCTTCGGCACGACGGAGCTGGAGGGCGATCTTCCGCCCGACGCCGTCGATGCCGGCTACCCGCTTCGCCCCTTCGCTAGCGCGGTGCCGCAGGACGACCTCGTCATCACCGAGCCCAAGAGCGACGAGTCGCCGGTGGAGCGGCTGTACCGCCGGGCGGTCGAGGCGGCGACCCGGGGGCACGGCGCGGAGGCGATTCAGCGCTACCGGGAGCTCCTGACGCTCGACCCGGGGCACGTGGCCGCCCGGGCCAATCTCTCGTCTCTCCTCGACACCACCGGCGAGCCTGCGGAGGCGCTGGAGCAACTCACCCAGGCCCTCCGGGTCACGCCGGACGACGTGACCATGCTGGTCTCCCGCGGGGGGATTCACGGTCGCCTCAAGCAGTATGGCGAGGCGGAGGCCGACCTTCGCCGCGCCCTCCGGGTGGACCCCATGCACGTGCAGGCGCACGTTACCTTGGGCCTGGTCCTGTGGCGGAAAGGGATGCCCAAGGAGGCGGCCGACGTGCTGCGCCGGGCCCTCCAGCTGGAGCCGCTCAACGCCGCCGGCCACTACTACCTTGGCGAAGCCCTGAACCAGGCGGGGGATCTGCCGGGCGCCAGGGTTGCGCTGCAGAAGGCGGCTGAGCTGGAGCCCGGGCAGGGCCGGACCTACCGCCTGCTCGGTAGAGTGCTTGACCGAATGGGCAAGTACGACGAGGCGCAGGAGATGTACCGGCGCGCCCGCGAGGCGGGCGCCGCGTGATCCGGGTCGTCGAGCATGCCCTGCCGGTACTGGCGGTCGACGCCGTGGTGCGCGCCGCCGACGATCACCTGGGCCCGGTCGGCCCGGTGAGTGTGGCGCTCGACCTCGAGGCCGGAGCCGCGTCGGCCGAGCTACGCCGTGTCCAGGCCCCGCTGGACGTCGGGGCCGCGGTGATCACGGCCGGCGGGGAGCTCGCCGCCGAATTCGTGCTTCACGTGGTGGTCCAGAGCCGCACCGGCGCGCCCTCGCGCGAAACCGTCCGCCGGGCCCTGACCTCCGCCTGGCACCGGGCGGAGGGGTGGCAACTCACCACCGTGGCGGCCGCGCTCTCCGGCCTGGGCCTCGAGCCGGAGGCCGCGGCGGTTCTCCTGGTCGAGACCTTTCGCGACCGGCCCGGCAATACCGGATTCCCGGCGGAGCTGCAGATCGTCGTGGAACACCCCGGGGAGCGGGGCGCGCTCGAGCCGTACCTCTCCAACGGAACGCCATGAGCCGGCGGGCAGTCGCGCTGTCCATCCTCGTGGCATGGGCCGCGGCGCTGGGTTGGCTGGTGGATCGCCACTATCTCTCGCCCAAGGCCGGGATAGAGGAATCCCAGTGGCCGGTGCCGCCGGGAACCGCGTTCCATACGATTGACCTGGGCGACCGGCAGTATGGCTTCAGCTCCCTGGTGGTCGATACCCTGGCAGACGGCCTTCGGGTAACCGACCTCCTGACCCTCGACCTGCCCTCCGAGCGGCCCCGGACCCCCCGACGCACCAGCTGGCGGGTGGAGGCGATCTACACCCGGGGTCTCCAGCTCCGCCGCTGGCAGTCGGACCTGCTTACCGAGCAAGGGCGGCTGGCGACCAACGGGGAGGTGAGCGGCGATACGCTCGTCACCGTCGTGCTTTCGCCGCGAGGCGCCGCGCCTGATACCCTGCGGGTTCCGATCCGGCGCGCGGTAGTCCTGCCGAGCGCCATCCCGCTCGTAGCCGCGTCCCGCGGTCTTCCAAAACCGGGCAGCCGGCTGAGCGTGGCGGTGTACGATCCGCTCGACCAGGAGGAGCGGACCGAGCGCCTGGTGGTCGCCGCCGAGTCACTGTTCAGCGTACCGGACAGTGCCGAGTTCGCCCCGACACTCCGGCGGTGGCGGGTCGCTCACGCGGATACGCTCAGGGCCTGGCGCCTCGACAGCCGCGAGCACGGTCTCCCGGTTTCCCGCTGGGTGGACGCCTCCGGCATGATCGTGCGGGAGGATTACCCGCTGGGCGCCCGGCTCGAACGGACAGCCTTCGAGATCGCGAGCACCAACTTCCGCTCTCGTCCTCCTGCTCCGTGGGACACGGCGGCCTCGGCGCCGCGCTACCAGCTTTCCGACGCCCCTCCGAGCAGCGTGGCTCGTCTCACGGTTCTCGCGAGGGTCGCCCCCGCGGGGCATCTCCCTGCCCTGGCCTCGAGCCTGGTCGGAGGGTGGCAAGTGCGGTCGGGCGACACGATCCGCGTGGCGCCTGGCGCCGACCTGGATTCCGTGCCGGCGCAGTCCACGGAAAATGAGGTCCTGCTCCGCCCGGACTCCGCGTTGGCTCGCCAGGCGGCCCTGCTGGGGGGCCGCGACCAGCGCCCCGCCGCCATGATTCGGCGGATTCAGGCCTGGGTCCGTCGGTCGATTACCCTTAAGGGCGGGCTCGGCACCGGCCTTGCGGAAACGACCTTGGCACGGCGGACCGGCTCTGCCGACGACCGGGTTCTCCTCCTTGTAGCCTTGGCGCGCGCGGCCGGCGTCCCGGCCCGACCGGTGTGGGGCCTGGTCCAGGTCGATGACCGGTGGCAGCTCCGCTCCTGGGCGGAATGCTGGATAGGTGGATGGACCCCGGTCGACCCGGCCGGCTCTGGCCCCTTCGCAAGTGCGGGGCGGGTGCGGCTCGCAATCGGGGGCCAGCCGAGAATGTTGGACCTTGCTCTCCGGGCGGGGCGCCTCCGGCTCCGCGTTCTCAAGGACGTACCATGATCCGGTTGACGAACCTGACCAAGCGCTACGGCAAGTTCACCGCGGTGGACGGCCTCAACCTGGAAATCCGGCGAGGGGAGCTGTTCGGCTTCCTTGGCCCCAACGGGGCCGGCAAGACCACCACGATGCGGATGATCGCGGGGATCCTGAAGCCCACGTCCGGCACCATCGAGATTGCCGGTGACGACCTGGCTCTCCACCCGATCCGGGCCAAGAGCCGGCTCGGCTTCATTCCGGACCGCCCGTTCGTCTACGACAAGCTGACGGGCGCCGAATTCCTGCGCTTCGTCGCGGCGCTGTATGGCCAGGAGGGTGCGGCGGTCGAGCGGCGGATGGACGAGCTGCTCGAGTTGTTCGAGCTCACCGACTGGAAGGACGAGCTGGTGGAGAGCTACAGCCACGGCATGCGGCAGAAGCTCATCATCTCGAGCGCCCTCCTTCACCGGCCGGACGCGATCGTGGTGGACGAACCGATGGTAGGGCTCGACCCGAAGGGTCAGAAGTTCCTCAAGGACCTGTTCAGCGCCTTCGTGGCGCGGGGCGGGACCGTCCTGATGAGCACCCATACGCTCGAGACGGTCGAGGAGATGTGCGACCGGATCGGGATCATCTCCAGCGGCCGGATCCTCGCCTGTGGCACGACGGCTGAAATCCGGGAGCAGACCGCCGGGGGTGACGCGAACCTCGAGGAGCTGTTCCTCCGGCTCACCGGCGGGATCATCGACCGCGAGATGGACGCCATCCTGGAACGCTGACGGCCCATGACCGCGCTCTCCCTGCCCCCGCAGCCGACGCTGCAGACCCTCACCACCCCGCGCTGGCGGAGCGCGCTCAACCGCCTGCGGCAGGAACGCTCGGCGGGCAGCGGCAAGTTCCTGCTTCTGGCGCTGGTGGCGGTGGGGTTCTGGGCGGCGGTGTTCGGGCTCTCCTACCGGATCCTGCGCTACATCCAGTCGTCCACCGAGGTTGGGGTGCCGCTCGCGGCCAAGATGCTCGGCATCATCCTGCTGGCCTTCGCGTCGCTCCTGCTTCTCTCCAACCTGATCACCGCGCTCTCCAGCTTCTTCCTGGCGCGGGACCTCGACCTGCTCGTCTCGTCACCGACCGACTGGCTCCGACTCTACCTGGCCAAGCTGGGCGAAACGCTGCTGCACTCGTCGTGGATGGTGGCGCTCATGGCGGTGCCCATCTTCACCGCCTACGGGGCGGTGTTTCACGGCGGGCCGCTCTTTCCCTTTGTGGTCATCGGGGCGCTGCTTCCCTACTTCGTGCTTCCGTGCGTGGCGGGGTCCGCGATTACCCTGGTGCTGGTCAACGTCTTTCCGGCGCGCCGCACCCGGGACCTCCTGAGCCTGGTCGCCATCGGCGCGGTGGGGATGCTGGTCCTCCTGTTCCGGCTGGTGCGCCCCGAGCAGCTGGTGCGGGCCGACGGAGTCCGCAACCTGCTCGACTACCTCTCCGCACTCCGGACACCCACCAGCCCCTTCCTGCCGAGCGAGTGGGCCACCCAGATGATCATGAACTGGCTGGAGCGGGTGGCGGACCCGCTGCCCATCGCGTTGCTGTGGACCACGGCACCCGCGTTCGTAGTCCTGGGTGCCTCCCTGCACGGCAAGCTCTACCATGCGGGCTTCTCCAAGGCGCAGGAGGGAGCGGAGCGGTTCGTGCGGGGGCGGGGGTGGTCGGGGGTCCTGAGCCGCCTGTTCGGCACCATGCCGGCGGCACGCCGCGAGTTCGTGCTCAAGGACATCCGGCTTTTTTTCCGCGACACCACACAGTGGAGCCAGCTCATCCTGCTCGCGGTGCTGCTCGTGGTCTACGTCTTCAATATCAAGTCGCTGCCGCTTTTCTCCGGCGAAAAGGTGCCGGTGTTCCTGGTTTCGCTGGTGGTCTTCCTCAACCTCGGCCTGGCGGGCTTCGTCCTCGCCGCCATCGCCGCGCGATTCGTCTTTCCGGCGGTGTCGCTGGAAGGCCGCCAGATGTGGCTCCTACGATCGAGCCCACTCGACCTCAAGGCGCTCCTGTGGAGCAAGTACTGGACGGGGACGATCCCGCTCCTCGTACTCGCGCTCCTCATCACCTTCAGCACCAACGTCCTGCTGCAGGCCACGCCGATCATGATGGCCATCAGTCTCGGGACGATCGTGTTCATGACCTTTGCCATCAGCGCGCTGGCGCTCGGATTCGGGGCGCTGTTTCCCCGCTTCGACACCGAGAACGCCGCCCAGATCCCGACCGGCTTCGGCGGCATGGTCTACATGATGTCGGCCATCATCCTCCTCGGCGTCGTACTGGTGCTCGAGGCGGCACCGGTGCTCGGGTATCTCAGGGCAGAGCTCACCGGCAACCAGCCGGCGTTCGACGGCTGGATGGCGGCCTCGCTCGTGGCGGTGGCGGCCCTCTGTCTTGCGGCCACGATCGTGCCCATCCGCCTGGGACTCAAGCGCGTCGAGCACATGGAGTTCTGAATCCGCAGATGGTCCGCAGATGAGCAGATGACGTAGACGGGTCGCGCCGTTGCGCTTGCCGCCGGCGGCTCGGCGTCACCTGGGGATCCATGATTCGCTGTTCTTCGTCCCGCCGGACCGGATGAACCGGCGGAACTCGAGCCGCCCCGCCCCGAAGTTGAGGAGCAACCCGGGAGCCAGCCCACTCGCCTTCAAGTAGTTGATCAGTCGAGCCGCTGCCGTGCCGGTCAGGCCGGCAAGGGCCTTGAGCTCCACGACGACCGCACCAGAGCATGCCGGGTCCGGCCGGTACACCACCGGGAGAAGGCGGCCCTTGAACGTGAGTGGCAGCCTCACTTCTGCCTCAAAGGGGATGGCACGGGCGGCGAGTTCCAGCCGCAGCGCCTCAGCGTAAACACGCTCGCGGAACCCGCACCCGAGTTGCCGGGCACCTCGATGGCGGCGCCGATGATTGCGTAGGTCTGAGGATCAGCCCTGGAAGCCCGCTCCATACTCCGCCAAGCAATGCCGCCAGACGACCGACGGCCGACCCAGGTAACGCATCGCGGCCCGCAGATTGCGCAGCGGATCTGCGGACCGCGTTCTCCCGCACCATTCGCCGTTTCCATACGCCCCACTTGGGATGACCCTCCTCACAGCTTGGGTTCCGCAGCCTGGCCTGCGCTCACCCTTGCCTGGAGGAAGCTATGTCCCGAGGTCTTCCCACTCTTCTCGCCGCCGTAGCGTTCGCGCTGGTGGCCTGCCAGCCGGACGCGCCCGACTCCGCACCGGCGTCCTCCGCGGTGCCGCTTGGCCCCGCCGCCACGGTCACGGCGGAAACCGCGCGCCTGGAGCCGATCGCGGCGCGGATGGCCCGCGCTCTGGCCGACCCGGGCTTCCGCGCGCGACTCTACGACCGACTCAAGGCCTCGCCCTTCCGCGAAGGCAAGGTCCATCTGCAGCGGTCCTACTCGCGGACCAGCGCGGCGGACCTGGCCGCCCTGGCCAATCTCAACAACGAGGCTGAGGCGATTACCGATTCGGTCCTGCGTGCCACGGAGCCGCTCGAGGTCTACCTGCCGGTGCCGGCCCATCGCCAGCGATGGAAAGGGGACGACAGGCTTCTGGTGGCCACGGCCGCTCGCGACCACGACATCCCGGTCGCGTACGACCTCGCGGGCGGCCGCCACCTGCTGGACCCGGATCGCCCGCCGGACACGCCGGTCCTGGCCGTGGTCCCCGTCGAGACCGACTTTGACCATCCCCTCATCCGCACCCAGGCGCAGTGTACGCCCGATCAACTCGAGAGCTGCGGGGGCACCGGCGGCGGGGGCAGTGGTGGTGGAGGCGGGGGCGGGGTCACGCCGAGCGGCGTCACGCCGGGTCTGTACATGACGGCGGCGCACTTCGTCGAGGACTTCGAGGGGTGGCTCAAGGGCGAGCCCGAGTTCGAGATCCACATCATGGGGCAGCGTGGCAGGAGCGACTCGCTCACCCGGTACGAGTGCGCCGGCGAGCATCAACCGGGGCTCTACAACTGGAATGGCGGCGAGAACTGGACCGGCAGCGTGCTGCTGTTCAGCCAGTTCCAGATCAACTCCTACAAGAACACCCATCCCGGCGAGACGTTCCGCATCGTCGCGATGGAGGACGATGATACTTCCTGCGAGATGAAGGTCGACCCCTACCGCTGGGAGAAGTTCGTCGGCACGATCGGCCCGCTGTACAAAGACATCACCGGCGCGATCGACACTGGGTCCACCAAGAAGGTCATCGCCGCCGGCAAGAGCTTCGAGAACTTTCTCGCTGCTCTGGCGAGCTGGATCAAGACCAATGACGACCTGATCGGGAACGCGATGGAGGACAAGGTGGTCGGCGAGTACCATTCGGGATTCAACTGGGTGCTCCGCGCCGACAACAATCAGACCAACGGCTGGATCAATCTCGTGATGCGCTGACTCTCACGCCGGCGGGGCACCGCCCCGCCGGCCTTCCACAGGAGATGCGATGAAACTCGCCTATGTGCCGGCCCTGCTCGGGGTGCTCACCGTCGCCCCACCGCTCTCCGGTCAGGCCTCGTCCGACGGCTGGGCTCTCCGTCTTGGCGTGAGCCGTGACGCCTTCACGGGCGCCTCCAGTGACACGACGGCGGTACCGGGAACGGTGGTGGACGTCCAACCCGCCCCGCGCGTCGCATTCGAGATCGGCCTGCGCCGCGCCTTCCGGGGCTGGGAAGTGATTGTGGCCGCCGGTTACGCCACGGGAGCGGCTCGCGCCTCGACCCCGGCGGTGCTGCTCGAAGACCGTACCGGTGGCGTCGACCGGTGGCGCGCCGGCCTGCTGATCGGCAAGCGCCTCGCGACGCTCGATCGCGCCAGCCTGGTCGTCCTGGCCGGTCCGGGAATCGACCACTGGGAGACCGACGGGTTCGGCAACCGAACCACGGTGAGCGGGCGAGCCGGCCTCGCGCTCCGGGTTCCGCTCGGCGCCGTCAGCTTCGAGAACTCCGCCTTCTTCGGTGTGGGAGGGACCCCGTTCGACCGGAGGTACCTCCCGCCCGAGGCCGTGGTCCACACCCTCCGGACCTGGAGCATCGGCGCGGCGCTGCTGATAGGCCTGTAAGTCCTGACAGCGGAGGGCGGTGCGGCGCGAACCGCCGCGGCGCCCTTCGCTGGGAGGGTTGCCACACCGCAGTCCGCCCGATCG
>DATJVM010000063.1:0-30105 GCA_035501775.1 Gemmatimonadales bacterium | reverse complement strand
CCTTCTGCTGGGGCCGGGACGACCGGGGCCAGGTCGGCGATGGCTCCACCGGGCCGTCCCGCTCCTCGCCCACCGCGGTGCGCGCCAACTGAACTACCCCAAAACAGCGCGGGCGGCCCGGTCAGGCCGCCCGCGTCTCGTTTCCCTTCGTTCCGCCCTCAGCTCCCGCCGCCGAACCCGATCGGGATGCCGATCGTCACCAGGATGTCCTGCTGGAACTTGGACTTGAAGAGCGTCTGGCTCTGGTCGGCGTCAGAGGAATAGAGGAACCCTTCGACGTCGAGGTCCATCGCGAAGTGGGGCGTCAGGTTCGCCCGGGCACCGAAGCCCACCACCGCGCCCACGATGCTGTGATCGAACTTGCCCGTAAAGCCGCTGAACTTCGATTCGTCCCAGGCGTCGCCGCCGCGATGCTGGTAGCCCACGCCCAGGATTCCGCGGAAGTTGCTCCGGCGCGGGTGATAGGTGAAGCGGCCGCTGGCCATCACCACGTTGCCCTTGATGAACGCGCCGACCACGGAGCCGCTGTCGGGCACGGCGTCCCGGCCCACCGTCGCGTAGACTACCTGGCCCTCGATGCCGATGGCCCGGGACACGGCCACGCTGAGCCGGACACCTATGCCGGGGGCGTTGCTCAGCCGCTCGTTAGCGGTGAACGTCCCTTCGGCGATGTGCGACCCGTAGGAGCTGACGGCGTAGAAGCTCGCGAAGAATGGCGTGATCTGGCTCCGGGCCTGGGCTGTGAGCGCCGCTGGCACGGCAAGTGTCGCCAGGAGCGCAGCAGCCATCAGGCGCTGGCGCACGGACGGAGAGTGGAGCACACGAACCCCCTTGTGCGGACACGGATGTGGAATGACGATGTGGCGGTCGGTGACGGGGGTACTATGCGATAGGGCCGGAGGGCTGTCAACTGGGAGAGCAGCGTACAGCGTTCAGCGTACAGGGGATGTCAGGTTGGGGTGGTGTGGGGAGGGAACCAGTCCTTGGCCCGCTCACCCGACGGCAGCCTGCGGCGGGTGTATTGTTGGGGGCGGCGCGGGACGAGAGCCCGCTCTAGCTTCGGCCCGCTCACCGCTCACCGCTCACTTCTCACTTCTCACCGCTCACTTCTCACCGCTCACCGCTCACCCCCCTTGCACCTCTACCTCCACGTCCCCTTCTGCGCCCGGCGCTGCACCTACTGCGATTTCGCCATCGCGGTGCGCCGTGAGGTGCCGTCGGAGGTGTATACCGATCTGGTGCTCGCGGAGTGGCGCCGGTGGGTGGCAGAGCCGCCGTGGAGCGAGGCCCCCCAGCTCTCCACCCTGTACCTGGGCGGCGGAACCCCTTCGCTGCTTGCGGGCGACGCGCTCCGCCGCATCATCGACTCGATCGCGGCCGAACGACCCCTGGCCCGTGAGGCGGAGGTAACCCTCGAAGCGAACCCGGAGGATGTGACCCTCGCGGCGGCCCGGGTCTGGAAAGAGGCCGGCGTCAACCGGGTGTCCCTCGGCGTGCAGTCCTTCGCGCCTGCAGTGCTTGCCTGGATGCACCGCAGTCACGATGCCACCCGGGCCCGGGGCGCGGTCCAGCTCCTCCGTGAGGCGGGCGTCGACAACATCTCCCTGGATCTGATCTTCGCCCTGCCAGAGGCGCTCGAACGGGACTGGGAGCGCGATCTGGACCTCGCCCTGGAGCTTGAGCCGGAGCACCTCTCTCTCTACGGTCTCACCGTCGAATCACACACCCCGTTGGGGCGTCAGGTGGCCCGCGGTGAGACCCAGGTCGCCTCCGAGGAGCGCTACGCCGCGGAGTTTCTCGCGGCTCACCAACGGCTTGTTGCCGCCGGCTTTCGTCACTACGAGGTCTCCAACTACGCCCGCCCCGGTCGCGAGGCGGTCCACAACGCGGCCTACTGGCAGCGCGCCCCCTTTCTGGGCCTCGGCCCATCCGCCCACAGTGCGACCGAGGGGGTCCGATGGTGGAACTTCCGGGAGTGGTCTGCCTGGCGCGATGCCATGCTGTCCGGCGCCAGTGCCGTGGCCCACGAGGAGCGCCTGGGCGCGGAAGAGGTGCGGCTGGAGCGGCTGTACCTGGGCCTCCGCACCGACTACGGGGTTGGGCGGGGCGAGCTTCCCCAAGTCACCCTCCACGATTGGCGCCGGGCCGGGTGGGCTGAGCTCACCGGAGACCGCGTGCGCCTCACCGCCGAGGGATGGCTCCGGCTCGACGCGCTGGCGGTCGATGCCGCCTCGCGCACGGGTTGAACTCGGTTGCCACCCCCGGTCGCCGGGGCCCCCCTTCGCTTGCTACATTTCAACATGTCTTTGGAGAGCCTGTCCGACCGGGAGATCCGCGTGCTGGAAGCGGTTATCCAGGTCTACATCGAGACCGCCGAACCCGCGGGCAGCCAGACCGTTGCCCAGCGGTTTCCGATCGGCGTCTCCTCTGCCACCATCCGCAACACGATGAGTGAGCTGGAGGAGAAGGGTTTCCTGTACCATCCCCACACCTCCGCAGGGCGGATCCCGACCGACCTGGCCTATCGCTGGTACGTGGACAACCTGATCCGGCTGGCTCCGCCCAGCCGGGAAGACCAGCGGACCCTGCATGCCGAGCTCGGCCCTTCCCGGAGCGCGCTGGAGGCGATCCTGCGGCGGGCCGCGCAGGTGCTGGGCGTGCTCACCCATGAGCTGGGCGTGGCGATCGCGCCGGCGTTCGACCAGGTGGTGCTCGACCGGCTCGACCTCGTGGTGGTTTCCTCCGACCGGCTGCTGCTCGTCTTTCATCTCCGGAGCGGCTCCGTCCGGACCATCTTCGTTCAGATCCCCGCTTCGATGGCCGTGGATGTCGTGCAGCGGGTGGCCCAGACCCTGAACGAGCGCCTGGGTGGCCTCAGTCTCTCCGAGATCCGAACCACCCTGTCCGAGCGCCTGCGGGACGCCGACCAGACGCAGCACGAGCGCGAGCTGCTCAACATCTTCATCGAAGAGGGCGAGGAGATCTTCGGACTCGGCGCGGCGCAGGACGCGGTCGTGCTGGGGAGCGCCCAGATGCTGGCCGGCCAGCCCGAGTTCTCGAGCAGCGGACGGATCCGTGACCTGCTCAATCTCACCGAGCGCCGTGACCTGCTGCAGCAGGCCCTCTCGGCGCGGCGGTCCACCGGGCTCACCATCACGATCGGCGGGGAGCACAACGATTCGCGCCTGACCGGGTTCACCCTGGTAACCTCGGCCTATCGCTCGGGCGATCTCACCGGGGTGATCGGCGTGATCGGCCCGACCCGGATGCCCTACGACAAGATCATCGGCCTGGTGGACCACACCAGCCGCCTGGTGGAAGGACTGATGGAGTGAGCGAGTACTACGATCTCCTCGGGGTGCCTCGCGAGGCGTCCGACGCCGACATCAAGAAGGCGTACCGGAAGCTCGCGATGGATCTCCATCCCGACCGGAACAAGGCCGACGATGCCGAGGAGCGCTTCAAAGAGGTCACCGAGGCCTACGAGGTGCTCAAGGACCCGGACAAGCGCGCCCGCTACGACCGCTACGGCAAGGCCGGTTTGGGCGGGGCCGGAGGGGGGGCACAGGGCTACCACGGATTCCACCACGTGGACCTGACCGAGGCGCTCAACATCTTCATGCGCGATTTCGGCGGGTTCGAGTCGATCTTCGGTCAGCCGCAGCGGGGCGAGTCGCGGCGCGGCCAGGACATCCGGGTGAACGTCAAGATCTCGCTCAACGAGGTCGCCACCGGGGCCAAGCGCACCATCAAGCTCAAGACCCTGGATCGCTGCCCGGCGTGTGAGGGCTCCGGGGCGCGCCGCGGCACCAAGCCGACCACCTGCGCCACCTGCGGCGGCAGCGGGGAAGTCCGCCGCGCCGCGCGCAGCATGTTCGGGCAGTTCGTCTCGGTGAGTCCCTGTCCCACCTGCGCCGGCGAGGGCACCGTGATCGCGGCGCCCTGCGAGGAGTGCCGGGGCGACGGCCGGGTGCGGGTCGAGAAGTCGGTGCAGGTCGAGATCCCGCCCGGGGTCTCGGAGAACAACTATCTCACGCTCCGGCAGCAGGGCGCGGTCGGGTCCCGCAACGCGCCCCCCGGCGACCTGCTGGTGATGATCGAGGTCAAGGACGACGAGCGCTACGAGCGGGACGGAGACAACCTCGTCATCGACCTCCCGCTCTCGTTCTCGCAGGCGGCCATGGGCCTCTCCTTCACCCTTCCCACGCCGCACGGCGATGAGCGGGTCACCATTCCTCCCGGAACCCAGGGTGGCACCATCCTCAAGCTCAGGGGCAAGGGACTACCGCGCCTCGGGCAGAGCGGAAAGGGAGACCTCCTCATCCGGACCCACATCTGGACCCCCGAGACGCTGACCGAAGAGCAGAAGCGTCTCTTCCAGGAGCTGGCCAAGCACGAGGGCGAGCCCCCGCGGCGCGCCGCCGGCTTCTGGTCCAAGCTCAAGGAAGCCCTCGGCGCATGAGCTGGTTTGCGATCGAGGTCCATCCTGCCGCCGAGCGGCGCGATGCCGTGGCCGCCTGGCTGGTGGGACGGACCGGCCACGCCGTCGAGGAGCGGGACGACGGGACCCTGGTCTCGTTCGCGTTGACTGCCCCCGACGCCGATGCGCTGGAGCGCGACCTGGCCCGGGAGCACGGCCCCGGGCTCCTGATGGAGCGCCGGGAGCATCCCGAGATCGACTGGACCGAGGCCTGGCGCGAAGGACTGGCGGTGCGGCGCATCGGCCGCTTCGTGATCGTGCCGAGTTGGATCGCCTACACGGCGACGGCCGGCGAATCGGTGATCATCATCGACCCCGAAATGGCGTTCGGCAGTGGCGAGCACGGCTCGACCCGCGCCGCGCTGGCTCTCCTCGAGCGTTTCGTCCGCGAGGGCGATACCGTCCTCGACCTCGGCAGCGGCAGTGGCATCCTGAGCATCGTCGCCGCGCGGTTGGGTGCCGGCCAGGTTGTGGGCATCGAAGCCGATGGAGACGCGCTCCCCGTTTCGGTGCAGAACGCGGAGCGGAACAGGGTGACCGATCGGGTGACCTTTCTCGAAGGGGATGCCGCGCACCTCACGCCGCTCCTGGCGCCGGTCAACCTGGTGGTGTCGAACATCCTCCGCCTGATCAATATCGCGCTGCTGCCGGAGGTGCATTCGGCGCTCCTCCCGGGCGGCATCGCCATCTTCTCGGGCATGGAGCCGGCGGAGGCGCCGGAGTTTCGCCCGGCGCTCCTCGAGGCCGGGTTCCAGATCGTCGAGGAGCTGGTGGACGAGGGCTGGTGGGGAGTAGCCGCCAGGAGGCCATGATCACGCTGCTGGTCCGGCGAGGTCACCTGGTGGCTGGTGCTACCGTGACGCTCGAGCCGGAAGAGCTGCATCACCTCGAGGTGCGGCGCATCCCCGCGGAGATGCGGGTCCGGCTTCTTGATGGAGGCGGGCGGCGCGGCGAGGGGCAGCTTCGCGGGAGCTCGATCCGGCCGGAAGTCTACGTGGAGCAGGTATTCGAGGAGCCCGCTCCGGTCGAGACCTGTCTCGCGGTGGGCGCCGGCGATCGGGATCGTTTCGCGGTCCTGGCCGAGCAGGCCACGCAGCTCGGTGCCACCCGCATCATCCCGCTCGAGACCGCGCGCACGGCCAACGTCGCGACCCGGCTCCGCGGCCAGCACCTGGACCGCATCCGCCGGCGGGCGCGCGAGGCACTCAAACAGTGCGGGGCCCTGTGGTCCCTCGAGGTGGAGGAGCCGCTCCGCCTCACGGAGTTCCTGGACCGCCCCCACGCCGGCGCGCGGTGGCTGGCCGACGCGGCGGGCGGCTCGAGCGAGTCACTCGGCGCCGACACGCCGCTCACGGTCGTGATCGGTCCGGAGGGCGGCTTCGCCACCGAGGAAGCGGCGGCTCTTCGCGGGGCCGGCTTCATCCCCGTGCGGCTGGGCCCGCATGTGCTCAGGTTCGAGACGGCGGCGCTCGCCGCCCTTACAACGGCGTGGCACGCACGCCAGCGAGGCTCCCATGGCTGACTGCATCTTCTGCAAGATCGCGAGCGGCGAAGTGGCGGCGAAGCTGGTGCGGCGAACCGCCGAGGCGGTGGCGTTCCACGACCTGACCCCACAGGCCCCCGTGCATGTGCTGGTCATCCCGACCAAGCACCTGGTGGCGGCGGGAGACGCCGCGCGCGAGGACCCGGCGTTGCTCGGCCGGCTCCTTTCCTTCACCACGGACGTCGCGACCGGCCTGGGCCTGGACGAGTCCGGATACCGGATCGTGAGCAACACCGGCCGGGACGGCGGGCAGTCGGTTTTCCATCTCCATTTCCATCTGCTGGGTGGTCGTCGCATGACCTGGCCGCCGGGGTGAGCGCGGCGGAAGGGCCGAGGCCGGCGGGGTTGTGGGGCGGGGTTGTTTTCTCGTGGGCTGGGATCTAGGTTATTGCGCGCCAACACCATACGCCATCGGCGCCTGAGAGGGGTGAGTTCACGGATGTCCGAAGTCATCATCCACGATGACGAAAGCTTCGAGCGCGCGCTCAAGCGGTTCAAGAAGAAGTGCGAAAAGGCGGGGATCCTCTCTGATCTGCGCAAGCATCGCCACTACGAAAAGCCCAGCGAGAAGCGCAAGCGGAAACAGAATGCGGCCCAGCGCAAGACCCGGCGCAGTTACCCCCGGGTCCCGCGTGTTTAAGTTTCTCCCATGGTCGTAGCACTGTGCGATCGGGACTCCCGCGCCGGCCACCAGGCGGGATGACCGACCCGACTCAAACTGAACTCCCCGACGGGGTGCGAGTGTCCTCGGACGCTGGCACCCCGTCCGCTTTCGAGGGCCTGGAGCCGCTCACCCAGCTCGGCGAGCAGTGGGCGCCGGCGCTGGAGGCGCTCGAGTTCGCGGACGTCCTCCGCTCCGTGGCGGAGCGCGCGGCCGGGCCGCTGGGCCGAGAGGCGGTGCTGGCACTGGGCCCGGTCGGCGATGCGGACTGGATCCGCGAGGAGCTGGCGCTGCTCGAGGAGCTGGCCCGCCTCATCCGGATGGGGCAGGGAGTCGCGGCCGAAGCGGTCCCGCCCGTCGCCCCGGCGCTGGCCAGGCTCCGCATCTCGGGCAGCGTGCTCGATGGCGGGGAGCTCCTCGCGCTCTGTCAGACGCTCACCGCCGCGCGGCTCATCATGGCGGAGATCAAACGGGTGGCGCCCGAGGCCCCGCGCGTCGCCGCACTCGAGCTGCCACCCGCCGAGCGCGCCTTCGAGCGGCGGCTCGAGCAGGCGATCGACGACGACGGCGCCGTGCGCGATACCGCGAGCCCCGGCCTCGCCGCCGCGCGGAGCGAGATCCAGGCGGCGCGGAACCGGCTCATCCAGAGGCTGGAGGCGATGCTGCGGGCCGCCGGTGGGGAAGGGGGCGTCACTCTGCGGGAAGGGCGCTACGTCATTCCCGTCGCGCGGGACCAGCGCTCGCGGCCCGAAGGGATCGTCCACGGCGAGTCGGCGAGCGGTGCCACGCTCTTCATCGAGCCGACCGCGGCGATCGGCTTGGGCAACGCGGTGCGCGAGGCGGAGGCCAATGCGGCCCGCGAGGAGCTCAAGGTGCTGCGGGGCCTCACCGAGATGCTGCGCCCGGCGGCCGCCCAGATCGGCGAGTTGCACGCGCTCGCCGTCCGGGTCGACAGCCTGGTGGCTCGGGCCAGGTGGGCGGTGAGCGTGAGCGGCCACGCCCCCGTGGTGACCCATGGGGCGGAGCTCCGCGTCGCGCACGGGCGCCACCCGCTGCTCCTGGTGGGAGACGCGCCCCGCGAGGTTGTCCCCTTTGACCTCCACCTCGCCGACGGCGAATGCTGTGTGCTCATCTCCGGCCCTAACACCGGTGGGAAATCGGTGCTGCTCAAGGCGGTGGGCCTCGCCGTGGCCCTGGCCCAGAGCGGATTCATCCCGCCGGTCGGGCCGGGAAGCGTGCTGCCACTCATTACCCGCCTCTACGCGGACATCGGAGATCGCCAGTCGATCGCGGACAATCTCTCGACCTTCAGCGCGCACCTCACGCGGCTCAGGAGCATCCTGGAAGAGGCCGACGAGCAGTCGCTGGTTCTCCTGGACGAGATCGGAAGCGGCACCGATCCGGCCGAAGGGGGCGCCCTCGCCGCCGCGACGCTGCTGGCGCTCACCAGGCGTCGCGCGGTGACTCTCGCCACGACCCATCTGGGCGCGCTCAAGCGGCTCGCCACCTCGGCACCGGGCATCGTGAACGCCTCGCTCCAGTTCGATGCTGCCACGCTGCAGCCGACCTACCGCCTGGTGAAGGGCGTCCCCGGTCGCTCCTACGCACTGGCCATCGCCCGCAGGCTCGGGCTTCCGGAGGAAGTGCTTCTCGATGCCGAGTCACAGGTGCCGGCCTCGGAGCGGCACCTCGACGCCCTGCTCGCCTCGGTCGAACGGCGCGAACGGGATCAGATGGTTCGCGAATCGGGACTCGCGACCCGCGCCGCTGATCTCGAGGCCCAGGCCCAGGGGCTTGCCGCGCAGGCCGAAGGCCAGTCGGTGCGGGAGGCGAGCCTCAAGCGTCGCGAGCGGGATGCCGAACGGGCGGCCCGCGAGCAGGCGAGGACCTACCTCCTCGAGGCGCGGGACAAGGTGGAAGCCGCCATCGCCCGGGCGGGCGCTGCCGGGGCAGACGCGGCCCGGGAGGCGCGGCGCGAGGTGGAGCAGGCCGCGTCGGAAGCAGCGGCCGCGCTCCGCGCCCTCGAGCAGCCGGTCGGAGGTTCGGCGGGCGGCACGCCGCCCTCGCTGGCTCCGGGCGACCGGGTGCGCCTCGAAGGCGGCCCCACCGGGGAGGTGCTGGAGCTGCGGGCCGACGGGAAGGCGGTGGTGCGGGTCGGTTCGCTCAAGCTGGTGGTCGAGCCCTCGACCGTCACCATTCTCCCCGGAGAGGTCGGTCGAAGCGCGAGCCCCTCCGCGTACCACGAGCCGCCGGAGCGCGCGGCCTCCTACGAGGTCGACCTCCGCGGCATGACGGGCGACGAGGCGGAGCAGTCGGTGCTCGCCGCGGTGGATGCGGCGGTCCTGGCCGAGCAGCCCTATCTGCGGATCATTCACGGCAAGGGGACCGGCGTGGTGCGGGAACGGGTCCGGCGGGTGCTGGAGCTGGACCGGCGGGTGGCTCGCCACGGTTTCGCGCCGGCCAATCAGGGCGGGAGCGGCGTGACTGTCGCGGAGTTCGGCGCATGAGCATGATCCCCGACGAGGTGATCGAGCAGGTGCGCGACAGCGCCGATCTGCTCTCGATCATCGGCGAGTCGGTGGACCTCAGGCGCACCGGCTCGGACTACCGCGGCCCCTGTCCATTCCACGGCGGGCAGCATCGGAACTTCGCCGTCATTCCGCGGAAGGGCCGCTACTACTGCTTCGTCTGCAAGGAGTCCGGTGACGTCTTTTCCTGGTACATGAAACGGCACGGAATGGATTATCCCTCGGCGGTGCGAGAGGTGGCGCGAAAGTCCGGGATCGTGATTCCCGAGACGGCGGAGCGGGCCGGCCCCGATCCGCGGGAGCCGCTCTTCCAGGCCATGGCCGTGGCGCAGGACTGGTTCGCCCGCCAACTCCGGGAGGTGCCCGAAGCGGAGGAAGGGCGTCAGTACCTGAGGAAGCGCGGCTTCGATCTCGAGGTGCTGGAGCCGTTCGAGCTGGGGTTTGCTCCGCGATCGCCCGGCTTTCTGCCGGCGATGGCGGCGCTGGGACTGGAAGAGGCGGTGATGCTCGAGGCGGGGCTCCTTGCCCGGCGGGAGGATGGGCGCATCGTGCCGCGGTTCCGCGGGCGACTGCTCTTTCCGATTCACGACCTGAGGGGTCGGGTGGTAGGCTTTGGCGGCCGCCTCCTGGGCCCCGGGGAGCCCAAGTACCTCAACTCGCCCGAGAGTCCCGTCTTCCGGAAGGGGGCGACGCTCTACAACCTCCACGCCGCGAAGAATGCCATCCGCAAGGAAGGATGTGCCATCCTCGTGGAGGGCTATTTCGATGTGCTGCGGCTCGTTGTGGCGGGCAAGGAGGAAGTCGTGGCGCCGCTCGGCACGGCGCTCACCGCCGATCAGGCGGGGCTGCTCCGGCGGCTCGCGCCCGCGGCGGTGCTGCTGCTCGACAGCGACATGGCGGGACTCAAGGCCACCTTCCGCGCGGGCGACGAGCTGCTGCGCCACGAGACCCGGGTACGGGTGGCCACGCTACCGCCCGGCGAGGATCCCGATACCCTGGTGCAGAACGGTGGGCTCAAGGCCCTCGAGCCGATTCTCCGGGACGCCGTTGACGTGATGGAGCGGAAGATTCAACTGCTCGATCGAAAGGGCTGGTTCACGGGCATCGAACATCGGCGGGACGCTCTCGACCGCCTGCTGCCCACCATCCGCGCCACCAAGGACCCGATCCAGCGGGAGCTGTACCTCTCGCTGGTGGCGGAACGATCCGGCGTCGACAAGAAGGTGCTGGAGCATGAGGCCGACTCGGCGCCGGCCATTCCGCCGCCCGCGCGAGCGGCGCCCCTCTCGCGGCCCGGCCCCGCCGCGTCGGCGGACCCCCGGCGCGAGGGAGCGAGGGCGGAGCTGGCGCTGCTCAGGCTCATGGCCTCCGACTCCGCCTGGAGATCGCGGGTGCTGGATGCCGCCAAGCCGGAATGGTTCGAGACGCCGGTCCACCGCGAGCTGTTCGATGCTCTCCGGAGCCACCCGGATGGCGAAACGGGGACCGTTCCCGAGGGCCTCTCACCGCTGGCCGCGGCTCGCTGGGCCCGGCTCGTTGCCGCGCCGGCGGATCGGGATACGAAGGTGCAGGACCAGGTTTTTGACGGGGCCTGCCGCGTGCTGGAAGCCCGGCCCCATTTCCGGCGGCTGGACCAGCTGAGCGCTCGGCTCACCGAGGCCAGCCCGGAAGACCAGGCCGCCCTGTTTCGTGAACGACGCGCCTTGCTCGATGAGCTTCGCGGACGGTTCCCCGATGACTTCACGCAGCGCTATGGCTGGCGCCGCCTCCGCCGTCGCGCGGGGCGTGGCCGGCCCAACCGATGAGCACCGGAGTGACGATGACACCGTGCTACCGCCCTACCGCCCTACCGCCTTACCGCCTTACCGTCTCTCACCGCCGCTAAGGATCCCGCATGCATCCTGATCTCGTAAAACTTCTCGAACTCCAGTCCAAGGACAAAACGCTGCTCGACGCGGACCGGGCACTCGACGCGATTCTCGCCGAGGACGAGGCGCTCGATCAGCAGCTGACGGACGGGGAAAAGGCCGCCCAGGACGCGCACCAGGCGGTGGCAGAGGCCACGCGCCGGCGCCAGGAGCTCGATGGCAAGATCGAGAGCTACCGAAAGCTGGAGGAACGGGGAAAGGCCCGGCTCGACCAGGTCAAGACCCCGAAGGAGCTCCAGGCCGTGACCGCGGAGCTCGACCTGGCCCGGCAGGTACTGCAGAAGGAAGAGAACGACTGGCTCCGCCTGGCCGAGCAACTGGCGGGTCTCGAGGTGGCCGCGCGGGACGCGGATCGGCGCGTAGCCGAGATGCGCGCGGGCCAGTCCGAGGCTCGCGCGGAGATCGCCGGCCGGCGCGCCGAAGCCGAGCAGCGGCGCAACTCGGCGCTCGCCGAGCGGGACCAGACGGCGGGGGAGGTGAACCGCGCCCTCCGCGCGCGCTACGAGCGGCTCCGCAACGTGAAGTCGGTCGCCGTGGTGGTGGCGTTGAACGGCGCGGCGTGCGGGGCCTGCTTCACCACCGTTCCGCTCAACCGGCGGAGCCAGATCCGGGCGGGAACCCTGATCGATTCCTGCGAGAGCTGTGGCGTCATACTCTACGCCGACGACTCCGTTGAGTAGCTCCTTCCCGGTCCCGCCCCTCCGCTGGCTGGTGGAGGACCCGCCGCCCGAGCTCCTGGTGCGTTCGCTGGCCAGCGCCCTGAGCGTCTCTCCCACGCTCGCGAACCTGCTGGCGCGGCGCGGGCTCGAGACCGCGGAGCAGGCCCGCCGCTTCCTGAGGCCCGCCCTCGACGAGCTGGCCGATCCATTCACCCTCGCCGGGATGGCCCAGGCGGTCGAGACCATCCGGGCCGCTGTCCGGGGCGGCGCCGGCATTCTGGTCCACGGTGACTACGACGTCGATGGCCAGTGCGCCGCCGCCCTCCTCACCCGCACTCTCCGCCTGGCGGGCGCCAGGGTGATCCCGTTCCTCCCGCACCGCCTGACCGACGGCTACGACCTCGGCCCGGCCGGACTCCGGGCGGCGCGGGCCGCGGGGGCCGAGCTCATCATCACCTGCGACTGCGGGATCACCGCGGTTGACGCGGTGCGCGCGGCGCGCGAGCAGGGGATAGCGGTGATCGTCACCGACCACCACCTCCCCGGTCCCGTGCTCCCCGACGCGACGGCCGTGATCGATCCCCAGCGCCCGGACGACACCTCGGGGCTCCGTCAGCTGTGCGGCACCGGTGTGGCCTTCAAGCTGGTTCAGGCGCTGGTGCCCGCGCTGGGCCTGCCAGCCAACCTGCCGTATCACTTCCTCGACATCGTCGCGCTCGCCACCGTCGCCGACATCGTTCCGCTCACGGGCGAGAACCGGATCCTGGTGCGCCACGGTCTCCGGCTTCTGGCGGGGAGCCGATGGCCGGGCGTGCGAGCGCTCATCCGCGTCAGCGGACTCGAAGGGAAGGAGATCCGCGCGGGGCACGTGGGGTTCATCCTCGGGCCGCGACTCAACGCGGCGGGCCGGGTGGGGGACGCTAACGAGGGACTCCGGCTGCTCCTGGCGGAGGACGAAGCCGAAGCCGAACCGCTGGCGCTCCGGCTCGAGCGCATGAACGTCGAGCGCCAGGCCCTCGACCAGCGGATGCTCGAGGAAGCGATCGAGCAGGTGGAGCGCGACTGCGACCCCGAGCGGGACACGGCCCTGGTGCTGGCCTCGGACCGCTGGCACCCGGGCGTGGTGGGGATCGTGGCCTCGCGGGTAGTGGAGCGCTATGGGCGGCCGGCCTTCCTGATCGCGCTCGAAGGTGAGCTGGGCCGCGGCAGCGGCCGGAGCATTTCGCGCTTCAACCTGCACTCGGCGCTTACCCGGTGCGCGGACCTGCTGGAGCGGTACGGGGGGCACCACATGGCGGCGGGGCTCACCCTCAGGCGTGAGCGCCTGGCGGAGTTCCGGGCCCGGTTCGCCGATGTGGCCAGAGACACACTCAAGACGGAGGACCTGGGCCCCGAGCAGCGCGTGGACCTGGTGCTCGATCTGGGAGCGGTGGACGCGGATCTCGAGCGCCTCTGCCGGCACCTCGAGCCCTGCGGCATGGGGAATCCCAGCCCCGTCTTCGGCACCCGCGCGGTGCGCCTCGAAGGCGCCCGCCGGGTCGGAGGCGGGCATCTCAAGGGCACCCTCGCCGATGGAGGGGAGCGCCTGCCGGCAATCGGCTTCAACTGGGCCGACCGCGCGCCGCAGGCGGAACGCGTGGATGTGGCCTTCCGTCTCGAACAGAACGAATGGATGGGTGGGGTCACTCTGCAGGCGCGGATCGTCGCGCTCACCGCCCACGGCACGGAGCCGGCCACCGCGCCGCTGGGCAGCCTGGAGGGGGCCTCGAGGAACCACGAGTGAGGATCGTCGGGGGCGAGTTTCGCGGACGGACCCTCGCGATTCCGGACGACGCCCGGGTGCGACCGACCGCCGAGCGGGTGCGCGAGGCGTGGATGAACATCCTGCAGGAGGCCCTGCCGGGGTCGCGCGTGCTGGACCTCTACGCGGGAAGCGGCGCGCTGGGTCTCGAGGCGCTCTCCCGTGGCGCCGCGACCGCGGACTTCGTCGAGGTTGCCCCGGCGTCGCTGGCCGCGCTCCGGCGGAACATCGGAGCGCTGGGGCTTGAAGGACGGGCCACCCTCCACCGGGGCGATGCCTTGCGCTATGCCGCGCGGCTCGCCCCGGCCAGCTACGATATCGCCCTGGCGGACCCGCCCTATACCCGGGACGACGCCGCCCGGCTGGTGGCCCTCTTCCGGCAAGCGCCCTTCGCGCGCATTCTGGCGGTGGAGCATCCGGCCCGGACCGCGCTCGCGGGCGACGAAACCCGTCGTTACGGCGATGTCGCCATCACCTTCTGCTACGCGCCATGACCCGTATCGCCGTGTATCCCGGTTCGTTCGATCCGCCGACGCGCGGCCACACCGACCTCGTGCAGCGGAGCCTGGCCCTCGCGGACCAGGTCATCGTCGCGGTAGCGCGGAACTCCACCAAGGAGCCGCTGTTCAGCGTCGAGGCCCGACTCGCCATGCTCCAGGCCGTGGTGGGCAAGGACCCGCGGATCCGCTACGAGTCGTTCGACGGACTGCTCGTCGAGTTCGCGCGCCGGGCGGGGGCCACGCTGATCATCCGCGGGCTCCGGGCCGTGAGCGACTTCGAGTACGAGTTCCAGATGGCGATGATGAACCGCCACCTCCTGCCCGGGCTGGAGACCGTCTTCCTGGTGCCGCCCGAAGACGCGACCTACCTGAGCTCCAGCCTGGTGCGCGAGATCGCGCGGTACGGCGGGGACGTCTCCGAGTTCGTCCACCCCGCGGTGGCGCGCGCGCTCAAGGAACGGTTCGCGAAGTGAGCTTCCGTCAGGCGCTGCTGGAGCGGGCGGCGCGGCGGCGGGCCCGGATCGCCCTGCCGGAAGCGGACGACCCTAGGGTTCGCGAGGCGGCCGACCGGCTCCGGGCAAACGGAATAGCGGAGCCCATCCTCATCGGCCCGGGGGGCATCGATCCCGTCCGGGACGCCCGCCACGCCCGGGTGGCCGAGCATCTTCGCCTCCGGCGCCCCGACAAGGTGCACGACGCGGTGCACGCCCTCGACCTGGCCGCCGACCCGCTCCGCTTTGCCGCCGCGCTGGTGGGCCTGGGCGAGGCCGAAGGCTGCGTGGCCGGAGCCGTGCACACCACGGCCGACGTGGTGCGCGCGGCGCTCTGGGCCATCGGGCCCGCCCCGGGGGTTCGCACCGTGAGCTCCGCCTTCTATATGGTGCTGGCCGACGGACGGGTCTTCACCTTCACCGACTGCGCCGTGGTGCCGGACCCTGGGCCGGAGGAGCTGGCCGACAGCGCGCTTGCCGCGGCGCGGGACCGGCGCCTCCTGGTGGGCGATGATCCCAGGGTGGCCTTTCTCTCTTACAGCACCCGGGGCAGCGCGGAAGGGCCCAGCATCCTCCGGGTCCGCCAGGCCGCCGAGCGGTTCCGCGCCATCGCGCCGGAGATTCCCGCCGACGGAGAGCTGCAGGTGGATGCCGCACTGGTGGCGGAGGTGGCGGCGCGGAAGGCGCCGGGCTCCCCCCTGAAGGGCGGGGCCAACATCCTGGTCTTTCCCGACCTCGACAGCGGCAATATCGGCTACAAATTGGTGGAACGGATGGGGGGCGCCGTGGCGCTCGGCCCGCTGCTGCAGGGGCTGGCCCGGCCTATGAGCGACCTCTCGCGCGGGGCCTCCCCGGAGGATATTGTGGAGGTTGCCGCGATGGTCGCCCTGCAGGGAGGCTAGCCGCCGGTCGGCGGCGGCGAAGGCGAGGCCGATCGTCGCCCCGTTGGGGCGGCGTCACCCGAGGTCGCTCATGGGATTTACCGCCAGCAAAGATGCCAGTGGGGTCTACCTCATCCGGGTGGAGGGGCAGCTCATCGTGGGCAACCGCCAGGAACTCAAGACGGCGGTGCAGCAGGCGCTGGACCACGACGAGCGGCGCTTCGTGATCGACTTTTCCCGCACCGGGTACATCGACTCGTCGGGCCTCGGCGCGCTGGTGTCCATTTCGAAGCGGGTGCGGGAGCAGGGTGGCGAGCTCCGCCTCTCCGGCCTGAACGAGGACCTGCGCTCGCTGTTCGAGCTGACCAAGCTCGATACACTGTTCGCGATCAGCGACACGGCCGAGCGCGCGGTCGGGAGCTTCGCCGCGTGACGGCGCCGGTTCCCGCCTCGCTCCAGCTCTGCGTCCGCCGGCGCCGCCTGCCCGGCCCCTCCGGCGCCACCGTGCAGGTCTCGCTCCGGGTCCCCAGCGACGTGGCCTGCATCGAAGAGGTGGTGGATCTGCTCATGCGGCATTGCTGCACCGGGGGCTGGCTGTGTCGCAAGCTGCGCTTCAACCTCCGCGTCGCCATTGCGGAGGCGCTCGCCAACGCCATCGTGGCGGGCAATCAGGAGGACCGCTCCAAGTGGGTGCAGGTTCAGGCGGAGGTGTGCGGTGACCGGATCCGGGTCGAGGTGACCGACCAGGGCCCCGGATTCGACCCCGCCTCGATCAGCGCGCCGGTCCTGCCGGAGGACCTCGATCGCCCCAATGGCCGCGGCCTCTTTCTCATCAGGCACCTGGTAGACGACGTCAGCTTCAACGCACAAGGAAACTCCATCTGCATGACGCTGCGCCGCCGCTGACGGACCTGGAGTCCGTGGCGGATGCGTTGGGCGCCCTCGCGGGTGCCCGCGTTCGGCTTTGGCGGTACGATGGACGGGCGCTGCGCAAGTACGGCTCCGCGCCCGACCCCGGCTTTGCCCCATCCATCCCCCTGGCCTCCGGCCTGGTTCCGACCCCCACCGGCAGCGTCTGGCTGGCCCCCGTGCCGGAGACGGCCGGCTTCTGGGTCGAGGTCGGAGACGTGCCCGAGGCGCGCGCGTCGGAGATCGCGCCGCAGCTCGCGGGCATCGTCGGGGCGCTGTTCGCCGCCGAGCGCGAGACCGCGTTCATCGTGGATGAGCTCGCGGGGGTATACCGAGAAATTGACCTGCTCTACGCCATCAGCGAAATCCTGGGGCACACCACCCGCCTGGAAGAGGCGGCGCCCACCATCGTAAACGAAGTGGCCGATGTGGTGAGCGCCCGCCGTGCCTCGATCATGGTACACGACGAGGAGACCGGCCTGCTCCGGACCGTAGCGGCGCGCGGGTTCTCCGCCGAGGGCCTCCAGCCGGTGGTCACCGATGATCCGCACTCGGTCGCGGCCCGCGTCTTCCGCGAGAAGCGAATCATCGTCTTCGACCCCAGCGATCCGCTGGCCCAGAATCCGGGGTCGCAGCAGCCGCGCGACTACAAGACCCAGGCCTTCCTGAGCATCCCCATCTGCTACGGACCGGCGGGACGTTGCGTGGGGGTCATCAACCTCACCGAGCACCTGCTGGAGGAAGGCTTTACCCCCTCGGACGCCAAGCTGGTCTCGGCGGTCGCCAACCAGATCGGCGCGGCAATCGAAAACGCCCGCCTGGTGGAACGCGACCTCCGCCGCCAGCGGCTGCAGCGCGAGCTGGAGCTGGCGCACGACCTGCAGCTCCGGCTCCTGCCTTCCCCCGCGGTGCTCCAGGGCGACGCGGAGGTCGCCGCCATCTGCCGCGCGGTGGACGATGTGGGTGGGGACTTCTACACCTTCACCCGGCTGGGCCGAGGCCGGGTCGGAGTCATGCTGGGCGACGTGTCGTCCCACGGATTCGGGGCAGCCCTGGTCATGGCGCTGGTGATGTCAGCCGCCGGGATTCACGCCGGCGCGGGCAGCACCCCCGATGAGGTGCTCGCCTCCATGCTGGAAAGCCTGGGGGACGAGCTCGCCTCCACCGAGATGTTCTTGTCAGTGTTCTACGGCGTGCTCGATCCGGCCAACCGGCGCTTGGTCTATGCCAGCGCCGGACACCAGCACGCCTTCCGGGTGCCGCTCTCCGGCGCGCCGGAACGGCTGCCCGCCACCGCGCCGCCGCTCGGTCTCTCGACCGCCGCGAGCATCCAGCGCCGCCAGGTTCCCTGGGCGCCCAAGACCGACCTGCTCTGTCTCTGGACCGATGGGCTGGTGGATCGGGGGACCGGATCGGGATTCACCGAGCAGCAGCTCCTGGCCGAGATCAGCCTGCGCCGGACCCGCCCGCCGGAGGAGATCGTGCGCGCCGTGTTCACGGAGGCCGACAAGGCCACCGTCACTCCCACCGACGATCGGACCCTTCTCGTCATGCGGATCTGACCGGGGCAGCGCACCCGTCGCCCCGCCCCTCGATGCCACCACCCAAGAAACGGCTCGGCCAGCACTTTCTCCACGACCCCCGCATTCTCAGGCGGATCGCGGACGCCGCGACGATCCAGCCCGGGGATACCGTCCTCGAGATCGGTCCGGGCCCGGGCGGACTCACGCGGGAGCTGGCGGCACAGGGGGCAGGAGCGGGGCCGGCGCGCCTCGTGGTCATCGAGAAGGATCGTGACATGGTTCCGGGCCTCCGCGAGCAGTTCCCGCGGGTGTCGGTCATCGAGGGCGACGCGCTGGAGCTGGACTGGCATCGGCTGACCGGTCCGGGCCCGGTCCGGATCGTGGGCAATATCCCGTACAACATCACCTCCCCGCTCCTCGAGCGGGCGCTGCTGCCACCCCGCCCGGCGGTGATCGTCTTCCTGGTGCAGCAGGAGGTGGCGGACCGGGTGGCGGCGGCGCGTGGCGGGCCGGACTATGGGGCGCTGAGCGTCGGGGTGCAGGCGGTAGCGCGGGTGGAGCGCCTGTTCCGGGTCCCCGCAGGCGCCTTTCGCCCCCGGCCCAAAGTGGACTCCGCGGTGCTGCGCCTGACGCCGCTCTCCCTTCCCCTGGTGGAGGACGGTGAGGTCCCCGCTTTCAGAAGGTTCGTAGTGGGCCTCTTCGGCTTTCGGCGGAAGCAACTGATCCGTGGGCTCCGCGAGCTGACCGGTGCCGGCGCGCCCGAAGTCGCGAGGTGGCTGGCGCTCGCGGGGGTCGCGGAGAGCGATCGTCCCCAGGCCCTCGACCCGGCGAGCTTCGCCCGGCTGTTCCGCGCGGTTCCCCCCTTACAGCGTCCCGCCTAGCCGTCCCTTTGCCCGGCGAGGCCGGGCGACTAGATTTGTGAAATCTTTCACAAAACCATGCGGAAAATCGCCGACTCGACGGTACGCCGTCTCTCGCTCTATCTGCGCTTCCTGGAGGAGTTCGAGGAGCAGGGGACGGAAACGGTCAGCTCCGATGCGTTGGCTGCTCGGGGTGGCACCACCTCCGCGCAGGTCCGGAAGGACCTCTCCTTCTTCGGCTCCTTCGGGAAGCGCGGGCTGGGGTACCCGGTCGGGGAGCTGGTGAAGCGGCTCCGGGAGATCCTGGGGCTGGGCCGCACCTATCGCGTTGCCATGATCGGGGCGGGGAAGATCGGGAGCGCCCTGGTGCAATACCGCGGCTTTCGGCAGCGCGGGTTCCAGGTGGTGGCCATCTTCGACTCGGATCCTGCCAAGATCGGGCGGGCCTGGAACGGCCTGGTGGTGCGGGAAGCGAAAGACCTCGAGGCGGAGCTGCGGCGGCAGCCAGTGGACATCGCGGTGATCGTCACGCCCGCGGAGGCGGCCCAGTCGGTCACGGACCGGTGCGTGGCGCTTGGGGTCAAGGCGATCCTCAACTTCGCGCCGGTCCAGCTCAGTGTTCCTGAGGATGTGGTGGTTAAGACGGTGAACCTGGCGCTGGAGCTTGAGGCGTTGAGTTATGCGCTGACGAACAGATAGCGTTCAGGGTTCCGCTTTCAGCGTTCAGGGGTGGGCAGCCTACGTAGGCCCGCCACCATCCTCGCAAGCATCTTCCCGACCTCGCTCGAAAGGCCGAGGATCACCTTGGCTTTCTGCTCGGTCAGATAAGCAACGCGTTCGGCGAGAATGATCTGGGTCTCGAGCTCTAATAGTGATCCGTTCGCGATGCCGAGATGGCGCAGGTAGTCCTTCCGGGACGACCGACCATAACCTTCCGCGATATTGCTGGGGATTGACGCTGCAGCCCGCCGAAGTTGCGAGGCGAGTCCATAGGTCTCGTGCTGAGGAAGCCTGAGCGTCACCGCGTAGGTTGACTCAGCAAGATCCATCGCCTTCCGCCACACCAGCAGAGGGTAGTGGCCACGCTCCGCGCTCCTTCGCTCCATATCCTAACCTTCTTCGGTGCCCTCAATGGACAAACGACTTTGCGCTGTGTGCCAGTCAGAAAAATGCGCCCCTGTACCCCCGTCCCCTGCACGCTGAACGCTCTCTCCCATCTCCCCCCACCCCCATTACCATTCCCCCCATGCCCCTCTCCGTGACCTCGGAAATCGGCCTGCTCGAGGCGGTCCTGGTCCACACCCCGGGGGCGGAGCTTCGCGCGGTCACGCCGGGCAACAAGGGCGTCTACCTCTACGACGACATCATTCAGGTGGAGAGCGCGCAGCGCGAGCACCGGCGCTTCGTGGCCGTGCTGCAGCGCTTCGCGAAGGTCTACCAGGTGGCGGACCTCCTGGCGGAGGCGCTGGAGCGGCCCGAGGCCCGGGACTTCTTCATCCAGGGCACGCTGGACGTGGTGCCCGCCGGTCCGCTCAGCGACCGCATGCAGCAGCTCGAGCCCCGGGCCCTGGCCCGGCTCATCATCGAGGGCGTCGAACAGGAAGGCGGGGTCATCGCGCGGGCGCTCAACTCGGTGGGGTACGTTCTGCCGCCGCTCCCCAATCTCTTCTTTCCGCGGGACGTGGGCATCGTGCTGGGCCAGCACGTGGTGGTGGGGTCGATGCGGCACGGGGTCCGATGGACCGAAGAGCTGCTGGTGAAGACTCTCTTCGCCTTCCACCCCGCGCTCGCGAACGGCGGGCTGCTCTACGACGGATCCGAGGAGCGCCGGAGTGACTACACCCTGGAGGGGGGCGACGTCCACATCCTGCGTCCCGATCTCCTGGTCCTGGGCTTCAGCGAGCGCACCTCGCCGGCGGCCATCGACCACCTGACGGAGGTGCTCTTCGCCCAGACGTCGGTGACCGACGTGCTGGTCGTCGTCATGCCCAAGGAGCCGACGGCCATCCATCTCGACATGCTGTTCACGCAGGTGGACCGCGAACTCTGCGTGGTTTATCCCCCCTACTTCGTGGGGCCGGAGCGATTGGCGGTGCTGCATCGCCGCAAGGGGCGGCTCGGCGTGCGCGAGATGCCCGACTTCTTCACCGCGCTCCGCGAGGTGGACCAGGCGCTGGAGCCGATCTTCGCGGGCGGCGACCGCCGCGCCATGCAGGACCGCGAGCAGTGGACCTCCGGGTGCAACTTCGTCGCCCTCAAGCCCGGTCTGATCGTGAGCTACCGGCGGAACGAGGATACGATCGAAGAGCTCAAGCGGGCCGGCTTCCGGGCGGTCTCGAGCGTCGAGTTCGTCGCCTTCGACGACTGGCTGGACACCAAGCACCGCATCGTGATCACCATCGAAGGGGACGAGCTGGTCCGGGGCGGCGGAGGACCCCGCTGCATGACGCTCCCGCTCCGGCGCGCCGCCGTATGATCGGCCTCGCGACCTTCCCGGAGCGAACCCTGGTGGAGCGCGCGATGACGCTGATGGTGGCCGGGCCGATCGGCGCGGACCGGCTCGCGCACGACGTGCTCGGCCTTTCTAACGCGCCGGTGGCGGTGGCCGAGCGGTTGGCGGTCGCCCTGTTCGCGGCCGACCCGCGGGTGGGCCAGCTCGAGGACGGGCGCTGGGCACTCATCGCGGAAGCCCAGGGCTCGCCGCTCCTCGAGGAGTGCGCCTTCGCCGTGGTGGACGTGGAGACCACGGGGATGCGGGCCTCGGGGCCCGACCGGGTGACCGACGTGGCCGTGGTCGTAGTGCAGGGGGCGCGTCGGGAGCTGGTCTTCGAGTCGCTGGTGAATCCCGGCGTCCCCATCCCCCCCAGGATCCAGTCGCTCACCCGCATCACCGACCAGATGGTGCGCGTCGCGCCCAGCTTCGAGACCGTGGCCGACCAGCTCCTGCAGGTCCTGGCCGGCCGGGTCTTCGTGGCGCACAACGCGCGCTTCGACTGGCGGTTCCTGAGCGCCGAGATGCGGCGGGCCCGGGGGCTCCGTCTCACGGCGCCGATGGTCTGCACCGTGCGGCTGGCGCGCCGGCTCCTGCCCGCGCTGGAGTCGCGGAGCCTCGACAGCCTGAGCCACTACTACGGCCTCGAGAACCAGGCCCGGCATCGCGCGGCGGGCGATGCGCTAGCCACCGCCCAGGTGCTGGAGCGCCTGTTGCTCCTCGCTCGCGAGCAGGGGGCCCGCACCCTCGGCGACCTGGAGGCGCTGCAGCGCCGGCCGAGCGCGTCGCTCCCTACCTGATCGCCCGGAGGTCCGGCACCGCCATGTCCCTGTCGCAGTCCTTCATCCTGGGCGGGCTACGCTGTCACCTGCTGGAGGGGGGACGCGTGTGCCTCGATGGCGGTGCCATGTTCGGCGTGGTGCCCAAGCCGCTCTGGGCGCGGCGGGTCGTCCCCGACGAGCGGAACCGGATCCCGCTCGCGATGCGCTGTCTCCTCATCGAGCACCCGGATGGCCTGGTGCTGGTCGACACCGGGCTGGGCGACAAGGAGGACGCGAAGTTCCTCGACATCTACGGCGTCGAGAACCGGGGCGACCCGGGACCGACCCGGCTCGAGGATGCTCTGCGCGAAGCGGGACACTCCTCCCAGGACGTGGGCTGGGTGATCAACACTCACCTGCACTTCGATCACGCGGGCGGCAACACCCTGCGCGGGAACGGCGCCGAGGCGGCCCGGCTCGCCTTTCCGAACGCGACCTACGTCGTGCAGAAGAACGAGCTCGAGTTTGCCCGGCACACCAACGAGCGCACTCGGGCCAGTTACTTCTCGGCCAACTTCGAGCCGGTAAACGCGGCGGGACGCTGGCGGCTTCTCGAGGGGAACGAGACCATCCTCCCGGGGATCTCCGCCCGGCTCACCCCGGGCCACGTGCCGTGGCACCAGAGCATCGTGGTATCGAGCCAGGGGGAGACGGCGGTCTTTCTCGCCGATCTGGTCCCGACCGCGGCGCACCTCGATCTGGCCTACATCATGGGGTACGATCTCGAGCCGCTTCGCACCCTTGAATCGAAGCGGGCGTTGTATCGGGAGGCGGTGGCGGAGGGGTGGTGGCTCCTCTTCGAGCACGATGCGACGGTGGCCATGGGCCGGGCGGTCCAGGCCGAACGCGGGGTGGGGCTCGCCCAGGTGCGGCACGCGCCGGGCAGTGCGTGATGGGGTATGGGCCCAGGGTGCGGCGGTTGACCGGAACGGGTTGGTCGGGCTAGGTTTACCGCGCTTGTGAAGCGGGGGCTTCGTCCCCCCACCCCCAGCCCGGCTTGCGGCCGGTGCGACCGGGTCCAGCCGACAGACGCTATTGGTGGAGCGCGCTCCGCGTCTCCACCTCCTGTTGCCGGACATCCGAGGGGCGCTCGGATGGCCGGTTTTCTTTTTGCGCGGGAGTGTCGCACTGTCCACGAATGAACGTGAACGTCGGGTGCGCATCAATCGCCAGATCCGCATCAGTCCAGTCCGGGTGATCGGCCCCGGGGGCGAGCAGCTGGGAGTGTTGCCGGTCGAGGAGGCCCTGGCCGCCGCGGTGGAACGGGGGCTCGACCTGGTGGAGGTCGCGCCGACCGCGCGGCCCCCCGTGGTCAAGATCATGGACTACGGCAAGTACAAGTTCGAGGAGGCCAAGGCCGCGCGCGCCGCGAAGAAGAAGCAGCACGTGATCCACCTGAAGGAAATCAAGGTGCGCCCCGGCATCGAGGAGCACGATTTCGAGTTCAAGAGCCGGCACGCCCGCGAGTTCCTCGCCGATGGCAACAAGGTGAAGGTGACCATGATGTACCGTGGGCGGCAGATTGCCCACCTGGAACTGGGCAGGGCTGTGCTGGACCGGTTCGCCCTGGGGCTCGCCGACGTCGGCAAGATCGAGCAGGACGCCAAGCTCGAGGGCCGGAACATGGTGATGGTGATGGGGCCCAAATAGGCTGTCGGGTGCCCACCGAACGGAGATCGAGGAAATGCCCAAGCAGAAGACCAAGCGTGCGGCGATGAAGCGCTTCAAGCGGACCGGTTCCGGCAAGCTCAAGCGCTTTCACGCCAATCACAGCCACATCCTGACCAAGAAGACCCGCAAGCGGAAGAACCGGCTCAAGAAGGGCGCGCTCGTCGCCTCGGCCGATTTCCCCCGGGTGAATCGCCTGCTCCAGGCGTAAGGAGACCCCATGCCTCGCGTCAAGAGCAACGTTGCTCATCACGCCCGGAAGAAGAAGATCATGCGCGCCGCCAAGGGCGCGCGTGGCGCCCGCAGCAAGCTCTACAAGCCGGCCAAGGAGACGGTGGAGCGCGGCATGCAGTACGCCTACCGCGACCGTCGCAAGAAGAAGAGCGAGTTCCGGAGCCTCTGGATCACCCGGATCAACGCCGCCGCCCGGATGCACGGGTTCAATTACAGCGGCTTCATGGCGGCGCTCCGCAAGGCGGGCGTCGAGGTGAACCGGAAGGTGCTGGCGGATCTCGCCGTGCGCGACAGCGACGCCTTCGCCAAGATCGCCGAGGTCGCCCGGGCCAACGCCTAGGCGCGCTCGTTCTCCCTGGCCGGGCGCGCGGGGGATCCCCGTCGGGGGTCCCTCTCTGGTACGCCTCCGGACCCGGACTGGTATGACCGATTCCCCGGACCTGCGACAGCTGATGGCGGCGCTCCGGGCCGAGCTGGCCGGGATTCCCCGGCTGGAGGCGGCCGCGCTCGATGCCGCCGAGGTGCGCCTGCTCGGCCGCAAGCAGGGCGCGCTGACCGAGATCCTGAAGCAGCTCCCGGCACTCTCACCTGACGACAAGCGCGCCATCGGTGGCGAGGCAAACGCGCTCAAGGGCGCGCTCGAGACCGCCATCGCCGCACGGCGGGCCGAGTTGACTCAGGCCGCCGCCCTCCGCGCGGCGCGGAGCGTCGACCTCACGATGCCGGGGCGGCGCGCCTTCCGGGGCGTCGTCCACCCGGTGACCCAGGTAACCGAGGAGATCGTCGCGATCTTCCACGGCCTGGGCTTCGCGCGCGCGACCGGCCCCGAGGTCGAGACCGAGTGGTACAACTTCCTTGCGCTCAACTTCCCCGCGGATCACCCCGCGATGGACATGCACGACACCCTGTACCCGGAGATTCCGGATCGGCGCCTGGCGGAGGACCGCCGCCGCAACCGATCCTCCGGAATCGCCGAGAGCTACGAGCGGCGCGCCCGCATCGACCGGCGGAGCAGGGAGGAGGGGCGGTGGGTGCTCCGGACACACACCTCGCCGGTGCAGATCCGGGTCCTGCAGAGTGAGCAACCGCCGGTCCGGGTGGTCATCCCCGGCGCCGTGTACCGGAAGGACACCTTCGATGCCTCGCACGCGCCGGTCTTCGCGCAGATCGAGGGGCTGGTGGTGGACGAAGGAGTGTCGTTCGTGGATCTCAAGGCGACCCTCTCCCATTTCGCCCACGAGTTCTTCGGCGCCCGGACCCAGGTGCGCTTCCGGCCGTCGTTCTTCCCGTTCACGGAGCCGTCGGCGGAGATGGATGTGACCTGCGGCGTCTGCGGCGGCAAGGGCTGCGCGGCCTGCAAGGGGACCGGCTGGATGGAGATCCTCGGCGCCGGCATGGTCCATCCGTCGGTGCTCAGCAACTGCGGGCTCGATGCCGAGCGCTACACCGGCTTCGCGTTCGGGATGGGCCCGGGCCGGATCGCCATGAATCGCTACGGAATCACCGATATTCGCCTGCTCTACGAGGGCGACATGCGGTTCCTCGAGCAGTTCGCTCCCGGAGGCGCGGCATGAATTCTTCAACCGTGCCGCCTACCGCCTGCCACGAGCAGTTCGCTCCCGGAGGCGCGGCATGAGCCCTCCCGCCCTGCCGCCTACCGCCCTGCCACCCTACCGCCCTACCGCCCCATGAACGCCTCCCGCCTCTGGCTCGAAGCGTTCCTCAGGCGGCCACTCGAGGCACGCGACCTGTCGGGCCGCCTCGCGATGCTGGGCGTGCCGTGTGACGCCATTGAGCCGCTCAACCCCGGCCTGGCCGAGGTGGTGGTCGGGCTGGTGGAGTCGGTGCGGCCGCATCCCAACGCCGATCGGCTCAGGCTCTGCGTGGTGAACGATGGGACCGCCGAGCGTCTCAACGTGGTGTGCGGCGCTCCCAACGTTACTGAAGGAAAGCGGTACCCCTTCGCCCGGGTCGGTGTGACCCTGCCCGGCGGGGTGACGCTCGAGCGGCGGAAGATCCGTGGCGAGGTGTCCGAGGGGATGCTCTGCTCCGCCAGGGAGCTCGGGCTCGGGCAGGAGCACGATGGCATTCTCGAGCTCGAGACCGGCGCCGCCCCGGGAACACCGCTGACCCAGGTGCTCGCGGTGGGCGACGAGCGCCTGGTGCTCGATGTGACCCCCAACCGTCCCGACCTCCTTGGGCACCGGGGGCTCGCGCGGGAACTGGCCTACAGTTACGGCGTGCCTCTGCGCCTGCCGGAGATCCCCGGCGCGCCGGCGGACGCGGTTCCCGCACTCGCGCGGGTCCAGGGCCCGCGCGCCACCGTGGAAGGGGTGACGGTGGGCATCGAGGATGGTGACGGGTGCCGGCGGTTCAGCGCGGTGGTGATCCGGGGCGTCCGGATCGGGCCGTCTCCGGCCTGGCTCGCCGCCCGGCTCGAGGCGGTGGGAATCCGGAGCATCAGCAACGTGGTGGACGCGACCAACTACGTCATGCTCGAGCTCAACCATCCCATGCACGCCTACGACCTCACCCGCCTCGAGGGCGCCACCATCGTGGCGCGTCGCGCCCGGAGCGGGGAGCGGGTCGTCACGCTGGACGGTGTCGACCGCGCGCTGAGCCGCGACATGACGGTCATCGCCGATGCCGCCCGGGTGATCGGCGTGGGCGGCGTGATGGGCGCGGAGAACACCGAGGTCGCGGAGACGTCCACGGACCTCCTGCTCGAGTGCGCCTGGTTCGAGCCGACGCGGCTCCGCCGCACCCGCCGCGCGCTGGGACTCTCCAGCGACGCCTCCTATCGGTTCGAGCGCGGGGTGGATCTCTGGGGGATCCCCGAAGCGCAGCATCGTGCCGCCTCCCTGATCCTCGCGGTCGCTGGCGGACGGGTGGCCGGGGGCGTGGACGTCTGGCCGGAGCCCACCACTCCGCCCAGAGTCTTTCTCCGGAGCCGGCGCGTCGCGCAGGTGCTGGGCGCCGAGCCGTCGCGGGCGGAGGTGGAGCGCTATCTCACCGCGGTGGGGTGCACCGTTCTCTACAAGCCGGATGACGATCGCTACGCGGTGGACGTGCCGGGCTGGCGCCCCGACCTAATCGGCGAAATCGATCTCATCGAGGAAGTTGCTCGGCTCCATGGCTACGACCGCTTCCCCTCGGAGCTCCGGCCCTATCAGGTCGGCCGCCTGGGCGACGCGCCCATGGATGTGGCGATTCGTGAGGTGCGCGAGGGACTGGTGCAGCTGGGCCTGTGCCAGGCCGAGCTGCTGCCGCTGGGGCCCAGTGAAGGAGAGGGAAGCGTCAAGCTCCTGAACCCGCTGTCCGCGGAGGACGCGTGGCTCCGCCAGCGGCTCCTCCCCGGTCTGGTGCGCGCGGTGGAGACCAACTGGTCGCGGCGGGTCCGCGACGTGCGCCTGTTCGAGATCGGCACCGTCTTCCGGCACGCGTCGGGCGGGGGTCGCCCGGTGGAAACGATGCGGGTCGCGGCCGTGCTGAGCGGCGCCCGCCACCCGGGGCATTGGACGGATGGCGAACGGTCTCCCGATTTCGATTTGTGGGATCTCAAGTTCCTATTCGAGGCCGCCGTCGGTCTGGCAAATCCGGGGGCGGTGTTGCAAGTTCATCCGAACGGCTGGATTGCCACCTCGTCGGAGGGACGGACCATCGGCCGGGCGGAGCGGCTCGCGGTGGACCTGCCGGCATGGGCCGCGCCGGTGTTCGGGTTCGAGCTCGATGTGAGCGGCGCGGCGCGGCTGCCCCGGCGCTACGCGCCGCTTGCCACGACGCCGTCCGCCTGGCGGGACGTGAATCTGCTGCTCAACACCGGGACCCAGGTCGCGGAGGTGATCCGCGTGATGCGACAGACCGGTGGCCGGCTGCTCGAGGCTGTGGAGGTGATGAGCGAGTTCCGGGCGCCGGCACTGGGCGAGGACCGGCGGGCGGTGCAGTTTCGGCTCACGATGCGCGCGGCGGACCGCACGGTCCGCGACGAGGAGGTCGACGCGCTGGTTGGGCGCCTTCTCAAGGCACTGGAGCGGGAGCTTGACGCAAAGCTACGAACGTCCTGACGCGCGAGCGGTGCAGGAGCTGGGTGAGCTGTTTCAGCACGTCGGCGAGGAGCTGGCCGCCTGGCGGCGCCGTTCACTCAAGGCCGAAGCGGAGCTGTCGGAAGCCCGCGCCAAGGGCGGCGTGGTGGCGGGCCCGGAGCTGATCCAGTCCCGGCAGCGGCTGCTGCAGCTCGAGGTCGAGAACCAGGCGCTCCGGGATCGCATCGACGCGGCGCGGGACCGGCTGCGCCTCTTGGCCAATCGACTGAGCTTTCTGGAGCAGGACGCCGATGAGGGCGCGGCGTGACCGCGCCCAAGCACGCCGTCCGGGTGACCATCGGCGGCGAGGATTACACGGTGCGCTCCGAGCTGCCGCCGGAGTACACCCGCGAAGTGGCGTCTTACGTGGATGCCGCGCTGCGCCGGATCCGGGACATGTTACCCCAGGTGGAGACGCACAAGGCCGCGATCCTCGCCGCGCTGGCGATCACCGACGAGCTGTTCCAGGCCCGTCGCGGCGACCGCGAGCACGCGGCCCGGCTCAACGCCATGGCGGAGGATCTGGCTCGGCTGCTTCCGCCCTCGAAGCGGGGCCGCCGGGCGAGCGGGTCGCAGGGCATTTCAGGCTGAAGGCACGGACCGCTTCGGTCCGATAATCACGATGGGGCGCGCCTGAGCGCGCATCCTGGAGAATAGATCGTATGCCGCCGCTGATGGTGCCCCTCCTGGAGGGGCTTGCCGCCGGTCTCGTCGCCGCCGCGACCATTTTCTTCGTATACAACCGCCTGCAACGGCAGAGTGCCGCCCGCACCCTCGCGGCCGCGCGCCTCGAGGCCGAGACGCTGGTTTCCGACGCCGGCGCCAAGGCGCTCGAAGCCCGGAACCAGATCGTGCTCGAGGGCCGGATGGAGACCCTTCGGCTCCGCGAGGATCTCGACAAGGAGGCGCAGCGTCGCCGCGAGGAGTGGGAGCGGTTCGAGCGCCGGGCGGAGGAACGGGATCGCTCGCTGGAGCGGCAGCTGGAGGAGGTCCGCCGGCAGGAGTCGGGCTTCAGCGCGCGGGAAGTGACGCTGGCCTCCCGCGAGCAGGCGGTGCGGAGCCGGGAGGGCGAAGCGGAGCGGTTCGCCCAGGAGGCGCGGCAGCAGCTGGAGCGGATCTCCGGTCTGAGCGCGGAGGACGCGCGGCGGGAGGTGCTGCAGCGGGTCGAGGACGAGGCCCGGAGCCAGGCCCAGGCGCTGGCGCGGGACATCCGGGAACAGGCGCGGCGCGGGGCGGAGAAGGAGTCGCGCAAGATCGTGGCGCTGGCGGTGCAGCGAATCGCCGCGGAGCATACGGCTGAGACCACCGTGTCGGCGGTGGCGCTTCCGAGCGATGAGATGAAGGGGCGGATCATCGGGCGCGAGGGGCGGAACATCCGCGCCTTCGAGCAGGCCACCGGCGTCGACGTGATCATCGACGACACGCCGGACACTGTCATTATCAGCTGCTTCGACCCGGTGCGGCGCGAGGTCGCGCGGCGGTCGCTGGAGGCCCTGATCACCGACGGCCGCATTCACCCGGGCCGGATCGAGGAGCTGGTCACCAAGGCGCAAAAGGAACTCGACACCGAGATGCAGGAGCTGGGCGAGAAGGCCGCGTTCGAGACCGGCGTGCATGGCCTGCATCCCGAGTTGATCCGGCTGATCGGCCGGATGCGCTACCGTACCTCCTACGGCCAGAACATCTACGACCACTCCAAGGAAGTGGCCTGGCTGGCGGGCATCATGGCCGCGGAACTCAAGCTGGATGTGCAGCTGGCCAAGCGGGGCGCTCTGCTCCACGACATCGGGAAGGTGCTCACCCACGACAACGAGGGGACGCACGTCGAGCTGGGTGTCGAGGTGGCGCGGAAGTACGGCGAGAACCCGCTGGTGGTGAACGCGATCCACGCCCACCACGACGACGTTCCCCACGAGACCGCCGAATCGGTCCTGGTGCAGGCGGCGGATGCCATCAGCGGCTCCCGACCCGGGGCGCGCCGCGAGGCATTCGAGAGCTACGTGAAGCGGCTCACCAAGCTGGAGGAGATCGCCAACGGCTTCCAG
>DATJVM010000062.1:0-89857 GCA_035501775.1 Gemmatimonadales bacterium | reverse complement strand
CCTTCCCGGCGCGAGCTTCATCGAGCCCAGCCTGGCCTACGTCTTCGACAACTCCCTCATGGGCTACGTGGGCCCGTTCTACGGCCGCCGCTACCGGCTGCAGGCCTCGCAGTCGGTCGGGGGATGGCGCTACTTCGAAGGCCTGGTGGATTACCGCCGCTACGACCACCTGCTGGGTCCCCTCACGCTCGCGACCCGTGCCCTGTACTTCGGACGGGTGGGCCGGGACGCCTATCGGTTCCCGGTGTACATCGGCGACCCCGACCTCCTCCGGGGCCACACCTCCGGGAGTTATTACAACAACGAGTGCGCCGTCACCCAGTCGAACACCCTCACCGGCTGCGACGCCCTCGATCGCCTGGTGGGAACCCAGATCGCCGTGGGAAACGCGGAGCTGCGATTCCCCATTCTCACCCCGTCGATGCACTTCGTCCCCACGGGATTCCCGCCGATCGAAGGCGCGCTGTTTTACGATATCGGGGTCGCCTGGAACCAGGGAGACAGACTCAAGTGGAGCCGCTCACCCGGCGATGACCCGCTGCTGGTCCGGACTCCGAGCCAGGCCATCGGCGTGGGCGTGCGGATGAACCTCTTCAACTTCGTGGTGCTCCGTCTCGACTACGCGTTCCCGCAGGACCGTCCCGGCATCAGCGGCTACTGGACCCTGAGCCTCGGCCCGGTGTTCTAGGAGCTGCCCGGCGCCTGCCGCGGGCGGGCGCCGGGCGCTTCTCCCCCTCGGACAGCACGGCTACATTTCCGCGGTGCATACCCGCTTCCTGCTGGCTCTGGCGGCGGCGCTGACCATCGCCTGCCGGCCCGGCTCTTCCTCGCACGCCCGCGGTCTCTCCGTCGCTTCGACCACCCCGCCCTCGAGCCTGCTCCGGCTACCGAGCGGCGGCGGAGTGGCGCAGTTGTACCACCTCCCGCGGCTCGACCCGTGGGACTGGAAGACCAGCGGCTCGCTGCCCCCGATCCGGCGGCCGCTCGGGACCGACCTCGACCTGGGGATGGTCTACGCGGTGGGTGCCAAGAACGAGGTCGTGGCCATCGATCTCCAGACGGCGCGCCCCCTGCCCCAGCCCCTGGCCACCGCGCGGGAGGTCACCGAAGGTCCCGACGGCACACTGTACACGGTGGACGACAGTCTTCGCGTCGTGCAGTATGTGCGTCGTACACCGACCCGGTTCCCTACCCGACTCGGCGCCCGCCCGCTCGCGCTCTACGGCGCCCGAGGCCCCGCGGTGCTGGCGGTCTCGGGCGGCGCCGCGCCGGTCCTCACCGTGCTTCGCACCGACGACCAGCCGGCCCACATTCCGCTCCCGGCGGGCGACGCCGCGGCTACGCTCTGGGGGGATCTCGTGGCCGTGGCCGCAGACAGCGCGGTGGTGCTGGTCGATCCGGACGTGCCGGATCAGCCGATGTCCGTGCGCATTTCGGGCCACGCCCGCGAAGTGACCTTCTCGCCCTCGGGGCACCAGTTCTACGTGGTTCGCCGGGAGGAGCCCGTGCTGGTGTACAACCGATTTACCCGGGAACGGGTGGGCGCGCTCAAGCTGCCGGGCCCGGCCGGCTCATTGCGAACCGATCCCTACGGCCGCTGGCTGCTGGTGCATCCAGCCAGCGGAGACTCGCTCTGGCTCGTGGACGTGGCCACCGATCGCTACGTGGCGAGCTTCCCCGCCGAGTGGGCATCGGATCTGCCGACGGTTACCAACCAGCAGACGCTGCTCGTCAAGTCGGGCGCGGACGTGGTCGCGTACGACCTGACGAAGTCCAACTTCCCCGAGAGTGGGCGGGTGGCCGGTGGCGCGCATGACTCGTGGCTGCCGCTCGCGTGGACACCCGAGACCGGCACCGCCGTCGCGGCGTCCGAGGCGGCCGCCGACACGACTCCCGCCCCCGACAGTGCCGCGGAGGCGGCGCCGAAGGTCTACGTCCAGGTCTCGAGCTCGCAGAACAAGGCCTGGTCGGCCGAACTAGCGCGACAGCTCAGCCAGCAGGGTCTCCCGGCTTCCGTGCTCGACCCGCGTGCCGGCGAAGAGGGCTTCCGAGTGGTCCTCGGCCCGTACCCGACACGCGCGGCAGCCGAGTCGACCGGTCACAGCCTGGGGCGCCCCTATTTCATCTATCAACCCGACCGCTGAACAGGACGCCGCACATGAAGCTCACGAAGCTCGAACTGTCCGGCTTCAAGTCTTTCGCCGATACGGTGACCCTTTCCTTTCAGGACGGTGTCACGTCCATCGTGGGGCCGAACGGCTGCGGAAAGTCCAATGTGTCGGATGCGGTCCGCTGGGTCCTGGGCGAGCAATCGGCGCGGACCCTGCGCGGGGGCAAGATGGAGGACGTGATCTTCCAGGGCTCCGCGGCGCGCCGGCCGGTGAACGTGACCGAGGTCTCGCTCTACCTCGATAACAGCGACGGCGACCTCCCCATCGCCTATCGGGAAGTGCAGATCACCCGCCGTCTCTCACGCAACGGGCAGTCCGACTATCTCCTGAACGGCACCGTAGTCCGGCTCCGTGACATCCAGGATCTGCTGCGGGGCACCGGCCTCGGTACCGATGCCGGCGTCGTGATCGAAGCCAAGATGATCGAATGGCTCCTGTCCGACCGGGCGGAAGACCGGCGGGCGCTCTTCGAGGAGGCTGCGGGCATCGGCCTCTATCGCGATCGCCGTCAAACCACGGAACGCCGCCTCGAGGAGACCGCCGGTGACCTCCAGCGCGTGGAAGACCTGATCGCAGAGGTGCAGAGTCAGCTCCGGAGCCTGGTGCGGCAGAAGGGAAAGGCCGAACGCCACGGCCGCCTGCTCGAGGAAAAGTTCGCGGTCCAGCTCACCCTGGCCAAGCGTCTCCTCGATGATCTCGTCGCCAATACGGCGCACGCCGAACGACGCCACGCCGAGCTGGAGTTGGAACTCCCGAGCACGCGGGAAGGCCTGGTTCGCCTCGAGGAGCAGCGGGAGGAGGCGGCGCGCGCCCGTGCGCGTGCCGAGACGCAGCGCACCGAGGTAGCCCGTCAGCTGGGCGAGGTTAAGGTCGAGCTGGGCCGCCTGGATGGCGATCTGGCGGTCGCGGCCGAGCGGCTGGCGAATGCCGCGGCGCGCAAGCTCCGGGCCTCGGAGGAGCGCGGCCTCATGGAAGGCCGCCGGCAGCAGGCGGCACGGGATCGCGAATCCGCCCAGGGGGAACAGCGCGCGGCGCTCGCCGAGCGCGAGCGCATCCATCAGGAACTGGGGATCCGGACCGAGGCGGAGCAGGCGGTGCGCCTCAAGCTGAGTGAGCAGCGCCAGACGGTGCGACAACTCGAAGAGGACATCCAGAAACGGATCCAGACGCTGCGGAGCCTCGAGGGGGAGCGGCATTCCCTCGAAACCGACCTGGCCTCGCTCCGAGAGCAGGCGACCACGGCACACGCCCGGCGCCAAGCGGCTGAGTCGGAACGCGAGGTGGCAGAGCGCCGCAGCGCCGACGCGACCGACGTCGCCGATCGGCACGCACAGGAAGTCCGGCGGTTGGTGGGCGACGCCGAGCGAATCCGCCACCTCGTGGCCGAACTGCGCCGCCGCGAGGCCCACGAGCGCGCCGACCGTCGCTCGGCGGAAGAATCGCTGGCCCAGCTCACGGCGCGGCGCCAGGCCCTGGAGGAGCTGGAGCGCGACCGGGTGGGCCTCGCACCGGGGGCCGCAGCCCTCCTCGCGGCCCGAGAGCAGTTCGGTGACGCCATCGTCGGACCCCTGTCGGATTTCATCCGGACCGGGCGCGAGGACGCGGAGCTGGCCGAACGGCTCCTGGGGGAATGGGTGCACGCCGTTCTGGTCCGGACGAGCTCGGACGTGCCGTCCATTCAGGCCTGGCACGCGCGGGAACAGCCCGGCGCCATTGTGCTCCTGCCCCTCGATGCGGCATCGGACCTCGGCGCCGGCGAAGGACCGCTCCGCGACCGGCTCTACGCGCAGGACCCCGCCCAGACGTGGGTGCGATCCCTGCTCGCCGGATCGGAAGTCCTCGAGGAAACGGGCCGAGCCCTGCGGCGCTCCAACGGCGCGATCTTCCTCGCCGGCGCCGCCAGTCCCTCCGGGCCGCTCCGTCGCCGCGCGGAGCTCGAAGCGCTCGGCAACGAGGTCGCCGGCGCGCAGGCCGCCCTGCACCGCGCCGATCTGGCGCTGGGAGCGACGGTGGCGCGCCTGGCGGAGTCCGAGATCGAGTCGGAAAAGGCCGGCCAAGCCGCCGATCAGGCGCGGGAACGCGAGCGCGTGGCGGTCGCGGCCCGGGAGGAGGCCCACCGGCTCGCCACCGCGGTGGCGCGCGAGCTCGGCGACGCGGAGACCCAGCTACGCTCGCTCACCGAGCGAATCGAGCGCGCCGAGCGTCGGCTGCAGGAAATCGACGTGAGCCTCACCGAAGGCGACCTGGCGCGCGCCCGGCTGGATGAGCACCTGGGCCTGGGCCGTGCCCTGCTCGCGGATCTCGAGCTCCAGCAGGAAGCCGCTCGCGACGCCAGGGTGCACTGGCAGGTGCAGGAGGCACAGGTCGCGGCCCGCCTCGAAGGAGCGCAGGCTGCGCTGGATCGGGCCCAGCAGCTCGGCTCCGAGGCGGACACGGCCACCTCGTCCCTGGCCGGTGAGCTGAACCGGATCGAGACCGACACGGCCACTGTCGCCGCCGAGCAGGCGCGGTGGATCGAAGTCCGCGCCGAACGTCGGGTGGCGGTGACGGAGCTCGAGGCCGCCTCCGCGCAGGCGGACGCGACGGTTGCGGAGGCGGAGCGCGCCTTTGCCGAGGCGGAGGAAGCCCTGCGCCAGTGCCGCGAGCGGATCGAGCGGCTCACGGAGGAGGATCACCACCTGCAGATCACGATCACGGAGACATCCGGCCGGCGCCGGGCCATCGTGGAACGGGTGGAGACGGAGTGGAAGAAGCCGATCGACACCCTGCTCGCCGAGGCGCCCCTCCTGGATCTCGACCTGGAGGCGCTCGAGCAGGAGGCCGCCCGTATCGCCGAGGCCCTGGAGGGCATCGGCCCGGTGAATGCCCTGGCGGTCGAGGAGCATGCCGAGGAATCCAAGCGGCTCGACTTCCTGACCGCGCAGCGTGATGACCTGGTGGCCGCCCGCGGCTCACTCCAGCAGGCCATCCGCGAGATCGACGGCACCGCGCGCACCATGTTCATGGAGACCTTCACGGCCGTGCGCGCCAACTTCCTGCATGTCTTCCACACCCTGTTCGGCGGCGGCGAATGCGATCTCCGGCTCGCCAACGCCGACGACCCGCTGGAGAGCGAGATCGACATTCACGCCGCGCCCCGCGGCAAGCGGGTCCAGCGCGTCCACCTGCTCTCGACGGGCGAGCGGTATCTCGTGGCCATCTCGCTCCTGTTCAGCATCTACCTCACCAAGCCGAGCCCGTTCTGCCTGATGGACGAGGTAGATGCGCCCCTCGACGATGCCAACGTGGGACGGTTCATTCTCCTGCTCGACGAATTCAAGAAGTCCACGCAGTTTGTCGTCATCACGCACAACCCGCGCACGATGCAGGCCGCCGAGGCGGTCTACGGGGTCACCATGCAGGAGCCCGGAGTGTCCACGATCGTCGGCGTGCGACTCGGAGAGCTGGAACGCGTATGACGAAGCCACGGCCGGGGCGGGCGCAGGGGAGGTCCTTATGCTGATCGTCATGCATGTGGACGCCTCCGAGGAGGAAGTGCGCCGGGTCTGCGAGACGATCGAGGAACTGGGCTACGCCGCTCGCCCCATGCCGGGCAAGCAGCGGACGACCGTGGGGCTGGTGGGCAACGACGGCCGGGTCGACAGCTCGCGGTTGGAGGCCCTGCCGGGCGTGCAGGAGGTCATCCACGTCTCCAAGCCGTACAAGCAGGTGTCGAGGGAATGGAGGCCAGAGCCCACCGTAGTGCGCCTGCCAACCGGAGTCACTATCGGTGGCGAGGCGGTGGTGGTGATGGCCGGCCCCTGCTCGGTCGAATCGGAAGCCCAGATCCTCACCGCGGCCGAGCAGGTGCGCGACGCGGGCGCCACGGTGCTCCGGGCCGGCGCCTTCAAGCCACGATCCTCACCCTACTCCTTTCAGGGACTTGGCATCCCCGGGCTCCGGCTGCTCGCCAAGGCCAGGGAGGAGACCGGGCTATCGATCGTGACCGAAGCGATGGACCCGGAGGGCGCCGACCGGGTGGCGGAGGTGGCCGACATCATCCAGATCGGCGCCCGCAACATGCAGAACTACTCGCTGCTCAAGAAGGTCGGGCGGATCGGCAGGCCGGTCCTGCTCAAGCGCGGCCTCGCCGCGACAATCGAAGAGCTGCTCTTGTCCGCGGAGTACATTCTCGCGGAGGGGAACCCGAACGTCATCCTGTGCGAGCGCGGGGTCCGGAGCTTCGACGCCGCCACCCGCAACCTGTTCGACCTCTCGGCGATTCCAGTCGTCAAGGCGGCCTCGCACCTGCCGATCGTCGCCGACCCCAGTCATGGCACCGGGCACCGCGAGATGGTCACCCCGATGGCTCGGGCGGCGGTCGCGGCCGGCGCGGACGGCCTGCTGATCGAGGTCCATCCCAACCCCGATCGCGCGCTGAGCGACGGGGCGCAGAGCCTCTACCCCGAGCAGTTCACCCGGCTCATGGGCGAGGCCCGAATCATCGCCGAGGCCATCGGCCGCCGCATCGCCACCGGGTCCGGAGTCCGGGTGTGACCGCCAGGGCGCTGAGCCTCCTGACCCTGCTGCTGGCCCCGTCCGCGCGCGGGGCGGCAAGCCGCGGGCAGGAGCCCGACCCGACCGCCATCGTCACCCGCGCGGCGGAGAAGTATCGCGCCATCCGCTCGTTCTCCGCGGATTTCCGGCAGGTGATTGAAGACTCGATGATCGGGACCTACAGCAGCACGGGGACCCTGGTGCAGGCCGGGGACGCAAAGTTGGCGATGCGGTTCACCGATCCCAAAGGCGATGCCATCGTGATGGATGGCGAGCATATCTGGGTCTACACCCCCAGCACCACGCCCGGGCAGGTCATCCGGCTCAAGATCCCGAGCGACCCCACCTACGGCCCCAACGTCCTCGCCTGGATTCTGAGCAATCCCGCGGAACGCTACCGGAGCCGCTATCTGCGGACCGACGCCGTGGCGGGCCGGGCCGCGGATGTCATCGCGCTTACCCCGCTGGACAAGACCCTGCCCTTCACCGAAGCGGTGGTCTGGCTGGATCAGTTCGACAGCCTCCCCCGCCGCCTCGAGGTGCGGGAGCGAAGCGGGCAGCGTCGAACCCTCGTTTTCACCGGGGTGGAAACCAACCGGCAGGTCGGTCCGGACACCTTCCACTTCGACGTACCCTCCGGAACCAGGATCGTCGATCAATAGTCCTTGAGGAGGCGCTCGATCTCCTCGGCCTGAGACCGCTCGAGGCCCGCCCGGCGCGCCAGCGCCAGCGTCTCCAGCCCCAACCGCGCGTACAACGACCGATCGCTGGGCCCCAGAGCTTCGAGGTGGGCTCGCACGGTGGCGACGTCACCGCGGCGCACCGGTCCGGTGAGTGCCTCCTCGGGCGACACTTCAGAAAGGGCCGAAGCGGCGCCACGAACCAGCGGCAGGTACATGCGCACCGCATCGGCGTGGGCAATCCCGACCGCCTCCGCCACCCGACTCGCCACCCATGCCAGCGCCACCACGTAATTCGAGGCCATCACCGCCGCCGCGTGATACGCCGCCTTGGCGGGACCGGGAATACGAACCGGCTCGAGTCCGAGCAGGCGGGCGAGCCGCTCCCCTTCGGCGACCGCGCGGGGATCTCCCTCCACCACCGCGTACGCACCGCGAAGCCGTTCGGCCGCCCCCTCGGTCTCGCCGATGGTCTGAAGCGGGTGCATCGAGCCGAGCGCCGCTCCTGTATCCTTCAAGGCACCGAGCGCCGCCGAGTCTCGGAGCCCGGAGAGGTGCAGCACGATCTGGTCGCGCTCGATGGCATGGAGGCGGGCCAGGTCCGCGGCCACTTCCGGGATCGCATCGTCCCGCACCGCGAGGAGGACGGTTCGCGCCCCTTCGACGGCGGCGAACAGTGGGCCGGTCGCCTCGCGGCGCGACCAGACCGAGACCCGCTCACCCGCGTCCCCCAGGGCAGCCGCCAGCCCGCGCCCCATCCGTCCGCCGCCGATGATGGCGATCATCACCGACTCCGGAGGAAGGTGACGACGATCAGCAGCCCGATTATCGCGAAGATCCCGGCGAAGACGCGGTAGAGCGTCGACTGGCTCGAGCGCCGGTTGACATGGACCCCGAGCGGGACCGTGGCGATGGCGCCGACCGAGAGCGGCACCGCCATCCGCAGATCTACGAACCCCACCATCCAGTGCGAGACGGCGGGGGCAGGCCCCGAGAGCAGGTAGCCGGTGGCACCCGCGCAGGCCGTCAGGCATACGCCAACCAGCGCGGTTGGCGCCGCCATCCGGACATCGAGCCGGGCCACGTACAAGAGGGCCGGCACCGCCACCACCCCGCCCCCGATACCGAGCAGAGCGGACAGCGCTCCCCCGACGGCGCCGATCATCGCCAGCAGTGCTAACGACCCGTTCCCGGCGGGCGCCGTGCTGACCGTGGCCGCCCGCGACCGGCGAGCCATGTCAAAGGCGACCACGAGGAGGAACGCTCCGAAGGCGCCCCGGAGCCACCCAGCGGACTCGGACAGTGTCAGGCGGCGGGCCAGCAGGTAGGCGACGACGATTCCAGGCACCGCGTAGACGAGCCCCTGGCGCCACGCGATGGCGCGATGGGCGGCATAGCGCGCGGCGCCCACCGTGGAGGCCACAAATACGGCGCCCAGACTGGTGGCGTGGGCCACGATGGTCTGGGCGGAGAGCGACAGCGGGCTCGAGGCGTAGACGATGTAAAGAAACGGCACCATCACCACGCCGCCCCCGATCCCCGCCAGCGCCGACAGGACACCGACGCCCAGGCCGGTCGCGAACGCGGCGGGAATCTCGAGGTCGGGCGCGATCGCTACTTCTTCCGGTCGGCGGTACCCGATGCCTGGGCCATCGCCACCGCCAGCAGGTCCTTTGGCGACTGGGCCTGGTGCAGCAGGTCAACCGCGGTCTGCAACTGGCGGTCGTCCCGCGCCCGGCGCCGGAACTCGGCCGGGCGGCCGAAGACGTAGCGGGCGATCTCGTATCCCAGCTGTTCATCGAGCAGCGGCGCCCCCTTGGCGAAGAGGTCATCGCCGATCTGGACCCCTTTGGCCCGCATCCGCCGGAGCACTTCCGCCCGCATTGCCGGAGTGACGGCGAAGTTCTCGCTAGTGACGCCCTTGTCGCTCTTGATCGCCAGAGCGGTGGCCGTGATAGCGTCGCGGTACTCGGCGAACTTGGACCCGAGCGCCGTCGCGAAAGCGCGCTCCGCGTCCGTCAGGCTGTCCTGGCGGACGATGATGTCGGGGACGATCCCCCCGCCGCCCCGCACCATTCGGCCGCCGTCGGTCCGATAGACCGGGCGGGCACTGTCCGCCTTGACCGTGTCGGGTTGGCCGCTGGCGTCACGCTCGGCCTGACGCACCTGGTCCTCTTCGTTCCGCGCGGTGCGCTGGATGGTGCGTCCGCTCGGCGTGTACCACCGGCCGGTGGTGAGCTTGAGGGCAGTATTGTCCGAGAAGGGAAAGAGGGTCTGAACCAGCCCCTTGCCGAAGGTGGGCACCCCGACCAGCACCGCCCGGTCGTGATCCTGCAGCGCGCCGGAGATGATCTCGGCCGCGCTGGCGGTGCCATCGTTCACCAGCACCACGATGGGCAGCGACGGCCACTCCTGGGTCTGGTCGTCGAGGAAGGTCTTGGTCGCCCCGCGCGCCCGGCCACGGGTCTGCACGATCTCCTGGTTCTTGTCGAGGAAGAGCTGGGCCACCTTCACGCCCTGGTCGAGCAGGCCGCCGGGGTTGCCGCGCAGGTCCAGCACCAGGCTCTTCATCCCCTTGCCGAGCAGCGACGTCACCTCGGCGCGCAGCTCCTCGCTGGAGCTGTCGGCCACGGGGCTCAGTGAGATGTACCCCACGCCATTGGGGAAGAGGGTGCCCGGGGGTACCGAGCGGACGTGGATGGTCGAGCGGGTGAGACGATACGCGATCGCCTCCGGAAACCCGGTGCGCCGGATCCGCAGGTCGATGGTGCTGCCGGGCGCCCCGCGCAGCGACTTGATCGCCAGGTCGCTGTTCCATCCCTCGGTCGACTTCCCGTCCACCGAGATGATCCGGTCACCGGTCTGGATGCCCGCACGCTCCGCGGGCGTCTCGGGCAGCGGGGCAACTACCGTGATCCACCCGTCGCGCACGTCGATCTGGATCCCCAGACCACCGTAGTTGCCGGTGGTGGTCTCCGTGAGCTGCTTGTAGTCGTCGTTCTGCAGCAGGACGGAGTAGGGGTCCTTCAGCTCCTCCAGGAGACCGGTGGCCGCTTTCTGGTAGAGTTGGCCTTCCGGGATGGAGTCGACGTAGTACGCGCTCACGTGGGATAGGACATCGTCGAACAGGCGCGCCTGCTGATAGACGTCGCCGTCGCGCTCGGCTCCCCGTTGCAGGAGCCAGCCCCCGGTAAAGAACGACAGGATCGCGACCACCGCGATCAATCCCCAGCGTTGACGCATGTGCTCCTCCACGTAACCAATTCCCGATCCGGCGCCCGGCCGGCCTCGGCCTGTAACCTAATCCCGCGCGACCGGCCGCGCCCCCGACCGGCGAGCCTCCAGCTCCTGCCACGCCCGCTCCAGCACCTGCTCCGATGGAAGCGTCGCGTCCAGATGGAGGATGCCGCTTCCCGCGGCGCTCCGGAAGACGTCCGCCACCCGCGCATGGAAGGCGGGTCCCTCCCGCTCGATGCGATCGAGCCGGGCCCCGCTCTGGCGTAGTCGGTCGAACCCCTGCCCCGCCGGGAGATCGAGCACCAGCGTGAGATCGGCCTGGAGGCCCCCGGTGGCGGCGCGATTGGCCCACCCTATCAGCTCCCGGTCGAGGCCGCGGCCTCCGCCCTGGTAGGCCTCGGTCGACAGCTGAAACCGGTCCGCGAGCACGGTGCGCCCCTGCTCGAGCGCGGGCCGGATGACCGACGCGACCAGGTCGGCGCGGGCGGCCAGGAAGAGGAAGAGCTCGGTCGTGGCCGTCATCGGCGTGTCCGACTCGAGAAGGACCGTCCGCAACCGCTCCGCCAGAGGGGTTCCGCCTGGTTCCCGCACCGCCAGGGGGTCCTCGCCCTCGGCGCGGAGCCGGCGAACCAACCCGGCCGTCAGGGTTGATTTCCCCGCCCCTTCGGTCCCCTCGATGACGAGGAAGAACCCCTGGGTCATCCGAGGGTAATGATGTTGCTGGTGGCGCCCTTCTCCATTCCCTGGGCGATGAGCTGATTCACCCGGATCATGACCTTCTCGAAGTTGGCCCGCGCCACCGCGTAGGCCTGACCGGTGGGGCTCACCTCGAGCTCGCGCACGGCGGTCTCGTAGGCTTCCGCGGAGGCCTGGTCGGGCATCTGCCCACCGGCCACCAGCTCGTCCATCTGGCGGGCCAGCTTCTGGATCAGGTCGACCTTGGCCTGAGCATCCTGATCGTCGCGCAGCGCCGATTCCGAGCGCCGGAGCGCCTTGTACTCCGGCGTCTGGCCGATGAGTCGCCCCAATTCCTCCGCCTTGTCCCAGATCACAGCGCCTCGCTCCTCCGCGCGAGAAGGTATCGCGCGCGGCCGAAAAGGTCATCGTGCACGGTCACGTTAGTCCATCCCATGGCTTCCGCCAGGCGGCCAGTCGCCCCCGCCCGCGACGTATCCACTTCGAGCGCCAGCCATCCATCGGCCCGCACCACGCGCCGGGCGTCACCGAGCAGCGCTCGATACGCCTCCAGCCCGTCCCCGCCCCCGACCAGCGCCTCGCGCGGTTCCCACGCCCGTACGGAGGCGTCCAGGCGATCGTACTCCCCCTCGGTAAGATAGGGAGGATTGGCGATGATGGCGTCGAGGCTGTGGTCGCCCAGCGCCTGGGTGAGGTCGCCCGCCACGAGGTCGATGTTGAGGCCCGTCACCTGCCGGTTCTCGCGCGCGAGGGACAGGGCCGCGCCGGAGCGATCGACACCGACCACTTGGTCGTATCGCCCCTCTTCCGCGAGGGCCAGGGCGATGCATCCGGAACCGGTCCCGATGTCCGCCACCCGGCCCTCCGGTTGGCGCCCCAACAGCAACTCCACCAGTCCCTCGGTCTCGGGGCGCGGGATCAGGGCACGGCGGTCGGAGCGAAGCACCAGTTGGCGGAATCCCGCGACGCCGGTGGCGTAGGGCAGCGGCGCTCCCCGCGCCCGGCGATCCACCGCCAGGCGAAACCGCTCGGCGGTTTCGCTCGGCACCGCGGCCTCCGAAAAGATCGAGGGCCCGAACGGGGAAGGACCGGCGAGATCGGTCCAGATGCGCCAGGCCTCGCGGCGCGGCTCGTGGAGTCCGGCCGCGCCCAGCCGCGCCCCGGCGTGGGAGATCAGCCGGTCGAGGGTCACGTCGCGCTCAGGCATCCAGCTGTTCCTGGCGGCTCGCCATCCGGAGCGCGTCCACGAACTCGTCGAGCTTGCCATCCAGCACCTCGGGCAGGTTGTGCACCGAGAGATTGATACGGTGGTCGGTGACCCGGCTCTGCGGGAAGTTGTAGGTGCGGATCTTGGCCGAACGGTCCCCGGTGCCGACCATGGCCCGGCGGTCGCGGCTCCGGGCGGCCTCCTGCTCCGCCAGGATCCGATCCAGCAGGCGGGCCCGCAGCACTTCCATCGCCTTGAGCTTGTTCTGCAACTGGGACTTCTGATCCTGCTGCGAGACCACGAGCCCCGTCGGCAGGTGCGTGATCCGGACCGCGCTGTCGGTGGTATTCACGCTCTGGCCGCCCGGGCCCGAGGACCGGAAGACGTCGATCTTGAGGTCGCTGGGTTGGATGGTGACGTCGACCTCCTCCGCCTCGGGGAGCACCGCCACGGTGGCGGCCGAGGTATGGATCCGGCCCTGGGTCTCGGTGGCGGGCACCCGCTGGACTCGGTGCACCCCGGCCTCGCGCCTGAGGAGGCCGAAGGCCTCGGTGCCCCGCACGGCGAAGATCGCCTCCTTCACGCCGCCGCCGGTACCCTCGCTGAGCGAAATCATCTCCACCTGAAGTCCCCGGCGCTGCACGAACCGCTGGTACATGCGCACCAGGTCGGCGGCGAAGAGGGCGGCCTCGTCGCCGCCGGTGCCGGCGCGGACCTCGACGATCGCATCCCGGTCGTCGAGGGGATCACGCGGCAACAGCAGCTCGTGGAGCTGGGCCTCAAGGTGGTCGACTTCAGCGGGGAGACGGGCCAGATCGGCCCTGGCGAGTGCGGCCAGCTCGGGATCGGCGTCGTTCGCCACCTCCCGAGCCTGGGTGAGGTCCTCCTGCAACTTGCTGAGGCGTTCCGCCGCCTGGACTACCGGGGCGAGCCGGGTGTGCTCCCGGCCCAGTGACCGGAGCTTGGCGGGATCGCTGGCGGTCGAGGGGTCAGCCAGCGCCTTGGCGACCTCCTCCGCCCGGGTCAGCGCCTGGCGGAGTCGGGCCTCCATGACTCAGGCAGGGCTGGCGCCGGAGGGACTCTTGTCGGCGGCGTACTTCTTCCGGAAGCGATCCACCCGGCCCTGGGTGTCGACCAGGCGCTGCTTGCCGGTGAAATACGGGTGGCACTTCGCGCAGATTTCCACGTGCAGGTTGGTGCTGGTCGAGCGGGTCTCGAACTGATTCCCGCAGGCGCACTGCACCATCACCTTGTGGTACATCGGGTGGAGGTTGGCCTTCACGATCCTCTCCTTGGGTCCCGCCGGGACGGAACCGATAATGGCCCGGATAGAGCCGGCAAATATACCCGTACACCGAGTGGCTTTACAACCGGCCGGTTGCCCCGGGCCGGCTTGAGCGCCGGGCGAGCCCGGGGCCGATTTGACATCGGGGCGGTGCCATAACTATCGTATTTACCGTCACTTCCACTACATCGAGGATTCCGTGTCGCTGAGCCCCGTGGATGTCCTCAAGAAGGTCCCCCTGTTCGCGACCATGCGCGAAGGGGACATTCACGCGTTTGCGGAGCTGGTCCGGGAACGGACCTATCCCAAGGGCAGCGTGATTGTGTTCGAGGACGACCCGGGCGACGCTCTGTACCTGGTCGCGGCCGGCCAGGTGAAGGTGGTGTTGATCGGCGAGGATGGCCGGGAGGTCATCCTTTCGGTGCTGGGTGAGGGCAGCTTCTTCGGGGAGATGTCGCTGATCGACGATCAGCCGCGCTCGGCGACGGTCATCGCCATGACCGACGCGGCGGTGCTGGTGCTGCGTCGCGAGGACTTCCAGTCGCGGCTACGGAACTCGCCCGAAGTGGCGATCGCGCTGCTCCGGGAACTGTCCCGGCGGCTCCGCCGGGCCGACGAGAAGATCGGGAGCCTGGTGCTCCTCGACGTCAACGGCCGCGTGGCGGACCTGCTGCTCCGGCTCGCGGACGAAGAAGGCGGAGATCGCATCACCAAGAAGATCACCCATCATGTCATCGCGCAGATGATCGGGTCCAGCCGCGAGACCGTGTCCCGTACGATGCGGGATTTCGTGGAACGAGAGCTCCTCCAGGTGAACCGGAAGGAAATCGTGATCACCAATCGCCCCGTACTCGAGCGGGCGGCGGGTCGTTCGTGACCGTGCACACCGACATCGCGTGACCGCCGCCGACGGCGTGCATGGCAGGCTCCTTGCACCGTGGAGCGCATGCCTGTGAGTGCCCATGTGACATATAAGGTCACGTTCTGGGGGACGCGAGGCTCCATCCCGACGCCGGGAGCCCACACCGCACGCTACGGCGGCAACACCTCCTGCGTCGCCGTGTCGGGTGCGCCGGGGCAGTTGGTCATCCTCGATGCCGGCAGCGGCATTCGTCTGCTCGGCCGGGAGCTAACGCGGCACGCCAACGGACGGATGAACCTCGACATCCTCCTCTCGCACACTCACTGGGACCACATCCAGGGGCTGCCGTTCTTCCAGCCGCTGCACGAGAAGGGGAACACGGTCCATATCTACGGCGCCGCCCAGGCCGGGGTGCCGCTCGAGGAGATCCTCGATCGGCAGATGGACCCGGTGGTCTTCCCGGTGCCGCTCAAGGCCCTGGCCGCGGAGCTCACGATCACCGAGGTGAGCCACGGCTCGTTCGAGATCGACGGGTTCCGGGTGGATGCGTTCCGGCTGCGCCACCCGGGTACGACGCTCGGCTACCGCCTGGCTCCGGTGGGCGGCGGGCGGACCTTCGCCTACCTGACCGACAACGAGCTGGGGCATGGCGGCAACTACGACGTCCCGCCGGAGTGGCGGCGGCAGCTGGTGAGATTCCTGAGCGGGGTCGACACGTTAATCCATGACGGGATGTACTCCGAGGCCATGATCGAGTCCCGGGCCGGATGGGGGCATTCGACTCCCGAGCAGGCGGTGCGGCTGGCCGGCGAGGCGCACGTCCGTCGCCTGGTGCTGTTTCATCACGAGCCCGAGCATGCCGATCGGGACCTCGACGCGCTCCTCGCCGGCGCGCGGCGCTACGCCGCCCAGCACGCCCCGGGACTCCAGGTCGATGCGGCCATGGAAGGCATGTTCCTGACCCTCTAACGAGGTCTGACGCTATGCGACGCCGTACCCTGCTCAGTCTGGCCCTGCTCTCCCTGGTTGGGATTCCCGTGCTCAGGGCGCAGGACACCCGGCCCGGAATCGCGGTGCTGCCCTTCGAAAACGGCGGCTCCTACGGGCAGGACAAGGAGAACTTCGAAGCGCTTCAACGCGGGATCCCCGGCATGCTGATCAGCGAGCTGGGCCAGAACCCGGCCGCGCGGGTGGTGGACCGCGACAACATCATGGCGGTGCTCCACGAGCAGGACCTGGGCAAGGACGGCCGGGTCGATGCCGCGACGGCGGCCAAGATCGGGAAGATCGTGGGAGCGCGCTACATGATCACTGGCACCTTCGTGGACATGTATGGCCACTTCCGGACCGACGCGCGGGTCATCGACGTGGAGACCAGCGAAATCATCAAGACGGTCAAGGCGGAGGGAAAGCGCGAGGACCTGTTCAAGCAGATCCAGACCATCGCCGACCGGATCATGACCGAGACCAAGCTGCCTCCGCTTCCGGCCGAGGTGAGCAAGGCCGATCAGTCCCGGAACGTCCCGACCGAGGCGTTGACCTATTACAGCCGCGCCCTGCTCTATCAGGACCGGGGAGACAAGACCAAGGCCGCCGAGTTCTTCCGCAAGGCGATCGACACCTTCCCCGGCTACACCGAGGCGCAGGAGGGCCTGAAGAAGGTCTCCGGCTGAGTCGTGCTCGAGTTCCTCGCGACGATCGGTCACGGAACGGCGCGCTGGTTCGCCCGGGTGGGCGCGCTGGCGCGCTTCACCTTCCAGGCCTTTGGCTCGCTCCCGAGCCTGCCGGGAGCTGGGCGCCGGGTGGCCGCGCGGGTGCTGCTCAATCAGCTCCGGTTCACGGCGCTCCAGGCGGTGCCGCTGATCGTCCTCTTGTCCGGGGTGCTGAGCTACCTGACGATCGCGACCACGGTCACCCAGTTGGACAAGGTGGGCGCCTCGGAGTTGATCGGAAAACTCATGGTGGTGGCCATCGTCCGCGAGCTGGGGCCCTTGCTCACCGCCGTGGCGATCGTAGGTCGGAGCGGCACCGCCATCACCGCCGAGCTGGCGACCAACACGGTCCTGGGGGAGGTCCGGGCCCTGGAGGGAATGGGGATCGATCCCTACCACTACCTGGTGCTGCCCCGGCTCTTCGGCTGCGTCGTGTCGGTGTCGACCCTGATGGTCCTGTTCGATGTCGTTGCCGTTGTGGGCGGGTTTCTCGCCGCGGCGATCATCGCCGGCATGAGCGGCCCGCGCTATCTGGGCATCGTGCTGGCCAACCTGACGACCCAGGACGTCGTGCTGACCTGCTTGAAGGGGCTCTTGTTCGGGCTGGTCATCGGCATCATTCCGAGCTACGAGGGGTTGTCGGTGCGGCGCGGGCCGACCGAGATCCCGCAGGCCGTCATCCGCGGAACGGTCGGCTCCTTCGCGCTCATCTTCGTGCTGGCGGCCATCATCGTCGGCGCCGTGCAGGGATGACCGCAGCCGCCCCCGCCCAGGCCCCGCTGGCGTTCATCGAGGTGCCGCTGGGGCGGGTGCGCCGCACCACGTTGGGCGGCCTCCCCGCGCCGGGGGCGGAGATCGAAGGACCGTTCTCTCTGGACGTAGCGGCGCACACCACGGTCTCCGTGGTCGGAGACGAGGCGAGCGGCGTCGACACGCTGGGCGGGCTGGCGCTCGGACTGGAGCGGGCGCCCGCGGGACAGGTGATGACGCTGGGGACGGAGATTGCCAAACTTGCGCGCATGGCCCAACTCGCCTTCCGTCGAAAGGTCGGGTACCTTCCCGCCGGCGACGGCCTGATGCAGAATCTGACCCTGCGCGAGAACATCCGGTTGCCGCTCCGCTTTGGCAGCAACTTCCGACCAAAGGACATCGAGGGACGCGTGGATGTAATCGTGGCCCAGCTCCGCCTGACCCACGTGGCCGATCTCCGCCCCGCCCAGACCAATGCCGAGGAGCGCCGCCGCGCCGCGCTGGGCCGCGCCCTGGCGTTCGACCCCGAGCTGGTGGTTCTGGAGGAGCCGTTTGACGGGCTCACCGACCGGGCCGCCGGCGAGCTGCTGGAAGCGGCCCGCGGAGGCGAGACCGCCGCGGGCTCCCGACGCACCGTCCTCATCACCGGGGCGAGTCTCCCCGCCCTGCTCCGGCACCGAGTCGACCACGCGCATCGGCTGGTGCGCGGGCGGCTCGACAAAGGGCATTAGATGCGCACCCGTACCGCGGACATGCTGATCGGCCTGCTGGTGGTGGGCACGGCGCTGGTGACGCTCGTGGCCATCGTGGTCACCCGCGGCTGGACCGAGCGACGCATCACGATTTACATGCTGAGCCCCACGGTCCAGGACCTGAAGCAGGACACGCCGGTCTACCTGCAGGGGCTCGCCATCGGCGAGGTGGCGGCTATCTCCCCGCTGGCCGATACGACCATCATGGTCGCGCCGCAGTTCGTCGTGGCCCTCAGACTCCGCGAGAAGTTCGCCAACGGCATTCCGATCCATCTTCCGCGTGGCACCGTCGGGCGGATCCTGTCGAGTGGGCTCATCGGCTCGGCGTCCATCTCGCTCGACCTGCCCACCTCGCCCAATCAGGGGCCCCTCTCTCCCGGGGACACGATTCCAGGCAACGTGACGCAGGGGTGGAGTGATGTCGTGAAGGAAGTCGCCGATACGCTCAAGACCCAGGTATCCGACATCCTGCGCGAGACGCGCGCCCTGCTCAAGACCCTCGACCACACCGCAAGCACGGCGGACACCGAGCTCGCCACGACCGGGCCCCAGCTCCGGGAGACGCTTGGCAGCGCCCGTCAGGTGCTCGACCGACTGGGGCCGATGATCCAACAGGCGCAGACCACCGTAGCCTCGACCGACCAGCGGCTCGGCGTCATGCAGGATTCGCTCACTCTCCTGCTCGCGGACACGCGGCGGCTCATCAATCGCGCCGACTCCCTCACCTCGACCGTGTCGGCAACGGCGCGCGACCTTCGGCCCGCGCTGGAACAGACCTTCAAGAACGTGTATGTCCTCACCGAGAAGGCTAACTACTTCTTCGACGCGGTGAGCCGCCGCCCGCACCGGCTGTTCACCGGCGTGCCTCCCCTCCCCACCGACTCGCTGCTGCAGGCCGCCCCGTGAGATTCGTGCTCTACCATCCGGGCACCTGGTCGTCGGACCGGGTGGCCGCGGCGCTGGCGGCGGAGCAGGTGGAGTTGCGGCGCTTCGACGCGCCGGGCGAGGCGCGCGAAGCGGACAAGCCGACCGCCTTCATTCTGGACGGGCCGACCCGGCGGCAGGTCACGCCGGAGCTCCTGGTGGGATTGCGGGACGCCGGCGTGGCGGTGCTGGCGCTGGGCGAGCCGGGCGAGACGGACATCCCCGAGGACCTCCCCGCCGATGCCCTCGCCGGCTTCGTGCGCGCCCCCGCTGGCCCGCGGGAACTGCTGGTGGCCCTCCGCGCCGCCTTCCGCACATCCGCTGCGCACCGCGAGCAGGCCCGGGCGCGGGCCGAAGGGGCCGCCCGGCTCAACGAGCTTACCGATCTCGCCGAAATCGGGGTGCTTCTCACCACGGAGAAGAACCTCGATACCCTGCTCGAGCTGATCCTCTCGCAGGCCCGGCGGGTCTCGCAGTCGGATGCCGGGAGCCTGTATATAGTGGAGACCGACCCCTTCGGCGTCCGCCGGCTTCGCTTCAAGCTGAGCCAGAACGAGAGCCGGCCGGACATTCCCTTCGTGGAGTTCACCATCCCGATCGACCACTCGTCCCTCGCCGGCTATGCCGCGACGGAGGGCGAGCCGCTGGTGATCGAGGACGTGTACATGCTCCCGCCGGATGTGGAGTACTCGTTCAACCGTTCGTTCGACGAGCGGTACGGGTACCGGACCAAGAGCATGCTGGTGCTGCCGATGCAGAACCACTACGGCGAGGTGATCGGCGTCCTGCAGCTCATCAACCGGAAGCGGGATCCCTCCGCCCCTCTCGTGGACGCGGCCGACGCGGCCCGCCAGATCATCGCCTACAGCCCGCACACGCTCAAGATCGTGAAGGCGCTGGCCGGTCAGGCGGCTGTCTCGATCGAGAACAGCCAACTCTACGAGGCGATCGAGCGGCTGTTCGAGGGCTTCGTCAAGGCGGCGGTCCACGCCATCGAGCAGCGCGACCCCACGACCTCGGGACACTCCGAGCGGGTGGCGGTGCGGACCGTAGCGCTCGCGGAGGCCATCGACCGGGTGGCGGACGGGCCTTTCGCCTCAATCCACTTTTCGCGCGAGCAGGTCCGCGAGCTCCGCTATGCGGGCCTGCTGCACGACTTCGGCAAGGTCGGAGTGCGGGAGCAGGTGCTGGTCAAGGCCAAGAAGCTGTACGACGGAGAGCTGAGCCTGATCCGACAGCGCCATGCCTTCATCCGCCGGAGCGCCGAGCTGGTGTTCGAGCGGGAGCGGGCCGAATACCTGCTGGCCCACGGTCGGGACGGTTACGAGAAGTTCCTGCGGGACCTGACCGAACGCCAGCAGGCCGCGATCGCCACGGCGGACCGCTTTCTGAAAGTGGTCATGGCCTCGAACGAGCCCACCGTCCTGGCCGAGGGAGACTTTGCGCAACTGGGCGAGTTCGCGGCGATGCAGTACCAGGACATCGAGGGCGCCGCTCAGCCCTACCTGACCGAGATCGAGCAGAAGCACCTGTCGATCCGCAAGGGCAGCCTCGACGACCGGGAGCGGCTCGAGATCGAGAGCCACGTCAACCACACCTTCGCGTTCCTCAAGAAGATTCCCTGGACCCGCGGGCTGGTGCGCGTGCCGGAGATTGCCCTGGGCCACCACGAGAAGCTGGATGGCAGCGGCTACCCCCGTCACGTGCTGGGTGAGGCGATCCCGCTCCAGACACGCATGATGACGATCGCCGATATCTTCGATGCCCTCACGGCGCAGGACCGCCCCTACAAGCGGGCCCTGCCCGCCACGCGTGCGCTGGATATCCTCACCGACGAGGTGGAGCGCGGCCAACTCGACCCGGACCTGTTCCGGATCTTCATCGAGGCACGGATCTGGGAGGAACGCACCGAGCGGCGCCGGGAGAGCATCGCCGTGAATCGCCCCTGAACTGCCGGCTCAGGGAAGCGGTCGGGTCCGCACCCAGCCAAGCACGCCCAGGGTAAGGCCCAGGTTCACCGGCACGAAGAAGGCGAGGACCTGCCCGTTCACCTGATCGAACAGCGGCAGCACCTTGATCAGGAGCCCCGCCAGGGAAAGGCCGCCCACCGCGATGGCCAGGCCCTTTGCCCCGCGAAGCGCCCGGGGCCGGTCCAGCAGCGCAAACGGGAGCGCCAGCCCGAGCGCCAGCGCGAAGAGCGACACCTGAAGGATGTTCTCGTTGCGCGACGCCATGACGTGGTCGGTAAAGGCCCAGAGCCCCGCCAGCACGAAACCCGCAAGCCCCGTCAACAGCGCCCAGAAGGTTCCCACCACGAGCAGAAGCCAGCGCGCCGCGGCGGCTCGGCGCCCGGCGATGCCGCCCCACGCCAGCGCGCCGCCCACCACCAGCCCGGCGAGGAAGAATCGAGGCCCCCAAGGGGGCGGCGCGTCCGGGACCGGGTAGGCGTCGCTCGCGTAGAGGGTGCGCTCGGACTTGACCAGCGGGACCAGGGCGCCATCCTGGCCGGGCACCCGGACCTCCCGCAGATAATCACGGAGCTTGAGGGGCAGGAACATCTCATCCCACTTGGTGATCGGCGCATCGACCCCGTGCCCCAGCGCAAGCAGCAACCCCATGTAGAGGGGCACGCTCTGGGTATTGAGCCGCTGGGTGTGAAACCGGTAGGTGACCGGGGACGGCCCGCGCATCTGGTCGTGGAAGCGGCCGTCCAGTACACGATCGATCGCGTCCCGGACCCGGGTCGAGCAGTTATCGCGATAGTAGTCGTACCGGTAGAAGCGGTTCTCGGGGAGGGCGTTGAACTCGAGTGCCCGACGCAGCTCGAGCCGCTGCTCGGGCATCAGGTTCAGCTCCTGCTCCCATACCGACCGCTGCGCGGCGATGTAGCGCGGGACGTCCTCCTCCGTGGGATAGCCCGCCATCCAGTACTCCATTCGCCCCTGGAGGAAGCGGAGGATGAAGTTCTCCTGACGAAAGCTGAACATGCCATAGTTGTAGGCGGTGCTGGTACCGAACCTGTGGTCCTCGACGACGATGGCGTTGTGCCCGAACCGCTCCCAGACCTCCCCGCCGACCCCCATCGTCATCACGTAGATGGTCAGCTCCGAGCCGGGGACCGGCGGCGCCGTCCCCTGAGCCGAGAGCGGCGTCGCCCCAGGTAGCCCGAGCAGCGCCAGAGCGATGGAGAAAGACGCGGCCGGCCGAACGCTCCGCCGGTCGCGCTTCACAACGCCACGTCCTTTCCCTCGGCAGCCGACTTGTAGATGGCATCGAGCACGCGGTGGAGCACGAGCTGTTCCTCGTGGTCGAACGGCTTCGCGTCGCCCCGGAGTACCGCAAGGAAGTGGGCCCACTCGGCCCGGTAGGAGGCGCTGAAGGTGCTTTCCCGGCCGCTCGCCCCGGTGGGCGCGACGTCGGTCGGGACCCCGTGCAGTTCCTTCCAGACGTGAAGTGGGTTGATGCCTGCCGTGCCGCGGCTCCCGCGCAGGCCAAGGCCAAAGCGCTCCCCTTCGCCCACGTGGTGCCACGTCACGTCGAGAAAGATCGACACACCGGCCTCGCAGATCACCAGCGCGCTGCCCGCGTGCTCCACTCCCCGGGATCCCTCGACGCCGTGCAGGGCCGCACTCACCCGCACCGGTCGGGGCCCGCCCGAGAGCCAGAACCCGAGGTCGAGCACGGCCTGGCCCAAGTCCAGCATCGCGCCGCCCCCCGATTCGTCGCGCCGGAGCCGCCAACCCAGCTGGGCCCGGCTGGGCCGGAAGACGTGCCAGCTGCCGCGCACGCTCTCGACCTTCCCCAGCTCACCGCTCTGCGCGAAGCTGCGAACGATCTGGACGTCGGAGCGGTAACGATGGTTCATCCCTACCATCAGGACCCGATTTCGCTTCTCGGCCTGCCGGAGCAGACGCTGCGCGCCCGCCGCAGTCAGAGCCATTGGACGCTCGACCAGGACGTGCAGGCCGGCCGTCAGCGCGGCCTGGACGTGAGGTTCGTGGAGGTGATTCGGGGTGCAGATGGCGACGGCATCAAGACGCTCGTACTCGAGCAGCTCTTCGATGTCGCTGAACGCGTCCCGGACCCGGAACCGGTCGGCGAGCGCGCGGGCCTTGGGCAGATCGGTGTCGCAGATGGCGACGACCTCGACCCCCTTGAGCCTGTTGACGACCGGCAGGTGCGCCACCTGGGTGATGGCGCCAGCCCCGATGATGCCCAGCTTGAGCGTCTCCGACATGCCGTCTCCCGCGAGGGTGACCTCAGTACGCCCGGTCGAGCGAGGTGCCGGGAAAGTAGGCGGCCAGGATCGTGGCCGCATCCTGTCCCTGCCGGGCCCGACCCACCGCTCCCCACTGGCAGAACCCCACCCCGTGGCCGGCACCGGCGCCGTCGGCGATCAGTCGCGTGAGCCGCTGCCCATCGCGATCGGCGCGGAGCCGGAAGATGGCGCTACGGAGCACGGTCTGGTCGACCGGGTGCAGGACCTGCCGGACGGCGGGGCCATCCACGTCGACGCTCCGCGCGCCGAGGGTGACCGAGATCTCGGCGACGCGATCCGAAGCCGTGCGCCGCGTCACCTCGACATCGCGGATCTCATCGACTTCGCCCGGGGCCACGGCGGTGGCGCCGGGCAGGGACTGGCGGAGTACCGCCCGGAGCTCGGCGGCGCTCCACTCCTCGTGCCACCGGAACCGGGGCGAGAGCCGGCAGTACGGCTCCCCGTTGGGGTCGAGATCGCTGATCGAGGTGAGGTATGGGCGGTCGGCCCCGGCGAAGACCTCCGTGCCGTTCGCGGTGCGACCGGCACAGGTGGAGAAGAAGAAGGCATCGATCGGCACGCCCTGCCAGGTGAGCACCTGGCCGGCGGTGCGGGCCACCGCCTGGCGGGCCAGCGGATACTCCGCGTCCACCCCCCCGTAGGCCATGTCCACCACGGTCGGCAGGAGGTCGAACCCCTCGCTCGCCCACTTGCCAAGGTTCCGGATCGCGTAGGTGCGCGACACGATCGCCTGGGCGGCGAGCGCCTCGGCGTCGGACGAATCACGGCGGCCCATCTCCGCGGCAACCACGCCCGGGAGGTAGTCCTCGACCCGTACCACGTTGATCGCCGTGAACCCGCTCCGGTCACGGACCACGGTGAGGCGGCCCCGGTACCGATGGCCATTGAGAGAAACCAGCCCACCGGGCGGAGGTACAAAGGAGAGCAGAGGAGGCCCGTCGAGCCGAGCCTGCCAGGTGGCCCCGGGGTCGAGCCGCGCCGTGGTCTCACCATCGGCGTTGAGCAGGGTGAGACCGCTGTCGCCCGCGACGGTCACGCGGCTCGCGCCCACCAGCAGGCCGATCCGGATCTCAGGGGAGGCGCCTGACGGGGCCGGTGAGACGACGGGAGCTTCCTGAGGAGCGCAGGTAACGAGCGCGGCGAGAAGCAGGCCGACCGGGAGCCGGCGGAGCAGCCGTCTCAACCGCGGTAGTTCCCGAACTTGAGCTCGATCCCGAAGTCCTGGCCGCGGAGGAAGGCGATGACGGTCTGCAGCTCGTCGCGGGAAGGGGCGCTCACCCGGACCTCTTCTCCCTGGATCTGCGCCTGGACCTTCTTAAAGCCCTGGTCCTTGATCGCCTTGACGAGCTTCTTGGCGACGTCCTGCGAAATCCCCTGGGTGAGTCCCACTACCCGCCGAACCGAGCTGCCGGTCGAAGGAATGTTCTCACCCAGCTGGAGGTTCTTCACCGGCACCGCGCGCTTCACCAGCTTGGTGCGCAGGATGTCGAGCAGCTGGTCCATGCGGAACTCGTCATCCGCGGCGAGCCGGATCTCGGCCTTGCCGCGATCGAACTCCATGGTGCAGTGCGTGCCCTTGAAGTCGTACCGCTGGGCCACCTCTTTCACTGCCTGATTCACCGCGTTGTCGACCTCCTGGAGATCGGCGCCGGTCGAGATGTCGAATGAAGGATTGCTGGCCATAGGTCCGGGCGAGAGGCAGGGCTGTAACCGCTGGCATCACTTGAAGTTTCAATCTACAGCGGGGCCCTCAAGTTTTCACCGGCTCCTCCCGATGACAGTAGCAGACACCCCCGAGGACCCGGTGATGAAGAACCGCATCACGCATCTGCTCAAAGACTGGACGCCGGAGGTCGTGGCCGGCGAGGCGAAGGACGCACTACCGCCGGCAGGCGCCCGCCGCCCTTATCCCCTTCCCCGCGGGATCAACATGCTCATGCCGGTCGAGCTGTGCATCAATCGCGACCTGCTCATTACAATGTTGTCGGCCAGCATTCAGGAGATGCATCGCCACAAGCGAGCCACCCCTTCCCCGGAGTCGAGCCAGATCCACGCCGAGCTGGAGGCCGCGCTGCAGCAGCAGCTGGCCTTCCGCGCCTGGGTCCGGGACCATCCGGCCAACTACATCTGCATCGCGATGTACCCCACGACCGAGGCCGATATCGTCGGCGACATGGAGGACCTGGGCGACGCATAGCCCCGGGTGGGGCCGGGCTACTTGACGGCCCCGGTCCCCCTTCTTAGCTTGGCATCCGGCGGATGGATTTAGGGCCACTTGCTACCGCCTGGGGCTCCGGCCCCGAACCAAAGAGCTAAAGAGCCGTGGGAGTAACCCCCGCGCTCGTGGCCGCGGGGGTTTTTGTTTGCACACCGCCGCGCGACCCGAGGGAATCGTTTCGAACCATGAAGCGTTGCCCGGAGATGTGTCGCTGCAAGTGTAAGTGCACCCCCCGCGGGGTGGACTGCGCCAGCGCACGTCCCGGTCCGGCGAAGCTCCAGATCTAACGCCATCCGACCGCGACTTTCCCTGGCCCGGTTCACCCAACGTGAATCGGGCCTTTCCGCATTCGGCGGACCGCCCAGCCACCGTTGACCAGGAGGAGCCACACGATGACCTACCATCCCGACACGCTCGCCATCCACGCCGGCCAGGTGCCCGACCCAGCCACCAACTCTCGGGCCGTGCCGATCTACGCCACGACGAGTTACGTCTTCAACGGCACCGAGCACGCCGCCAATCTCTTCGGGCTCCGGGAGTTCGGGAACATCTACACCCGGATCATGAACCCGACCAGCGATGTGTTCGAGAAGCGAGTGGCGGAACTGGAAGGCGGGGTGGCTGCCCTGGCGGTGGCCAGCGGCCAGGCCGCGGAGACCCTGACCATCCTCAACCTGGCCCGCGCCGGTGACAACATCGTCTCCTCGCAGACCCTGTACGGCGGCACCTACAATCTCTTCGCGTACACGCTGCCCAAGTGGGGGATCACCACCAGGTTCGTGGACATCCACAACCTCGAGGCCGTGCGGAGCGCGATCGACGCGGGCACTCGCGCCCTGTATGTCGAGACCATCGGGAACCCGCGCCTCGACGTGCCGGACTTCACGGCGCTGGCCGAGATCGCGCATGCGGCGGGGGTCCCGCTGGTGGTCGACAACACCTTCGGCGCCGCCACCCTGGCCCGCCCCATCAAGTACGGCGCGGACATCGTGGTGCACTCGGCCACGAAGTGGATCGGCGGGCATGGAACCGCGATCGGCGGCGTGGTGGTCGACAGCGGCACGTTCGACTGGACCAGCGAGAAGGCGCGTGCTCGCTTCCCCGAGTTCTCCTCGCCCGATCCGTCGTATCACGGACTGGTGTACACCCAGGCTTTCGGGAACCTGGCGTTCATTATCAAGCTCCGGGTGCAGCTGCTGCGCGACCTCGGCCCCGCCCTGTCGCCGTTCAATGCGTTCCTCTTCCTGCAGGGCCTCGAGACGCTTCCGCTCCGGATCAAGCGGCATTCCGACAACGCCCTGGCACTGGCCAGGTGGCTCGAGAAGGACAGCCGGGTGGAGTGGGTCTCGTATCCGGGCCTCGAATCTCACCCCGAGCACAAGAATGCCCGCCGCTATCTCGAGGGTGGATACGGCGGAGTGCTGACCTTCGGCGTCCGGGGCGGCAGCGCCGTGGCCCGACAGGTGATCGATCGGGTCAAGCTCTACTCGCTTCTCGCCAACGTGGGCGACGCGAAGTCCCTGATCATTCACCCCGCTTCGACGACGCACGAACAGCTGACCGTCGAGCAGCAGAAGGCGACCGGCGTTGTCCCGGAGCTGATCCGCATCTCCGCCGGCCTCGAGGACGTCCGCGACCTCATTGCCGACCTCGATCAGGCGCTCGGCGCCACGCCCGCGGCGACTAGCTCCAAGGCGCCGGCCCGGTCGGGAGCGGCCGGATGACTCGCGCGCGGCAGTCTCCAGTCGTCGTGAAGCTCGGGGGGGATGCCCTCGCCTCCCCCGGGCGGATCGCAGCGGAGGCGCGACGGCTGGCGAGCCTTGCGGTTGGCGAGCCGGTCGTCGCCGTGGTGAGCGCGCGCCGCGGCGTGACCGACCACCTATTGAGTCTGGTGGAGGGCGTCCGGCTCGAGGTGGGTGGTCACGGCCGGCCTCACGCCGAGGCCGAACGGACCGTTGCCGCGGGCGAGGTGGTGACCGCCTCGCTCCTGGCGCTCGCCCTCAACGACCTCGGTGTCCCGGCGCTGTCCCTGGATGCGCGTGAGGCCGGAGTAGTCGGGACCGGCCAGCCGGGAAGCGGCAGAATCAGCACCGTCGTTCCCCGTCGGGTTGAGCGGCTGCTCGCGCGCGGAGTGCTCCCGGTAGTAACAGGGTTCCAGGCGTGGCGCCGCGGGCGGGTGGCCACGCTCGGGCGCGGTGGCACCGATACCTCGGCGGTGGCACTGGGTGTTGCCCTGCAGGCCTCGCGGGGCGTCTTCGTCAAGGACACCGAGGGGCTACGCACGGGAGATCCCAAGCTGGTGCCGGATTCGCGGCCGATCCGGGTGGCGCCTCACGACTTCCTCACTGCGCTCAGCGAGGCCGGCGCGCGGGTGCTTCACCCGGAGGCGGCGCTCCTGGCGGAGCGGCATGGGCTCATGCTCGAGTTCTGCACGATTCACCGTGATGGCCCACTCTCCACCGTGCGGCGCGGGGCCGATGCCGCGCGTCTCCGCGCCATCGCCACTTCAAGCGGGGACAACGGGACGGCACGGGTGACACCCGTGGCGGGCGACCGGGGAGAGCTGGCGAAGGCGGAGGATCGTCTGGCCGACGCCCTGCGCCAGCGGGGCATCGATGCCGACCGCGCGGGGGGCTCGTTCGTCGTGGCGGCCGCGGTCGCGGGGGATGCGACCCGCGCTCTTCACGAGACCTTCGTGGGCGCCCAGCCGGGCCGAGCGGAGGGAGCGCGATGGGCCTCGTGAGGTCGCCATGTCGCTGAGCGCTCCCTCCGGCATCTCGTCGACCACGGCCGACCTCTCGATTGGCGCGTTCCGGACGGCCAGCGGCGCGGTGATTCCGGACGCGACGCTCCGCTATCGCCTCTACGGCGATCCCACCCTGGCGCGGACCAGGGGCGCCGTCCTCGTGTTCCATGCGCTCACCGGAAGCGCGGATGTGGACCAGTGGTGGGGCCCGCTCTTTGGCCCCGGCCGCGCGCTCGATCCGGCGCGCCATCCCGTGCTGGCGGCGAATCTGCTGGGGAGCTGCTACGGCTCGTCAGGTCCGGGCACGGTGGTGAGTGGCGGATTCCCATCGCTCACCGCCCGTGATCTTGCCGCCGCGCACATTCCATTGCTCGAGCACTTGGGGATTCCGCGCCTCGCCCTGGCCACCGGCGGGTCGCTGGGCGGCATGGTGGCCCTGGAATGGGGGCTCCTGAGCCCTGTGCCAGTCGAACGACTGGTGGTCTTCGCGGCGCCGGGCCGCACCAGCGCCCAGGCCATCGCGTGGAACGCGGCGCAGCGGCTCGCCATCGAGGCGGATCCGGACTGGCAGGAGGGGAGCTATGCGCCGGGCCGCGGCCCGGACCGCGGGCTCGCCGCCGCGCGCGCCATCGCGATGATCACGTACCGGTCAATCGTCGAGTTCGACGACCGGTTTGGGCGACGCGCCACTCGGCAGCCGGGGCGCTTCGACGTCGAGCACTATCTCCGCCGCCATGGCGACAAGCTGGTGGCCCGGTTCGACGCCCGGAGCTACGTCGCGCTGATGGCGGCCATGGACTCCCACGATATAGGCGACTACGCGGCCGCCGGCGCCCGCACGGCCGCGCGCGTGGGCGAAATCATCGGGGTCGGCATCGACACCGACATCCTCTACTATCCGTGGGAGGTGCGGGACTGGGTGGCCGGTTATGTCCGCGGCGGCGCGAACGCGCGATACGCCGAGATCCGCACGCCCTACGGGCATGACGCGTTTCTGATTGAGTTCGAGCAGGTGGAGGGGGTGCTGAGAAGTGAGAAGTGAGAAGTGAGCGGTGAGCGGTGAGCGGTGAGCGGTGAGCGGTGCCGAAGCTAAGACACACCCAATCTTGTGCCTGCCCTCCTAACAACCCTGAACGCTGAACGCTCAGGACAAGAACGACTCCAGCGCCCTTGCGCGGCTCACGTGACGCAGCCGAGTGAGTGCCTTCTCCTTGATCTGGCGCACCCGCTCGCGGGTGATGCCCAGCAGGCTGCCAATCTCCTCGAGGGTCATCGGCTCGGGGCCATCCAGACCGAAATAGAGGCGGAGGATCTTCGCTTCACGCTCCTTGAGGGTCGAGAGAACCTCCTCGATCGACTCGGTGAGCGCCTTCTCGAAGGTGTCGCTGTCGGGGCCGGCATTCTGGGTGTCCGGCAGGTAGTCGAGGAGCTTGTTGTCCTCTCCGGGAGTGAGGGGGGCATCGAGAGAGAGGTGATTCTGGGAGATGGAGAGGGTCTTCTGCACCTCTTCCATCGAGATGTCCATTCCTTCCGCGATCTCCGCCGGGGTCGGTTCCCGCCCCAGCTCCTGCAGCAGCGCCGACGAGCGCTTCCCGATGCGGTGCAGCGTCCCCGCGCGATTGAGCGGCACGCGCACGATGCGGCTCTGTTCGGCGAGGGCCTGCAGGATCGCCTGACGAATCCACCAGACCGCGTAAGAGATGAACTTGATGCCCTTGGTCTCGTCGAACTTGTGGGCCGCCCGGATCAGGCCGAGGTTGCCCTCATTGATGAGGTCCGAGAGGGAGACGCCCTGGTTCTGATACTTCTTGGCGACGGAGACGACGAACCGGAGGTTGCTCCGCACCAGCTTGTCGAGGGCTTCGGCCTCGCCCGCGCGGATGCGCTTGGCAAGAACGACCTCTTCCTCCTGATTGATCAGGGGATACTTGCTGATTTCCCGGAGGTACTGGTCAAGCGAGCCTTCGTCGAATGACGACGACCCTCGCTTGCCGGTGCCAACCCGCATGGGACGCATTGACCTTGCCTCGTCGCCGACCGGTAGGAGCCTCTGGCAGAACCTTAGCCGCGCCCAAAACGGGGCGCAAGCCATGGGTCAGTCGTAGTTGTCGATCTGCGCCCGCTGCAGGGTACCGGAGTAGTCCACGTAGCCCACCTTCGTCTCGGAATAGAACTCGTAGACCTGCCATCCGCCCTCGCGGTGGCCGTTGCCGGTCTGCTTCACGCCGCCGAACGGCAGGTGCGCCTCGGCTCCGATCGTGGGTGCGTTGATGTACGTGATTCCGTTGTCGAGATCGTTCAACGCCCTGAAGGCCGCGCGCGCGTCCCTGGTGTAGACGGAGCTCGACAGGCCGTATCGCACGTCGTTGTTGACGCGAATGGCCTCGTCCAGCGAGCCCACGCCGATGACGCTGAGCACCGGGCCGAAGATCTCCTCCTGCTCCACCCGGCTCCCCGGGCGCACGCCAGTGAGAATCGTGGGGGAATAGAACCACCCGTGTGCCAACCCCGCTCCACGTGGGCGATGGCCGCCGATGACGACCTTGGCGCCTTCCCGTCGCGCGATCTCGACGTATCCCTCGACCCGCTCCCGTGCCTCGCGGTGAATCAGGGGACCGACCTGGGTGGACGCCTTGGTCCCGTCGCCGAGACGAAGCCGCGCGGCGGCCTGGGCCAGTCGCGCCACGAAACGATCGTGGATCTTCCGGTGGAGGAGCAGGCGGCTCGTCGCGGTGCAGCGTTGGCCGGTGGTGCCGAAGGCTCCCCACAACACCCCTTCCAGCGCGAGGTCTAGGTCCGCGTCGTCGAGCACGATCATCGCGTTCTTGCCGCCCATCTCGAGCGAGAGCCGCTTGTGCATCCGTCCGCAGGTCTCACCGATGAGGGCACCAGTCGCCACCGAGCCAGTAAAGGAAATGACCGGCACCCCGGGATGCGCCACCAGCGCCTGCCCCGCCACCTCGCCACGGCCGTGCACCAGGTTGATCACCCCGGTGGGAAAGCCCACCTCGAGCGCGAGCTCCACCAGCCGGTGGGCCGTGTGCGGGACGTCCTCCGAAGGCTTGAGAACAACCGTGTTCCCGCACACCAGGGCCGGGAACATCTTCCAGGTGGGAATGGCGAGCGGAAAGTTGAACGGCGTAATGAGGCCGCACACGCCGATCGGTCGCCGCCAGCTCATCGCCCACTTGGCCCGGAGCTCGGAGGGGACGGTATGACCGAACAGGCGTCGCCCCTCACCGGCGGCGTAGTAGGCGGTGTCGATCCCTTCCTGCACATCGCCCCGGGTCTCGGCGAGCACCTTGCCCATTTCGCGGGTCATGCCCAGCGCCAGCTCTTCCTTGTGCTCGCGCAGCTTGTCGCCGAGGGCCCGCAACAGGTCGCCGCGTGCCGGAGCCGGCATGTGGCTCCAGCGCGGAAAGGCGCGGGACGCCGCCTTCACCGCGCGATCGACGTCGGCGGAACCGGAATCCGGGAAGCGACCGATGAGATCGCGCGTGTCGGCGGGATTGCGATTCTCGAGGTAGCGGCGGGTGCTGGGCGCCAGCCACTCGCCCCCGATCTGGTTCTTGAACGTCTGGGTCATCCGTCGCTCAGCTGCTGGAATCGCCGGCGTCGCAGCTCCAGGTCCGCGCGTGCCGGGCATAACCCACCCGCGGCAGGACTTCCCGGGCCGCGAGAATGCCGCCCCACAGGAGGACGAGGAGCGCGAGCACGTGCGCCAGCCCGAGGCGACGGCGCCATGAGGAGATGGCGCTCCAGAAGCCCGCAACGATCACCACCATGATGGCCGTGAGGTAGACCGCGAGGTTGAGGCCGCACGCCGTCGGATAGGGCCACTGGGTCATCCCGATCGCAAGCAGAAGGCCCAGGATGACCCGGAGCCAGGTCGTGAGCGTCGCCAGGGGGCCTACCCGGGGGGCCGCCTGCTTGCCGCCGCTCTCGACCGCCTTGCCCCGCCCCGCGGCTGCTGGAGCTGGAGGTTGACTTGGGGAAGGCGCGCGCGCGATCACCTTGTCGATCTCGGCAAGCTCCTTGTCCCAGTCCCGCGGCTGGTCGCTCATGGCTGCTCCCGGGAGAGTCCGTAGCGCTCGATCTTCTTGTACAGATTGGACCGCGGCATGCGGAGGGCGCGCGCGGTCTCGGAGACGTTCCAGTCATGCTCGCGGAGCTTGGCGGCGAGGAAGCTTCGCTCGGCGTCGTGCTTGAAGGATTCGAACGTGCCTTCGCCCGCCGGGGGAGTCTCGCCACCTTCGGGAGCCGGAGCATCGCCCAGCAGGCGGGACACCTCCGCCGCGGTGATCACCTTCCCACTCGAGAGGATCAGCAGGCGCTCCACCGCGTTGCGGAGCTCTCGGACGTTTCCGGGCCAGTGTCGCTGGCGCAGCCGCTCGATCGCCGCGGCGTCGAAGGACTTGCCCGCGGCCCCCGCGCCGCCGGCCAGCTGCCGGACGAAGAATTCCACCAGCGCCGGGATATCCTCGCGCCGTTCCCGGAGCGGGGGTACCCGGATCGGCACCACGTTGAGACGGTAGAACAGGTCTTCGCGGAAGCGGCTGGCGCCGATCTCCTCCTCCAGGTCCTTGTTGGTCGCCGCGATGACGCGGACGTTGACCCGGATCGGCTTCGCGGCGCCGATCCGCGTAATGACGCCCTCCTGCAGCGCGCGGAGCACCTTGGCCTGCGCCGAGAGCGACATGTCGCCGATTTCATCGAGGAAGAGGGTTCCGCCATCGGCCTGCTCGAACTTGCCGGACCGGTCGGTCACCGCGCCGGTGAACGAACCCTTCATGTGACCGAACAGCTCGCTTTCGATCAGCTCGGCGGGGATGGCGGCGCAGTTCACCTCGACGAAGGCCCGGTCGCGCTGGGCGGAGGCGTCGTGAATCGCGCGGGCCACCAGCTCCTTTCCGGTGCCGTTCTCTCCGGTGATGAGCACCCGGGCCGACGTCGGCCCCACGCGGGCGATGATCTCGCGGACCTCCTTGAGCGCCGGCGCCTCCCCGATCATCTGGTTGCGCGCGCCCGCCTCCTGGCGCAGGCGCTGATAATCGCCAGCCAGCGTCGCTCGCTCCACCGCGTTGCGGACGGTGACCAGCAGCCGGTCGGCGTCGAGCGGCTTCTCCAGGAAATCGAAGGCACCGCGCCGGGTGGCCTCGACCGCCGTCGCGATCGTCCCGTGGCCGGAGATCATCACGACCACGGCGCCGGGGTCGACCGCCTTGAGGCGCGACAGAGTTTCGAGCCCGTCGAGACCGGCCATCTTCACATCGAGGAAGACGACGTGAGGCCGGAAGTCGGGATAGAGGGTAAGGGCCTCTCCACCAGACGCCGCCCCCATGACCTCCATGCCTTCGTATTCCAGCACCTGCTTGAGCGCGTCCCGGATGCCGGGTTCGTCATCGACCACAAGGAGGCGGTGGCTCATGAGGCCGCCTTGCGGTAGAGGGCGATCCCTGAGGGGCGCACTCTGAGACCTCCAACCCCTTCCGGCAGGATGAGCGGGATCGCGCCGTCGGAGGCCCCCGGGAGGCCGGCATCGACAAGGCGATGGGAAGCGGGCTCCGGCAGCCTGATCCCTCTCAGGGTCAGCGCCCGCACCCGCCAGACCGCCTTCCCGGCTCCAGCGGTCGTGACCGGCCCGGCTAGGGCCACCCGCTCCCAGGGGTCGAGCGCGCCGGCGAGCGGGCCCAGAACCTCCGGAGTAAGCTGGGCCGTCTCGAGTCGCGCCGTCACATCCACGCTCCCTTCACCCAGCACCACCGAAAGCGAGTCGAGATGCTGGCTCGCGGAACCCGGCAACCCCTTGGCCAGCAGGGAGGCCGCTTCATCGGCATCCACCACGACCGAATCCGCGCCCCAGCCCTGCAGGCTGTCCACCTTGTCGAGAGCCCGGGCCATGGCCTCCGCGCTGGGGACCCCTGCACGGCTGCCAAACGCCTCGTGGACGCGCTCTACCTGGGGCCGCATGCGCCGCGCGATTTCGTGGCGGAAGAGCCAGGCTCCAGAGAGAAGTGCGGCCAGCAGGAGAATGCCCAGCAGCCGGAAGAACAGGGTCCACGGTTGCATCATGCGCCCAGCGGGATGGAAGCCACTTCGCTGTATGTCGCGCCGCCCGGACCGGTTCGGCTCGAGAGGAGGAGCAGCCGATCAACGGAGAACCCATCGGTGAGGGGCATTTCCTCGAGCAGGGCCGCGGCTTCCGCCGGGAGGCGGCTCCCGTCCCGCACGCGGCCCAGGGTCACGTGTGGGCGAAACGGTCGGCCCTCGACCGGGAAGCCCAGCGCCACGGCACCCCGCTCGACCCGGTGGACCAGGAGCTCGAGGGAGGGCTCGCCTTGGTAGCCGGCCCACACGATCCGGGCGCGGGACGGGTTCGGGAAGACGCCCAGCCCGACGGGTGCCAGCGGCTGCACCGGCGCGCCTGCACTCGCCTCGCGGAGCAGGCCGATGATTCCTTCCGGCTCCCCAACTTCCCCGAAGAACTTGATCGTGACGTGCAACCCTTCCTCCCGAACCCATCGGACCGGCCAGTCGCGACGGCGGAGTTGAGCGAGGTTCCGGCCCAGTTCATCCCGCGCCGCGCCCTCCACGGGCAGCGCCGCGAAGAGCCGCATCAGGGCTCCACCTCGGGGAACGCTGGCAGCAGGGCCCCACGCCGGTAGCCGCGTGGGTCGAGCTCCACCGTGACGAAGCCGAGGCTCATGAGCCGGGCGCACAGCTCGTCCCACCGCGCCTCGATCACAGCGCGCATGTCCGGGTCGACCTCGACCGAGGCCAACGGACCGCGATGGCGCACCCGGAGGTTCCCCGTGACGCCGACACCGCGCAGCCAGGCTTCCGCCGCCTCAACCTGCCGCAGCCGATCCGCGGTGACCGGCAACCCGTACTGGATGCGGCTGGAGAGACAGGGTGAGGCGGGAGCGTCCCAGTTCGGGAGGCCGAGCGCGCGGGCCGCCTCACGCACGGTGGCCTTGCTCCACCCCAGCTCCGCAAGCGGGGAGCGGACCCGGTGCTCGGTCGCCGCCCGGAGTCCGGGGCGATGATCCGACAGGTCCTCCGCGTTGGTGCCATCGATGACGGCTGCAAAGCCGCGCATCTCCTTGAGGCGCCCGAGCCGGGTCCAGAGCTCGCGTTTGCAGTAGTAGCAGCGCTCGGTGCCGTTCGCACGGTAGGCGGGATCGTCGAGCTCCGCCGTCTCGACCTCGAGCAGTGGCACCTCGAAGCGACGAGCGATCTCGAGGGCCGTCTCGTACTGCGCCACCGGGTAGGATTCGCTCTGCCCGATGACGGCCAGAAAGTGCCCCGGCGGGAGCGCCCGCCGACCTACCACTGCAAGCAGCGCCGAGTCGACGCCGCCGGAGTAGCCGAGGAGCGCGCTCCCCAGGCCGGCGAGATGCTCCGCGAGGTCGGTGACCATCGTCATGGCGGTAACGTAAGCCGCTCCCCCCGGCGGCGACAGGCTTGGCGACGGGGTGGCTTCCCTCTGACCCGATTCGAGCGCACAATTCGGCGCATGATGCCCGAGACGGTGCGGATCACCGCTGGTCTCACGATTCCGCTGACCGAACTCGACTTTCGAGCCAGCCGAAGCGGCGGTCCCGGTGGGCAGCACGTCAACACCTCCTCTACCCGGATCGAGCTGTGGTGGGACGCGGTGCACAGCCTGAGTCTTTCGCCGGAAGAGCGCGACCGCCTGCTCCGGAACCTGGCCACCCGCCTGACCGAGGATGGCCGGCTCCGCATCGTGGCCAGCGCGAGCCGTAGCCAGGCCCGGAACCGGGAGGAGGCCCTGATACGCTTCGGCGCGATCGTGCGAGGGGCGCTGGCAGTCCGCAAGCGCCGGCGCCCAACGCGAGTGCCGCGCGGCGTGAAGGAGCAGCGTCTGGCTACCAAGCGAAAACAGAGCCGGAGAAAACAGGAGCGGCGCCGCGTCGTCGAGGAGGATTAACCGGGCCATGGCCATCGTTCCGATCTCCCCCCAATCACCGGAGCCGGGCGTCATCGCCCGGGCCGCCGCGCTCCTGGGCCAGGGGCGCCTGGTGGCCTTCCCCACCGAGACGGTCTACGGACTCGGCGCTAACGCGCTCGACCCGGCCGCCGTGAACCGCATATACGAAGTGAAAGGGCGCCCGGGCTATAACCCCGTCATCGTGCACGTGGCTGACGCGGCCGCGGCCCGGCGCCTGGTGACGGCGTGGCCCGAGGCGGCCAACCGGCTGGTCGAACGCTGGTGGCCGGGCCCCCTCACTCTGGTGCTGCCCAAGTCTCGAGAAGTGCCCTCCGAAGTGACGGCCGGGCTGGGCACGGTGGCGCTGCGGGTGCCCGCGCACCCGGTGGCGCTGGCCCTGCTCAAGGCCGCCGGGGTGCCGGTGGCGGCCCCCAGCGCGAACCGCTCAGGAGAGCTCTCCCCGACGACAGCCGAGCACGTCCAGCAGAGCCTGGGCGACCTAGTGCCGATGATCCTCGATGCCGGGCCTACCACCGTCGGCATCGAGTCCACGGTGATCGATCTCTCGGACCGGGCGCCCATCTTGCTGCGCCCGGGAATGGTGTCGGAGGAGCAGCTGGAGGAGATCCTCGGCCCCATTCAGCGTCCGACTCGCCCCGAGACGCCGGAGGCCCCCCGTCCTTCACCGGGGCTCCTGGAGCGACACTACGCTCCCAAGGCGCGGCTCGTCCTCTACACCGACGCCGCGGAGGGGACCGCCTTGCTGGGCAAGGCGCGAGCGGCCGGCGGAGGCGCCCGACCAGCCGTCGTCTACCGGACGGCGCTGCCGGCCGGCGCCGACCTGAGCGAGCGGCTTCCCGATGACCCCGGCGCGTTTGCCCGGGAGATGTACGGCGCGCTGCACCGGCTCGATGCTCAAGGGGTGACATTGATTCTGGTGGAGCGTCCGCCCCGGGCCGCCGCCTGGGCGGGGATTCGCGATCGGCTGGAGCGGGCCGCCCAGGGCTGAGCGCGCTTGCCTCCATTACGCTCTCCCTTCTATCATCCATCCGCCTTCTCTACCTTTTCTTCATTGCGGAGCCGTCGTGACCGAGCCCGCGCCTGCCCGGAGCGCTACCACTCCCCGCATCGCGGTCATCGGATGCGGCGCCATCGCGCGCTCGTTTCACCTCCCTGCCCTGACCCGCCATCGCGAGCTGCTCGATCACCTGATCGTGGTCGATCGCGACCTCGCCCGCGCCCGAGAGGTGGGCGCCGAATTCGGCATCACACGCACGGCCGCGAACTATCCGGACGTTCTCTCCGACGTGGATGGCGTGATCGTGACGGTGCCGCACCACCTGCACTACCGCATCGCGATGGACTGCCTTCGGGCCGGCAAGCACGTACTCTGCGAGAAGCCGCTCGCGGAATCGGCGGCCGAGGCGCGGGAGATGGTCGCGGCGGCGGAGTCGGCCGGCGTGACCCTGTCCGTCAACCTCCACCGGCGCCTGTACCCCGTCACGCGCCGCATCCACCAGCTGATCCGGGAGGGCGCCATCGGGCGGCTCAAGCGGATCCAGTTCTTCTGGGGAGAGAAGTTCGACTGGCCGGTGACAACGGGCTTCTATTTCGGGATCGGCGGCAAGCCGCACGGCGTGCTCTTCGATAAGGGCCCGCACGCCATCGACCTCATCTGCTGGTGGCTGGGCGGAAGGCCGAATGTGGTCTCTTCCCGGGACGACTCGTTCGGCGGCGGAGAGGCGATGAGCAGCCTCGTGCTCGAACACCAGGGCTGCACCGTGGAGGCGGAGTTCAGCTTCCTCAGCCGGTATCCCAACACCTACACCCTCGAGGGCGAGACCGGCCGCATCGAGGGGTCGCTGTTCGATTTCCGAAGCTACGACTTGGTCTCGAAAACCGGGGCCCGTCGCAAGGTCAAGCTCGAATCGACGGCCCGCGGCATTGGTGACTTCGCCCCCGTCATGATCGACAATTTCATCGCCGTCCTCCGTGACGCCGAGCGCCCGCTGGTGCCGGCCAGCGAGGTTCTCCCCAGCGTCGAAGTGATCGACGAGTGCTACGCTCGGCGCCAGCGGTACGAGATGCCGTGGCACGAGGCGTGGCGGAGAGTAGCCCATGCCTGAGCGGGTCCTCGTAACCGGAGCCGGCGGGTTCATCGGCGGCCGCATTGCCGAGATCTTCCATTGCTCCGGCATCTACACGGTGCGGGCTGGCATCAAGCGGTGGGCCAGCGCGGCGCGGATCGGCCGCTTCCCGATGGAGATCGTCATCGCCGACGTGGGAGACGCCGCCTCGATCCGTGAGGCCGTTCGGGGCGTGGACTACGTCGTGAACTGCGCCCGGGGCAACGGCGCGTTGAACCGCGCCGGGATGAAGAACGTGCTGGAAGCGGCCAAGGCGGAGGGCGTGAAGCGCCTGGTCCATCTCAGTACCATCGCGGTCTTCGGCCAGCGGAACGGGCAGATCGACGAATCGATGCCGGTCGAGCGCAGCGGCAGCGAGTACGGCGATTCCAAGATCGATACCGAGGAGCTGTGCTGGGAGTACGGCCGCCAGGGAATGGAGATCGTAGTGTTGCGGCCCACGATCGTCTACGGGCCCTTCAGCGAGATCTGGACGGTCGAGTTCGCCGAAAGGATGGCGACGGGCCGGTGGATGCTGCCGCGCGAATACTGCGACGGCATCTGCAACCTGGTCTACGTGGATGACCTGGTGGCCGCCGTGATCCGCGGTCTCCAGAGCCCCACCGGCGTCAACGAGGCCTACAACATCAACGGGCCCGAGCTCGACATCACCTGGAACTGCTACTTCGATGCCCTGAACACTGCGCTTGGCCTGCCCCCGCTCAAGCCCCAGGGGAAGGCCAGCGCGCGGCTCGCCTCCGCGGTCATGCAGCCGGTCCGCAATAGCGCCAAGTTCCTCCTCAAGCGGTTCCAGGAGCCGATCCTTCATCTATATAAGACGAACCCTGTCGCCAAGGTGGTCATGCGGAGGGCGGAATCGATGATCCGCCAGACGCCGACGGTGGCCGAGTACGACCTCTACAGCCGGACGCTCAGCTTCCCGACCACCAAGGCCGAGCGCCTGCTCGGCTACCGACCGGTCTTCAGCATGGCCGATGGCGTTGCCTTGAGTGCGGGCTGGCTCAAGCACCACCGCTACGTCACTCCCCCGGGGGCGTAGCGCTTGGGCCGGCCGGACCCGCTCGGCATCGTTCACATCGTCGCCCCCGGAGCCGTGGGCGGCACGGAGAGCGTGATCCGCGGACTGGCCGTCGGGCACCACCGCCAGGGACACCGGGTCCATGTCATCGGCGTGGTCGACCCCGACCCGCCGGATCACCCTTACATGCGCTCGCTCCGCGAGGCGGGCGTGGAGACGCATTCTCTGCACCTCGGTGCTCGCGCATACCTCAAAGAACGCCGGCTGGTCGCCGGTCTGCTGCGGGAGATCAAGCCGGACGTCTTCCATTCACACGGGTACCGGCCGGATATCCTCGATGCTCCCCTCGCCCGGCGGCTGGGGATCCCAACCGTGGTCACGATGCACGGGTCGAGCCTTCTCGGAGGGCGCGCGGCGTTCCATGAGTGGCTGGAGCTCAAGGTGCTGCCGCGCTTCGATGCGGTGATCGCGGTGTCCCGCCAGATCGTGGAGGACCTCAAGCAAACTCGCGTCCCTCCCGCGCGGGTGCACTATATCCCGAACGGGTACGTTGCCTCCACCCAGCCCATGACGCGCGCAGAGGCGCGACGGGACCTCGGTCTCGATCCGGACGAGCTGGTGGTCGGCTGGGTGGCGCGACTCATCCCCGTCAAAGCCTGCGACCTCTTTCTCCGCGCCTTCGCTGCATGTCGCGGCCTCCCGGTACGCGCTGTGATCGTCGGGGACGGAGCCGAACGGGAAGGGCTCATGGCGTTATGCCGCGAGCTGGGGCTCGAATCGCAGGTGCGCTTCGCCGGCGCCCGGCCGGCGGCCAGTCGCCTTTTTCCGGCGTTCGACCTCTTCGTGATGAGCTCACGGAGCGAGGGGACGCCGATTACACTGCTCGAAGCCATGGACTGCGGCGTTTCGGTGGTGGCCACCGCCGTGGGAGGGATCCCAGACGTGGTGTCTCCTCAGGAGGCGCTGCTCGTCTCCCCTGAGGACCCGGCGGCCCTTGGGGCCGCCATTCGTCAGGCCATCGACGATCGGGCCGGGGCCGCACAGCGTGCCGCGGCTGCACGCCGGCGGCTGGCAAGCGAGTTCAGCGCCGAGCGCTGGCTCGCGAGCCACGAGGCACTGTACAGAAGCCTGCGGCGGCGCCCCTAGGGCGCGAACCCGACAGGGAAAGGCCAGGGGCCCGATCCGTGACATCATCGACGAGCCTCCCCGCGGCTCGATAGGCGACCTCCGCCCCTTCCAGCACTCCGGCCTCGAGCGTCTGAGGCTCTACATCCGCGGAGAATTCCCCGGACCGCCCATCTCGCGCCTGCTCGGTCTCAAACCCACCGAGGCCGGCCTCGGCAAGGCCACCTTCACGCTCCCGGTCACCCGCTGGCTCGAAGAGGGGTTTGGGCTCTACTGGGGCGGGGTCTATGCCCTGCTGGCGGACGCTCCCCTCGCCCTCGCCATCTGGACCACCCTCCCGCCCGGCAAGACGGTTACGACCTCGGAGCTCAGCCTGTCATTCGTGCGGCCGATGAGCCGGAAGACCACCAACATCGTCGGCCGCGCCGAAACGGTCCACGCGGGGAAGCAGGTCGGGCTCTCGATGATCCAGATTACCGACCAGGAAGGCCGCATGCTGGCCTTCGGCAGCACTCGCTGTCTGATCGCGGACGTGCCGATCGACCTCGGCAAGACCTACCCCGCACCGGATCTCGGCCCGAGCGACCCGCCCGATCCGTACCTTCTCCCGGCCCCCGAGGACGGCTACTTCAATCTGGATGAAGTGATGAATGGCGTGCCGATCGAACTCCAGCGGCAGACCGTTACGGGGGAGAAGGTCTTTCCCATCTGGCGGCTCACCGGTTACCGCCCCACCGAGGTCCAGGACGGTCTGGTCCGCGCGCGGCTTCCCACCTCGGCCTGGTTCTCGGGTGGTGGCGCCTCACTCTATGGCGGCCTGCTGGCCTGGGCCGCCGACTTCACGATGGGAGCGTCGGTCTATTCCACGCTCGGCGCGGGTGATGTCTTCGCGACCCTCGACATGCATATCCGCTTCACCCGCCCCGCGCTCGTCAACAGCGGCGACCTCACTCTGACCGCCACCGTCCGGCACCGGGGCCGCCTCCTCCGCGTCGCCTCGTGCGACATCGACAATGCAGAGGGGAAGCGCGTGGCGATGGCGACCGCCTCCGCCCTGGTGGTGGAGGACGGGGTGCGGAAGCTCCGGAAGGGCATGCTGCCGGACGAAATCCTCGCGAGCGGTGAAGAGGGCGAAGATCGCTCGCATTAGCACCCGCTCAGCAGCCGTGAGACTGGCAGGATCCACGCCTCACCTCTAACCTCACTTCATGCCCCGGGCGCCCAGCGCGCTTCCCCCCAGTCGCGCGATTCCCCTCATCGCCCTGCTCGCGATCACGCTCACACTCACCGGCCTGATCGCGATGGAAGCGTGGCGCGCGCTCCGGGCACGAGAGGTGACCGTCGCTCAGGCGCTCGCCGACTACGCGGCGTTTGCCGCCCATAGCTACGCGACGGAGGTCAGGTCGACCCTGGACGCGGGGATGGGCCAGGCGCTGAACCCGGCCATCGGCGCTCCGGCCGCTTCGCCCTATGATCGCCTGCCGGGACCCGCCGTGCTGGCCGCGGCCGCCGCACGCGCCTTCCCGTGCGGCGCAGGCCGGGCTCCGGATCATCGCCTGCTCTTTCGACTCGATCTGCGCGACGGCTCCTTTGCCACCTCGGGAGCGGACGAGACGCCCACCTTCGAGCAATGGCTGAAAGACACCGTGCAGCAGCATGCGCAGGCGATGTACCGGCCGGATTCGCGGGGCGCTCTGCTGCTTGGAGGTCCGTCCCCGGACCGCGCAGTGGTCTACGGCCTCAAGTACGCGCTGGTGGGGGCAGTGGCTCAGCCCGGAGGGCCAGTCGCGGCCTACGGCTTCACGCTCTGTCGCGAAGGGGTTCAGGAGGGGTTGCTCCGCACCGCCCTGCGACACGCCGATCTCCTGCCGGCATCGCTCGCGGGACGGCTCCCGTCCGAGTCGCTCCTCGTCCTGACCGTGACAGGCCCCACTGGCCAGGTCCTGCTGCAGACCGACTCGGCACCGCCGCCGCTCGCTGAGGGCACGGGAGTCGCGCAACTCGCCGTCCTGGGCGGGCTCTCGGTAAGGGCCCTGCTTCGGCCTTCGGTCGGCGCGCGCCTCGGGCAGGTGCACGAGAGTCTGGGTCTTCCGACGCTGCTGGCACTCCTCGTCCTCGCGGTCGGCCTCACCGCCGCCGCGCTGTGGCAGCTCCGGCGCGAATACGAGCTGGTGAGACTGCGCCAGGACCTGCTGGCGAGCGTCTCGCACGAACTTCGGACTCCGCTCGCCCAGATCCTGCTCTTCAGCGAGACCTTGAGCCTCCAGCGCACACGCACAGAGAAGGAACGTGACACCGCCGTGGAGACGATCGTGCTGGAGGCCAGGCGCCTGATGCACCTGGTCGAGAACACGCTGCACTATTCGCGGATCGAGCGTTCCGTCCCCTCGCTCTCACCCCGCCCGAACGCGCTAGCGGCGAGTCTCGCCGGAATCGCCGGCAGCTTTGCGCCATACGCGGTCGAGCGCGGGATGACGCTGCGCACCACGATCGAAGGCGACCTCACGGCCATGGTCGATGAAGGGGCGTTGCGCCAGATGGTGCTCAACCTGCTCGACAACGCCGTCAAGTACGGCCCGCGCGGCCAAACGATCACGCTTGGCCTCGATCGCCTCGGCGACACGGCGCGGATTCGGGTGGAGGACCAGGGGCCCGGGGTGCCGGCCGACATGCGCGAGCGCGTCTGGGAGCCGTACGTGCGTCTCGAGAATGGAACAACCGCCGGGTCCGGCGGCACCGGCCTGGGGCTCCCGGTGGTTCGGGCGCTCGCGCAAGCACACGGCGGACAGGCCTGGAGCGAATCGAGTCCGACGGGCAGTGCCCGATTCGTCATCGTGCTGCCCCTGGCCGGGGACGGGCGCAACGGAGACCGTTCGTGAGCCGCATCCTGATCATCGAGGACAACCCGCGCCTCGCCGAGGGGCTGGTCCAGAACCTGGAGATCGAGGGCCATCGCGTGACCACCGCGATCGACGCGACGCGCGGTCTCGCCCTGGCCCAGGCCGAGGCCCCCGATCTCATCATCCTGGACCTCATGCTCCCGGATCGCCCAGGCCTCATGGTCCTGAGAGAGCTCCGGGAGTCCGGCTGCCGAGTACCGATCCTGGTGCTCACGGCCCTCGGCGAAGAAGAGGACAAGGTACGGGGCCTTCGGCTCGGCGCCGACGACTACGTGGCGAAGCCGTTCGGCCTCCTCGAACTTCTGGCCCGGGTCGAGGCGTTGCTCCGCCGCGCCCGGTCCGACGGAACCGCTCCCCCGGGACGTCTCATCCGCACCGGCGACTTAGTGATCGATTGCGGGACTCATGCGGTGACCAAGCGGGGAACTCCGATCGAGCTGCGTCCCCGTGAGTACCAGCTGTTGGAGGCGCTGCTGCGGCGCGAGGGACGGGTAGCGTCGCGCCTGGAGCTTCTGCAGGAGGTCTGGGGGTACCATCCCGAGGTGAGCAGCAGGACCGTGGATACTCACGTAGCCGAGCTTCGGCGCAAGCTGGAGGAGGACCCCGCCAAGCCCCGCTACATTATCACGGTCCGCAAGGCGGGCTATCGCATCGAACTCTGACGAGGCTCTGACAGGCTTCGGACCCCGGCCGAGCAGTGGAGACCAGATCTTGGGTCATCCATCTCTCGGAAGGGTCCATGTCATTGTTCCACCGCAAGTCGCTCGCGGCATTGGCCGAGGAAGCTGGTCAGTCGGGGCTCCGCCGGGCACTGGGCCCGCTCAACCTGACGGCGCTCGGGATCGGATCGGTGATCGGGACGGGAATCTTCGTCCTGACCGGCACCGCGGCCTCGCAGAACGCGGGCCCATCCCTGGTACTCTCCATGATCATCGCCGGCGTCGGGTGTGCCTTCGCGGGCCTGTGCTACGCGGAGCTGGCGGCGATGATTCCCGTGGCAGGCAGCGCCTATACCTACGCCTACGCGACGATCGGCGAGTTCGCGGCGTGGATCATCGGGTGGGACCTGATCCTCGAATACGCCTTGAGTACCGCGACCGTCGCCGTGGGCTGGTCGGGGTACTTCGCGAGCTTCATGCGGGATCTCGGGCTCGCGCTGCCGCCCGGCCTCACCGCTCCGCCCGGCATGAGTGTGGCGCTGAGTGACGGCTCGGTGGTGCCCGGCCTCTTCAACGTTCCCGCCGCGCTGATCGTGCTGCTGGTAGCCGCGCTCCTCATCATCGGCATCAAGGAGTCGGCCGATACCAACGCGGCCCTGGTGATCCTCAAGACCGGCGCGCTGGTGGTGTTCGTCGTCGCGGGCGCTTCGTTCGTGCGGCGGGACCACCTCACCCCCTTCATTCCGCCCAACGAGGGCGAGTTCGGACGGTTCGGCTGGAGCGGCGTGCTGCAGGGCGCCGCGGTGATGTTCCTCGCCTACATCGGCTTCGACGCGGTTTCGACCGCAGCGCAGGAAGCGAAGCGACCCCAGCGCGATCTCCCGATCGGCATCCTGGCGTCGCTCGCCATCTGCACGGTGCTCTATATCGCGGTCGCGACGGTCTTGATCGGCATCGTGCCCTACAAGGCGCTCAACGTGGCCGACCCGATCGCCGTGGGCATCGATGCCACGGGGCTCCGGTGGTTGAGCCCCGTGATCAAGCTCAGCGCGATCTTCGGCCTGTTCAGCACCATGCTGGTGACACTCCTCGGCCAGACCCGGATCTTCTACTCGATGAGCCGGGATGGCCTGCTCCCCAAGGGATTCAGCAACGTCCATCCCCGGTTTCGCACGCCGCACTTGAGCACCCTCCTCACGGCCGTGGTGATCGCGGCGGCGGCCGGCCTGGTCCCGATCGGTGTGCTCGGCCGGCTCGTGAGCATGGGAACCCTGCTCGCGTTCGTGCTGGTGTGCATCGGGATCGTCGTCCTGAGGCGCACGGAGCCCGACATCCCCCGCCCCTTCCGTACGCCGGCGGTGCCCTGGGTGCCCGCCGCGGGCGCGGTCATCTGCTTCATTCAGATGCTGAGCCTGCCGCACACCACCTGGGACCGCCTGGTCATCTGGCTGGTGGTCGGCCTCATTGTCTATTTCGGATACAGCAGGCGGCGGGCCGAAGCTCGCCGGGCCAGCGAGACTCGCCAGGCAGGCCTGACGGCGGAGGGCGCCCTGATCTCGGGGCCGTGAAGGCGGGCGATCGGCCGACGGCGCTGCCCACCCAGTCGGTTGCTGGAACCATTCCCGAAGCGCTATCGTCAGGGCTAACCAACACCCACCGGAGAACTCCATGTTCCGACTCGGCCCTGCCCTGGCCCTGGCGCTTGCCCCGACTCTGGCCGCCGCACAGCAAGCCGGCACCGCCCAGCTGATCGATGACTGGCAGCGCAATGAGCACAACGTCCTCGCCTACATCGAGGCCATGCCCGACTCCGCCACGGACTTCCGGCCGACACCGGGGGTCCGCACCTTTGCCCAGCAGTTCGACCATATCGTCTCGACCAACCTCGATGTAGCCACCGCGGTCCGCGGGCTTTCCACCCCTCCCACGCTCGGGGACTCGGCCCAGTACCTCCACAGCAAGAGCGCCCTTCGGGCCTACGCGGAAGCGACCTATGCGTACATGCTGGCGACCCTGAGGGACGCGCCAGCGGGCGCGCTCGACCGACAGATCTCGGTCTACGGGGGCCCCACCGCCTCTGCCGCGCGTTTCGTCGAGCTTTCGCTGGAACACTCGATCTGGACGCTGGGCCAGGTCGTCCCTTACCTGCGCTTGAACGGCGCCACGCCGCCGGCGTACCAGATTCCTTTCTGACGGCTGGCACCAGGCGCCGATGCGGCCTCTTCAGGGGATCGTCGTCGGGATCGTCGCGCTGTGCTCATTCATGGTGCTGTGGACCGCGGTCACGGGCCTGCTCGCCTATGTCTCGGGCTGGCCTGCGCTCGCCGCGGCCTATCGGTGCATGGCTCGGCCTCCCGGCGCCTCCCTTCGCGGGCAGGTCATCGCGCTCGGGCTCGTTCGTGAGCGGAATGTCACCAATCTCATCCTGACCGCCTCGGGACTCTATCTCTATCCCCTGTGGCCGTTCCGGTTCATGCGACCGCCCCTGCTCGTGCCGTGGAAGGAGGTGCGGTACCTCGACTCGCGTCAGATCTTCTGGCTGCGATCGGCGGACCTCGACTTGGGCGGTCTGGCGCGGCTCCGGGTGCGCCCAGGCCTTCTACCCGAACTCACGCAGTACGGCGTCGCAATTCCTTCCGACGCGCTTCCCGGATAAGCACTGACGCCGGACGCTACTCCTGCCTCAGGGCCACGAGCGGATCCACTGCTCCGGCCCGACGGGCGGGGAGGTAGCTCGCGAGCCCAGCCACGGCCCCCAACACGACCGGCATCAGCGCGAAGCTCAGACCGTCGGCGGCGTTCAACCCGAAGAGATAGCTCTTGAGTACCAGGACCAGCGCGGCGGCGGCTCCGAGGCCCACCACAAGGCCAAGCGTCACCGGCCCCGCGGCCTGCCAGACGACCAGCCGCTGAATGGCGTGCATCTCCGCCCCCAGCGCCATCCTGATGCCGATCTCGTGAGTGCGTTGGCTGGCCCAATAACCGGTGATCCCGTAGATGCCGATCGCCGCGAGCAGGAGCGCCACCGCGGCAAACCCTCCGAGAAGCACCAGCGTGAGGTGCCGGAGCGCCAGAGATTCCTTGACCCGCTCGTCCATGGTGCTCACGTCGAAGAGCGGCAGGTCGGGATCCAGCAGCCGGACTTCGCGAGTGACCCAGGCGGTAATGAGCGCGCTCGGCAGTGAGCTCCGAATGACCAGGTAGCGCGTGGCCACAGGCAGCTGCTCCACCGGGAAGTAGGTCTTGATGGGCGGCTCCCGGTCGAAGGCGTACTCCTTCTCCTCGTGCACCACACCTACGACCGTGAGCCATGGGCCGTCGTTGCCCCGGCGGAGCCGCTTCCCCAAGGGGTCCTGGCCGGGCCAGAACCGGGCCGCCAGCTGGTCGTTGACGACGGCCACGAGTGGCGCATCCCGTGTGTCCTGCGCGCTGAAGACCCGGCCCTTGAGCAGAGGAATCTCCATGGCCCGGAAATAGCCCTGACTGACATATCCACTGCTCGTGATGATCAGGTCTTCGCCCTGGGCCTTGGGTACATACCCCTCGATGCTGATTGGCTCCCAGCCCAGGGCAACGGGGCTCAGGGGTAGCAGATAGTTGGACCCCACCGCCTGTACCCCGGGTAGGCCCTGGATCCGCTCTTCGAGCGTCCGGTAGAACGCGGTCACGGCCTCGGGGGTGCGGTAGCGGAACCCCGGCAGCGACAGGCGGAAGGTGAGCAGGTGGTGAGGATTGAACCCAGGGTTGGCAGCAAGAATCCGCTGGTAGCTTCTGACCATGAGGCCGGCGCCGAGGAGGAGCACGATCGATAGCGCCACCTCGGCCGAGATCAGCGCACGCCGGAGCCGATCACGGGCAGGCCCCTGACCGGCGCTTCCGCCGCTGCGTCCCCCTTCCTTGAGCGCCTCGTTAGGATCGACGCGGGACGCGCGCACCGCCGGGAGAAGTCCGAAGACAACGGCCGTCAGCAGCGAGGCGGCGAAGGTGAAACCCACGACCCGGAGATCGATCCCAACCTCGCCAAGACGTGGAACGCTCGCCGGCCCAAAGCGTCGCAGGGCCTCGATGCTGGCCACCGCCAGAAGGAGGCCAACGCCCCCTCCGAGCAAGGCGAGGAGCACGCTCTCCAGCATCAGCTGCCGCACCAACCGATGGGGGCCGGCGCCTATCGCCGCGCGGATGGCCAGTTCCTTCTGGCGACTCGTGCCGCGGGAGAGAAGCAGGTTGGCGACATTGGCACAGGCGATCAGCAGCACGAACCCCACGGCGCCCAGCAAGAGACGCAGCGCGAAGGGGGCGTCTCCGACCACCTGGGAGAGTAGCGGGACCGCACTGAGGGTGAGCCCCCCATTGGCTGGATAGTTGGCCGGATAGTCCCGCTTCATGCGATTGGCCAGGGAGCGAAGCTCGGCCTCGACTCCGGTCCAGGACGCGCCGGGGCGGAGTCGCGCGTAGACGTTGTAGTCCTCCCGATCCCGTGCGTTCCGGGCGCTGTCTCCGAGGGGCAGCGGCAGGAAGAATTCCACATTGCGGATCCCGTTCACCGCGGGCAGCACTTCGCGGTCAAACCGGAAAGTGGCCGGCAGCACGCCGATCACCGTGAACGGAAGGCCGTTGAGGCTCAGGGTCCGTCCGACGACTGTGGGGTCGGCGCCGAACCGCCTTCGCCAGAAGCCGTCGCTCAAGACGACCACGGGGGGCTGCCCCACGCGATCGTCGTCCGGGTCGAGCACCCGACCGAGGGCGGCGGTGGCGCCGAACAGCGGGAAGAACGATGAAGAGACACGGGCCCCGTCGAGGCGCTCCGGGGCATCGCCGCCCGTCAGGTTCACGCTTGCGCCGATCGCGGCGGCCACCTCATCGAAGCCGTGCGCGTCGTTCTTGATATCAAGGTACTGGCCGATCGAGAGCCAGTCCTGGGCGACGTTGAGTCCCGGCGATCGCTGCCAGACTATCGCGATGCGGTCCGCCGAGTGGTAGCGCAGTGGCTTGAGGAGCAGCGTGTCGGTGATGCTGAAGATGGCGCTGTTAGCGCCGATCCCGATGGCGAGCGAAAGCACCGCCACCGAGGCAAAGCCGGTCGCCTTGGGGAGGGTGCGGGCCCCGTGACGCAGGTCCTGCCACCACGTTTCCATGCGGTACGTCCGGATGCGGTCGTACGAGTAAGAGGCTGGCTACTGACGGATACGAAGGATCGGCCAGCCCAGATTCAGTCCGCAGACGAGCAGTCGGGCGCTTTCAATCTGGCTGGTCATCGGCGGCCGATGGCGGCCCTTCCACGCGAGAGGTCCGCTATCTTCTTACCGTGGTAAGCGCCGACGAGAGCAGCGTCCTGGCACCTGATCCTCCGACGATATCATATAAGCCCATGAAACCGCTCGGGAAGGTTGGTCTCGTCGCGGCCGGTTACCTGCTGGCGCTCCTATTGGCCGTCGCGGTCGTTCGCCTGCACGACGCGACGACGTCGCTCCCGCCCGCCGATACCTCCGGTGGCATGTACGCCTTCGGCGATGCGATGCTCTTCGTGGTGGTCTTCGGCGTCGTGGCGCTCCTTCCCACCGCGGCCGCCCTGCTCCTTCTCCGGCCCTATCCGCGCTTCTGGAAGGTGCTCGCCGGCCTCGCGCTCACCGTGGCGGCGCTCGGCGTAGTCTCGGTCTGCCTCTTCGCCTTCGGCAGACGCTCGACGGATTCCACGCTCGCACATTGGGGCGGCTACTCGGTACTGGCTATCCTGGCGGCCCCGCTTCTCGCGCTCGCGTTCCTCGTCACGGCGCTCCTCGCCCCCGCGGGCGGGGCCCGGCGGGCACTGTTCGCGGCGCTGGCCATCGAAGTCGCGGTGGTCGCCTATGGTGGAGTGATCTGGTTTCTGCCGATCTTTTTGGAGGGGCCGTGAGGGGGGAAGAGAGGAGTTCCGGCCGACGGCCCGCCCGTGGACCGACTCGCGCCTTACCGGTCGGCCTCCGGCGGCGTATCCCGCCCCGCTGCACGCCAGGCCGCGGTCCACTGCGGCGAGAGGTCGAGCCCAGTAACCCAGCGCCGAAGATAGGACAGGTCCAGGTCCGGCTCGCGCACCTCGAGCAGCCTAGCCACATCTTCGATCTGTCGGGCTGACCCACCCAGCTTGGCCCACTCCAATTTCGCGAGGATGATGTCCTCCACGGTCGCGATATAGAGTGGCCTCCCCTCGACTTGGGCCAGGGTGCGGCGCTCGAACTCCGTCTGGCTGAAGGGCCGCGACTTACGGCAGATGAAGTCGATCTTCCAGCCGGTGTCGAGATCGACCACGTTGAATTGCGACTCGTGTCGGAGCGCTTCGAGCGCCGCCCCTTCATCGGCGTAGTACTGGCTTGGTGGGAGCCGGCGCAGCAGCGCTTGAAGCTGTTGGGCGGTCGGAGCGATGACAAAGTCGATGTCCTGGGTCGCTCGGGGGCGCCCATGATAGGCACTCGCGAACGACCCGGTGAGCATGTAGGGAATGCCGGCCTCGTCCAGGCGAGCGACGATCCGCCCGAAGAGGTCGGGTGTCGTCACTCGACGCGGGGAAGGGGAAGTCCGGGGATCGTGAGGCGAAGCGTCTCGCGCCGCACTTCCGCCTCCGGCCACTCCGGATGCTCGGCCCTGAGACGTGCAATGACGAGCGCCCGCGCGCCCAGGCTCATCTGCACCGCAAGATCGAGACGCTGCGAGGGCGTCAACCCTTGCAGCACCCGGATCTGTACCCGGGCAGCAGTCGGAGAGGTGTCGGTCATCGGTGAGCGCAGGGATGCTGCTGATCAAATATACCTCGCCGGGTCGACGCAGTTGATCCCTCGCCGCGCCCGAGGGACGCGGAAGGTGCGCCTGCCTCACCCTCCCGACCGCGGCCTGGAATCCGGCGGGTCGCTCCTAGCGAAACTCCTGTCAATCAGGTTGGTGATCCCGAGGAGGCCGGCGCCAGGCACGGCCCCCTGTCCACCGGGTGGCACGGCCACCTGGATCCTTCCCTGCACGCTCCTCCCAGTCCGCTCCTCCCTGCCCCCTACCCCGCCTTCCTCCCCTCTCCCATCGCCCGATCCAGCGTCCGGTACTGCATCGCTGCACCTGCCGCAGCCGCTACCTTGTCAGCCACTCGGCAATCGTAACGACGAAATGAGGCATCCCGAAACTCCTGAGCCGTTCTACCATGCGCCTAGCGCCCTCTGCCTTGTCCCACCAAGGGCGGTCAAACTTGGCCGTAGCCGTACTAGCGAGACCGAGATGCTCCGGCGTTAGCAATGCGGATGCGACCTCCTGGTCGATACACATGTGCTCGATTCGGTCCAAAGTCTCGCTCCGAGGCTCAACTCCCATCCTGTACATCCGGGCGTGAGTCGATTCGTGTACGATCGCCAGGGCCACTTCTCCCACAGTCCTACCCTTGACCACCTCGGGATAACCCACCAAGGCTGACGTGACACTGTTCGCAGCTTGTCTAGTGAGGGTTCCGCTGCTCGTCGAGAGTTGCCGCCATGTCGGCACAGTGCGTCCAGGCCCTTGCGGCCTATAGTCCAGCGATCAGTAATGCTCCCATCTGATATGAATTGCCTCTCTAATGGACTGGACACGAGCTATGCTATAAGGGGGTGCCGCCTTCTGCAGCTACAGGAAGAGATTTGCTCAACGTGCTGGGGCTACTGGGCTCTTGCCCCAGAGCCCGTGGGATGCGGCAGGGCGACAGAGTCGGTGTAGCCGGCTTGAAGCCCTCTAGAAGTGCGACCGCTGCGGCTTCCTTCGTCTCTAGCCTGTGTCCCCTCTGTCTCGGAGTCGCAGTTCATGCTCACTTTCCGACGACCTGTGCTGTTTGCCTTTCTGTTATCACCTCAGCTGGGTTATGGCCAGGCTCCCACGCAACGTAAGGCCTTGGATGCGTTTCGGGACAGCCTGTTCATCAGGCCCGTCGCTGTAGACTCGACAAGAACCTACGATGGCGATCCTGTTGCCCTTGCACAGATTCAGGGCTCGTATATCGCCCTACAACGCGGCGAGATGGGTAAGGCTCGTGCCCCGTATGATACCGCCACACAACTGATCGAGCGCGTAATCGATGAGCACCCGGATTGGCCTTATCCTTGGTACGTGCTTGGGCTGATCCAGCTCGAGATGTACCGCGCTGGCCTCCTGGTGAAGCCTTCGAAATACCACGACCTCGGATCATCGTATCGCGAGGCTGCCATACGTTCCTGGGCGCATGCTGTAGAAGCTGATTCGGCCTTCCTGGAAGCTGAGACTGCCCTAGCGCACCTCATCGTGTCCCTTGGACATCGGACGCTACCACAAGCCGCTCGGACGCCGCTAGAACACCTCCGCGGCCTTTCCTCCCGCCCAGCCGAGGTCAACTTGGCCTTGTCGCGCCTGGATTTCGATGACGGCGCTTACGCCGCGGCCCTTAACGATGTCGACATGTACCTGCGGGCTGGTGGCGACACCGGGGTGACCCAGATCGAGCGGGCTCGGTTCCTCATGGCCCTTGGTAGGCGACAAGATGCCACCGACTCCTATCTCGCTGGGCTTGGCCACCTGAGCGACATCGGACGGGCGTCGTATCGCGAGGACATCGCTTGGATTGCAGGAGCGGATGAACTTGCCAAGTTTGATAGCCTACCCCCAGACAGTGCAGGCCCTTGGATCGCGCAGTTCTGGCGGGAGCGTGCCGCCTTAGATCTCCGTGAGCCGAGCGATCGCTTGGCTGAGCACCTTCGCCGCTGGGTCTACGTGCATATACACTTCCTGCTGCACCGCCCAGACGATGTGACTGCGTTTGCCGAGGGGTTCAACCAGCTTGACCAACACTCAATCTTCGATGCCGGCCTAGTCGGCCAAGTCATGGTTGAGGTCGCCGGTGGGATACCTGTTTTCCGGGCGTACCGTCGGACGCAGTGGGAAGTCGACGATCGTGGCGTCATCTACCTGCGCCATGGCGAGCCGTCCACAAGGGTGGGCTCGGCATCCGGCTTCCCGAACGAGACGTGGGCGTACGACCTTCCTGTAGGGCGGCGAGTCTTTGACTTTATCGGCTCCAGGGCCCTCGGGACCGAGGCCCCCACTACCCTGACGGCGGCGCTGCCTCTTGACGCGGACATACTAGATGCTCGATCTGGCTTGGATGCCAAGTATGGGATACTCGCCTTTCGGATACGTAGCGCTCAGGCTGCAGCCAGAGGAAATGCCGCACTCGTAGCTCTCAAGGATGGAGAGCCAATTCCTGAGTCCCCGGATGAGGTCGCCGCCTTTGAGAAGAAGCATCCGGAGGTTCGTTCGACGGCCATGTTGCCACATTTCGAAGCGAGCGATCTGTGGCGCGAAGTGGCACAGAACCGTACGGCAATCGCTGCGGCGGTGACGGGTGACGGCTTCCCTCAGCACTTCAGAGAGTCTCTCCATGCGATTGTCAACCTCTATGGTGTGGGCATCGGCGCCCACCAGGGAGCCCGTATTCTCGCCGTCTTCGCCATCCCTGCTAAGAGTCTCGTGCCGGTGCCTAGGACGGATCGTGGTCCCGGTGTTCTCTACCCACTCCGGTTCCGATTTGCAGCACTCGATAGGGCGAAGGGCACTATTCGACAGCTCGACTCGACTCACACCTACCTTGCGACGGCTTCCTTGCTCCCAAAGCAGTACTTGCTAGGTGAAGTAGAGCTTCTGGTGCCCCCTGGCTGCTACCAAGCGCGGTTACTCATTGCGCAGCCGCACGAATCTGCGGGAACTGGGGCCGGGCGCGACAGCATTCCCGCCCTCTCGGATTCGGTGAGCTTGGGTCTCTCTGACATCATCGTTGGTCGCCAAGGGTCCGGGCTGGTATGGCGCTACGATGGGCACCAAATTCCTCTGAACCCGCTAAGCGTCTTTCCGCGTGGAGGTGAAGCCGAGCTCTTCTATGAGGTCGTTGGGCTCACGGCCGGCAGAGAGTACACTGTCACCACGTCGCTTCGGAAGCTTGAGGACAGGCCGACAGACAATCCACTGATGCGCATGTCTTTTGATTTCACTGCCCACCAGAGTTACGAGCAGGTTAGCCGCAACATTGACCTATCCCACCTAAAGCCGAACCGCTATCTGTTGGTTCTGGCGGTCCAAGAGGTCGGTGCCACTCGCTACGCTACACGCTCGCAACGTCTCAACATAGTAGGGGACTAGGTAGCTCAGCCTCTCGGGCACCCAAGCCCTCGCCGCATCGCTCCGAACACTCGAGGATCTGATCAAGCGTGATGATGCGTTGCTGGTTAGGTCACGCTTGCCCGTCGTGGGACAATCTCTCTTGTGGACGACTCATGGCAGCATATCCGCATCACCGTACTCGATGCCCCACGCGTGTATTGATAGAACCGTCTGGTGTGTAGAGTACTGTCGGTAAGCCCAATGACGTTGCCACTTACATCGTGGTGTGCGTAGTAGGGTGTCGTCCCAATGATCAGCGCGTGCAGGCGATCCACTCCGTAGAGGAGTATTCAGCGATCTTTGTGGTCGCCGTGCTACCAAGCTCCGCGAGCAGGTTGCTGCCGCCCCAAAGAAAGTAAGATTGCGGGCTCCCATTAACATCGCGACGGACGACGCGTTCCTTTGCGTCATAATACAGCCCAATCGTAGTGCTACCGGTTGCGACACTTCCTAACAGGCCTTCCGTGAGCCAGGTGAACGTCCCACTTCCCTCTGTGCACCCAACACCTGTGCGCGATCTCCTCGCCCGCCAGGTCTGCGATCGTCGGCCCTAGCGAAACTCCTGTCAATCAGGTTGGTGATCCCGAGGAGGCCGGCGCCAGGCACGGGCGCGCTCTCAACCGGGCCGCACGGCCACGCGATCCTTCCCTGTACGCTCCTCCCTGCCCTCTGCCCCTGCCCTCTACCCCGCCTTCCTCCCCTCTCCCATCGCCCGATCCAGCGTCCGGTACTGGATTGCCTCGCTCACATGCGCTGGCCCCACGCACTCTTCCCCCGCCAGATCCGCGATCGTCCGCGCCACCTTGAGCACCCGGTGAAAGGCGCGCGCCGAGAGGCCGAGCCGGGTGAGCGCGGTGCGGAGCAGCGCCTCCGCCTCGCTCCCCAGGCGGCAGTGGCGGCGAAGGTCGCGGGGGCCGAGGTGGGCGTTGGCGTGGAGCCCCGGCCGGTCGGCGAACCGGGCCCGCTGGCGCGCTCGGGCCGCTTCCACTCGGGCCCGGATGGCGGCGCTTGGCTCCTCGAGTCGGTCTCCGGCCAGGTCGCTCGCCGCCACCGACGGCACCCGGAGCTGGATGTCGATCCGATCGAGCAGCGGGCCCGAGACGCGCGCCAGGTAGCGCTCCACCGCGAAGCGGTCGCAGCGGCACTCGCGCGTCGGGTCCCCCAGATAGCCGCAGGGACAGGGGTTCATCGCGGCGATCAGGGTGAAGCGCGCCGGGTAGGTCAGGCTCACCGCCGCCCGGCTCAGGGTCACCTGGCCGTCCTCCAGCGGCTGGCGCAGCACTTCGAGCACGTTGCGCCGGAACTCCGGCAGCTCATCGAGAAAGAGCACGCCGCCGTGGGCCAGGCTCACCTCCCCGGGCCGCGGGGTCGAGCCGCCTCCGATGAGCCCCGCGTCGCTCACCGTATGGTGCGGGGCCCGGAAGGGGCGCTGGCCCAGGAGCGACTTGCCCGGTGCCAGGAGTCCGGCCACGCTGTGGATGCGCGTGGCTTCGAGGGCTTCCTCGAGGCTCAGCGTCGGCAGGATCGTCGGCATGCGGCGGGCGAGCATCGTCTTCCCCGCCCCGGGAGGCCCGAGCAGGAGCACGTTGTGCCCGCCCGCCGCGGCGACCTCCAGCGCCCGCTTGGCGGTCGGCTGCCCTCGTACCTCGGCGAAGTCCGCCCCGTCGCTCACGGGGGCGGCGAGCAGCGTCGCGGGGTCGGTCACGGTGACGGGCAGGGCCCACTCGTCGGTCAGGTGGCGGGCCACGTCCCCCAACGTGGCGGCCCCGTGCACGTCGATCCCGGAAACGACCGCCGCCTCGAGCGCGTTCCCCGCGGGCAACACCACCCCGCGCTGGCCGGCGTTCCGCACTGCGAGCGCCACCGAGATGGCCCCGCGCACCGGGCGGAGATCGCCCTCGAGCCCCAATTCGCCCAGAAAGAGGAGCCCTTCCGCGGCCGCCGCGGGGAGCTGCCCGCTCGCGATGAGAATGGCGATCGCAATCGGCAGGTCGAACCCCGACCCGTCCTTCTTGGTGTCCGCCGGGGCCAGGTTGATTGTTATTCGCTTGAGCGGCGCCTGGAACCCGGCATTCACGATCGCGGCGTTGACGCGCTCCCGCCCTTCCTTCACGGCACCCTGCGGCAGGCCGACGGTCGAGAAGGTGGGCAGCCCGGCGGCGAGGTCCGCCTCGACTTCCACCAGATAGGCATCAATACCGAGCACAGCGGCCGAGCGAACGCGAGCGAGCATGCGGGCTCCGGGAGAGGACACCACATGCTCGGCGGTCCCCGCGTGTTGGGCGGTACCATCGTGTCGCTCTGGGGAGGCATGGAAACGCGGCATGCCGCTTCCTCCGCCCTGCACCAGGCGTCAAGCGCGCTCGCAACACGAAGCACCATTGAGTGAAAATCCAGACCGACCACACGCGACCCCTAGAAAAGGAAACGCCGGGGGATGAGCCCGGCGTTTCATCGACCGCGAGCGAGCCCGACTACTGGGGCCACCCGTCGGGTCGAGTATCGAGCAGGAGCACGATCGGTGCGGTGAGGTCGCCGGCGAAGACACTGGTCTCGAGAGGCTGGGTGCGATCGAGATCCTCCCGGCTCGCCCCGATGCAGCAGGTAAACCCGATGCGGAGCACCGGCTGATCGAGCAGGGCCACGGGAATCACGCGCGGCGGCCCGTAGGAGAGTCCCTCGCGGATGGTGGCGGGAACGCGCCCTGACAGATACACCGGCAATTCCACCAGTGACTGTAGCATCCGGTAGGTCAGGACTGTGGATTCGCCGCCACTGGTGGCGATGCCGAAAACCGGGGCGCCGAACCGTCCGGTGCGCGGGAAAACGGCCACGCCGTACTGAAAAGGACCACCCTTATCTTTCGCTGCCGCAAGGGTTTCGCGGAGGAGGTCCTGGACGGCGATCAAATCCTGGGGAATCGGCTCTGGGTTCATGCGAGAGTCCTCGGCGACAGCACCAGGAACGCGGCGCGGGGTCGTTCCGGAGAGAAGCAGGTCTTGGGCCGAATGGCACCAACCATCCCTGGTTGGACCGGATGACAGCACTGCGGGGAGTGTAGAATGGCGCGCACCCCGGATCGGCGCAACCGACTCACCACCTGACTGAAAAGGTCGTGCCGCGTCCCGGGTCGCTCGCGACCTGCACCGTCGCCCCCCATCCCTCCACGAGCCGCCGCACGATGGCGAGGCCGAGCCCGGACCCACTGGTGGTAGTCGAGAATCTGGGCTCGAAGATCCGCGGCAGCAGTTCCGGCGCAATCCCTCGCCCGTCGTCCCTTACCTCGAGCGTCCCGGGCCCGACCACGATGACGATCCGGCGAGCCCCCGCGTCGCGCGCGTTCTGCAGCAGATTTCCCAGGACCTCCTTGATCTCGTCGCGCCGCCCCGGAGCCCGGACCAGCTCCGGACCTTCGACCTCGATCTCCGTCGCGTCGGGCGCGAGGCGATAGAGCGCCGCGACTTCGCGGGCCACGGCGGCGAGGTCGACCGACTCGAGTGGCTCCACCGCACCGCCCGGAACGCCGAAGCGGCTGAACGCACGCGCGATGGTATCGAGGCGGTCGATCTCGGAGAGGATCCGATCCGCGGTTTCTTCCATCGCATGTTGCAGCTGCTCGGGCCGGTCCCGGCGCACTCGACGCAGGTGCTGGATGCCGAGGCGGATGGGGGTGAGCGGATTCTTGATCTCATGCGCCACCTGCCGCGCCATCTCGCCCCAGGCCAGAACCCGCGCGGCGTGAGTCACGTCCGTAAGGTCGTCGATGGCGAGCACGCTCCCCTCCGCCGCCTCGCCCAGGCGCGCGAGTTGGAGGCGCAGGGTGCGCGCGCCAACCTGCACCTCGGTCGAGTGCTCCGGGGCGCTCTGGGCGGCAAAAGCACTCACGACCTCCAGCACGGGTGCCCAGGCGGCGCCCAGTTGAACCGCCAGAGGATCTCCTTCCTTTAAAGGCGTCTCGAAGAGCTGGCGAGCTCGGCCGTTGGCGAGGATGACGCGGCCCGCCGGGTCGAGGGCCACGACCGCGGTGGCCACGTTGGCGAGGACGGCCGCGGTTCGCCGTCGCGCGTCATCGAGGGCCGCCCTGCTGGCGCGGATGTCGAGGGCCATGCGCTCAAAGGCGCCGAACACCTGCTCGAACTCGGTGGGCGGCTGGCTCGCGGGCGGCAGCGGCAGCCCCTGCCCCACGGCAGCCGCGGAGCGGCGGAGGTCGGCTACCGGCCGGGACAGGGCCCCGGACGCGAACTGGGCGCCGATCAGGGCGGCGGCCACCCCGGCCACAGTGGCAAAGAGAAGGATATAGGTGAGTTCCCGCTGATCCTGGCTCCGACTCCAGTCGTACGCCAGCTGCGGTGTGGCCAGAATCCCAATGGTCCCTGGCGGACCGCCCTGCACCACCCGATACCCGACCCGCACCGGCGCGACGTAGGTCGTCGCCTGCCGGGTCAGCTCAAGCTCGTCTCCAGCGGTGAGACGCTGGAAGATGCGGCCGTCGACCAGCGGCTCGACCAGGGACAGGTCCTCCAGAATGGGCGCGCTGGCGGCGACCAATCGCCCGCCGCTGTAGAGCACGAGGTCGGCCTGCAGTCGATCCGACAGATCGACCAGACCGTCGGCGATATAGTCCGAAGGTTCATCCAGCAGGGTGCCGGCGGTTACTACGGCGTCCCGGAGGACGGAGGTGATCAGCAGGTCTCGGGTCCGGTCGGCCTCCGCGTTGAGCCGCCGGATTCCCCAGACGGCAAAGCCCACCGCCGGCACCACGAAGAAGAGCGCGAGCGCCACCGCCAGGCGGAACTGGAACGACCTGGCCAGTCGCCGGAGAGCCAGGCGCTCGCGGAGCGCGCCCGGCCTGAGCGTGGCGAGCCCCCACAGGACAGCGATGACCCAGAAGTCCGTCAGCACCAGGAGAACATCACGAATGAGCAACAGCGGCAGCGGACGGAGCTCCACGAGGGCGTACACGTGCCTGGTGCCATCGGCGAAGTTGATCACCCGTTCTTCCCGCACCTCCGTGCCGGAGCGGTGCCAGGCGACGGGTGGCGGAGCGGCCAGCTCCGCGTTGAATGGCGGCGAGAGCGACAGTTCGTACAACGGCGCCCCTTCTGCCGGCGCCCGCAGCAGGCGCGCCAGTCGGGCGGGGGCGAGGAGCCGCGACCGGGGCCCCACCGCGCAACTCAGGATCCGACCGCTCGGGAGCCGCTGCAGCAGGATGTAGTACCTACCCGGAATCCGGTCCACCGAGGTGATCGAGCGCGACGTGGTCGAATCGAGGCCGCGCACCAGCGCGGACAGAAGCGAGGCGGGCAGGTCGAGCGCGTCGAGATCCAGCTCCTCCAAGCGGCTGCCGTCGGATCGCCACAAGCCCATCCGCACCGGAAACTCCTGACCGGCCAGGAGCGACGAGCGCCACAGCACATAGAGGGACGATGCCGCCGTCGGCTCCGGCCCGGCCAGGACCTGATCTCCAAAGCGTTCGAGGTAGGGCTTCGCCAGGTCGTCCGCCACCGCGCCGAGCCGCGCCACATCGCGCTCGGCGGCAACGATCCGGGCGTTGAGCTCCGCCCCCCACGTCACCAGACAGGCTGCGGTCCCCGCCACGGTCGCCGTGCCCGCAATCCTCGCCCAGCGCGGTGCGGGGCGCGCCACCAGATACAGGGCCGGCAGCCAGAGAAAGGTGTACCACTCTGGCCAGCCGACCCTGGGCTCCCACACCAGGATCCCCACCGCCGCCGCCGCGACGGCGATGAGCGCCCCCGCCCCCGCGCCCCAGGCGCGCGGTCGCGTCCCATCAGAGCCAAAGAGCAGCGCACCGGCCAGGACGATCACCGCGGACGTGGCAAGCGAAAGGGCGAGCTGCCAGATGATCCAGAGGTGCGTCGTCACCCCACCCGGCGGTGGGATGATGCCGCGCCCCAGGTCGCTCACGAGATAAGGGGCGCCGACCAGAAGGAGGAGCCCTGGCGCAACCACCCACCACCGGCGTTGGAACCGCCGGCTTCCGAGCCAGAGACTGAACAGCAGGATCGCCGTCGAAACGACCATGAGATTGCCCGCGGACTCCGTCGCCGGGCGCAGCAGAGTCCGGTGGAACGTCGCGGGCGAGAAGAGATCGTCGAGACCGATGGCCGGTCCGACCGGGGCGAAGAGCACGCACCAGACCGCGCCGGCCACGAGGACTAGCCGCTCCGCGCTGGATGCGGCGGCCAGCTCCCCCACGACCAGAAGGAGAAGGAGCAGCCAGGCGACGTCCCGGCTCGCCCGGGCGATGACCTCGCTCGCGGCGGCGGACTCGGTGGGCGATACCGGCTGCAGGCTGAACAGCACCCGATCGCCGATGCTGGTGGGCTGCGCGTAGTCGAAGACGTCGCCACCGGCGGGGGCCGCGCCGGGCGGAAAGACCCGAAGCTGCACGGCCGCGGACGCACCGAACCGCGCCGCGAGGCTTCGGTCCGGTCGCGGGACAGCCGAGTCGGCCCAGATGAGAACTGAAGCGACGACTACGCGCCCCGAGCTCGCGCTCTTTTTCCGCGACTCGAGTGTCGCGTAAAAGCGGTCGAAACGCGCGTCGAGGGAGTCACCGTTGAGCCGGGGTGCGACCCGGCTGCGGCCCGCCCAGGCAAAGGGAGCGCCGGTTGGCTCGAGGATCACCACGGCGGTCTCGGGCCCGTCGCGCGGCAGGGCCCGTTGGAGCCCCGCGAACGCCGCCGCGCGGTCCCCATCCGCGAGGGCGAGCCCCCGCTCCGCCAACTGCTCGGTGGCGTGCAGCGTAGCCTCGAGTTCGCCGCTCAGGCGGTCGTAAGCTCGCGTCACCCGCTGCTCGCGCTCGGCGGGCCAGTCCCGCTCGAGGCGCGCGATCCGCGCCTGGCCGATGCCGAGTCCGCCGGTGAGAAGCAGCGTCACCAGCGCCACTGCTCGCCCGCCCGCACCCGCTCGGAGAGCGCCGAGGAGCGCCACGACGCACACCAGCGCCGCGAGTCCTGCCCAAGCCCATCCGGGCTCTCGCAGCCAGACGGCCGCCACGATAGCCCCGAGCAATGCTACCCACGGGGCGCGCCGGCTGAGCCAGGTCAGCGGAACGAGCATGAGCCCCAACTTAGCCACTATATTGTTGGCTGCCATGAACCTGCGTCCCCTGCTCGCCCTCCCGCTCGTACTGTGGGCCGACGCCCTCAGCGGCCAGGTTGCGGACGAGGGCACCCTCCGCATTCTGAGCCACGGCCAGGAAGTCGGGACCGAAACCTTTCGCGTGACCACGGGGGACCAGGGGCTTCGCATCGTCGCGAAGGCCACCTACCCCGCGGCTCGGCCGCCGCTCGAGCTCACGGCCAGCCTGGACCGAACCCAGGGCTCCGACGAACTGGCTTTTCAGCTCGAGCACCGCGGCGGTGCGGCGGGCAGTCAGGTGTACGCGGTCCGGAAGGGCAACCGCCTGACGATCCGACGCGTCGAGCGAGGCGGGGAGCAGGCGAGCGAGGCGCCCGGAGCGGGTAACCTCGTCTTTCTCGCCGATAGCGTCTTCTCTCTCTACCTGCAGATCCTCCCTCAGGCCACCGAGCCGAGCCGGTCGTTCAGCGCGGTCCTGCCCCCTGCGGCACGGCGGATCATGGTGACGGCCCAGCGGCAGCCGACTCCGGCGGGTGGGGCCCTGATTCGGCTCAGCGGGGGCGTGAGCGGAGAGATCACGCTGGGAAACCACGGCGAATTGCTCCGCGTATCACTGCCGACGCTCGGGCTGGAGGCGGTCCGCCGGCAGGAGTAGGGCCGTCGCAAGCTGAAACCCACACACTGCCCGGGCCGTAGGCAGGGGCAGCCGGACACCAACACCTTTCACAGGATCATTCGATGCGACTGAGCTGGCTCGTACTCTCAGCCCTGGCGCTGCCTCTAGCCCTTGCCGCACAAGCTCCCCCTGCCCCTGCCCCCGCCCCGCCCCCAGGCCCTGCTCTGGCCCAAGCGGCGCCAATGGCTACCCTGAGCCTGAGCGACGCGCTCACTCAGGCCAAGAACAACAATCCGACCTACCGCCAGCGCCTGTACGCGGCGTCGACCGCGCGCGCGCAGGTGCGGAACGCCTATGGCAAGCTGCTGCCGACGGCTTCGGTCGGCGCGGGGATGAACTACACTGGGCAGGGTCAGTCGAACCTGGGACAGGGGTTCACCTTCACTACGCCGGCCGTCATCGGCTCCAGCTACAACATCGGTCTCCAATGGCAGATCGACGGATCGCGCATCCTCGCGCCCAAGACCCAGAAGGCCAATCAGCACGCAGTCGAAGAGGACATCGCGAACGAGGAGAGTAACCTCCGCTACACGGTGACCCAGCAGTATCTGACTGGCCTGCAATCCGCGGCCCAGATCGTGGTGGCCCGGCAGCAGGTCGTCCGGAACAAGGACTTCCTCGAACTCGCCCAGGCCAAGTACCAGGTCGGCCAAGGCACCCTGATCGACGTCCGACAGGCCGAGGTGCAGAAGGCCCAATCGGACGTGGCGCTGCTGCAGAGCATCCAGACCGACAACGAGGCCAAGATCGAGCTGTTCCGGCTCATCGGCGTGGCCGCGCCGCTCCCGGTCGACCAGATCGCGCTGAGCGACACCTTCCAGGTGACGCAACCGACGTACAACCTCAAGGACCTGATGCAGATCGCGGACGAGCAGAACGCCTCGATCCGTGCCCTAACCGCACGGAGCCGGGCGGCGGACGCGAGTGTCACCAGCGCCAAGACCGCGTATCTCCCCAGTCTATCGATGCAGGCGTCCTGGAGCGGGTTCACCCAGGACCAGACGGACAAGGGGCTGCTGGTGAATCAGGCCCTGACCGGCGCGCAGGCGAGCGCGGCCCAGTGCGTCTCCGACAGCACGATCCACGCCGTGGTCGGACTTCCTCCGCTGGGACCGGGCAGCTGCAACACCCTCTCGGGTCTCAATGCCGGGGGCACGGCGTTGAACCCGGCGCTGCAGCAGTCGCTGATCGATGCCAACAGCCGGTTCCCGTTTCACTTTCAGTCGCAGCCGTTCGTGGCCTTCGTCTCGATCTCACTCCCCATCTTCACCGGGTTCAGTCGGTCGCTCGCAATCCAGCAGGCGCGCGAGCAGGCCCAGGATGCGGAGGAGTCGGTGCGGGCGCAGGTGCTCCAGGTGCACAGCGACGTGCAGAGCCGATTCCTCGCCCTCCAGACGGCGTACCAGGCCATCGCGGTCCAGGCCCAGAGCCGCGACGCCGCCCGCGACCAGCTCCGCCTGGCAGAGGACCGCTACCGCCTGGGGAGCGGTACCTCGCTCGAGGTCTCCGACGCGCAGAACAACGTGCAGCGCGCCGAGGGCGATTATGTCAATGCCATCTACGCTTATCACAAGGCCCTGTCGGCGCTGGAATTCGCGGTGGGCCGTCCGCTTCGTTAGGCAAGAGGAACGCACATGTCGCGTCGCATGAAACTCGGATTGTTCGCCACCCTGCTCGTCGTCGTGGTCGGCGGCGTAGTGGTGCTCGGCGCCGCCCGCAACCGGACCAAGACGGTCGAGGTCCGGATGGACAAGGTCTCCAATCGCGATCTGGTGGCGGTGGTCACCGCGAGCGGGAAGATCGAGCCGGACACCAAGGTCGACATCCTGTCCGACATCCAGGGCCGGATCACCAAGATCGCGGTGAAGGAAGGGGATGTCGTCCGCAAGGGAGACTTCCTGATCCAGATCGACCCCGCCGTCTACGAGGCCGCGGTGAGCCGCTCCCAGGGCATGCTGGCCTCGGCCCAGAGCGACTACATCCGCGCGGTGGCCAATCAGGACCAGGCCAAGCGGCAGCTCGACCGGGGCCTGCAACTCCAGAAGGCCAACGCCAGCCTGATCACGCCGGAGTCGATCGAACAGATTCAGACCAACTACGACGTGGCCGTGGCCAACGTAAAGGCCAGTCAGGCGGGCCTCGAGCAGGCGCGGGCCAGTCTGCAGGAAGCCCAGGACAATCTCCGGAAGACCCACATCGTGGCCCCGATCAGCGGCCGGGTGACCCGTCTGGCGGTGGAGGAAGGGGAGGTCGCCGTGCCCGGCACCTTCTCGCGCGACGTGGGGCTCCTGATGACCGTGTCGGACCTGTCCGTGATCCTGGCCAAAGTGCAAGTCGACGAGACCGACATCGTCCGTCTCCAGGAGGGCGATTCCGCCGAGGTGTCGATCGACGCCTTCCCGGACACCACGTTTGTCGGGCGGGTGACGAAGATCAGCAACAGCGCGCAGCTCACCCCGACCTCCACCGCCTCCGGCTCCAACGACCGGGCGGTGGACTTCGATGTGGAGGTGACGCTGGCCGCCCCGCCCCGCGACGTGCGGCCCGACCTCTCCTGCACGGCGAGGATCGTCACCGATGTTCGGAAGGGCGCGCTCAGCATCCCCATCATCGCCCTCACGGTGCGGGAGCACCAGAAGCTGCCCAACGAGATGGCTCCGGAGCGCACCGATACCAGCGGCGGCCGGAGCCGCAAGAAGGACGTGGAAGGGGTCTTCGTGGTGGAGAACGGGGTTGCCAGCTTCCGCCCGGTCAAGGTGGGCATCGCGGGCGACGAGTACTTCGAGGTGCTCGACGGCCTCAAGGCCGGCGAGACCATTGTCTCCGGCACCTACCAGACGATCCGGGACCTCAAGGACAGCACCCACGTCAAGGCGATGGCCGTGGATACCGGAAAGGCCAAACGCACATGAGCGACCTGGTCATCGCTGTCGAGAAGCTGAGCCGGGAATACCGGATGGGGACGGACACCGTGCTGGCGCTCCGGGAGCTCTCGCTCGCCATCCGACGCAACGAATACGTAGCCATCATGGGGCCCTCCGGCTCCGGCAAGTCCACCCTGATGAACCTGCTGGGCTGTCTCGACACGCCGAGCGGAGGGAGCTACTGGCTGAACGGCCAGGAGGTCTCCCGGCTGTCGGACGACGCCCTGGCGCGGGTTCGAAACCGCGAGATCGGGTTCGTCTTTCAGACCTTCAACCTGCTGCCCCGGGCCACCGCCCTCCACAACGTGGAGTTGCCTCTCGTCTATGGCGGCGCCTCCGCACGGGAGCGTCGGGAGCGGGCCGAGCGGGCCCTGGCGCGGGTCGGCCTGGCGCACCGGATGCAGCATCGGCCCAACGAGCTCTCCGGCGGCCAGCGGCAGCGTGTGGCCATCGCGCGGGCGCTGGTGAACGAGCCCTCGCTGCTCCTCGCGGACGAGCCCACGGGCAACCTGGACAGCACTACCAGCGAAGAGATCATGCGGGTCTTTGCCGAGCTGCACGCCCAGGGTCAGACCATCGTGGTGGTGACGCACGAGCCGTCGATCGCGGCGCACGCGGAGCGCACCGTGATCCTCCGGGACGGCCGCCTGGATTCGGATACGAGGAACGAGCGGGTCGCAGCCTAGATGTCGATCTTCGAAGCCGTGCGGCTGGCGCTCCGCACGATCGTCACGCAGAAGCTCAAGAGCTTCTTCTCGCTGATCGGTGTGCTGATCGGGGTGACGTTCCTGATCGCGGTGGTTTCCATCGTGCAGGGCATGAACAAGTACATGGAAGACCAGTTCGCCAACCGGCTGATCGGGCTCAACACCTTCACCCTGAGCCGGTTCCCCATGATCAACACGGGGAACGTGACCGACGACATGTGGCGCTCCTGGATGCGGCGCCCGCGGATCACCTACTCCGACGCCCAGTACGTGGAAGATCGCCTCAGCATCCCGGCGGTAACCGCGCGTTTCTGCTCGGATCGCATGGTGCTGGAGTACGAGGGCAAGCAGGCCAAGGACATCCAGCTGATCGGCACCGAGCCGACCTATTTCGACATCAAGGACATCGAGATCGCGCGGGGGCGCGTGTTCTCCCCGCTGGAAGTGGAGTTGGGCCAGCCGGTGCTCGTCATCGGAAGCGAGCTGGCCGAGAAGCTCCTCCCCGGCCTGGAGCCCCTCGGGAAGGAGATCGTCATCCGGGGTCTCCCCTACCGGGTGATCGGGGTGGCCGCCAAGCGCGGCACGCTCTTCGGCCTCTCGCTCGACAAGTTCGCGGTCATGCCCTTCCGCGCGCCGGCCCGCCGCTACATCTGCCCGCTCAACGTGCTGGACGAGCTCGAGGTGAAGGTCGCCACCCCCGACCTCATGCTGGCCGCGATGGGGGAAACCGAGGCCTTGATGCGCACCAAGCGCGCCCTCCGGCCCACGCAGCCTGACAACTTCGACCTCCAGAACGCGTCCGGCGCCCTCGACGGCTGGCGCAAGATCTCCCGGGTGCTGTTCACCGCGCTCCCGGGGCTGGTGGCCATCTCGCTGGTCGTGGGTGGCATCGTCATCATGAACATCATGCTGATGGCCGTGGCCGAGCGCACCCGGGAAATCGGGATCCGCAAGGCCCTCGGCGCCAGGCGGCGCGACATCCTGGCCCAGTTTGTCATCGAGAGCGCCACCCTCTCCACCGTCGGCGCCGCGCTCGGGATCGGCACGGGGATCGGCCTGGCCTACGGGGTCCGCGCCCTCACTCCGCTGCCCGCGGCGGTGGCGCCCTGGTCCATCCTCGTAGCTGTGGCCCTCGGCGTCCTGGTTGGCATGGCAGCCGGGGTATACCCGGCCTCACGCGCCTCCAAGCTGGATCCCATCATCGCCCTGAGGGCCGAATGAACCTGAGTCGCGCCTTCGAGGGCATCGGCATCGCGCTCGACTCGCTCCGGGCCAACAAGGTCCGCGCGGCGCTCACCATCCTGGGCGTGGCCATCGGCGTGATGGTGGTGATCGCCATGGCGGCGGCGATCACCGGCATCAACCGCAGCGTCACCATGCAGCTGGAGACGCTGGGACCCAAGACCTTCTTCGTCTTCAGGTACTTCCAGGCGGGCATCAATATCAGCGACGGGTCCGATGAGCTGTCGCCCTGGCGGCGGAACCCCTGGCTCACGGTGGACGAGGCCCGCGTGCTCCAGGGCCTCCCCGGCATCCAGAGCGTGTCCTGGCAGGAGAACTCCGACGGCCCCGTCTCGGCAGGCAGCGTGGATCTCAAGTCCGTGAACGTGCAGGGTTTCAGCCCGGATTGGATCCTCACCTCCGGCGGGACCATCGTCGAAGGCCGCAACTTCACGCCGCTCGAGCATGCGGCGGACGCCTACGTGGCCGTGATCAACGACAAGCTGGCCCAGGAGCTGTTTCCCGGCCTCGACCCCGTAGGCAAGCGCATCAAGGTCTTCGGGGAGCCCTTCGATGTGGTCGGACTCTACTCCGAGCCCAAGAGCCTGTTCGGTGACGCGGAGACGCCCCAGGTATACATCCCCCATTCGACGTTCACCAAGGTGGCCCAGTACTGGAAGGGCTGGATGATGTTCGCCATCATCCCTGACCCCGAGCTCACCGTCCCGGAGGCCGAGGATCGGGTGACAGCCGCCCTGCGGGCCTATCGCGGCCTCCGCCCCGCCCAAGACAACAACTTCACGCTCGTGACTCAGGACAAGCTGCTGGACAGCTTCAACAAGATCACCAGCGGCTTCTTCGTGGTCATGCTGGCGCTGTCGAGCGTGGGGCTCATGGTGGGCGGCGTGGGCGTGGTCGCGATCATGATGATCTCGGTGACCGAGCGCACCCGGGAGATCGGCGTCCGCAAAGCGCTCGGCGCCACCCGTCGAGAGATCCTGTTCCAGTTCCTGGTGGAAGCCGCCACCCTGACCCTGGTGGGCGGCATCGCTGGCATGATCCTGGGCGGCCTCATCGCGTTCGGCGTCAACCGAGCCACACCCATCCCGGCCCAGGTACCGCTCTGGTCGGTCGGCGTCGCGGTCATGGCCTCGACGATCACCGGAATCTGTTTCGGACTCTACCCGGCCCTCAAGGCGAGCACGTTGGATCCGGTGGAGGCTTTGAGGTACGAGTGAAGCAAGCGTACAGCGTTCAGCGTACAGGGTTTGGCCATCAGCTGACGGCTGACGGCTGATGGCTGATGGCTGATGGCTGACGGCTGATGGCTGACGGCTGAGCCCTCCGCCCTTAGCTTTGTGCCATGCCGCTTGCCGAAGCCTTCCGCCTCGCCCTGCAATCCATCCTGGCCAGCAAGCTCCGATCGTTCTTCACTCTGCTCGGCATCATCGTGTCGGTGGGGTTTCTGGTCGTGGTCGTGGCGATCATCCAGGGCATGAACTCCTACGTCAAGGAGAACCTGACGGGAGCCATGATCGGGACCAATGCCTTCCAGGTGCGCCGCACGCCGATCGCCGCCGGGTTCGTGGATGACGAGCAGCTCAAGATCATCAACCGCCGTCCCATCATCTCCCGCGAGGACGCGGCTGTCGTGGCCCGAGCCCTGCCTGACGCAGAGGCGGTCGCGCTGCAATCCGGATGGCCGACGCCTGTGAGCAACGTCGTCTATCGCGATCGTACGGTCGGTGACGTGCTGGTCTTCGGGGTGACGCCCCCGTACCAGATCGTGCAGGACTACCGGTTTCTCGGCGGGGAGCCGCTGACCGACCCCGACGTGCGGGAACGGCGCCGAGTCGTGGTGCTGGGGTTCGATATCGCGGACAAGCTGTTCAGTCCCGCGGTGCGCGGCGTGGGGCGTCGGGTCCGCATCGCCGGCGATGAGTTCACGGTAAAGGGCGTGATCGCTCCCAAGGGCAAGGTGCTGGGCCAATCGTTCGACGGGTTCCTGCTCATGCCGTTCTCCACCTTCGAGTCGGAGTACGGGCGCCGGAAGACCACCGTGGTCTCGATCAAGGTGAGCGAGGCGAGCTACCTGAACGACGCCATGGCGCGCGCCGAGGAAGCCATGCGGGTGGCCCACCGGCTCCGCCCCAGCGAGCCCGACGATTTTACCGTCGACAAGGCGGACGCCCTGGTGAGCTTCTGGAAGCAGCTCACCGGCTGGCTCTTCACCGCCATCCCCGCCGTGGTGTGCATCGGGATCGTGGTGGGCGGGATCGTGATCATGAACATCATGCTGATGACGGTGAACGAGCGCACCCGGGAGATCGGCGTGCGCAAAGCGCTCGGCGCCACCCGTCGGGACATCCGGCGCCAGTTCCTGGTGGAGGCCATCTCGCTCTCGACCCTGGGTGGGCTCCTCGGTGTGCTGGGCGGCTGGCTCCTCGCCTTCCTCGTGTCGAGTCTCACCCCGCTGCCTGCCACGATCACTCTCTGGTCTGTGGTCGTGGCACTCCTCCTCGGCGCCGGGGCCGGCATCCTGTTCGGCGTCTATCCGGCGAGCCGGGCCGCGCGGCTGGACCCGATCGCGGCGCTGCGCGTGGAATAGCCCGGGGCGATCGATGCGGCTCTTCAGCCTGCGCGAAGGGATGGCCATCGCGGTCGATGCCCTGCGCGCCAACAAGCTCCGCTCGGGGCTCACGGTGCTGGGCGTCGTGATCGGCGTGACCACGGTCATGGCGATCGCGTCCCTGGTGCAGGGCATCCGCACCCAGATCTTCAACGCGATCTCGGCGGCCGGGCCCACCGCGTTCTACGTGGTGCGCTTCTTCTCCCAGACGCCGCTCAATCCTGATAATCTGCCCTACGAGGTTCGCATTCGGCCGGTGCTGGCCGACGTGGACGCCGAGGCCATCCGGACCGCCCAGGGGATCGGGTACGCGGGGATGTGGGTGCAGCTGTTCTCGCGGATCGAGTACCAGGGAGTCCGGACCCAGATCCTGACGGTGTTCGGCGCCGACGACAAGTACATGGAGATCCAGGGTGGAACCCTGCTCCGCGGGCGCTTCTTCAACCGCGCGGAGGAGAATGGCGGCGCGGTCGTGGTGCTGGAAGACGAGACGGTCCGGTATCTCTTCGGCGCAATGGACCCGATGGACCACCTGGTCCGCATCGACGGCGTTCCCCTCAGGGTTATCGGGATCTACCAGCGGCCGGCCAACCTGTTCGAGCCTCCCGGGCAGCAGATCGGGGCCATCATCCCGTTCGTGACGGCCCGCCGCAACTTCCACTACGACGAGACCAACAGCCTGTTCATCGCGGCCAAACCGCTTCCCGGTGTTTCCGTACCGGAGGCGCAGGACCAGACGACCGCGGCGCTCCGCCGAGTGCGCCGGCTCCGCCCCGGCATGCCCAACACGTTCGATATCATCACCCAGGATCAGATCCTGGATATCGTCAGCAACTTCACCAACTACTTCTTTCTCGCCGCCGTTTCCCTCTCGAGCGTGGCCCTCCTGGTGGGGGGCATCGGCGTCATGGCGATCATGATGGTCTCAGTCACTGACCGCACCCGGGAAATTGGCATCCGGAAGGCGCTGGGCGCCACCCAGCGGGAGGTGCTCTGGCAGTTCCTCGTGGAAGCGGCGACGCTCACGCTCATCGGTGGCCTGCTCGGCGTGATGGTGGGGGTCTTGAGTGGTCAGATTCTGGAGTGGGTATTTGGCTGGAAGTCCGAGGTTCCGGTGTGGAGCGCGGTGGTCGCCACCGTGGTTTCGGTGGGCATTGGCATCATCTTCGGTCTCTACCCCGCCAACCGCGCCGCCCGGATGGACCCGGTCGAGGCGCTCCGTCACGAGTAGCCTTCCCCCTTCCCCCTTCCCTTCTCCCGCGTGCAATTCTAGACGCCTCGCGCATCCCCCGGCCTCACAGCAACCCGAGGCCACCGCATGCGACCGAGCGCCAGACCGATTCTCCTCCTGCTCCTCACTCTGCCGGGCTGCGGCCCTCACGCGCGGCCGCACGAAGTCGAGCGGCGCGACGGCCCTGCCCAGATCGCCCAGCAGGCGATCGGCGCGCCTCAAGGAGAGCTGGACGCCGTCGCCACGGCACCCAACGCCGCCCCGGCCTCGAGTACAGCTCCGGAGACGGGTGGATTCGAGCTTGCCGGCGTTGATCCCACGTTGGAATCGGCCATGATCATCCGCACCGGTCAGGCCAGTCTGCAGGTCGACTCCCTCGAACCGGCCCTGGTCATGGTGCGCCAGCTCGCCGGCGGGGCCGGCGGGTATATCGCGGACAGTCGAATGGAGGCCGGCGAGCGCCAGCTCCGCTCAGCCACGGTCGAGATCAGGGTGCCAGCCGGGCGGTTCGACGAGCTCGGTGACGGCCTCTCCCGCATCGGCCGGGTGGAGTACCTGAACGTGTCCTCGCAGGACGTGGGGGAGGAATACACCGACGTCGGTGCGCGCGTCGCCAACGCCCATCGGCTGGAGGGTCGGCTGGTGGAGCTGATCGCGACCCGCACCGGGAAGCTGGCGGATGTCCTCGAGATCGAGCGGGAGCTGGCGCGGGTGCGCGAGGAGATCGAGCGCTTGGAAGGCCGCCTCCGCTATCTCCGGGCCCACGCCAGCATGAGCACGCTCAGCATCACCGTGCACGAGCGGGTGCCGATCGTCGGCCAGCCTGACAATGGTGGGGTCATCGCCCAGGCCTTCCGTCAGGCGTGGACCAACTTCCTGGGCCTCCTCAGTGGCTTCATCGCCTCGCTCGGCGTCCTGCTGCCCCTCCTCTCTGTCATCGGCGCTGGCCTGGCGCTGGCCCGCAGATTCTGGCGCCGGCGAGCTGCCGCCACGACGTGAATTGTCCCGGCGGGCCGGCGCCTTGTGGCTGGCGCTGGCCCCGCCTCCCGTGGCCCCCTAGCTTTGGGCCCATCGCCCAGGTCGAATCTCTCACGCCACGGGTCCCATGACCGTTGATCTCCTCGCCATAGCCGCCCACCGCGACGACGTCGAGCTCACCTGTGCCGGCACGCTGCTCAAGGCTCGAGACGCGGGCCACCGGACCGGCATCATCGACCTGACGGCCGGCGAATCGGGGACCCGCGGCAGCGCCGATCTTCGGGCCGAGGAGGCGAGCCGGGCAGCGAAGGTGCTGGGAGTGACCGAGCGGCTCAACGCGGGGTTGCCGGATGCCTACCTGCACAACACCGACGAGACGCGGCGGGTGGTGGTGGAGCTCATCCGGCACTTCGCGCCGCGGACCGTGATTCTGCCCTTCCCAGTGGGCCGCCATCCCGACCATAGGGTCGCGGCTGAGCTCGGGCGCGATGCCTGCTTCCTGGCCGGGCTGGCACGTTACAAGGCGGGGGGCACCCCGCACCGGCCGCACAAGATTCTCTACGCCCTGGCCTATCGCGAGGACCCGCTCAAGCCCTCATTCGTCGTGGACATCTCGGCGGAGTTCGAGCGGAAGATGCAGGCCATCCGCTGCTATGCGAGTCAGTTCGACGGCGCCAAGGCGGCAGGCGAGATCTTTCCCACCGGCCAGGACCTCTACTCTCTGGTCGAAACCCAGTGCGCCCATTACGGGTCCCTCATCCGGGCTCGTTACGGCGAGCCCTTCTTTACCCATGAGACCCTCGCCGTGGACGATGTGGTCGCGCTTCAAGTGCAGAGCATGTGAAGGGGCCCCAACCTTAAGTCACCCATAGGGATAGCCTGACCCGGAGTGCCCTGACAGGGGGTGCTCAACTCGGCTATCTTTGCAGTCATGTCAGAGTCCTACACCTACCTCGATCACGCGGCCACCACTCCCGTCAGGCCCGAAGTCCGAGACGCGATGCTGCCATACCTGGGCGCGCGTTTCGGAAACCCCTCGAGTGCTCACCGGGAAGGGCGGGCGGCGCGCGCCGGGCTCGAGCAGGCGCGCCGGCAGGTCGCGGAGGCGCTTGGGGTCGAGCCAGTAGAGGTCTACTTCACTTCGGGCGGGACCGAGGCGGACAATCTCGCGGTGATCGGCGCGGCTCTCGGCGCCCGCGCGGCGGGGGCGCGGATGCTGGTCGCGGTGGCAGCCACGGAGCACAAGGCGGTGCTCGCGGCCTCGCACGCGGTCTCTCAGCAGGGGGGTGAGGAGCGGGTGATCCCGGTGCACCCTGACGGCCTGCTGGACCTCGAGGCCCTGGATCGTGTGCTCAGAGAACGCCCCGCCCTCGTCTCGGTCATGTGGGTGAACAACGAGACCAGCGTCATCCAGCCCATCCCCGAAATCGCACTGCGCGTGCAGGCACAGGGGAGCCTGTTTCACAGCGATCTGGTCCAGGCGGTGGGCAAGGTACCTTTCTCACTCCGAGACCCCGTTGTCCCGCTTGCTACGATCTCGGGTCATAAGCTTGGCGCTCCCAAGGGCATTGGCGCCCTGATCGCGCGGCGCGGGGCGCGCATCGAGCCGTTGCTCCACGGAGGGGGCCAGCAGTCCGGGGTCCGGCCGGGAACCGAAAACATCCTTGGCGCCGTAGGTCTGGGTTGTGCCGTGGCGCTCGCGGTTGCCGAGCAGGGCGCGGAGGGGACACGGCTTTCCCGACTCCGGGGAATGCTCCTGGAGGGCCTCCGAGCTCACGCCCCTGACCTTGAGGTCACCGGCGAATCAGCGCCGCGGGCCCCTCATGTCCTGAACCTGCGGATCCCGGGGATCAGAGCGGACGTGTTGCTCACTCGCCTGGACCTGGCGGGGATCGGCGCCTCGGGCGGATCGGCGTGCACCACCGGCGCGATCGAGCCATCCCATGTCCTCACCGCCATGGGTGTCGCGAGAGAGGCCGCTATTGGCGCAGTGCGATTCAGCCTGGGGCACAGCTCCACGGAGAACGATGTGAGCCGAGCGGTGGCGCTCTTTCCGTCCGCACTCGCGGCCGCCCGAAAGCTGGCGGAGGCCCTGGTCCATGGGTGAGCGCGTCCTGGTTGCGATGAGCGGCGGCGTGGACAGCTCCGTGGCGGCCGCGGTGCTGGTGGAGCGCGGCTACGATGTGGTCGGCGCCACCATGAAGCTGTTCTGCTACGGAGACAGCGTCCCCGATCGTCCCTGCTGCTCGCTCGACTCCATCGCCGATGCCCGGGCTGTCTCGGACCGACTGGGTATTCCCCATTACGTCCTGGACCTCGCCGATCGGTTCTCCCTCCGTGTCATCGACAACTTCGTTGAAGAGTACAGCCGCGGCCGGACACCCATCCCCTGTGTCCGCTGCAACAGCTTCACCAAGTTCCGGGACCTGCTGGCGCACGCCGACGCCATGGATTGCGCGTTTATCGCCACCGGGCACTACGCGCGGGCGACCGAGGGCCGCCTGTACCGCGGATCGGACCCGGCCAAGGACCAGAGCTACTTCCTGTGGGGGATCGATCGCGCGGTGCTGGGTCGGATGTTGACGCCGGTCGGCGCCCTCGCCAAGGCCGAGACCCGGGACTACGCCCGGCGCCTGGGCCTGGTGACGGCGGACAAGCCCGAGTCCGTGGAGATCTGCTTCGTCCCCGACGGGGATTATGCGGCGGTCCTGGAGCAGCATCTGCCGGCCGACGCGCCGGCTCTGCAGCGTGGCGCGTTCGTCACGCCGGACGGCGCGGTCATCGGCGAGCACGATGGATTTGCGCGCTATACGATTGGCCAGCGGAAGGGGCTGCCCGGCGGCGCCAGCGCGCCACGCTACGTCGTCGCCATTCGGCCTGAGACTCGGGAGGTGGTCGTGGGCGGGCCGGACGACCTGCTTGGCAGCTCGGTTGAGCTACAGGAGGTCAACTGGCTGGCGGATCCGCTTCCAGCGGGCGCCACCTGCGCCGTCCAGATCCGATATCGTTCCCCCGCCGTCCCCGCGACGGTGCTCGAGTGTGCGGAGGGTCGAATGCGCCTGGCCCTCGATCTTCCCGTTCGCGCCATCACCCCGGGCCAGTCGGGCGTACTCTACGCCGCCGACGGGCAGGTGCTTGGCGGTGGAGTCATCGCGTGAGACGCCCGCTTGCCGTTGTTGCCCCGTTGATGCTCCTCCTGGGTGGACCACTTGCCGCCCAGGGGAAGCCGGCGCTCACCATCGAGGACTTCATCACCACGCCGATCGTGGGCGATCCCCGGCTTTCGCCGGATGGCAGCCTGGTGGCCTTTACGGTGACGACGCCGTCGCTCGACGACAATCGCTCCACCTCCAAGATCTGGCTCGCGGACGTCACCACCGGCGAAACGTGGCAGGCGACGGCCAGCGCAGGCAGCGACCGTGCCCCACGCTGGTCTCCGGACGGCAAGATGCTGGCCTTTATTTCCACCCGTGACGGTTCCCAGCAGATCTGGCGCATGCCGATCCGGGGCGGGGAGGCGACCCGCATCACCAACCTCAGCTCGGGCATCACCGATTTTCTGTGGTCGCCCGATGCCAAGTCCATGTTCTACTGGGCGGACGTCCCGTGGGGGGACACCTTGGAGGCCGTGAAGCGGGCGGCGCCGTGGCCCACCGACGCGCGCATCTTCACCCGACTGTTCTACCGGCACTGGAACGAGTGGCGCCTGGGGATCCGGTCGCACCTGTTTCACGTGGACGTCGCCACGGGCGCCGTCACGGACATCACCCCGTTCGACCGCGATGTGCCACCGGTGGCCCTGGGGGGCGTCAACGACATCGCCGTTTCTCCCACCGGCACCGAGGTGGCGTTCGTCTACAATCCTGACTCCGCCCTGGCCCTCAGCACCAACAATGACGTGTTCGTGATGGGTCCGGACGGATCGGCGCGGCAGCCCGTAACGATCAACGCCGGTAACGACCACAATCCCCGCTACAGCCCCGACGGACGGTATCTCGGATACCTCGCGATGACCACGCCGGGGTTCGAATCCGACCGGCAGCAGCTCATGGTCTACGAGCGCGCCAACGGGCGGCGGGTGGCGGTCTCTCCGCGGTGGAACCTCAGCATCTCGGACTTCCATTGGCTGCCGGACGCCCACGCCGTGATCGCGGAAGTGGAGGATCGAGGCCACCGCGCCTTGTACCGCGTCGAGGTGCCATCGGGCCAGACGACCCGTCTCTTCGGCGGCGGCTCGAACACCGAGGTCGAGATCTCGCCCAAGGGCGACCGCATGATCTTCCTGCATAGCGCGGCCAACAGCCCGCCGGAGGTGTGGGTCTCGGACATCGACGGGAAGAATCCCCGCCCCGTCACCAAGGTGGATGCCGCGCGCTACGCGCCGCTCGGCCTGCTGCCGGCGGACAGCTTCGGCTTCATCGGAGCACTCGGCGACTCGGTGTTCGGCTGGCTCATCAAGCCGCCCGGGTTCGATCCGGTCGGCCGCTACCCCTTGATATATCTCATTCACGGCGGCCCGCAGGGGGCGTGGCTCGACGAGTGGCACCCGCGATGGAACTACGCGATGTTCGCCGCCCGCGGCTACCTCGTGGCCGCCGTCAACTTTCACGGGTCGACGGGTTACGGTCAGGCCTTCACCAACAGCATCAGCCGCAACTGGGGCAGCCTGCCCTACGAAGACCTGATGAAGGGTCTCGATGTAGTCTCCAGGCTCTCCAACGTGGACAGCCTCCGCATGGGGGCCGCCGGCGCCTCCTACGGCGGCTACATGATCTATTGGCTCGCGGGGCATACCAATCGGTTCCGCGTTCTGGTGGCGCACGACGGGATCTTCAACCCCCTCAGCATGTCCGGCACCACCGAGGAGGAGTGGTTCCCCATCTGGGAGTTTGGCGGGTCCGCGATGGTGCCGGCCGCCCGCGCCCTCATGGAGAAGTGGTCACCGGCCAATTTCGTGGCCAACTGGTCGACGCCGATGCTCGTGGTTCACAGCCAGAACGACTTCCGGGTGGACCTCTCGGAGGGGCTCCAGGCCTTTACGGCGCTCAACCTGAAGAAGGTCCCCGCCAAGTTCCTCTACTTCCCCGATGAGGACCATTTCATCACCAAGCCGAGGAACCGGCGCCTCTGGTGGTCAACCGTGCTCGACTGGCTCGACCATTACCTCAAGCCGGGCACCTGATGCGATCCCTCATTATCCCGTGGTTGATCAATACCCTGGCCATCTACCTCGCGGTGCAGGTGGTGCCCGGCGTGGATTATCGAGGTGGCCCGCTTGGGCTGATCGTGGTCGCGGCGCTCTTCGGGCTGGTGAACGCGGTGGTCCGGCCGATCCTCACCTTCCTCACCTGTCCCCTCGTGCTGGTGACGCTGGGCCTGTTCCTCTTCGTCATCAACGCCCTGATGCTGCTCTTCACGGCCTGGCTCTCCACCCACTTCGCGCTGGGCTTCGCCGTGCGGGGCTTCTGGCCCGCCTTCTGGGCCGGCCTCCTGATCAGCGTTGTCAGCCTGTTCCTGTCGATCGCCGTTGGAGAGAAGGAGGTCCGGGTGGTTCGACGGTAGCACGTCCCTGTTACCCGCCCGTTACAGCAGCACTAGTCGCCGGTCCTCCACTCGGTAGATTTCTGCGCCATGACCGATGTCGCGCTTCCCGCCTCCGTGGCCGTCACGCCCGCCACCCCGTCCCCGACCGTCGAGCTCGGGCAGCCGCAGTTCTACATCAATCGGGAGCTCTCCTGGCTGGAGTTCAATCGGCGCGTCCTGCACGAGGCGGAAGACGTGCGGAGCCCGCTGCTCGAGCGGCTCAAGTTCCTCGGGATCTTCAGCTCCAACCTGGACGAGTTCTTCCAGATCCGGGTGGCGGGCCTCAAGGACCAGCAGGCGGCGGGGTACAGCGAGCGCTCGCCGGACGGGCTGACACCGGAAGAGCAGCTCCGCCAGATCGCCGCGGTGGTTCGGGGCCAGGTAGATGACCACGCGCGGTGCCTGCACGCGGAAGTGCTCCCGGCCCTGGCCTTCCAGGGCGTGGCGGTCCTCGACATCGAACAGGTGACGCCTGAAGAGCGGCGCCAGCTGGACCGCTACTTTCAGGCGAACGTCTTCCCGGTGCTCACCCCGCTCGCGGTCGACCCGGCGCACCCCTTCCCGTACATCTCCAACCTGAGCCTGTCCCTCGCGGTAGCGCTGCGTGGCGCGGACGGCGAGGAGCACTTTGCGCGCGTGAAGGTGCCCAAGATCCTCCCGCGGTGGGTCCGCGTCGGAGAGGGCTGGCGCTACCTGCCGCTCGAGCAGCTCATTACCGCCAACATCGAAGCGCTCTTCCCCGGGATCGAGATCCTGGGCTGCCATCCCTTCCGGATCACCCGGAACACCGACTTCGAGGTCGATCACGACGAGGCGGAAGACCTGCTGAGCACCGTTCAGGAGGAAGTCCGCAACCGGCGTTTCGGCGCCGTGGTCCGCCTCGAGGTCTCGCCGGGACTCGGCCAGGCCATTCGCGACGTGCTGCTGGCGGAGTTCAACGCCGCCCAGGCATCCCTCTCGGCCCCACTCGGCGCGGACGACGTCTACGAGGTGCCGGGTCTCCTGGATACGGCGGATCTGCTCGCATTGGCGGCACAGGTGGACCTGCCGGCCCTCAAGGACCCGCCGCACCACCCGGCGACGCCGGCGCGGCTGGCCGGCGGCCGGAACATCTTCGAGGCGATTCGGGAAGGCGATATCCTCGTCCACCACCCGTATGAGAGCTTCACCAGTTCGGTCGAACGGTTCATCCAGACCGCGGTGGACGACCCCGACGTGGTCGCGCTCAAGCTCACGCTCTACCGGACGGGTGGCGATTCGAGCATCGCGCGGCTGCTCGCCCAGGCCGCCGAGCGCGGCAAGCAGGTGGCGGTGCTGATCGAGCTCCAGGCCAGGTTCGATGAGGAGAACAACATCCGCTGGGCGCAGCGGCTGGAGGACGTCGGAGTGCACGTGAGCTACGGGGTGGCGGGCCTCAAGACTCACGCCAAGATCATGCTGGTGGTGCGGCGGGAGGGGGACGCGATGCGTCGCTACGTGCACCTCGGCACCGGCAACTATCACCCCCGGACGGCCCGCCTCTACACCGACTTCGGGCTGTTCACCGCGGACCCCGATCTGGGTGCCGACCTGACCGATCTGTTCAACGTGCTCACCGGCTTTGCCGCCCCCACCGAGTACCGCAAGCTGATCGTCGCGCCCCGCGGCATGCGTGAGCGGTTCATCGCCATGATTCGCCGAGAGGCGGAGCATGCCCGGGCCGGGCGGCCCGCGCGCATCATGGCCAAGATGAACGCGCTGGTGGACGCCCCGATCATTCAGGCGCTGTACGAGGCGTCGCAGGCCGGCGTGGAGATTGACCTGATCGTGCGCGGGATCTGCTGCCTCCGACCGGGGATTCCCGGCACCAGCGAGCACATCCGCGTCATCAGCATCATCGGTCGGTTCCTCGAGCACTCCCGCGCGTTCTACTTCCTGAACGCCGGCGCCGAGGAGGTTTACATCGGCTCAGCCGACTGGATGCCGCGCAACCTCGACCGTCGCATCGAGGCCGTCGTCCCCATCGGCGACCCGGTGCACCGTCAGACGCTCCGAGATCTGCTCGAGTTCATGTGGCAGGACAACCGACAGGCCTGGGATCTCACGGCCGACGGTCGCTACACCCAGCGTCATCCCGAGACCCCGGACGCCGAACGCGCAACGCATCGCATGCTGATGGAGAGCTACCGGGAGAGCGGGCGGGCGAGTGGGGCGGTGAGTGGGGAGAGGTGAGAAGTGAGACGTGAAAGGTGATACCACCCTTGCACCCCTGTACGCTGTACGCTGAACGCTCTTTCAGTACGCCATCCCCCCCGCCTCTGCGAACTTCTTGAGCAACTCCTCCTGCTCCGCCGTGACTTTTTCCGGCACCTGCACCTGTACCTGAACCAGTTGATCGCCCTTCCGATCACCCTTCTCGATGCCCATCCCCTTGAGCCGGAACTTGCGCCCCGGCTGGGTCCCGGGGGGAATCCGCAGCACTACCTTCTTTCCATCCAGGGTCCGCACCCGAAGCCGCGTGCCGAAGACGGCCTGCGCGAGGTTGATGGGGACCTCGCAGACGATGTCCAGGTTCTCCCGATGGAAGAAGCGATCGGGTTGCACCTGAAAGGTCACCAGGATGTCTCCCTTGGGCTCCCCGGGGCCCGAGGACTCGCCTTGCCCTCGAAGCCGGACGCGAGACCCGGATTCGGTCCCGGCTGGGACCGTAATCAGCACTTCCCGCTCGGTACGGATCTCCCCCGCCCCGTTGCAGGTCGGGCAGGGAGCAGAGGGGATCTTGCCCCGGCCACGGCACTGCGGGCAGGGGCGGCTCACCGCGAATCCACCCTGACCGAAGGTCACCGTGCCTCGCCCGTTGCATTCGGGGCAGGTGGTGATCTTGGCCCCCGGGGCCGCGCCGCTTCCCTTGCACTGCGGGCAGGTTTCGGTGAGCGGCAGGCGCACCGGCACCTTCCCGCCGAGCGCGGCCACCCGGAACGGAATCTCGACCAGGGTCTCGATCGCCTCGGGCCCGGCCGCTTCGCGCCGACCCCCACTCGCAGCCCCGCCGCGCCCGAAAATGGACGAGAAGATGTCTCCCAGGCCGAAGCTGCCCAGATCCGAGAAATCGAACCCCTCGGGCTCGGCCGCCGGACCACCCGCCCGTCCCCGAGCCCCGGCGCCGGACTGCCGCCGCGCGCCTCCGTCGAACGCGCCCAACCGGCGCATCTGGTCATACTGTTTGCGCTTGTCGGGATCCGACAGCACCGCGTGCGCTTCGGAGATCTCCTTGAAGCGTTCCGCGGCTTGGGGGTTGTTCGGATTCGCGTCCGGGTGGTACTGCTTGGCCAGCCGGCGGTAGGCTTTCTTGATCTCCTCGGCAGTCGCCGAGTCGGGCACGCCGAGGACCTGGTAGAAGTCCCTGGCCACGGTCAGGCATGCCCTTCGGAGGAGAACACCTGGACCCGCGCCGGCCGGATCAGCGCCCCCTTGAACCGGTACCCGGCCTGGAAGGTCGCGCTCACCACATGATCCGGCTGACCGGGCGGCGGCGGCACCACAGACACGGCCTCGTGCACGGCCGGGTCGAACGGCTGCCCCACCGGATCGAGTCGTTCGAGACCCGCGGCCTCCAGCTCCTTGCGGAGCTTCCGATCGATGAGGACTAGGGCCTGGTGCATCACGTCACCCTGCGCGGCCGGGGTGCCGCCCGCCACCACCCGGTCGAGATCGTCGAGCACGTCGAGGAGTTTGACCGCCAGGGCGGCCTGCGACCTCTGCGCCATCTCCTCTCTTTCCCGCGCGGCCCGCTTCCGGAAGTTGTCAAACTCCGCCGCCAGCCGAAGCATCCGATCCCGGGTCTCGCCCAACTCGCCCTCGAGCCGCCGCACGGCCTCGACCGGCGGCTCGACCGGCAGGCCCGAAGCCGCACCTGTCCCGAATTCCGCCGTACCGGCATCGGCGCTCATCTCCGAAAACGACCCTGGGGGGGCGGGCTGTCCCTCTCCAACATTTTTATTTTCAAGCACTTGCGTGTGGCCTCTCGAAGATCGCTGGTTGAAGAATAATAGCAACCGGCGTGCCTCGTAGGAACGTCAGATTGGCAGGGGATTCTAGGCGCCCCCCTCGATCCCGAGGAGCATTCGGAACAGAGACAGCTGCGCCGCCCTGCCCCGTATCTCCGATCGATCGCCGGGGAAGACTTGGCGAAAGGCCGCAGAGGCGCCGCGGACCCAGGTGGCGATGAAGACCAGGCCCACCGGCTTCTCCGCGGTTCCGCCGCCCGGCCCGGCAATGCCCGTGATCGCGACGGCAAGGTCGGCCTGGAAACGCCGAGCCACCCCTTCGGCCATCGCAACCGCCACCGGCTCGCTCACCGCCCCCTCGCGCTGCAGCAGTTCAGCTGGGACGTAGAGCAGCTCCTGCTTCACCCGGTTGTCGTAGGCGATGACCCCACCCAGGTACACCTCGGACGACCCCGGAATGTTGGTCAGGCGCTCGCCGAGCCCTCCTCCCGTGCAGGACTCCGCCGTCGCCAGGCGCCAGCCTCGGCTCCGCGCCGCGGCCAGAACCAGTGCGGCGAGGTCGTCCCGCCCTTCCCCGTACACACACGCCCCGGCCCGTTCCCGGAGTTCCCTCGCCGCCGCCTCCAGTCGCGCATCGGCCTCCGCGCCCGGGAGGTTCCAGGCGGTGAGTCGCAGATCGACGCCCTCGGCACCGGGGAGATAGGCCAGCGAGATCGGCGCCAAGGTCTCCTCAATCGCCCCGAGTCGCTCCGCCAGGGTGGATTCCGGGATTCCCGTCGTCCGCACCGTTCGCGACCGCACCACCTGGCCCCCGGCCCGTTCCGCGAGGCGCGGGAGCACCTCGTGCCGAAGGAGCCCACGCATCTCCGAAGGGACGCCCGGAAGGAGAATGCCGAGGCCCGGGCGGCCTTCGAGCCAGAGACCAGGGGCGGTGCCCCAGCGGTTTGGCAGCACCGTGGCGCCTTCCGGCACCTCTGCCTGACAGCGGTTTCTCTCAGACGGCACCCGGCCGAAGCGGGCGAAGCGTTCCACCAATCCGTTCCACAGCTCCGGCCGGAAGGTGAGCTCCATCCCGAAGAGGTCGGCGACGACCTTCTTGGTCACGTCATCCGCGGTTGGACCCAAACCACCGGTCGCGAGAAAGGCGCCGGTACGGCTGAGCGCTTCCGCCGCCGCCGCCCGGATGGCGGGCGGGTCGTCGCCGACGCTGGTCCGGCGGACCACGCGTACGCCCGCGGCCGCGAGCGATTCGCCGAGTTGCGCGCCGTTGGTGTCAACCGTGAGGCCGAGCAGCAGCTCGGTGCCGATGGTGAGAATCTCGATCTGCATCAGGAGGCCGGCCCCGTGGCGCGGGCGGGCGGGAGGCGTGTCAGCTGCTCGGCCGGAACAGCTCGCGGTAGCGGTACATGTACACCACGAAGGAGTAGATCGTTAGGCCGGTGGCCAGGGCCAGCGTGAGGGCGACCACACCGCCGTGAAACTCGTTCCAGTACTCCGCCCACTGGCTGTGCTCCCAGCCCATGGGCTTGAGGGCGTCGCGGAAGGTGAACCACAGGAAGGTGGCCCCGATGTAGATGTTCTGGAGCGTGGCTTTGAGTTTCCCTGCCCCGCCTGCCGGAATTACCACGCCGCGGTGCTTGGCCCACCACCGGAACCCGGTCATGGCCAGCTCACGGCCGATGAGCAGCAGGCAGACCCAGAGCGGGATGCTCCCCCACACCGGGATATCGTAGAGGTCGTGCCGGGTGCGGGAGATCCAGTAGATCGGGATGATGGTCGCGAAGAGCAGCAGCTTGTCCGCGATGGGGTCGAGCAACTTGCCCAGGTCGGTCACCAGGTTCCGGGACCGGGCCAGGTACCCGTCCACGACATCGGTGACCGCGGCGAACAGGAAGATCAGAAAGCAGATGAGCTTGGGCCAGTAGCCGGCGATGAACGGCAGGAGGGCGATAACGGGGGTCAAGCCGATCCGAACGAGGGTCAGGACGTTCGGCAGGTTCCACATCACGTCGATCCGAGACTCTTGAGCACGAGTTTGCTGACGGCCTTCAGCGTGTCGAATACCCCTTCCCCGCTCATCGCGACCGCCTCGAAGTAGGGCGCCCGTTCGACCCATTGGCCTTCCAGCTCCTCGACCAGAGTCTCTCCCTCATGGTAGGGATCCGGCGTGAGCCGCTGGCGCGCGGGATCCTCGATCGCCCAGCCGGGGTTGAGGGCCGCCTGCAACTCGCGCACTGGGGCGGCATTGGGCAGGTCGCGCTTGTTGTACTGCACCACGAACGGAATGGACGTCAGGTTGTACCCGTGCTGCGCCATGTTGTCGTACAGGTTCTGCATCGACTCGATGTTGGCCTCCATCCGCTCGATCTGGCTGTCGGCGACGAATACCACCCCGTCGACCCCCTTGAGGATCAGCTTTCGCGAGGCGTTGTAGTACACCTGCCCCGGCACGGTATACAGATGGAACCGGGTCTTGAACCCCCGGATCGTGCCGAGATCCACCGGGAGGAAGTCGAAGAAGAGGGTCCGCTCGGTCTCGGTGGCGAGGGAGATCAGCTTCCCGCGGGAGTTCGGCGCCACCTTGTTGTAGACGAACTCGAGGTTCGTGGTCTTGCCACCGAGCCCCGGGCCGTAATACACGAGTTTGCAGTTGATTTCGCGTGAGGCGTAGTTGATCATCGACATGGAATTGTCACTCCGCCTCAGGCGCCGAACAGCTTGTCAAGCTCATCTTCCGCCTCGCCCAGAAAGCCGGTCTCCACCTTAGGCTGGCCGGCCGCACCGCGCGTGAACATGTCCTCGAAGACCTGCCGCAGGTCCAGCACCGTTTGCCGCACTCGGAGCTTCACCAGCCCGAGCGTAGTCCGGTTGTCGAACAGCACTACCAGGATCACCCGCCTGGCGATGTCGGCGAGATACATCGACTCCTTCTCGCCCTGGTGGAACAGGCTGCCGAACTCGGGCTCGCCGATCATCCGGGCCAGCTGATCGTTGGCGCTGAAGTCCGCCGCGGTCAAGGACGCGAACGCGGTCGGGTCGAAACTGGGTTCCTCGCCTACCACGGCGACCATCTGCCCCGTCCGGTCCACGATCATCCCGGTCCGCGCGTTGCTCTCGCGCAGGAACTCGGTCAGGATCACATGGATCCGGCTCGAGTCCTCCTCCCGGAACGACCAGCTGGATGCACCGGACATGGCCCTCCCCTGCGGTTAGCCGAGCGCCGTCTCGAGGCGCCGAACGATCGTTGCCGCCCGCCGTCTCAGGAGCGGGACCCGCTCCCACGCCAGATAGTCCCGGAGCAGCCGCACGGTCTCCGCCCCGCCGCCTTCGGCCAGCGCCGTCAGTGCCGCCAGCCGGCTGAGCGGCTTGGGACTGAACAGCGCGTCCCGATGCCGGCCCACATGTCGGGCGGCAACCGCCCAGCCCAGCGCCACTCCAAGGGTCAGCCCCACTACCACGGCGCCGCGCCGCATGGTCACCCCACCTGCTGCCGCGCGGACAGCGCGTGCGCCAGCGTGACTCCGTCCACGTACTCGAGATCACCGCCGACCGGAAGGCCGCGCGCCAGTCGAGTCACCCGCACGCCCTTCCCCGCCAGCAGTTCCTGCACGTAGGTGGCCGTGACTTCCCCTTCCATCGACGGATTGGTCGCGAGAATCACCTCGCGCACTTCACCCCCCTCGACCCGTGTCACCAGCTCGCCCAGCCGGAGCGCCTCCGGGCCGACCCCCGCCAGCGGATCGAGGCGGCCGCCCAGCACGTGGTACCGCCCGCGGTACTCGCCCGCGCGCTCGAAGATCGTGACCCCGGAGGGCTCTTCGACGACGCAAATGAGACTGGCATCCCGGCGCGGATCCAGGCAGATCTCGCACCGCTCGTCCTCGGCGAGGTTGCCACACTCCACACAGGGGCGCACCCGCTCCGCCACCGCGATCAGAGCTCCTGCGAGCTTCACCAGCCGGTCGCCCGGCTGCTGTACCAGGTGGTGGGCCAGGCGCTGGGCGGTCTTGCGACCAATTCCCGGCAACCTGGCGAATTCGGAGACCAGATCGTCGAGGGCGCCCACGAGCCCGGCTACAGCGGCGAGAATGGCAGGGTCGGAAGGCGCCGCATCTCCTGCTGGAGCGCCTCGGCGGCCCGCCGCTGACCTTCGGCAATCGCACTCAGAATCAGGTCGGCCAGCAGATCCGCATCCCGTCCTGCGAAGGCCTCGGGGTCGATCTGGAGCGACCGGACCGCGCCCTTGCCATCGACGGTGACCCGGACCAGCCCGCCCCCCGTCTGCGCATCGTATGTCTTCTCGGCCAGGTCGTGCTGGAGCTGCTGAAGGCGCCCCTGCATCTGCTGGCTGAGCTGCATTAATTGCTGCCAATCGGCCATGGGAAAAGATCGCTAAGTGACTGCAAAGTCTGAGGAAAGTAGAGGTCTCTCTGGCCCAAGGCAAGCAACCTGAGACCTCACTCCAGAACCTCAAGATCGAGCGAATCGGCGGCCGCCTGAAGGGTCGGGTCCCGGGCCTTGAGGAGTTCCAGCCGTTCCGCTCGGTTCTCGGCCTCGGAGAGCCGCCGGGTCCGGGGCGCGGATCCCCCCTCTTCGGCGGGGCCCTCGGCGATACTCATCAGGACCGGGCCCCCAAGTACCTGGGCCAGGACCCGCTCGCCGGCATTGCGCTGCCGTTCGAGGGTCTCGAGGTGGATCGGATTGCCGTCCGGGAGTGCCAGAACCACAGAAGGGGACTCGACCCGGACGGGGCGGGCGGCTGCCAACGCCTCGCCCAGCAGCCGGCTCTGGTCCCGGGCGACCCCCACCAGGGCGGGCCAGACCCCCACCAACCCCTCCAGCGTGAACGGCGCGGTGACGGCCTCCGCGGGGTCGGGAGATGGCCGAGTCGCTGCGGCCCCGTCTGCCTGGGCCCCCGTCACCGAGCCGGCCGTCGCGGGGGCCGCCGGCGTAGGAAGCGGGGCCGCGGCAGCGGGAACGGGTGTAGAGGTAGGGGCCACGCCAGCCCCGGCGACGAGAGCCTCGAGATCAACCGTGCGATCCATGAGGGTCCAGCGCAGCAGCAGCGTCTCGACTGCGAGCCGGGGATCAGCGCTCCGCCGGACGGACAGCTCCGCGTCGGTCAGCAACCGGAGCATCCGCAGCACATCGCCCGCCGCCAGCCGTCCGCGGTAACGCTCCAGCACCTGGGTCAGCGCATCGGTGAGTCCCTCGGGGGCCGCGTCGAGCTGCAGCATGAGGAGGGCCCGGAGGGTCTCGCCGGTCCCCGCGATGAACTCACCCAGATCGGCGCCGGCCTCCTCGATCCGGTCAAGCAGCTTGAATACGCCGGCCGGATTGCGGCTGGACACGATCTCGAGCAATTCCGCGAACGTCTCATCCGCCACCAGGCCCAGGATCTCCCGGACCCGCTCGGCTGTCACGCGCCCTTCGCCGAAGGAGAGGCACTGGTCAAGGACGGACAACGCGTCCCGCATGCCGCCGTCGGCCTGCCGCGCGATCAGGGTCAGCGCATCCTCGTCAGCCTCGATCTGCTCCGCCTTGAGTACGGACCGCAGCCGGTCGCGGATGGCCGACGCGCCGATCCGCCGGAAATCGAAGCGCTGCAGGCGCGACAGCACCGGCGCGGCCTGCTGGGCAATCTTGTGCGGCTCGGTGGTGGCAAAGACGAACACGACGCCCGGCGGGGGTTCCTCGAGAATCTTGAGCAGTGCGTTCCAGGCCTCGCGGGTGAGCATGTGCGCTTCATCCACGATGTAGACCTTGTGATGGCCCTCGCGGGAGGCGGCGTACATGGCGCGCTCCCGGAGCTCGCGCGCATCGTCCACGCCCCGGTTGGAAGCGGCGTCGATCTCGACCACGTCGAGCCCCGCCGAACCGGTCCAGATGCGGCGGCAACTCTCACACTCGCCGCAGGGCTCGCCCGGCGGCTCCGCCGAGCCCTTGCGCTCGCAATTGAGCGCCATGGCCAGAATCCGGGCCGCGGTGGTCTTGCCGACCCCGCGGGGACCGGTCAGGAGATAGCCGTGCCCCACCCGGTTCCGCACTACGGCGCCGCGGAGCACCGTGGCAACGTGGTCCTGGACCAGCAGATCGCTGAAGCGGCGGGGACGGTACTTGCGTGCAAGGGCGAGCGCCATGTGGGGAAGGTAGCGAAGGGGCCCCGGGTTCGGCTATACTTTCCGAGCCCCAGGTCCGAAGGGCGCTGGCGCGCGAACCGCGTCAGGACCTCGCCGGTAGCAGCGCTAAGCGATGTCCGGTGTCGCTTCGGGGTGCCTGGGGCACTCTCCTTTCTTCCACCCGCATCGTCAGGTCGTCTCCGCCGCCCGGAGTCACGGATGCACCTCGCGCCGCTGGACTGGGCCATCGTCGTTGCGTCCATCATGATCTCGTTTCTCCCGGCGCTCTTCTTCTGGCGCCGGGCCGGCAGGTCCACCACCGAGTTCTTCACCTCGGGACGGGCCGCGCCCTGGTGGCTGGTCGGGATCAGCATGGTCGCGACGACCTTCAGCACCGACACGCCGAACCTGGTCACCAATCTGGTCCGCGAGCACGGCGTGGCGGAGAACTGGGTCTGGTGGTCGTTCCTGCTCACGGGCATGATGACCGTCTTCCTGTATGCCCGCCTGTGGCGCCGGTCCGGCGTGCTGACCGATCTCGAGTTCTACGAGCTCCGCTACTCCGGCCGGGCCGCGACCTTCCTCCGCGGCTTCCGGGCTGTCTACCTTGGCCTGTTCTTCAACTGCGTCATCATGGCTACGGTTAATCTGGCCGCCGCCAAGATCGCCGCCGTCGTCCTGGGCTGGCCAATGGACCGGACCCTGCTGGTCTGCGCCACGATGACCATCTTCTTCGCCTCCGTATCCGGCCTCTGGGGTGTCCTGGTCACCGACTCGCTGCAGTTCGGCATCACCATGACCGGCACCTTCGCCGTGACCTACTTCGCGCTCCAGCAGCCGGAGGTCGGCGGACTCTCCGGACTGCTCGCCCGGGTGCCCACCCACGTGCTCGACCTGGTGCCGGACTTCGGCGACTGGGGAACCGCGCTCACCGTGTTCATCATGCCGCTCGCCATCCAGTGGTGGTCGGTGTGGTATCCCGGGGCCGAGCCGGGCGGCGGGAGTTATATCGCCCAGCGGATGCTGGCGGCCCGCACCGAGAAGGACGCGGTGACCGGCACCCTGCTCTTCAACGTGCTGCACTATGCGCTGCGTCCATGGCCCTGGGTGCTGACCGCGCTCGCCTCCACCCTGGTCTACCCGCACCTCTCGGATATCGCGCGTGCGTTCCCGTACGTCGACCCTTCGCTGATCGGGCCCGACGTGGCGTACCCGGCCATGATGCGGTTCCTGCCGGCGGGATTCCTCGGCCTCGTCGTTGCGGGTACGCTCGCGGCCTACCGCTCCACCACCGAGACCCACCTGAACTGGGGCACCTCCTATCTGGTGCACGACCTGTACCGCCGCTTTCTCCGACCGGGAATGCCGGAACGGCATTACGTGCTGGCCGGGCGACTCACCACGGGCGGGCTGATGCTCTGCGCCGCGCTCACCACCTACGCGTTGTCCACCGCCAAGGAGGCGTTCGATCTCATCCTCTCGATCGGCGCCGGAACCGGGCTCATCTACCTGTTGCGCTGGTTCTGGTGGAGAGTGAACGCGATGAGCGAGATCGCCGCCATGATCTCGAGCTTCCTGGTAGCCGTCGCGTTCACGATTCTGGCGAAGACAGGCCACCCGGTCCCCGAACCGCTCGCGCTGGTGCTGAACGTGGCCGTCACCACGGTCGCCTGGGTATCGACCGCCTATCTCACCCAGCCGACGTCCCTGGACCGCCTGATGGCGTTCTACCGCCTGATCCGCCCGGCGGGGCCGGGGTGGCGCGCGATTCGGGCCGCGACGGGCCTTCCTCCATCGGAGGACAGCCTGCCACAGGCGCTCCTCGGCTGGTCATTGGGAATCGGGTTCGTCTACGCCGCGTTGTTCGGGACGGGGAGTTTCCTCTACGGACGGACGCCCCAGGGCATCGCCTGGCTGGTCGTCTTCCTGCTGAGCGGCGCCGGGCTGCTGCGCCTCGTGCCGCGGCTATGGGCGGCCCAACGGAGCTGACCCGCCTACCAGAGTGAGCGCGTCAGGTCGCGGAGGGTCCGCTCCAGATCGGCCTGCAGCGATTCGAGGGAGGTGAGGAGGCGAAACTGGACGCGGGCCCGGTCCAGGTTCTGGCCGGGACGGCTGATCCGATAGTAGGTGTCACCCGCCAGGTGGTCGGTCAGGAACCGGACTCCCTGCTCGTAGGTGATCAGCAGGCCGGCGGGGACGAAGAACCTGAGTTCCTCCTCGTTGAGAATCCCTTTCCCTCCCGCGCTCAGAAAGCCGGACGTCCACGCCAGAAAGAGCTCCGGTTCGACCTGCACCCGCGCGAGATCGGCCTCATCCTCGCCAGCCGAGCTGCTGGCGGAGCGGATGAGATCGCCGACATCGTGCAGCACCGTGCCCATCATGACGGTATCGAGGTCGACCACCGCAAGGCCCTGCCCGGATTCGGCGTCCAACAGCACGTTGGACGGTTTGGCGTCGTTGTGGACTATTCGAGTCGGAATCGACCGGCCGGCCAACAGCTCTGTGAGCGATTCGGCGGCTGCGTGGCGGGTCCGCACGAACCCGATCTCGGAGGCGACCGAGCCGACCCGGCCCGCGGGGTTGCGTCGGAGTGTCTCCTCGAACTCCGCAAGCCGTGACGGCGCGTGGTGGAAGTCCGCCAGGGAGGTTTCGAGCGGCTCGCCCGGCCACT
>DATJVM010000061.1:0-67317 GCA_035501775.1 Gemmatimonadales bacterium | reverse complement strand
ACGACGTGCGCGAGCAGATGGATGTGCTCACTGCCCCCGTGCTTCTGGTCGAAGGGCCGGACCGAGATGCCGGGGTCCTGGGCCCGGAGCGTGGTCGCGACGCCCAGCAGGGCCAGGCCGGCGAGAGACAAGCGCATGTTCAACTCTCCAGAAGGGGATGGAGGAACGGCAGAGTCACTGCGAATGGTACTCACCAGTGGGCGGTACCGGCCACCTCACCAGATCCGGACCCGATCGTTCGGCCCGAGGTACTCCGTTTCATCGGGTGTCACCTCGAACGCCTGGTACCACGCGTCGATATTCCGCACCGTCAGCGCCCGATACTGTCCCGGGGCGTGTCCGTTGGTCAACACCAGCTGCCGGAGCGCCGGGTCGCGATACTTGACGCGCCAGACCTGCTCGAAGCTCAAGAAGAACTGCTGGTCGCCGCTCCATCCCGCCACTGGGGGGGCCTCCTTTCCTCCCAACGAAGCGCGATAGGCATCATAGGCAGCGGTGAGCCCAGCCAGATCCGCGATGTTCTCGCTCAAGGTGAGCTTCCCGTTGACGGCGAGGTCAGGAAACGGCCGGTATTGATCATATTGCCTGGCCAGCAGCGCCGTGGCGGCCGTGAAGTGCGCGAGGTCTTCGGGGGTCCACCAGTTCCTGAGCCGGCCGTCGGCATCGAAGTTGGCGCCGAGGTTGTCGAAGCTATGGCTGATCTCGTGTCCGATCACCGCGCCGATGGCCCCGTAGTTCATCACATCGGGCCGGTCCGGGTCAAAGAACGGCGGCTGCAGGATGCCCGCCGGGAAATTCATCGCGTTCATGGCCGGCATGTTGACCGCGTTCACCAGCTGCGGCGTCATGACCCATTCGGAGCGGTCGACCGGAAGGCCGAGCCGGGCCACCCGTTCACCATACTCGAAACGCTCCAGTCGCTCGAGGTTGCCGAAGGCATCGCCCGGTGCGACTTCCAGGCGGGCGTAATCCGGCCACTGGTCAGGGTATCCCACGCTCACCCGGAGGGTCTTGAGCTTGGCCTTGGCCGCCACCTTGGTGGCCGGCGCCATCCAGACCAGCCGGTCGATCCGCCGCTCGAACGCCTTGATGATTTCGGCGACCATCGCCTCGGCCCGCTTTTTCGCGCTCGCCGGGAAGTAGCGATCCACGTACATCCGGCCCACGGCAAAGCCGAGCGCCCTGCTGGTGGCGTCCACCGCACGGCGGGTGCGCGGCGCCTGCTCGGGGACCCCGCTCAGCGTCTTCCCGAAGAAGGCGAACGCCTCACGGTCGAAGGCCGCGGGCAGCACGGCCGCGTGGTGCTCAAGGGCATGATACGCGAGGAGGGTCTTCCAGGATTCGAGCGGTTGGCTCGCCACCAGTGCCGAGAGCCCGGTGATGGCGCTGGGCTGCCAGGCGACAAAGCTGTGCTGGTCGTCCAGTTGGGCGGCTCGGAAGAACGCCTCCCAATCGAGCCCCGGCGCCTTGGCGTCGAAGTCGGCGCGCGCCCAGTGATTGTCGCCCTTGAGAACATCCCAGGTGTCCTCGCGATTCCAGTGGGCCTCCGCGATCCGGGTCTCGAGATCGAGCACGGCGTCGGCCCGGGCTGCCGTGTCAGCGAAGCCCGCCAGCGCCAGCATCCAGCTGATATGCGCTCGATACTGGCCGCGGATCGCCACCATGGTGGCGGACGTGTCGAGGTAGTATCGCCGGTCCGGCATCTCCGGGCCGCCCTGGAGCAGGATGGCGGAATACCGGCTCGGCGTATCGAAATCCCGCCCCACCCAGAGGCCGAAGAGGTTGTCGGTGTGCAGGGCCCCATTGTTGATCACATCTACATCCGCCCGGAGCGTGGCGCCAAGGTAGCGCGCCAGGGCCGTGCGGTCGTCGATCGCCGCGATCGCGGCGAGGACCGGCCGGATGGGCTCGAGGCCCGCCCGCTCGATGGCCGCGGTATCCACGTAGGCCGTGTAGTAGTCCCCGATCTTCCGCAGGTCCGAGCCCGCCAGCCCGTTCGCGGCCGCCGCGCCCTGCACCAGCTCGGCCAGACGCGCTCCGGCGCGCTGATCCGCCACGTAGAAGGCGCCATACGAGCTCCGGTCCGCGGGAATCTCCGTCTCCCGGGCCCAGGTCCCGTTGGCGTACCGGAAGAAGTCGTCTCCGGGACGCACCGACCGGTCCATCCCGGCCGAGTCGAGCCCCAGCGGTGGGGGGCTCTCCTGCGCATCCAGTGGAGCAAGTGAGAGACAGGTAGCGAGGAGAGAAACGAGCAGCGCGGCATTGCGAGTGCCGGAGCGAATCAAGGCGATCTCCCGCAAGAGGGTGGCACGAGTGTATCCGCCAACCCCAAGAGCGGCAAGGACCTGCTTCTGGCGCCGGGCAGTTGACGGAAGCTCCTCGGCGCGAGACGTTGTGGGTAGCAACCGGCCGAGCTGGTCGAGGGTCGTGGCTTACCCAAGCCCGTGGCGCAGGGAGTGAGGATGGATCTGGAGCGAACTGTTGGACTCAGGCCGGACGGCACGGTGGCCTTGCCCGAGCGCCGCGCCGCCGCGCGTTCCATCCTGCTCAAGTTGGCCCTGATGGGAGTCCAGATACCACCGGGGGTGGGCGATGACGAGACCCTCCTCGTGGCCGGCGATCTCTTCGCGCGCTACCGGGAGCAGAGCCGTCTCCTCTCGGAGCATCTCTGCCCCGCCGATCGGCGGATCCAGAGCTACATCGACGGATTGATGCGGTCGGTCGAGTTCGGCGGTACGGTGCGGCTGCCGAGCGAGACTCTCATTCTCGACCGCTACGGCCTGGCGCGGGAGCTGTCTCTTCCGATGGACCGGGATTCCTGGAGCAACGAGCTGGTCTCGAGCTACCGGCTGGACAACGGCGTGCTCCATAACCCGGCCAGCGATCGCCGCACCACGCAGGGGGTGTTCCACGTGGCCGAGGGCGGCCTCCCCATCCCGGCCGACAAGCTGCGAGTTCCCCTCCTGACCTATTTGCGGCTCCTGGAAGAGGCGCTGCGGCCGCCGCCGGAGCTGTTGCGACTCCCCTTCTCCGCCGGCTGGCCCATTCCGGTAGAGACGATGGTCTCGCTCCTCCTGCGTCCGCTGGTCTGTCCCGCGGTGCCCAAGGTCTCGCCGGAAAGGCGGATGGAGGTGCGGTTCCTCGTCCCCGGCGGGCTGGTGGCGAACCTGGACTTCGTGGAGAGCATCTTCGGCAACGCCGGCGACCCGACGCTTCCCGCAAACGACGCGGCGCTGGATGTGGAGCGCTGGACCGGCCACAGCGGCTGCGTCATCCTGGCGCCGCATCTCACGCGTCTGACCAAGCAATCAGTGGGACTGCCGCAGGCGAGCGGGGCCACCGAGGCCGAGCGCGCGGCGGGGATGTGCTGGACGGACCCGGCGGAGCTCTACAACGACGGGCGGCCCTTCAAGATCACCAGCCGTGGCATGGACGGAGTGATGGTGACGATCCTGGCCGACAACTACTTCGGCTACTGCAAGAAAGAGGTGAAGACCCAGATCGGCTACAGCGCGAATCTCTCGGGATCAGCCGAGGAGGAGCACGCGGGCGGGGCCCTGGCGTTCGCGACCTTCAACCTGGGCGACCGGTTTCTCCCCGAACACGTGCGAGTCGTGAGCGCCAGTCATCGTCTCAGCGAGGTGCTCGCCCTGCTGGGTCAGCGCGCCCGGTTTCATCCGGCCGGATACGCCACCGATATCCTCTACCCCGAGATCCACTACATGCCGGAGGACATGGAGATGGACGTCCACCGGCAGGATATCCGGTGGACGTACAACGGGGAGGAGCAGCATCTCAAGCTTCTGCCGGGACAGGTCTACTTCCACCCCAGCGGCTACAAGGTGCGGATGGCCAAGCACACGGCCGCGCCGAGCTGGCGGCTCATCGGCACGGTGCCGGAGGGCGCGTTCTGTCACAAGCCCTGCACGGTCTCGGGCGGAGGAAAGTCGGAGATCAGCAAGAGCCTCGTTGACGCAGTCCTGCCGGGGTCATTCTATGTCCGGAACTTCGAAGACGACATGGCCATCCTGCAGTCGATCTTCGACCGGAACTACGACGATGCGCGGCTGCCGGGGGCGCGCAAGGCCGCCCAACCCGAGCCATCGCGATCGATCCTGTCCCTGGAGCGTTCCCTCGGGTCGGTGATCCGGCTCCTCACCCCGAGCCCGGGGGAGTTCACGCCGGAGCACAACGTCTGGCTCGAGAGCATTCCAAGCCACGTCCTGGCGCTGGCGTTCGTGGTGAAGCGGTTCTACCGGGCAGAATGGGGGGAGGATTGGCGGAGCCACTTCAGCGTGGACATCATCAACGGCGAACCGGGCCACGAACTCAAGTACGAAGGCCGGCGGCTCGTCGCGAACTATCTCAGGATCGGGCGTCAGGAGGACGGCGCCTGGCGGACCTACAAGCTGAGGCAGGATTTCGTCGCTGCGGACAAGGTCCAGATGGAGGACGACATCACCGCCTCCGTCGTTGTTCCCGCGCGCCGGCTCATAGGGCTTCCGGGCGAGTACGACGGGCACCCGAGTCTCAAGCTCGCCGAGAACTGCGAGTTCCGCCTCTTCCAGCGCCCCGATGACGCGATTCACCCGGGCCTCGACCGCCAGACCGAAGAGGACATGGCAAGACCCGGGCTCTTCTGCTCGAACTTTCAGCCGCTAACGGCAGCGGATGCCCGGGAGATCGTGGAGGACGTGGCGGTTCACGACGCCTTCACCGCCCCAATGCGCGATCACGTTGAACGGAATGCGGCGCGCGGCGATGAGGGCTACTCGATCTGTTCGGCGCGGCCTCGGCTCATCAACGGCCGCCCGACCAAGAACCCGCGCTACCTTCAGCTCCGACCCGATCTGGCCCATCCGCGAGACAGGTACGTGGCGGAGATGGGAGCCCGGCTGAGCCGAAGGCTTCCGCTCAACACTCCGGCGCTCTTCCCGGTCATCGGCGTGCTCTCGGGTCGGCGCAACAACCGGCAGGAAGAGGGAATCCGCCCGCTCTGCGTCTACGGGCCGATCCACTATCAGGAGCTGCCGGAGCTGTTCATGGACTACATCTGCTCGTTGACCGGGACCTCGCCCAGCACGACGGGTGCCGGGTCCGAGGGCGCCCTGACCAAGGGCCCGTTCAACGCGCTCTCCGCCACGGCCGATCTCAACAACTCGCTGGTGTCGATGCTGCTCACCGGCTACGCCGGGTTCAGCTCCGCCGCCGGGTTCATCGGACCCCGCTACCGGGTGGATCACGACATCAGCCTGCTCGTTCCGGAGATCTGGTGTCGCCTCTTCCCCCATGAGCGGGACCCGGGCCGCCTGATCGCCGCCGGGCACCTCGAGCCGGTGGCCGACTTCACATATAAAGGAAAGCGAGTGCTCGCGAGCCGGCTTGGCTACCGCGTCACGGAGAAGTTCGTGCGGACCTACCTCGGGCGCATCTTCGACAACCCGTCGGCGGTGTTCACGGAGGAGATCCTGCGGCCCGAAACGCAGGACCTGGCCGTGTTCGCGGACGGCGTGGAAAACATCGTCGAAGCGCATCAGCGGGTGGCGGAGGCCTACTTCGCCGATGACACGATCGCCGACGCCTGCCCACCCCTTCAGGCGCTGCTGCACATCATGGCGCGCGGGGAGTACCAGGGAAAGGACGCGCACCACCCGGACATCCGGGCCCTGTTCACCCGGGAAGCGCTCCTGGCCAGCGATTGGTACCGCGAGCGCCTGGCAATCAAGCAGCAGCGGGACGCGGCGCTCTGGGAGCGGCACACCAGGAACCTCAGCGAATTCCTGAATCGCTCCGGTCATCGAGACGAGGCCAGCCGACTCGGCATTGCCGATCGGCTGGAGCAGGCGCGGACCGAGTTCGAGAAGGTGAGTAGCCCGGAGTACCTGGCCCAACTGGTAGGCACCATCGGCGCGGACCCGGTGCACCGGCCGGCCCGAGCGCCGGTTGACCGCACCTCCCGGGCCGTGGGCGAGCTTCGACGGCGGCCGACGACACGGAAAGGACGGTGAAGGTGGTAAGCAAGAACGTCCTGTCGTCCTGTCGAGGGGGATTTGAGTTCCCGGCGCGACCTTGGCACATGCCGGGAGGCCTCTTCTTCGTCTATACCCTCACCAACCTTCGACGGACAGTTCTCTACACCGGTGTGACACACGACCTCAGGCAGGGCGTTGCGCAGCACCGAGCCGGCCTGCGAAGCAATCCCATAACCGACGCCCCCTGTACCCTCCCCGCTGTACCCTCCCCCTGTTCCCTTGCCCTCAACTCGCCTTGAAGGTGTACACCATCCCGTGCTCCGCGTGTGCCTTCCCGTCCTTCATGTCGGGGACGAAACAGAAGAGCGCGTAATCTCCAGGTGTCAGGTCAGCCACGAAGAAGTCATGCGCCCCAGGCATGATTACCGTTGATCCTCCAACCACGGGGCTGGGAGGCGGTCCGACCTGGGTGTTGGGGGGTGGTGCAATGAGCTCGCCCGCCCACTTCAGCCAATCCGTGGCCGTCGTCCCAGCGGAGAGCCGCACCAGCACGGCCTCGTGAGGCTGCTGGCCAGCGTTCTCCACACGGATCGTGTGGTGCCCGGCCGGGAGGCTGCTCGGCAACTGGAAGCCGTACTCGATCAGTCGCAGCGTGTCAGTCGCGGCAGGCTCACCTCCAGCCACGGCGGGCCCCGTCACGGTGAGCGCGTGAGCCATCCCCATGGCGAAGTGGGGCACTCCACCGGCGCCCGGAATCAGGCAGATCATCGCATAGCTGGCCGGGTCGAGCGAGACAATGGCGGTCGAGCTGTCGCCCGGCATGGTGGCATTCGGCCCGCCGACGAACGTGGCCCACATGGGAGGCGGTCCCGGCTTCTTCATAGCATCGAGGTACTCGGCCATCGTCTTCCCCTGATCGAGCCTCACCAGTTGGATGTGGTGTACCGAGGGGCCATTGTTCACGAGCCGAATCGTCGTCACCCCCGCCTGGATCTGGTCTGGAGCCTGAAACGCAAAGTCGGCGGCGGTGACCCGAAGGAGATTCTCGGCCGCCGTCGGTGTCGCGGCCTCCTTCGCCTTGCAGCCCAGGAGGGTGGCAACGACAAGAAGGGGAGCGGTCCGGAGGGGGAGCCTCAACATTGCGACCTCGATACTGGGGATGGGGAGCCAGAAGGCCCGGCAGAGGGCACGGCGAATCTTGCGCGGGGTGTCGCGGCCGTCAAGGGCGCGGCGCCACACGCGAACTACGATCTTTCTCTGTGTGGAGCCCGCTGCCTGATGGTGGCGAGCGCGGGAGCCCCTTAGCTGCATGTGGTGTACAACTGGCCGAGCCAGCTCCGAGAGCGCTTGCGCCAGGCCGGTTCGCGGTGAGACGAACTACCCGCCTAACGCGAGTGGTGCGGATCCGTATCATCCGCGGAACGTCCCAGCAGGATCCGCAGGAATACGTCATCCCGATAGTCCGGCCCCGTGTTGTGGCCGAAGCGCACGACCACAAGGTCGGCCGAAGGCAGGATGTAGAGCCGCTGCCCGCCGGTGCCCGCGGCCAGCCAGAGATCGTGCGGAAGGTCCGGCGCCTCGATGAGGTGGTCGGTCGCGCCGGCACGCTCAACGCCCGGCGGCGCCGGTCCGGTGGGCAGCGGCGCGTTGAGCCAGACCCCAAGGCCATATCCCGGATTGGCGGCACTCCCGCGACCGCACTCGGCTAGCGCGCTCGCCGTCACGAGCTGCCGGCCATGCCAGCGTCCCCGATGGAGCAGCAATAGCCCGAACCGGCCCCAATCGCGGGCGGTGATCGTCGCGCCACTCGCGAGACCCGGGTACCCTGCGTTGTCCCGTTGCCAGTAAGGAACTTCGATACCGAGCGGCGAAAAGACGCGGCGCTCGAGGTAGGCGAGAAGATCCTCGCCGTGGAGCTTCTTGGCCATCACCGCGCCGAACACCGCAAAGCCGATGCCCCCATAGGTGAAGCGCTGTCCGGGGCGAGACGCCAGCGCCAGGCCCCGACCGGCGGCATCCGGCTCGACTCCACTGGTAAGGTTGAGCAGTTGGCGAATCGTGATCTGCCTGAAAAGGGAGTCGGCGCCAAACTCCGTCAGAGTGCGCGCCACCGGCTCATCCAGCGTGAGGAGGTGATCCGCCTGGCCCAGCGCGGCGAGCACACAGGAGAAGGTCTTTGTGCCGCTCGCCAGCGGGTGCGGCGAGGCGCCGTCGAAGCCGTTCTGGTAGTCCTCCAGAACGAGGCTGTCGTGGTGGAACACCAGCACGGCGTCTCCCTCGTGCGCCGCCGAGTACCGCGCGGCGGCGGACTCCCTGGCGGTCGATTGAGCCCGCGAGGCGCGTGCAGAAAACCCGGCAATCACCGCCACCGCCAACAGCGCAAACCTCGAGGGCTTCATCGCCCCAAGATAGTCCGACGGTTGCACGGCTGGCGGACTTGCCTCAGTCGGTGCAGTTTCGCGGGGATCATGATTGATTCATTCCGGTGCGACCTCACCGCGTCGACGCACACCTTCGAGCGGAGATCCTGCCCATGCCGCAGGGATGTCGGGATCGTGCGCCGCTTCCGCAGCGGCCAGGCATTCTGTGTGCCCATAGTCCTGATGGTAATTTCATTCGCGCTCCTGGCGGTGCTGAGCGTCGTTCACCCTCGCCCCGCGAGCGCGCAAGCCATGGGGGGGCGGGCTGTCGCCAAGGTCGTACTGCTTGGCACCGGTACACCTATCCCCGACCCGGATCGGGACGGACCGGCCACGGCCATCGTGGTTGGCGGTGAATCGTATCTGGTGGATGCCGGCGCGGGGGTGGTGCGGCGGGCGGTAGCCGCCGCGCGCCAGGATTCTCTCCCTGCCCTGCGGGCGCCCAACCTCCGGCGGGTGTTCCTCACCCACTTGCATTCCGATCACACTCTCGGCCTCCCCGACCTGATCCTCACCCCCGCCGTGATCGGACGCAAAGGACCCCTCGAAGTGTGGGGACCCGAGGGGACACAGGCGATGGTGGATCACCTGCTCGAGGCCTACCGCGAGGACATCCGGCTTCGCGTCTATGGGCTCGAGCACGGCAACTGGGCGGCCTATCATGTCGTCGTGCACGAGATCGCTCCCGGCGAGGTGTACCGCGACTCGAACGTGACGGTGACCGCCTTCCCAGTGCACCACGGCACCTGGCCTGAGGCCCTTGGCTATCGGTTCGACGCGCGGGGACGGAGCATCGTGATTTCCGGTGACGAGGCGCCTCCGCTCGATACAATCGCCCGCTACTGCAACGGCTGCGACTTGATGGTGCACGAGGTCTACTCGACCAAGGGCCTTGAACATCTGGGCGCCGAGGACCACGAGTACCACACCCATTTCCATACGTCAGGCATCGAGCTGGGCGAGATGGCCTCCAAGGCGCGACCGAAGCTCCTGGTGCTCACCCACCTGTTGTTCTTTGGTCAGACCGCGGATGAGATCGTGGCGGAGATCCGGTCTCGCTTCTCCGGTCCGGTTATCGCTGGCGCCGACCTGGGCGTATATTGACGCGGCCGGAGTCCAAAGGCCGGGGAAAAGACGCGTCGCGTTTCTGCCTGAGCCCCACAGCCCGGTTGAGTCGGGCAAGTGGCGTGTCGGCTTGAAACCAGGAATGCGGACGGGGCGTCTGGACTGCTACGCCCACTTTCAAGCCACTGCTCGACCTTTCTGCCCATCTGCCAATCGGGACCCCGTGACCGCCTACAGTCTCGCTCTGACCTTTCACCTCCTCTCGGTGCTCCTCGCGGTAGCGGCCGCGTCATTGGCCAACTTTGCGTCGCTGCGCCTGAGGCGGGCGAGGTCGCCGCGGATGCGGAGGCCTGGCTCGGCGTCATCCACAAGGTCGTCCTGATCTTTTCGCGGTCCTGGGGCTGCTTACCACCGGCGGGTACATGACGCATGATCGTTGGAGCTGGACAACGCCATGGATCGACGCCTCGCTCACAGGCCTGGGCCTCATCGCCGTGCTGGGCAATGGCGTTGACCGGATCCGCCTTGCCGCGTTGGGGCGTGAGCTGGCCGCATCCGGCTTCTCCGCGCGCGCAAGAAGGTTGCTGCGCGACCCCGCGGCGTGGACGGCGAAGACGATGATTTTGGGCCTCGTCGTCGCCGTGGTCTTCGTGATGACGGTGAAGCCCGGGACGGTGGGCTGCGTGGGTGCGATTGGCACCAGCTTGATCGCCGGCGCGCTCAGCGCGGTGCCGCTCTGGCGGGCTCCGGCGCCTCAGACCGAGCTGGAGCCGTCAACTTGATCATGTCCTACCGGCCCAGCTCCTTCCCCCATTCCCGAAGGAGCCGCCGGGCCGTCGCGACCGGGTCGCCGGCCGGTGCCGTCCGAAACGATGTCGTATCCCGCGACCAGGCCTGTTCCCATGCGCATGTGGCCGCCAGATAGGGCTTCCGGTCGAATGGCGTGCCACTCTCGAGCGCGGCGTTAAGGTCCCTGAAGAAGGCCTGCCATCTGGGAAGAAAGTACGAGCTGACCACGCCTTCCCACTCCTTGTAGGCATACAGGTTGAGATCGTCGTCCTCACCCTCGGTGCAGCTGGTGCCCCAGAGGGTGATGATGTTTCGTGCGTTCCATTCGTAGAGACGGCGCTCCTGATCGGACGTTCCCCACCTTCTGGCATCGTCGATCCAGCGGCCAAGCAGGAACTCGGGCCGGGTGCCGACCAGTTGGTCCAGACCCTGCAGCAGTGCCACCACCTCCCCTTCCGCCTCGAGCAGGGCGGTCCGATCCTTCCGCCGATACGCGTCTTCCACTCGTGTTACGAGCGGCAAGCCGAGCTGGTCGAGAACCTGGCGCGTGAGATTGACCACATCGTAGCGGTAGGCATCGCTCGCCCCTAGAGCCGGCGCGGCGGCAAGGAGCGAATCCAGCGCCTGAGCCAGGATCCGGCCATCGTAAGGAGGAAGGGGTTCGGAACGATACGCCCGGCCTTTCACGTAGAACTGCGGGCGCTCCGCCAGAAAGTTCCCGGTCTGGGCGGCGGAACGGAACGCCGTCGCGAGAAGCAGCTGCCATGCGCTCCACGCCGAGGCGTCGAACCGGCCGTAACGCCGCGTGATGTATGCGCGGGTCCAGGTGGCCACATCGGGGACGCTGTCACGCCACACCTGGTCCATCACGAAGTCGGGAACGATGGGGTTGGTGCCCAGCCCTTCCATCGTCATGCCGAGGCCCTCCATGCGACCCTTGAGCGGGCTCCGGATGGCGGTATCGAGATTGGCGGCGATGCGCGGCAGATCGCCGTTCAGGCTGACTTTGCCGCCAAAGTTGTAGAGCACGTTCCAGATCCAGGGCTTTCCGTAGAACGCCCTGCGAGCCTTCCATCCGGGGGACCGGTCGCCCCACAGATCGAGCACCAGCATCCGATCATCGGGTACCGCGCCGAGGAGCGCTTCGGCCTGAGGGTCCTGCCAGAACTTCGCTCCATAGACGAGGAACCAGGCCTGGATGACCCAGGTAGCCCGGCTGTCACCCGACTGCATCGCGGCGTAGATGGCGCGGCCCATTCCCGCCAGAAAGGTCGAGTCATTGGACGGCGGATTGATTTCGTTGAACGGATCGGCGGCGTACAGGTGGTCGGTGCCGAACAGCTCGGTCTGGCGCTCGATGAACCGGCGGCCGATGAGCTGAAAGAGCGAGTCCTGGGGATCGAGGAACCAGGTGCCGGAGAAGCCCGCGGACCAGTTGCCCGTCTGGTGGATGACCGCGCCGGGGTATACCTGGGTGATTGACTGAGGCACGTGCCCGGTGAAGCCCTGCAGCACCGGTGTCATCCCGAGCGACCGCTCCCGGGCGAGGATCTGCTGCTCCAGCGTGATGTGGCTGTCGATCCAACTGTCGGGAAGCGGCCCGCCGAGACCATCGATGTTCGCCATCCAGCCCCAGGGCAGGTAGGCCGGCCCGACCAGGAAGTCGGCGACCTGCTGATGGCTCAGTCCGAGGTCGCCGAGCACCAGTCGCCAAACCCCCTCCTGCCCGGTGACGGCGAGCGGGGCGTTGATCCCCTTGAGCGCCATCCAGTCGATCATCCGCTGCCAGTCGTTCCAGTTCCACCACGCCATCGAGTAGGAGAAGGTGCAATAGTTGAAGAAGTAGCGGATGCGGTACGGCGTCGTGATCCGCACCGGGACCGGCACGCGGGGAAGCGGCATGCGGAGCACGATCGGCGTGAGTGGAAGCGAAGCGTTGACGGCGGCGACGTGCTCCAGGTACCAGTTGAGCGCGGAGGCGATGGCCACGCCGGACGAGCCCCGGAGCATGATCTTCCCGCCTCGGGAGTCCACTTCGAACAGGTCGCGGCCAGCGCTGTCCGGGATCGCGGCCACGTCGAACTGGGCGGCGTTCCTCGGGACTACCCGGGCGATCAGGGATCTGGCGGCCCCCAGATCCACGGATCGGTGGGCCTGTGCCGTGACCGCTCCGGTCGTGGCGCAGAGCAGAGCCGCCACGCCCGCGACCAGTCGCTGCAGTCTAGTTGAAGGGATCATCGAGCGTTTCCGGATCAATGGCGCGGAATGGAGCGCAGGTATAGCCCATGGCGGCCGAGGCCGCAATCCTCGAGGCCGCCCGCCCGCGATGCCGGCCGCGGGGACTGGCTGGCTGCTCATAGGTAGCTTGACTTCCTATAGATAGGAAGCCATCCTACCTGTCATGCCGGCCAAGCGCAGAACCCGCACCGAGCTCCTCGCCGGAACGATGGACCTGCTCATCCTCCAGACGCTCACCCTCGGGCGGCTGCACGGCTACGCCATCGCCCGCCACATCGAACGGTCCTCGAATGAGCTGCTCCGGATGGAACAGGGGTCGCTCTATCCCGCCCTCGAGCGGCTGCAGCGCGAGGGCTGGGTCACCTCGGCGTGGGCCAGGTCGCCCACCGGCCGCCGCGCGCGCTACTACACGATCACCGCCTCAGGGCGCAAACGCCTCGGCCAGAAGATCTCCGCCTTCGACGAGCTGTCGCTGGCGATCTCCCGGGTGCTGGGACGGGCCTGAGCGCGAGGCGCTGCCTGCCATGTCCCTCTTCGACGCCTTCCGGCACCGGCTCCGTCCCCTGCTTCGGCGCCGCGACTTCGACCGCGAGATGGACGAGGAGTTCCGCCTCCACCTCGAGCTCGGGGCGCAGGAATTCCCGGAACAGGACGACCCGGCCGCGCATGCCCGGGCTCGCTTCGGCAGCCAGGCCTACTACATGGAAGAGACTCGCCGGATGACTCCGCTGGGCTGGCTCGACGCCCTGGGTCAGGACCTGCGCTACGCGACGCGGAACCTCCTGCGATCGCCCGTCTTCACCAGCGTGACCGTCGTGTCGCTCGCCATCGGCATCGGAGCCAACTCGGCAATCTTCAGCCTCATCTATTCGATCCTGCTACAGCCGTTGCCGGTGACCCACCCGGAGCAGCTGGTCGAAGTACAGCATAGCGGCCCCGACTGGCCGAACGACCTCTTTTCCTATAACGAGTACCAGGCCCTGCGGCAGAGCCCGGGGTTCACGGACATCACGGCACTTGGTGGCGCGGCCTACGTCCCGATCGCCGCCGGCGGCTTTCGCGGCTCGGCGGGCGTGGACGCGGTGGAGGGGAATTACTTCTCGACCATCGGCCTCCGGCCGGTCGTAGGGCGGTTGATCGCGCCCGAGGACGAACGCAGCCACGCCCCCGTCGCCGTGATCTCCGACGCTCTGTGGGAACAGCTGTTCGACCGGGCGCCCGGAGCCATCGGGAGCGCCATCACGATGGGCGCGACCCCCTTCACCGTCATCGGCGTGGCGCCGAGGGCGTATCAGGGGCTCGGGTACCCGGGGTCGTTCGATGCGGCGGTCCCGTTGAGCAGCCTTCCGCTCCTGGGTGGTAGCTCGGTCGAGGCGGCGGCCGCGGATTCGGCGACCCTGCAGATCGTGGGGCGACTCACCGATCCATCCGCTGCGCCGCGCGTCGCCGAGATGATGAACGCAGCGTATCGCTCGTGCTGCGCGACCGACACCTCCAATGGTTCGGGTACCGGGCTGACGAGCATCGAGCACGGCATCCCAAGCTTCAAGTTCGACATCCACGCCATGTTTAGCCGCCTGCTGCTCGAGCTGCTGGGCGCCGCGGCCATCGTCCTGCTCGCGGCCTGCGCGAACATCGCCACCCTGCTGCTCGCGCGCGCCTCGGCGCGGCAGCGCGAGCTGGCAGTTCGCCTCTCCCTCGGGGCCTCCCGTCGCCGCCTCGCGGCGCAGATGTTTGTGGAGAGCGGTGTGCTGGCGGCGATTGGCGCACTGGCCGGATTGCTGATGGCCGACTGGGCGCTTCGGCTGATCGCGCACCGCCTGCCGGGTCCCATCGTTGATCGTGTCGGGCTTCAGCTTACCGGAGAGGTTCTCGGCTTCACCGCCGTGGTGGCCGTCGTCTCGGTGCTGCTGTTCGGCGCCGTCCCGGCCTGGCGCGCCGCGCGCACCAACTCGGTCGCGGCGCTCAAGGAGGGGGGGCATTCGCATGCCGCACCTCGCTCCGGCCTGCTCGATCGGAGCGTGGTCGTGGCGCAGGTGGCCCTCGCGCTGGTCCTGCTCAACGGCGCCGGGCTGTTCGTGGCGACCCTGCGCAACCTGCGCAACGTGGATGGGGGCTTCGCCACCGACCGCAGGGTAAGCATCGAGCTCGACAGTCGAGGTACGTCTTACGAGAGCGATGGCCTCGGCGCCGTCTCGGAGCGACTGCTGACCCGCGCCGAGCGGATTCCGGGCGTGCGGTCGGCCGCGCTGTCGGAGGCGGTGCCCGGCTTCGGGGGTCGCAGAATCGACTGGACGGTCGCGGTTGAAGGCTACACGCCGAGCCGTGACGAAAGGATGGGACACTGGTTCGACCCTGTGACCCCCGGATTCTTCTCCACGCTCGGAATCGGACTCAGGATGGGCCGGGAGTTCACGCCCGACGATGGAGCCGCCGGCCAGAAGGTGGCGATCGTCAACGAAGCCTTCGTTCGGCAGTACATCCGCGGCCGCAACCCGCTCGGGACCACCATCCGCGCGGTCGCCGGGGCGGACACCATTCTCATGCAGATCGTGGGCGTGGCAGGCGATGCGCGCTACAACGACCCGAGGCAGCCGGCATCCCCGATGGTGTATGTGCCGCTGGCTCAGTTCGACCAGATCCCCGTGTTCGGTCACTTGGCCGTGCTCACCCTCACCGTGCACACCATCGGCGATGACCGCGCGGTAACGTCGTCGGTCCGCAATGCGGTGCTCGCCGAGGTCCCGGGGGTGCGGGTCGATGGTCCGGAGGCGATCGAGGCGTCGATGGACGCCACGCTCAACCGCGAGATCCTGACGGCCGACCTTGCCACGCTGTTCGGGGCGGTGGCGCTGGTTCTCGCGGCGATCGGACTGTACGGCGTGGTGGCCTACCAGGTCAGCCAACGCACCCGGGAGATCGGTGTGCGCATGGCGCTCGGCTCGGCGCCGTCGAGCGTCGTCTGGATGGTGCTCAAGCAGGGGCTCGTCCTCGTGGGGATCGGCGTCCTCGTCGGCGCGCCGCTGGCGTTCGGCGGAGGGAGGGCGATCGCCGCCGAACTATTCGGACTGGCGGGGCAGAGCCGGCTCTTCCTGCTCGGCGCGGCTGTCCTCCTGGTGGGCGTCGCTGTGGCGGCGAGCGCGCTGCCCGCTCGCCGGGCTGCAAAGGTGGATCCACTCATCGCGCTGCGGGCGGACTAGCCTCGGGCCCAACCCGCGCCCTTCCACACAACCACTCGCGGGAACAGAATCCGGCTTGCCTCGGATGCTTTGACATCGTAGCGTTGCACCGCAAATCGCTGATTGTCTGGAGGTTGGAGGCCGAGCTCCCGGCCGAGTTCCGTCCCTCTTGGACTCCCTCATCGTCGAGTGCTCGTTCACCAGGCGCCCAGCCAATCGAAGGACGCCTGAACCGCGGTGTGGCGGGCCACGTACCGCTGCGGCCCGTTGCTCCACCAAACCACGCGCGTGCGTCTTGATGGGTCGTGCTGTGCGCCCGATTCTCCAATGCCATCGGAGGAACCCCGAGTGTCCGAGCCCGCTCCTTCCGAAGCCCGGAGGTCGGCCGAGATCTTCGGCCATCCGCGCGGTCTCATCTATCTGTGCGCGGCCGAAGGGTGGGAACGGTTCAGCTACTTCGGGATGCAGTCCCTCCTGGTCCTGTACCTGGTCCACTATCTCCTTCTGCCCGAGCACGTCGATCGGGTGTTCGGCTTTGAAGCGGCGCGGCGGGCAATCGAGTCGGTCACCGGGCCCCTCTCGTCGGCCGCGCTGGCGTCGCAGATCTTCGGCATCTACTCCGGGCTTGTCTACCTGACGCCACTGTTCGGTGGCCTGCTTGCCGACCGGTGGCTCAATCGAACCTTCACGGTGACCATCGGCGCCATCTTCATGGCGCTGGGCCATTTCCTGATGGCATTCGAGGCGAGCTTTCTTCCCGCGATCACCCTTCTCCTGATTGGCGTCGGCTGCTTCAAGGGCAACATCGCGAGCCAGGTCGGCGGCCTCTACGACCGGGGTGATCTCCGCAGCGCCACGGCCTATCAAATCTTCCAACTGGCAATCAGTACATCGGTGATCATCTCGCCGCTGGTCTGCGGCACCCTCGGCGAGAAGGTAGGCTGGCACTACGGCTTTGGCGCGGCAGGCGTGGGCATGCTGATCGGGCTCACTACCTACCTGAGCGGCCGGCGGTGGCTGCCTTCGTTGGAACGCCGATCTCATGGGGCAGGACCGGCGGTCGGCCGGTTGACGCCTCGCGAGTGGAGAGCCCTGCTCCTCCTGGTCCTGCTGTTGCCTCCCCTCGGCGGCGTGATGGTCGGGAATGAGCAGATGTTCAACGCCTTCATCGTCTGGGGAGAGGCCAACTTCGAGCTGCATCTCGCCGGCTTCGCCATGCCGGTCACCTGGCTCCTCTCGCTCGACGCCCTGATCAGCAGCATCTGCGTGGCGCTGGCCATCGTGTTCTGGCGCGCCTACAGCCGGCGCTGGCAGGAGCCGGACGACCTGGTGAAAATCACCATCGGCGCCGGGTTCATGACCCTGGCTCCTACGCTGCTCAGCATTGCGAGCCTGCTGCAGCGGGGCGGCGGTGGGCGGATCTCGCCGGCCTGGGGGGGTGGCTTCGAGGTCGTCAACGAAATCGGGTTCGCGCTGGTGGCCCCGCTTGGGCTCTCGCTCTATTCCCGGGCGGCCCCCCGAGCGGTGCAGAGCCTGATGATCGGCGTGTTCTACACGATCTATTTCCTCTCCAACCTCGCGGTAGGGCGTTTGGGCGGGCTGCTCGAGAGGATGGATGCGGCTAGCTTCTGGCTGCTCCATACCGGTGTCGTGGGCGTCTCGACCCTGTTGGTGGCGGCGGCCGCGATCTGGGGCCGCCACATTCTCATCCCGGCCGAGGCGGATGACCCTCTCGCCGTGAGAGCCTGACCCGCGGGATCAACGCGCTCCCTCACGGCCCTTCGACGAAGAGCTGCACGAGATTCAGGATGGTACATGCCGACTGGGCCAGCACGCGGGTCGAGATCCACTCCGAGGGGCCATGGAAGTTGACGCCTCCGGCGAAGATGTTGGGTGTCGGCATGCCCAGCTCGGTCAGACGCGAGCCATCCGTCCCGCCGCGGATGGGTGTCAGCCTCGGCGTCATCCCCGCGGCGCGCACCGCGTCCTCCAGCTTCTTCGCCACGTCGGGATGGCGGCGCAGCACGTCGTACATATTCCGGTACTGCTTGCTGATCTCGACCTTCACCTTGAGACGCGGCTCCTCGGCCATGAGCCCGGCGCACATCCGTTCCAGCCTGCGGCCGCGCTCCTCCAGCACTTTGGTGTCGAAGTCCCGGAGGATGAGCTGCAGCGTGCAGGACGCGGCGTCGCCCGCCGCCGAGACGGGGTGGTAGAAGCCTTCCCGGCCCTCGGTGCACTCGGGCGCCTCGCCCATGGGCAGCCGGTCCAGCAGCTTTCCCATCCAGGTGAGGGCGTTCACCATCTTGCCTCGCGCCGTGCCGGGGTGCACCGAGACGCCAGTGAAGGAGACCACGGCCTTGTCGGCGGAGAAGGTCTCCACGTTGATCTCGCCTGTGAAGCTCCCGTCGATGGTGAAGGCCACGGGGCAGTCGAAGCGCTCCAGCGGGAAGCGGTCGGCGCCGCGGCCGATCTCCTCGTCGGGGTTGAAGCAGACGCGGAGCGTGGGCCGCCGGACCTCGGGCCGCTGCGTGAGGATCTCCAGCGCGCCCATGATGGCCGCGATGCCGGCCTTGTCGTCGGCACCGAGCAGGGTGCGGCCATCGGTGATGATGATCGTGTCGCCGACGCATTCCTTGAGCTCGGGGGTATCGGCGGGATCGATGAAGACGCCGTTGCCCACGGCGATGGTTTTGCCATCGTAGTGCTCTACCAGCTGCGGGCTCACGCCGGTACCGGTGAACGCGGGCGCGGTGTCGATGTGCGCGCAGAGGCCTAAGCGCCCCGGGACGGTACCGGGAAGCTCGGCCAGGACGTATCCATTCTCGTCCATGGCAACCTCGGCTCTTCCCACACCGCGGAGCCCGAGCGCTTTGAGCTCGTCCACCAGCTTGCGGGCCAGCTCGAGTTGCCTGGCCGTGCTCGGACAGGTCTCGCTCGTTTCGTCCGACTGGGTGTCCAGGCGCACGTAGTCGAGGAACCGCTCCACGACGCGGGTCCCCTTGAGGACGAGTGACGGGTCATCGAAAGCAATCATGGCGGAATTCTCAGGGATGAGATAGCTAGTACCCCAGTAGCGCCGTGGACTCTTGCAGGGAACAATGAGGGGTGTCAACCCCGCCGGCTACCGAGACTCAAACAATCCGAGGATACCCATGACGACCGAGGCGCAGGCGCCATCGCGGACCAAGGGCTTCACGACCCTCTTCCTCATCGAGATGTGGGAGCGGTTCGGCTACTACGGCATGACAGCAGTCATCGTGCTGTTCATGGTGCAGCGCCTGGGCTACACCGACGACCGCGCCAACCTCACGTTCGGCGCGTTCGCGGCCCTCGCCTACACCGTCCCAGCCGTCGGCGGCTGGATCGGCGACAAGCTGCTCGGCAGCCGCCGCACGATGGTCCTCGGTGCGGTGATCCTCGCGTTCGGGTACGTTGGGCTGGCGATTCCAGACCACCCCGGGCTGCTGTTTCCCGCGCTCGGTCTCGTAGCGGTCGGCGGAGGCATCTTCAAGGCGAACCCCGCCAACATGGTGTCCAAGATCTACGAGGGCGACCCGGCGAAGATCGACAGTGCGTTCACCATGTACTACATGGCCGTCAATGTCGGATCGACCTTGTCGCAGCTCGCGACACCGCTAATCGCGGTCAAGGTCGGATGGCACGCGGCGTTCGCGGTATGCGCCGGCGGACTCGTCGTCGGCATTCTCAACTACTTCGCGATGAGCCGCTACCTGGAGCACGTTGGATCCGAGCCCGACTTCCACCCGGTCAACGTCAAGCGGCTCCTCCTGGTACTGCTCGGCATCGTCGTGGGCATCGTGCTGGTGACCTTCATCATGCAAGACCGGACCGTGGCGCGCGGGACCGTCGTACTCGGCTTCCTCGGCATGCTTGCCATTTTCGGTATCATGATGCAACGGGGAAGTGACCGCGAGCGCAAGGGCCTGACCGCAGTGCTGATCCTCACGGGCCTGGGGATGCTGTTCTTCATTTTCTATCAGCAGATGTTCACCTCGCTGACGCTGTTCTCGCTCCGTAACGTGAACCTCGATCTCTTCGGCTATGACGTTCCGCCCGGCCAGGTCCAGGCCCTGAACCCGATCTGGATCTTCATCCTGAGCCCGGGCCTCGCCTGGCTCTACACCCACCTCGGAAAAGGCAAGGGCGGAGACTTCCACATCTCCACCAAGTTCGCGATGGGGTTCGCGGTGCTGAGTCTCGGGTTCCTCATCTACGGGGTGAGCGGCCATTTCGCCAACGCGGGCAAGGTCTCGTTCGGGTGGATGATCGCCGGCTACATGTTCCAGTCCCTGGGAGAGCTGCTCATCAGCGGCCTCGGCCTCGCGGTCATGGCGCGCTACGTCGGCCCGGCCCTCCGCGGGTTCATCATGGGCGTCTGGTTCCTCGCAACCGGGATTTCGCAGTACCTCGGAAGCTATGTCGCGACGTTCGCGAGCGTGCCCCAAAACGTGACAGATCCCGTCGTCACGCTACCGCTGTACACGAACCTCTTCACGCGGTTGGGCCTGGTGGCCGTGGTCGGAACGGTGATCGCCGCCGCGGTGGTCCCACTGATGAAGAAGCTGTCGGCAGTGAGCGAAGGACCGTGGGAGGCCCCGGCGTAGCGCGGAAGGAGCCGGGTGCGCTCACACCACCCCCGCCTCATCCCGAGGGGCGCGAGCCCCAGCGGGATCTACCCACTCCAGGCCGCCCCCACCGTGGCGACGGCCCCTTCGCCGGCTAAATTCACCGTCGCCATGACCGGACACCACTTCGGTTCCGCTTCCCTGCTCGTGTTGGCGCTCGGTGCCGGGCCGACCGGAGCCCTCAACGGGCAGACGGCCCGGCCCATCACCATTCAGGGACTGGGGACAATCAGCTTCCCCGTCTCGACGCATTCCGCCCCCGCCGAAACCGCTTTCGTGAAGGGTGCCCTGCTCCTGCACCTCTTCGAGTACGAGGACGCCGCCACCCAGTTCCAGGTGGCCGAGAGGCTCGACCCGGCCATGGCTCTCGCCTACTGGGGAGAGGCCATGACGCACGACCACGGCGTGTGGGACGAGGAAGACGTTGCGGCGGGCCGGGCGGCCCTCGCCAGGTACGCTCCCACGGCGGCGGAACGGGAGGCCCGGGCACCCAGTGCCCGGGAACGGGGCTACCTGCACGCCGTGGACATTCTCTTCGGTGATGGCCCGAAGGCTCGGCGCGACACGCTCTATTCGGAGGCGATGGACTCCCTGCTCGCAGCCCTGCCAGGGGACGACGAAGCCCGAGCCTTCTACGCCCTCTCCCTGCTGGGCCTGAGCCAGGGAGTGCGGAACGTGCCGACTTACCTGCACGCCGCGGCCATCGCCGAAAGCGTCTATGCTAGGAACCCGCGCCATCCCGGCGCGGCCCACTACTGGATTCACGGCATGGACGACCCCGAGCACGCGGCCGGGGCGCTGCCCGCCGCGCGGGCCCTCTCCGACATCGCACCGGAGGCGGGGCATGCCCAGCACATGACCTCGCACATCTTCATGGCGTTGGGGATGTGGGACGACGTGGTCCGGGCCAACGTGAACGCCATGCGCGTGGTCAATGCCAGCCGGGCGCGCCAGGGCGTCGGACCGGGCTACTGCGGCCACTACAACTTCTGGCTCGAATACGGCTACCTCCAGCTCGGCAGCCTCGACGAGGCCCACGACCTCATGAAAAAGTGCCGGGGCCAAGCGGATACCTCTACCGCCGACGACCGCGATCCGGACAACACCCGGCTGGGGTCGGCGGTGGAGATGTGGTCCCGGTATATCATCGATTCGCGTGACTGGTCCGGCGCCGACGCGGAGTGGAGTCCACGACTGGGACAGGCATCGTGGACCAGAGCCACCTGGGTCTTCACGCGCGGCCTGGCCGCGGCCCAGCGCGGCGACTCGGGAGCCACGACGAGCGCCCTCGCGGACTTCGACGCCACGCGGGCACGGCTCCTGTCCCGGATGGCGGGGGAGACGCCGGACCCCGAGAGCGTGGAAGCGCGAAAGCGCCTCGACGTTCTCGACCTCGAGCTCGAGGCCGAACACCAGCTCGTCCGAACTGAGCCGGCCACGGACTCGGCGCTCGCCCTGCTGCGGCAGGCCACCAGCGTGGAAGACTCGATGGCCTTCGCCTTCGGCCCGCCAGACGTGGAGGAACCCTCGCATGAACTCCGAGGCGACGTGCTGCTACGCGCCCGTCGCTACGCCGATGCGGCGAGCGAGTACCGGGCCGCGCTTCGCAAGGCTCCAGGCAGAGTGAGCGCGGAACAGGGGCTCGCACGGGCCCGCGCCGAAGGCCGCCTGCCATGACGGATGTTCACACCCGGCTCGCGACCGCGCTCGCCGACCGCTACCGCATCGAACGGGAACTGGGCCAGGGCGGCATGGCCACGGTCTACCTCGCCCAGGACCTGCGGCACGATCGTCGGGTCGCGATCAAGGTGCTCCGCCCGGAGCTCTCGGCAATCCTCGGCGCCGACCGGTTCCTCCAGGAGATCAAGACCACCGCCAACCTGCAGCACCCGCACATTCTGCCGCTCCATGACTCGGGCGAGGCCGACGGCTACGTGTTCTACGTCATGCCGTACGTGGAGGGGGAATCGCTCCGCGACCGGTTGAAGCGTGAGCATCAGCTCCCCGTTGACGATGCGGTCCGGATCGCCAGCGAGGTCGCGGGGGCGCTCGACTACGCCCACCGGCACAAGGTGATCCACCGCGACATCAAGCCGGAGAACATCCTGCTCCACGACGGGTCCGCGCTGGTGGCGGACTTCGGGATCGCGCTGGCCGTCTCGCGCTCGGACGGCGGCACCCGGATGACGGAGACCGGCATGTCGCTCGGGACACCGCACTACATGAGCCCCGAGCAGGCGATGGGAGAGCGCGAGATCACGGCCAAGAGCGATGTCTACGCGCTGGGCTGCGTCACCTACGAAATGCTGGTCGGCGAGCCTCCGTTCACCGGGCCCACGGCGCAGGCCATCATCGCCCGGGTGATGACCGAGGAGGCGCGCTCCCTCACCCTGCAGCGCCGGAGCATCCCGCCCCACGTGGAGGCCGCGGTCCAGACCGCCCTGGCCAAGCTCCCGGCCGACCGGTTCGCCACGGCCGCGCAGTTCGCGGATGCCCTCGCCGGACACGGCCCCGCAGCTGGTCACCACCCGGGTCGGTCTCGCCGCGACCGCCGGTTCGGCGGAGGGGCAACGGTGGCGGCGCCGCTTCCAGGTGGCCGCCGGGGCGCTGGTCGTGGCGCTTGCCGTCGGAGCGTGGGGCTGGATCCTGGCCCACGCGGCGAGCCAGAGGCCCGTGACCCGCTCTTATATCTCCCTGGGTGACAGCGTCCAGCTGCAGACAGGGATCGCCCAGGTCCTGGCGCTCTCGCCGGATGGTACGCGCCTCGCTTTCGTCGGTGACACGCTGGGCCGGATCTGGGTCAAGTCAATCGGGGAGTTGAACCCCGTGCTGATTCCGGGAACGGAGCATTCCTCGGATCCGACCTTTTCGCCGGACGGCCAGTGGATCGCCTTCGTGGGCGATGGTCATCTCAAGAAGGTGCGCGCGGAGGGTGGGGCGAGCATCACCCTGGCCGATTCGGTCGCGCCCGGCTTCGGCGGAGCGACTTGGCTGGACGACGGCACGCTGGTCTACGTCCCCACTTCGCTGTTGGGGCTCCGCCGCGTCGGAGCCAACGGAGGCGGCGTGACCGTGGCCCTGGCGGACCCGACTCTTGGCGGGCTGGGCATCGGTTCGCCAACCGCCCTGCCCCGGGCGCGCGGGGTGTTGTTTCAGGCCTGCTCGTCCGGCTGCGTGACGATGGGCCTCCGGGTACTGGACCTCAAGACGGGCAAACAGAAGCTTCTCTTCAATGACGCGGCCATCGGGTGGTATCTGCCCACAGGCGAGCTCTTCTACGTGAGGCGAGACGGAGTGGGACTCGTGGCTCCCTTCGACCTCGGCAAACTGGAGGTCACCGGCCCCTCGGTGCCCGTGCTGGCGGGAACCGCCGAGACGCAGTCGATCGTGCAGCTGGCGTGGTCCCGATCGGGGCGCCTGATCTACGAGGTTGGGGGATCGAACAACGACATCGTGACGCTGGAGCGGGTCACGAGGAGCGGCGCGGCCACTCCGATCGATTCCTCATGGAGCGGGCAGCTCAACTCCTTTTCGATCTCGCCGAACGAGAGACGGGTCGCCGTTGGAGCCACGACGTCCGGCGCCGGCCTCAACATCTGGATCAAACAGCTCGACAAGGGCCCCTTCACTCGGCTCACCTTCAGCGCCCGCGACCGGCGACCCACCTGGTCGCCCGACGGAACCGAGGTCGCATTCATCCGGGACAGCGGCGTAGGCGGCGATGTCTACGCCAGGCCCGTGGACGGCGGCGGCGGTGATCGGCTCCTGGCGCACCTCGACCGTGCCATCCAGGAGGTCACCTGGTCCCACGACGGTCGGTGGATCGTGGTTCGAACCGACAACGGGGCCGCCGGGAACGGCGACATCCTTGCCGTTCCCGCGAGCGGTTCCGGCCCGCCGATCCAGCTCGCCGCCGCGCCCCAGTTCAGCGAGCTCCATCCCGCGCTCTCGCCGGACGGGCGGTGGCTCGCGTACTCCTCAAACGAAGCGGGCCAGTTCGAAGTGTACGTCCGCCCCTTCCCCAATGCCGGAGCCGGCCGCTGGCAGGTCTCGAATGGCGGTGGCGGACAACCGGTCTGGTCGAGCGACGGCCGGGAACTGTTCTTTCTGGACGCCAACTTCCGCATGACCGAAGCCGAGATCCGTACCACTCCAGGCTTCACGGTCCCGGCGCTTCATCCACTATTCGATGCCAGTCGGTTCGCGATCGATCTCTATCACCAGTCGTTCGCCGTGCTCAAGGATGGGCGTTTCGTCTTTGCGGGCCAGCCCCGCTCCGGAGTGGCGACCCCACCCAAGCTGGTGGAGATTGACAACTGGTTCGCGGATATCAAGGCGAAGATAGCGGAGTGAGGGGCGGCTAGATCCCTCGCTTCGCTCGGGATGAGGGGCGAAGAGGAGCCTTCACCAAGAAGGCGCCCCTCATCCCGAGGGGCGTAGCCCCGAGGGACCTGCTTTCCAGCCCTCGAGGCCAATCGACTGTGCGTCCTACCGTCCCCCCTCGTACCCCGGCCCGTACAGCACCTGTCCCGGGAGCGCGCCCGTCATCTCTCCCTCGGCGATCACCGGCACGCCGTTCACCAGTACGTAGCGCATTCCCACCGAGAACTGCGCCGGGTTCTCGTAGGTCGCCTTGTCGGTGACCGAATCGGGATCGAAGACCACGAGGTCGGCCCACATCCCCCGCTTGATGACGCCCCGGTCGGTGAGGTGGACCCGCTGCGCCGCGAGCGCGCTGAACTTCCGGATCGCGTCGGGCAGCGTCAGAAGGTGCTTCTCCCTCACGAAGAGCCGGAGAATGCGCGGGAACGTCCCGTAGGCGCGGGGGTGCGGGTGCTCCCTGCCGAGCACCCCCTCCGGCGAGGTGCCACCGGCATCGTTGTCGATCGAGACCCACGGCTGCTTGAGCGCCAGCTCGACATCCGGCTCGCTCATCGCAAAGACGGCGACGCCAGTCTGGGCATTGTCCTTGATCAGGATGTCGAACAGCGTGTTGATGGCGTCCTCGTGCCACAGCTTCGCGATTTCATCCAGCCGTTTCCCCTCGATCGACAGCAGCGCGGTGTCCGCCACCGAGGTGATGAGGACGGCATGCGGCCCCGGGATCTCCTGCCACTCGTTGTCCCAGGCCTTCGAGGGGGTGAGCATCTCCCGACGGATCCTGGCCCGGAGCTTCGGGTCCCTGAGCCGCTCGATGAGCTTCGCGTTGCCACCATCATGCGCCCAGGGCGGCACGAAGGCGGAGAAGGAGTTCTGCCAGGCGGTATAGGCGTAGGTATCCGATGCGATATCGAGCCCGGCGCGTCGCGCCGAATCGATCCGGGCCACGACCCTGGGCATCTTTCCCCAGTTGGCCCGCCCCGCCGTCTTGAGATGAAAGATCTCGACCGGAATGCCCGCCTCCCGCGCGATGCGGAAGGTCTCATCGAGCGCGCCCATCTCCGCGTCGCCCTCGCTTCGCATGTGGGTGGCGTAGATCCCGCCATACTGCGCGGCCGTGCGGGCCAGCGCGATCAGCTCGTCGGTCTTCGCGTAGGGCGCCGGCGGGTACTGGAGCGCCGTGGAAACACCGAGCGCGCCCTGGCGCATTGCGTCGGCCACGAGATCCTGCATCTGGCGCAGCTGGTCCGCCGACGGGGTCACGTCCCCATAGCCGAGCACCATCTCGCGCACCGACGCCGCCCCCACGTAGGTGCCCAGGTTGATGCCCATTCCCTGCTTCTTGAGCCGGGCAAAGTACTCCGTGAGCGTGTGCCAATCCGGGGTGATGCCGTAATGCTGGTACCCGGGCATGTCCTCGGCCAGCATCTCGCTGTCGAGCGGCGCGATCGACTCGCCTTCGCCGGTGATCTCGGTGGTGATCCCTTGGAAGATCTTGGACGGCACCCGCGGCTCCACCAGCATCGTGGTTTCCGATTGCCCCAGCATGTCGATGAACCCGGGAGCGACCACCTGGCCGCGCGCGTCGATTGCCTGCCGGGCCGGGGCGCTGGCCAGGTCGCCGATCGCCGCGATGCGGCCCTCCCGGATGCCGACATCGCCCTGGTACCACGGCGAGCCGGTCCCGTCGATGATGTGGCCGTTCCTGATGATGAGGTCGAAGGAGTCGGCCTGCTGCGCAGTGGCCACTCGAGCGGCGGCGGCGCCGAGCAGCGAGAGGGCAAGGAGGATGCGGCGGAACATCGAGTCTCCGGAAAGAGAAATCGCGGCAACAGACGGATTGGCGTCGCGAGAAATGAAGCTAGTGCGGTGAACGCGCCTTCACCTCCTCGAACCAGTGCTCGCTCACGATGAGCTGCCCCGATTCTCCGGCGGAGGTCTCGCGGAGCATCAGGAACCGATGATCATCGGGGGCGACGTCGTACACCTGAACCGGGCCGCTGAACACGAACTGGCCCACCGGAAAGAGCGTCTTCTGCTCCCCCGTCGAGAAGGTCGGTGTGGTCTTCACCGTGACCGCCACCATGTCACCGTGGTTGTTGCGGAAGAAGAGCTCCTGGCCGCTGTGGGACCAGGCCGGCATCGTCCCGCCCGCAGTCGAGACCTGCCACCGCGCCGACGAGGCGTTGGGGAAGGGCCGTACGTAGACCTCGAAATTGCCGGACTCGTCTGAGGCATAGGCGAGCCACTTGTTGTCCGGCGAGAGCGTCGGCATCAACTCGCTGGCCGGCGAGACCACCAGCGGGACGAGCGCGGTGTCGGTACCCGACACGCCGTAGATATCGCCGTTGCCCGCGTCGGTCGCTACCCGTCTGAGCACCAGCCACTTCCCGTCGTGCGACTTGAGCGCCTGACCGAAGGCAACCGCGGGGCCCCTGAGCTGGACCGCCGGCCCGATCCCGTCGGCTCGGCGGACGGTGGGAATGCCGCCTCCATCTCCGCGGTCGGCCAGGAACAGGACCTGGTTCCCGTCGGGAGTCCAGGCGGGCCGCACGAAATTCGTGTCCCCGAATGTGATCCGGGAGAAGGGGCCGCTCGGCAGCTGCTTCACCCAGATGTCGGACTTGGCACCCCGCTGGAGTTCCACCGCGATGGACCGCCCATTCGGCGACAGGGCGAAGGTGATGATCGTGCCGTCGGTTTTCCAGGACTGATCCACCGGCGTCGGCACGCCTTCTCGCGAGACCCAGACCAGCTCACGAGACGAGGATTGGCTCGCCGTCTGATAGACCAGGGTGCCGTTATTGGAGAGGGCCACCGCCGCGCCGAACGGATTGAGCTCGAGACCTTCGTACAGGGCGACGGGTGGTCCGGAGAGCTCAAGCTTCGACAGATTGAACGGCACGACCAGCAGCTTGCCCTCGGCGGTGATCACCACCAGGTGCCCCGAGCGCGAGTACCGCGCGTAGATGCCGCGCATCAGGGGCTTTGCCTTGCCCTTGGGAAGCGGCATCACCATGATGTCGTAGTCGGCGGCGGCCTGCCCCGCCTTGCGCCGGCGGAAGAGCAGGCCGCGCGCCCCGGGCAGCACCACCGGCCACTCGGTGCCGATCACGTGATCGGAGGCGGCGAACTTGTACACCGGCTCGGGGTGGCCGCCGCCAGCGGGAATGCGGCTGATGCCGGAATCCACCTCGAAGTAGATGTAGCCGTCGCTCCCCCAGTCCGCGGCGGTCGCGTTGGCGCTGTCGGTCAATGTGAGTGGCGATCCCCCCTCGAGCGGAAGGACCCGGACCGTCCGCCCGTCCTTGACGTAGCCGATCTGCCGCCCGTCCGGCGAGAAGAAGGGACTGGTGGCGCCATCGGTGCCGCTCAACGGCGTCGGCCGCACCTGGTCCGCATCCTTGACCCAGAGTCTGGTGTTCCCTTCCCCACGCCCCACGTAAATGATGCGCCGTCCATCCGGCGAGATGGCCACCCGCCCCGCCAGGAGCCCCGACGACACCGCCTCCTGGTTCCGGAGAGCGAGGGCGTAGCGAACGAGGAAGGGGTGGGGACTTGGACGGAACCAGCCCCACGCGGCGATAGCCGCGAGCGCCACCGTCGCGCCCGCGAGAATCAGGGTCGTCCGGGAACGCCGGGCCGGCGCCACGGGGGTGGCCGCGGTCACCGCCACCAGGGACGGCGCCGATCCCGGCTCGCCCAGCGCCTTCACGAAGGCTTCGGCGTTTGGCCACCGATCCGCGGGGAGCTTGGCGAGGGCCTTGTGCACGGCCGCCTCTACATAAGGAGGCACCGAAGGCCGGCGGATACTCAGACGCTCCGGCTCCTTGGTCACCACCGCGGCGATCACCGCCTGCACGGTGGGGCCGGTGTGGGGTGGCTGGCCCGCGAGCATTTCGTACAGCAGGCAGCCAAGACTGTACACGTCGGCGCGCGCGTCGAGGCCGCGCTCCCCCGTGGCCTGCTCCGGACTCATGTAGCCCGGCGTCCCGAGCGAGAGCCCGGTCTCCGTCATCCGGTTCCCGCCGGCCTGGCTCACCGCGAGCGCGATGCCGAAATCAGCGACCAGGGCCGCGCCGTCGTGGAGGAGAATGTTCTCGGGCTTGATGTCGCGGTGGATCACGCCGTGCCGGTGGGCATAGTCGAGCGCCGACCCGATCTCGCGGCCAAGTCGGATGGCATCCTCGACCGGCAACTGATGCTCGCGGTTGAGCCGGCCGCGAAGGCTCTCACCCTCGATCAGCGGCATCACATAGAAAAGGAAGCCGTCCGACTGCCCCGAGTCGAAGAGCGGCAGGATGTGGGGATGCTGGAGCGCGGCCGTGGTCTTGATTTCCGCCAGGAAGCGATCTGCCCCGATGACCGCCGCCAGCTCCGGGCGGAGCACCTTGAGCGCCACGTTCCGGTCGTGCCGAAGGTCGCGCGCCAGGTAGACGGTGGCCATGCCGCCCTGGCCCAGCTCGCGTTCGATGCGATAGCGATCGGCCAGTGCGGCAACCAGGCGAGGATTCGGATCCACGATTCAAGCTCCACGGGGGGCGAGAGGGGAGCAAAAGTACACCTGCCGGGCCGCGTCGGCGAGGCGGGGTGATGGACGCCGCATCCGGGTATCGGTGTCGAGCTGGCGCACCGGACACCGATGTGGATCGCGCGGTAACGGCAGCGTCCAAGGTCCTCACGGCCCGGGAGTGATCGCCCCGCGCGGCGGGGCTCCGTGGACGAGGCCCGGCCCGCCCCCGCCCACCGCGGCCCGACGACCGGTCTCGATTCCACGGATACTGCCTGCGCCGCGACAGCTGGTTCCCGCCGCGGCGCGGAGGCTCGATCGCGATTCACGACTCAATTCGAAGCCGGGTGGCAGGCAACCATCAGCGGCTCGGGCTGAGAGGCTACCGGGCAGGTCGGGGTCGGCGCCGGCGCTGGATCTCCGGCAACGGGCTGCGGGCCATCATAGGTAGCGAGCGGGTTGCTGTAGTCGGAACACCCCGCCAACGAAGCCGCGGCGAAGGCCAGACCGATGGCGCAGAGAAGAGACCGGGAGCGCGACATGAGACACCTCCTGTAAGCTGTTGAGGGACGGGCGGTTCGACCCGAGCGCGGGGGGACCGGCCCTGCTCTGGTTGCCAGTCGCCTGACGCAGTGTCTACGTTACGCTGGCACCCTCACCTGCCCCTCAGCGCTCCCTCATCCGGCACTCATGCTGCGACTGGTGACGTTAGGTGGTCTGACCCTGGTCGATGCAAGCCGGCAGCCGCTGGTGACCCAGAGACTCCGGCTGGCCCTGCTGGCCTTGCTCGCCGCGGCCGGCGAGCGCGGCACGAATCGCGACAAGGTCGTCGCCCTGCTCTGGCCCGAGCGCCCGACCGAGAACGCGAGGCACGCCCTCCAACAGCTGCTGTACTCCCTGCGGCGTCAGGTCCACGAGGAGATCTTCCTCGGCACCGATCAGCTGCGCCTCAATCCGTCTCTCGTAACCAGCGATCTTCTGGATTTCAGGGAAGCGATCGAGGCCGATGATAGCGGCCGGGCGATCGCGACCTACGGCGGGCCCTTCCTCGACGGCTTCTTCCTGGCCGAATCGGCCGCATTCGATGAATGGGTTGAGGCCGAGCGCGGGCGTCTGGCCGCGGAGTACCAGCGAGCTCTGACGCGAAGGGCCAGGCAGGCCGGCGAACAGGCGCAGCACACGATGGAAATCGACTCTTGGCGGAAGCTCGCGGCGCTGGATCGGCTGAGCGAACGCTCCGCCCTCGGCCTGATACGGGCCCTCCTCGCGGCGGGCGAGGTGGCGGAGGCGACGCGCTACGCTCGAACCTTCGAGGCCCTTCTACAGCGCGAGCTGGGGACCGGACCCGAGACCGATCTCAATGCCTTCATCGAGCAGGGCCGTCGCGGATCGCCCCGGCCAGCAGAAGGCTCCCCGGGCGCGACACCGGGCGAGCGGTTCGTCATCGAGCGCGAACTGGGCCGGGGCTCCGCGGCCACGGTCTATCTGGCCCATGACCAGAAGCTGAATCGCCCGGTCGCGCTCAAGGTGCTCAAGCCGTCTCTGGCGGTTTCGGTCGAGGGGAAGCGTTTTCTTCGGGAAATCGAAATCGTGGCCCGCATGCACCACCCGCACATCCTTCAGCTGTACGACTCGGGAGAGCTGCCGGCCACCGACCGGGGGCCACGGCTGTTCTACGCAATGCCCTATGTCCAGGGCGAGTCGTTGCGGCAGCGCCTGGAACGGGAAGCCCGGTTACCAGCGGAAGAGGCTGTCCGCCTGGCGCGGGAGGTTGCGGACGCGCTCGGCTATGCCCACGGCCGCGGGGTGGTCCATCGCGACATCAAGCCGGCGAACATCCTGCTCGAGTCGGGACACGCCCTGGTCGCCGACTTCGGCGTCGCGCACGCCCTTCAGATCGCGGGCAACGAACGACTGTCCGGGATCAGTACGGTGGTCGGGACACCGGCCTACATGAGTCCGGAGCAGGCATTGCCCGGAGCGACGCTCGACGGACGGAGCGACCAGTACAGCCTGGCGTGCGTTCTCTACGAGATGCTCGCGGGAGTGCCGCCCTTCGCGGCCGCTTCGCCCATCGCGGTACTTGCACGGCACGCGGTCGACCCGGTGCCATCACTCCTTGCCGCTCGCCCCGACGTGCCGCCCGCTGTCGCACGGGCTGTGCAGCGTGCTCTCGCCAAGACTCCCGACGAGCGATTCGCGACGGTCACCGCCTTCGCGGAGGCCCTTGGGACAGGGACCGCCTGAGCCGGCGTCCTCGGCCCGGGCGGCGGAGCGCCGCTTCAGGGGGCGCCAGGGTCTGGACCGGGAGCCGCCAAATCGAGGTCCATTTCGGAGAGGAATCTTCCTCCCCCACTCTCCACGCCGCCGCGGCGCGCCGCCCGGGTGAGCACCAGCCGATCGCGCGCCCGCGTCATGCCGACATAGAGCAGCCGTCGGCCCTCCTCGAGATCCGCCTTGCTCGGTGACCTGCCCGGGGGAGCGCCCGGGAGCTGGCCATCCTCGACGCCGACGATGAAGACCCGGGAGAACTCCAGGCCCTTGGTGGCATGCAGGGTGAGCAGGTTCACCCGATCCTCGCTGGTCTCGGCGCCCGCGGCGGAAGTGGAGAGCGCCACCCGAGAGAGAAACTCGGCCAGCTGCTCGCGCAGCGTGGTGCCGCTCAGCGTTTGAAGCAGCGTCCTGAGACGCGCCATGGTCGCCGGGTAGCGATCGCCCGCGGTCTTCTGCCGCTGGATGGCGGCCATGAGCCGCTTGCCACCCAGCCGTTCGAGGATCGCCTCCAGTGGAGGGGCGTAGCCCTCGGGCGCGCGCCCCCGTTCGGCCTCGTACAGCTCGAGCGCCCGGGTGTAGCGGCCGAGGGCATAGATGCGCCCGGCATCGAGGAGGGTGTCGTCCTCGGCGCTCCGTTCCGAGCGGTCGGTGGCGGCGAGGGCAACGGCGAGATGATCGATCAGACCGGCCAGCGAGACCGTGCGGGCCCGCGCCACCCGTTTCTGCTCGAGGTGACGCACTACCTCCACGAGGGTGCGGCAGTCGTCGAGGGCGCGGTGCGAGCGCCCCGGATCCACGCCGAACGCCGCCGCAAGGTCCACCAGCTTGCCGCTCCCGGCGTGAAGGTCGCGCGCGAGTGGCAGAGTGTCGAAACACGCGGCGGTCCAGGGCTGGCCGCCCTCCTGGCACTGCCGCTCGAGCACCCGGAAGTCGAAGTAGTGCCCGTTGTGCGCCACCAGCAGGTCGTCGCCCGCAAAACCCATGAACTCCTTCCAGACCTCCCCGAATCCCGGCGCGCCGGCCACATCGGCGTCCCCGATGCCGTGGACCTTCTCGGTCCCCGGCGCGATGGGATGAACCGGGCGAACCAGGCGCTGGAACTGCTCCACGATACGCCCCTCCCGTACGCGCACCGCCGCCAGCTCCACCGTCTCGGCGCTCCGCACATCCAGCTCGGTGGTCTCGATGTCGAGCGCCACGAAGTCGCGGAGCCAACTGGTGAGGTACCGCGCCTCCACCACCTGGATGGCCTTGAACAGCGTGCCGGCCAGGCTCAGCGTGCCGCGCCGGCTCGGTTCGATCACGAGGTCGGTGGCTGATGGGGTCGCGTCGCCCGTCAGGTAGGACACGCGCTGCCACCCACCCGCGCGGAGCATCCCCGCCATCCCGAACTCGGCGCCTCCCGCCTCCGGCAGCCAGACCACACTCCGCTCGGCGCGGGCCCGCGAAAGCTGGTGCGCCAGCGTTACCGCGGCAGGGTCGCCGAGCGGATCGGTCAGAAGAGCCTCCTCGAACTTCTCCTCGAGCGGAGTCGCCTGCGGACCGACCTTGCGGGAAAGCAGCTCCTCGACGAGAGGAGCCAGCGTCGTGAACCGGTCTCGGAGGCTCGGAAGGTTGGCCAGGTCGGTCAGGAAGCGGCGCAGGCGCTTTCCCTCCTGTTCCCCGCTGGTGCGCCCCAGGCGGGCCTCCCGCTTGAGGCACTCCAGCAGGTCCACCTGGCTCCGCTCCGCCTCGGCCTTGAGGGCGGCCATTTGCGGGCCGGGGAGCTGCGCCCAGGCCAACTGTGCGATGCGGATGGGATCGTCCGGCTCGTCGATCACCTGCAGCGCGGCGATGAGATAGGCCGTCGCCGGATCATCCGAAAGTGCCCGGCCCCGGGCCAGCTGGCAGGGAATCCCGGCTTCGATCAGGCGCGATTCCAGGAGGTCGCCCACCTCGTGGCGCCGGTAGAGCAGCGCGAACTCGCCCCAGGCGAGGCCGCTGGATTCCCGATCCCGCGCCAGCTCCGCCACGGTCCAGCGCGCCTCAGCCTCCTCGTCCGGGAAGGCCCTGGCCGATACCTCCCACGGCGACTCGTGCATTGCGCGGAGGTCGCGGGGATGGTCCTGCGGGTTCCGCGAGATGAGGCGCCGCGCGGCCTCGAAGATCTGGCGGGCGGATCGGTGATTCTCATCCAGGATGATCGCCTGCGTGATCCCGAAATCGTTCACGAAGCGGCGCAGCACCGCGGAGTCCGCGCCCGCAAAGCCGAAGATCGACTGCTCGTCGTCGCCGACGGCGAAGATGTTCCGGTGGCGCTCCGCGAGCCGGGACAGGACCTGGTACTGCACCGGCGAGAGGTCCTGCGCCTCGTCGATGAGCAGGTAGTCCCATCGCCCGGCGATCTCGCTCGCGGCCCGCTCGCTGGTCCGGAGCAGCCGCTCGGTCTCGGCGATCAGGTCGTCGAAATCGAGCAGATTCCGCCGGGCGAGGTGCTGGCGGTAGCGCTCGTAGATGGGCGTCAACCACTCGCCGAGGGGCGCTCCCTGAAGGCGGTACCTGGCGAAGGCATTGAGAGGCCACCTGCCCTCCTTCCGGAAGCCGGCTCGCCGGAGCGCCTGGAGCTGATAGTCATCGTCCGCGATCCCGAATCCGCTCGGCACGCCGATCTCCTCGCCGTGAGAACGGAGGAGCTGAACGCAGAGGGAGTGGATCGTCCCCCGGGTCACCGCCTCCGCCTGGGACCCGAGCGTCTGGCCCAGACGGTCGGCGATCTCCCCGGCCGCCCGGTTGGTGAAGGTCACCGCGAGGATGCGGGAGGGCTCGAGGCGCTCGTGTTCGATGAGGTAGCGGACGCGCTGGATGAGGCAATACGTCTTCCCCGCTCCGGGACCCGCCAGCACGAGCATCGGACCTAGCGGCGCGTGGATCGCCTGCGACTGGACAGCGGAAGGATTGAGCGCCATGCTGTGCCGGAAGGCTAATGACCCGCCCGGCGAGAGACCATCACCGCACATCCAGGGAGACACACTGCAGGTGGCTCAGTCCCATTCGGAGGCGGTGCAGGACTTCTACCCCGACGACTTCGCTCACTGCTACGGCTGCGGGCGACTCAACCCCGGCGGGCTCCAGCTCAAGTCCCGCTGGGAGGGTGAGGAGGTCGTGGCGCGGTTCTCTCCGCGGGCCGAGCATATTGCTGTTCCGGGGTGCGTATATGGCGGCCTCATTGCCTCGCTGATCGACTGTCATGCCATGGCCACCGCGGCGGCAGCCGTGGAGCGGGCCGCCGGACATGAGATAGGGGCCAGGCCGGCGCCACGCTTCGTCACGGCCTCGCTCAGTGTGACCTATCTCAAGCCGACGCCACTCGGCCCGGAGCTCGAGGTACGCGCCCGACCGGTCGAAGTCGGGGAGCGGAAGGTGCGCATCCAGGCCACTCTGCTCGCGGGCGGGGCGGTAACGGCGCGGGGCGACGTGGTGGCGGTGCGAATGCCTGAGTCGATGCGCTCGGCCCACAGCGGGTAGCCAGTCCGGCTCGGCCGACCTGTGGTGGCCGAGCAGCAGTTTGGCGGGTCCGGTGCCGGCGGTCGCGGGGTGCTCTTGCGGTGGCTCGAATTCCCGGCAACTTATCGAGAACGGCACGGGGGCCCGACCCCTGATCCGCCCGTTCATCGACCGTCGGGGTCGCCCCTCCGGCATGACCGACTTCTTCAATCGACCCGTCTTTCGGGTGAAGGACGACACCTTCACCTGGCGTGACATCATGCTCTTCACGCATCGCGTGGGGGGCTGGTCTGAGGTTCTCGACGGGATCGCCGACGGCCTGGCGGGCGTCCGGCACGCCGAGCGCCTGCCGGAAGACGAGGCGGAGGCGCTCGAGGAGGCGGTCGACAGCGCCGCGGCGGAATTCCGCTACGACCGGGAGCTGATCACGGCGGAGGAGACCGAGGCCTGGCTGGCCGAGCGCGGCGTGACCGCCACCGAGTGGCTTGCAAGCGTGCGCCGAGAGGTGGCGCGGAGCCAGTTCGCGAACCTGCTGCCGGAGTTGCGGGGGGACACTCCCCAGCCGCCACGGCAGGAGATGGAGGAGGCCCTCCGGGTGGACCTGAGTTGCACCAGACTGGGGCAGCACCTTGCGGAGCGCTGCGCCGAGCAGGCCGCCGCGGCCGCGGTGGTCGGCCCGCCCAGGATGTCATCGGCTCCACAGCCGGCGAGCCCGCTGCCGGCAGGGCTCGACCTGGAGCACACCCACGCGCAGCTGCCCCTGATTGAATCGATCGTCGAGCGGGTAGACCGGTTCCGTGAATCGGTGGTGAGCGAAGAGGCCGTGGTACGCGAGGTGCGCCAGCACAAGATGGAGTGGGTCCGTCTCGAGTGCCTGACCGTGGACTTTCCCGACCTGGCCCAGGCCAAGGAAGCCGCGCTCTGCATACGCGAAGACGGCCTCGAGTTCAGCGACGTGGCCGGGAGCGCGCATCGCGAGGTGCTGGAGACCCGGTTCTACGTGGACGACCTGCAGGAAGACCTGCAGTCCGTGCTGCTCTCCGCGATGCCCGGTGATGTGATCGGCCCGACCAGCGTCGGGGAGAGTCACACCCTGTTCCAGGTGCTGTCGAAGACCCTGCCGGCCGACTCCGATCCCGAGGTCAGGGCCCGCGCCGAGGCCCGGCTCTTCGCGCGCGCCCTGGGGCGCGCCGGGAGGGAGGGCACCCAGTGGCTCGTCAAATGGTGAGGTCCGTGCCGTGATCGATGCCGCGCCGAGCGACCTGAGCACGCTGCCGGTCCTGAACTTCCTCCCGCCGGATATCCGCCAGGGAGTCGCGTCCCGGTTCGTGCGGACGGCCTACACCTTTGGCCAGACGATCGTCACCGAAGGCGCGCCCGCGGACGCGCTCTACATCCTCACCGCGGGCCGCGCGCGGATGGTGAAGCTGGGCGAGAACGGGGACGAGGTCTCGGTGGGCGCGCTCAAGGCGGGGGACACCTTCGGCGAGAGCGGTCTCCTCGAGGGGGGCACCCACCCGGCGACGGTGCGCGCCAGCTCGGATGTGGAGGTCCTCCGCCTCGAACGGTCCGTCCTCGACTCGCTGCTGGCCGGCCGGCCCGAGGTGCGGGAGTATCTGGAGCTCCAGGCCCGCCGCCGTAATCTGCAGCATTTCCTGCGACAGTTCTCGACCCTGAGCCGTCTCCCCGCGGAGGCGATGGCGGAACTGCTCCGGGCCCTGGAGCCGGTGGATGTCGGAGCCGGCGAGACGGTCTTCCGGGAGGGGGATCCCCCGGGCCCGCTCTACATTATCGAAGAGGGCCGCTGCCGGCTCCACGTGGGGGTGGACGGCCGCCGGCGGAACGTCGCGTTCCTCCGTAAGGGAGAGTTCTTCGGCGAGCAATCGGTGTTCCGGGACCAGCCACGGGAGGGAACGATCGAGGCGGTCACCCCCGCGCGGCTCCTCCGACTGACCCGGGAGACCTACGCCGATCTCCTCCGGCGCTACCCCGAGTTCCGCGAGGAGATCGACGGCCGCCTGGCCCAGTACGACTTCCGCCACACCGCGCAGATCCCCATCGACCTCTTCCAGGAGCTGCTACCCGCGGAGGCCCGCGCCCAGGAGCTGGTGGGAGACGACCAGGTCGATCATGACCTGACCCGCGCCTGGGCCGTCCCCGCCGCCCCTCCCGCGGAGGGCGCGGAGCCGGAGGCGGAAGCGGCGGCGCAGGCCGCGCCGTTCGCGGACGAGGCCGGCCGGTTCGTGAAGCGGGAGCGGCGCATCCGCCGCTTCCCGCATCTCTTCCAGATCGATGAGATGGACTGCGGCGCCACGAGTCTCGCGATCGTGTGCCGCCACTTCGGCAAAGCCATCAGTCTGGCCCGCATCCGCCAGCTGGTGCATACCGGCCTCGACGGCGCGAGCCTTCGCGCCATCTGCGAGGGCGCCAACGAGCTGGGCCTCGCGGCGCGGGCGGTGAAGGCCTCGCCGGACAACCTCGACGACATTCCTCTGCCCGCGGTGGTCCATTGGGACGGCAACCACTGGGTGGTGCTCTACGGCGTCGAGGGGAACCATGTCCGGGTCTCCGACCCCGGGGTCGGGAAGCGGCGGGTGCCTCGGCAGGTCTTCCTCGAGAAGTGGACCGGCTACGCGGCGCTCTTCGACTACACCGATGCCTTCGAGCGCAACGAGGAGACCAGCCTCGGCATCGCGTGGTTCCTGCCCTTCTTCCGGCCGCACTACCGCTACCTCCTGCAGGCCGCCGCGCTCGCGATCATCGTAAGCGCGCTCCAGATGGCGATTCCGGTCTTCACCCAGGTCATCGTCGATCGGGTGCTGGTGGAGCGGGACTTGAGCCTGCTGCACGTGTTGATTGTCGGGATGACGGGGTTGGTGGGCTTCACGATGCTCGCCACGCTGGTGCAGCGGTATCTGCTGAGCTGGACCGCCGTGCGGATCGACGCCTCATCCCTCGATTTCCTGACCCGCCGGCTATTGAGCCTCCCCATGAGTTACTTCACGGCGCGCCGCACCGGAGACATCCAGCGCCGGCTGGCCGGCATCTGGCAGATCCGGGAGATCATGGTGGAGCATGGGGTGGCGTCGCTCACCGCCGTGGCGCAGCTGTTCGCGGCGCTCGCGCTGATGGTGGTCTACAGCCCCACCCTGGCGCTGGTCTTCCTGTCGACGACGCCGCTCCTGATTCTGCTGATGCGCTTCGCTTCCAGTCGCCTGCTGCCGCTGTACGCGGAGCTGGAGGAATCGCACGGCCGGTATCAGTCGTTCCAGATCGACGCGATCAAGGGGATCGAGACGGTCAAGTCGCTCGGAGCGGAGCACGCCTTCCGAGACCTGATGCTGCGGCAGTTCCACGGGGTGGCGCGCAAGCGGTTCCGCGCCGACTACACCCTGATGGGCTACCAGGGGGTGGTGCACACCGTCACCCTGCTCTCGGTGATCCTCTTCCTGCTGGTGGGCGCCCAGCAGGTCATGCAGGGTAACCTGTCGATCGGCGCGCTGGTGGCGTTCAACGCCCTGGTGGCGCTCGCCAACCAGCCGATCATGACCCTGCTCACCATGTGGGATAACGTGCAGCTGGCGCGGGTCTACCTGAACCGGCTGGACGACATCTTCCAGCAGGAGCCGGAACAGGGGGCGGATCATACGCACCTGACCCCGGTCAAGTCGCTCGAGGGCCGCATCACTTTCCGCCATGTCGGGTTCCGCTACGGCGGCCCCGAGGCCGCGCCGATCCTCGAGGACCTCACCTTCGAGGTACCGCCCAATACCAAGGTGGCCATCGTGGGCCGGAGCGGATCCGGCAAGACCACGCTCATCAAGTGCCTGGCCGGGCTGCTCGAGCCCACCGCGGGGACGATCCTCTACGATGGCATCGACCTCAAGAACCTCAACTACCGCGACCTGCGCCGGAAGATCGGCTTCGTGCTGCAGGAGAACCATCTCTTCGACGACAGCATCGCCCGCAACATCGCCTTCGGCGAGGAGGAGCCGGACGTCGACCGCGTCATGTGGGCCGCCCAGGTGGCGAACAGCCGGGAGTTCATCGAGCGCCTGCCCTTCGGGTACGACACCCGCATCGGCGAATCGGGCATCGCGCTGTCGGGAGGCCAGCGCCAGCGCATCGCCATTGCCCGCGCGGTCTACCCGCGTCCGCCGGTGCTCATCTTCGACGAGGCGACGAGCGCCCTGGACACCGAATCGGAGCGCGCCGTCAAGGAGAACATGGATCAGCTGCTCGAAGGGCGGACCTCGTTCGTCATCGCGCACCGCCTGAGCACCGTGCGCGACGCGGACCTGATCCTGGTGCTCGAGCACGGGCGGCTGGTGGAGCAGGGCACGCACGACGACCTGATGGAACGGCAGGGGCTCTACTACTTCCTCGTCAGTCAGCAGCTCAGCCTGTAGCCGGACGCCGCCATGCCGGGATACGACCAGCACGCCTTCCTCGAAGCCGAGCCCCCGCACTGGGTGGCCCGCGGGCTGGCCTATGTGATCCTCAGCCTGTTCGTGCTCTCGATCCTCGCCGCGATCCTGGTGCATGTCCCCGAGACCGTCTCGGGGCGGTTCATGCTGGTACCGCGTGACGGAGCCGATCCGGTGCGCGCCCTGAAGGAAGGCGTGGTAAGCGAGGTGCGCGTCCACGAAGGCGATCCGGTCCCCCGCGGCGCGACGCTGATGATCATCCATTCCGCCCCCCTGAGTGACCGGTCGAGCGAGCTGCTCACCCTGGTGTCCCAGCGCCGGACCGACGAGGAGCGGCTGCATATCGCCCAGAGCCAGTACGAGACCAAGCGCCGTGCCGACGATGCCGAGGCGCAGCGCCTGCAGGAGCGGCTCCGGTTCCTGGAGGATCTCGTCACCTCCAAGCAGCACCGATTCCAGGAAACCCGGCAGCTCGCCGACAGCGCCCTCGCCGGCATGCGGCGCGGCTCCGTGGGACGGCTGGATGCGACCCGGCTGGATCTCGAGGCTACCACGCTGGCGGAGGACGTGCAGGTCGCGATCAACGACCGCGAGGACACCCGCGCCGCGATTCAGCGCCTCCAGCGAGACGAGGAGGCGCGCGACCTCGATTACCGCGAGACGAAGGACGGCCTGGAGGGAAACATCGAGACCGAGCGGATCCGGATCGAGACCCTGCAGCGCGACCTGGTGAACCTGACGCAGGAAGGGCTGGTGGTCTCGGCCCCCTGCGCCGGCACCGTGCTCCGGCTCTACGCCAGCTCCGCCGGGGCCGTGGTCCAGGCGGGCCAGGTCCTGAGCGAGGTGGCGTGCGCCGGGCACCGCCTGGAAGCGCAGTTCGACCTGCCGCAGTCCGGCGTCCCGCTGGTGCGGCCCGGGCAGGGGGTGAAGCTCCGGTTCGATGCCTTCCCCTACCAGCGCTACGGCGTGCAGGGGGGGACGGTGCGCTGGCTCGGCTCGGCGGGACAGGAGGCGAACGATACGACGGCGTTCCGCGCGCTGATCGACCTGGCGCGCGACTCGATCCGGGTGCAGGGCCAGGCCCGCCCGCTGCTCGCGGGCATGGGCGGCCGCGCCGACGTGGTGGTCGGCCGCCGCTCCATCGTGAGCTACGCTTTCGAGCCGATCCGCGCTCTCCGCGAAAACCTCTCGGAGTCCTCGTCCCGGTGACCGACCGCCGGCCTGACCTCTCCGCTTCGCTCGCCGACTTTCATACCGACGATGAGTCCATGCGGACCTGCCTGCACCTCGCGGCGGTGGCCGCGCGGACCGACCTCCCGATCCTGATCCTCGGCGAGACCGGCACCGGCAAGTCGCTCCTGGCTCGCGTCATCCACAACTCGTCGGCCCGGGCCCAGGCGCCTTTCGTCGAGTTCAACGCCGCCGCCCTCTCCGACACGCTGCTCGACAGTCAGCTCTTCGGCCACGAGCGCGGCGCCTTTACCGGCGCGGATCGGCGGGTCAAGGGCAAGTTCGAGCTGGCCGATGGCGGAACCCTGTTCATCGACGAGATCGCGGACATGAGCGCCACGGCCCAGGCCAAGATTCTCCGGGCAGTCGAGTATGGCGAGTTCGAGCGCCTGGGAAGCGAGCAGCTGCTCGAGGCGGACGTGCGGCTCCTCTCCGCCACCCACCTGCCGATCACCCGCTTCCTCGAAACCGACCACTTCCGCAAGGACCTGTTCTATCGCGTCAGCGGCATCACCCTGCGGGTGCCTCCCCTGCGCGACCGGCCCAATGATCTCCGGACCCTGATGCGCCGCGAGATTGCCGCGGCGAGCGCCGCCATGGGTCGCGAAATCGTGGGCCTGAGCCGGGCCGCGGCCGACCGGCTGATCGGCCATTCCTGGCCCGGAAACCTGCGGGAACTCAAGCGGGTCGTGCACACCGCCGTGGCGATGACCGAGGGCGATGTCATCGAAGAAGGCGCGGTGCTCCTCGAAGCCACGCCGGAGGCGGTCGCGGGCAACGGGGCGGGCCCTGCACACCCCGTCCAGCCGGACGGCGACCTCTCGCTCCGGACGGCCGAGCTCCGCCACATCCGTCAGGTCCTCGAGCGGCTGGGTGGCAACAAGCGGCGGGCCGCGCGGGCCCTCGGCCTGTCCCGCTCGACGCTGGATCGGAAGCTCGGTAGTCGAGGAGAGTGAGGTCGCGCGCGGTCCAGATTCGGAACCATTAGTTCCGAAATGACGCCGGGGCTGGCCTCGAGCTTGGACCATGCCCAAGGCGCCACCTCAAGCAACGACTTGCCGAGACAGCACTTATGGCTCGCCCTCCCAGCGGCATGCAGTCTGCTCTTCTGACAGCCAGTAGCGGCGGCTCAGTCCTATCCGATACAAGCGGTGACACCCACTTCCCCGAGGAACCCATGTCGGACAAGAAGCCCAGCAAGAAGACCACGAAGGTCGCCGATCTGCCCAAGAAGGCCGTCAGCACAAAGAAGGCCTCGCTCATCAAGGGTGGGTACAAGCAGATGTATCAGTAGTCGCCCGCGCGGGGAGGGCGATTCCGCCCTCCCCTGCGGCACCCCCCGCCACTGGCCAGCACCGCCCGTAGACTCCGGCCGTAACTCAAGTCCTCACGCAAGGCAGTCCCAGAGCCCGTAGAAGGCTCGTGATCGCATCATCCACCGCGACTGCTCGAACCCGGCTCGAACGCCCCTGGGCCTGCCCGCAGAGCGGGTGGTCCAGAATCGCGACTCATGGTCGTGAAACAACCCCGCCGATGGTTTCGAACTGCGGCCACTTCCCGGATCCGACTCGGGCTCCCTCGAGCAACACCCTGTTGCAAGGGCACTTAGCGGCGGAACGTGTTTCGGCATGGGATCTGCTTTAGTAGAGACACAGCAGCGGCACTTCCACTGCTATCGCGAGCAATAGTGAAGTGGACCCCTTCCTCGAGGAAGCCATGACCGCCAAGAAGAAAATCTCCAACCTGCCCAAGAAGAGCGTGAGCGCCAAGAAGGCGTCAGTGATCAAGGGTGGGGCCACCCAGAAGCCGCCCAAGCCAGGCAGCAACTAGGTCCGAGCCGGGCGCGGGTGGCTTTCGGCCTTCCCGCGCCCTCCCTCCTCCTCTTACTCGCCAAGCTCCCGTGGCCCGAAATCCGCACCGGCCCGCTGATTCGACGCCGAAGCCGCCCGCCAAGCGCTCACCGGCCAAGTCAGATGTCGTCCGCCTGGAAGACCTCGAACCTCGCACGGAGGTTCGCGGCGGCAACCGGAAGCGCGTCTTCGGCGAGGATCTCCCCTCCACAGGTCCCAAGCGGCGCGGCGACTAGCCACCGGATCAGTCACAAGAGCACGATCCAGCTGAAGCAGGTCGGCGACCAACTGGAAATCCCCTCCCGTTCCCGGCATCTTGCCTCACATGCCTGCCGCGGAACCGGTCATACCTCTCCAACTTCTTACGATGCTCGGGGCACCCCACGCCCGTAACCACGGCCGCGCCGCCACCGCGCGATCGACCGACGGTCCTGTCCCCTTCCTGGCAGCGAGCCGGTGAGCACCCTGAGCCCCGAGCTGGTGGCCGCATTCGCCGACCGGTACCAGCTCGAGCGCGAACTCGGCCAAGGCGGGATGGCCACGGTGTACCGGGCTATGGACCTCAAGCACCAGCGCATGGTCGCGATCAAGGTCCTCCGGCCTGAGCTGGCCGCCGCCCTCGGCAAGGAGCGCTTCCTCCGGGAGATCACCACCACGGCCAACCTCCGCCACCCCAATATCCTGCCGGTCTTCGACTCGGGAGAGGCGCGGGACCCCGGAAGCCGGGGCGACGCCGCAGGGCGTTCCTACATCTACTATGTCATGCCACTAGTGGAGGGAGAGGGTCTCCGCGATCGTCTGTCGCGAGAGCACCAGCTGCCGGTGCAGGAGTCGCTCGAGATCGCCCGGGAGGTGGCCGACGCCCTGGAGTACGCCCACGGACGGGGGGTGATCCATCGCGACATCAAGCCCGAGAACATCCTGCTCGAGCGGGGCCACGCCGTGGTGGCGGACTTCGGGATCGCTCGAGCGGTGACGGTGGCCGGGAGCGATCGCTTGACCGAGACCGGGCTCGCCGTCGGCACCCCAGCCTACATGAGCCCGGAGCAGTCCGTGGGAGAAGCAGTCCTCGACGGGCGGAGTGACCTCTATGCCCTGGCGTGCGTGCTGTACGAGATGCTGGCCGGGGAGCCCCCCTTCAGCGGGCCCACCGCGCAGGCCGTGATCGCCAAGCGATTCCGGGATCCTCCGCCCGGGGTGCGGCGGCTGCGTCCGACCGTGCCCCCCGCCGTGGAACAGGCGCTGCTCACGGCTCTCGCAAGAGCCCCAGCCGATCGCTATCCGAGCTGCGCGGCGTTTGTCGAGGCCTGGACCAGCACGGAGGCCGGCTCGTCCACGCCGCCGTCGGTAGCGGTCCTTCCCTTCACCAACCTGAGTCCCGACCCGGAGAACGAGTTCTTCGGGGATGGCATCACTGAGGACGTGATCGCTCAGCTCTCCAAGATCCGCTCACTCAAGGTCATCTCGCGGAGCTCCGCGATGCGCTTCCGGAAGAGGGAGCAGGCGCTCCGGGAGATCGCCGCGACGCTGGGCGTCACCTCACTGGTCGATGGCAGTGTCCGGCGCGCCGGCAATCGGGTTCGCATCGTCGCGCAGCTGGTCGACGCGGACACCGAACGGCAGCTCTGGGCCGAGACCTACGACCGGCAACTCACCGACATCTTCGCGATCCAGACCGACGTGGCGCTGCAGATCGCCTCGGCGCTCGAGGCGGAGCTGCTCCCACAGGAACGGGCCCGGATCGATCGAGAGCCGACGGCGAGTCTCCAGGCCTATCAGGCGTATCTCAAGGGGCGCTTCTGCTACAGCCGGTATACCGAGGAAGGCATGCAGAAGGGGATCGAGTTCTATCGGGAGGCGATCGAGGCAGACCCGGGCTATGCCCTGGCCCACGCAGGGATGGCGCTCGCGTACGCCGAAATCGCCGCTGGGGCGAGTGGAGGCGGCATGGAGCCGCGGCTGGCGTACGTCAAGGCCAGGGAATACGTGATGCAGGCGCTCGCGCTCGATAACGACCTCGGCGAAGCGCATGCGGTGCTGGCCTTGCTCAAGTTCACGCACGACTTCGACTGGGCGGGCGCCGAGCAGGAGTTCAAGACCGCCCTCGAGCTGAGCCCGGGCGGGGCCGACATCTACGATCACTACGGCTGGCTCTGCGCCGCGCAGGAACGCTACGAGGAGGCCCTCACCCTGGTGCAGCGGGCCCAGGAGCTCGATCCTCTCACCCATCGAGCTGACGTCGCCTCGACCCTCATCAGGGCCGGGCGCTACGAGGAGGCCATGCGAGAGGGGGTGCGCGCCGTGGAGTTCGAGCCCACCTATGCCCGGGCGCACTCCACGCTGGGCTGGGCCTACCTCAAGCTCGACCGGGTGGCGGAAGGACTGGCCTGTCTGGAGGAGGCTGTGCGACGGGCCCCCGGGAATGCCCAGTACCTGGCGCAGCTCGGCCAGGCCTACGCGTTGAGTGGCCGGGTCGCCGAGGCGCGCGACATCCTGCGGAAACTCGAGGAGGAGGCGCGAGAGCACTATGTCTCTCCCTATCACCTCGCATACGTTTTTACCGGGCTTGGTGAGGCCGATCGCGCGATGGACATGCTGGAGAAGGCGTACCAGGAGCGGGCCGGCAGTGTCTTCGGCGTAAAAGGGTCCTTCCTGTTCGTCCCCCTGAGAACACACCCCAGGTTCAAGGCGCTGCTCAGGAAGATGAATCTGACGTAACGCGGGTTATCTTCCCTCCGATCTATGTCCGAGTCCGAACTCGACCGGCTGACCGCCGCCCTCACGGATCGCTACCGCCTTGAGCGCGAGCTCGGGCAGGGCGGGATGGCGACAGTCTACCTCGCCGAGGACGTCCGGCACCAGCGTCGGGTTGCGGTCAAGGTGCTCCGCGCGGATCTGTCGGCGGTGGTGGGCCTGGACCGGTTCCTGAACGAGATCCGCCTCACCGCCAATCTGCAGCACCCGCACATCCTCCCGCTCTACGACTCCGGCAGCGCGGACGGCCTGCTCTTCTACGTGATGCCCTATGTCCAGGGGGAATCCCTCCGGGAACGGCTCCGGCGCGAGAAGCAGCTCCCTATCGACGAGGCCGTCAGGATCGCGCGCGAGGTAGCCAGCGCGCTCGAGTACGCGCACCGGAAAGGGGTGATTCACCGCGACATCAAGCCGGAGAACATCCTGCTGCAGGACGGCACCGCGCTCGTCGCCGACTTCGGCATTGCGCTGGCCGTGAGCCAGGCCGGTGGCGCGCGGCTCACCCAGACCGGCCTCTCTCTGGGCACGCCCTACTACATGAGTCCCGAGCAGGCGACGGGCGATCGCCAGATCGACGCCCGGAGTGACATCTACGCGCTTGGGGCCGTGCTCTACGAAATGCTGAGCGGCGACCCGCCCCACACCGGCTCCACCGCCCAGGCGGTCATCGCCGCAGTGGTGACCGAGGAGCCGCGGGACATCGCCACCCGTCGCCCCCGCCTCGCGCCGCACATCGTGGAGGCGGTGCATCGGGCGCTGGAGAAGCTCCCGGCCGACCGCTACGCCTCCGCGGCGGAGTTCGCGAAGGCGCTCGAGGGACCAACGCAGGCCACCGGCCGCTTTGCCGCAGCACCGACTCGGCGTGGCGCGCGTCGGGGTTGGCGGCCGGTGGCCCTCCTGGTGGCGGGGGGCCTGCTCGGCCTCGGCGCCGGGCGCCTGCTGTTTCAGCGGCCACCGGCCATGCAAACCCGCACCCGTCTCACCTTCAGCGGCGATGCCAGCTCCCCGGCGGCGACCCGTGACGGGCACTGGCTGGCGTACGTTCGGGGCAGCTGTCACAGCGGCGGCAGCGACTGCGATGGAGACGTGGTGGTGCAGGAACTGCCGCGTGGCGCCCCCAGCGCGCTGCTCAGCAACGCCAGCGATCTGTCCATCGGGGGGTGGAGCCCCGACGGGACCAACCTTCTGGTGAAGATGCGTTCCGCGGGTGGCGACGTAGGGCTATACGTCATTCCCCGCCAGGGGGGCGTGGCCCGACGAGTTGGCGGAGACGCGGAGGTCTACGGCTTCCTGGACGACCGCACCATCGCTTCCGCTCCCCGGGGCGCGCGAGCCATCACCTTCACGGACCTGGCTTCCGGGAACGTCCGTGACAGCGTGGTGATCGGCAATGGGGACCTGCTCTACCAGGGCATCGACTGCAACCCGGTGAACGGCTTGATCCTGTTCACCGCCATCCGCGGCAGCGACTTCCTGCAGGGCGTGGCCACTCCCACCGGGAAGATTCTTGACTCTCTCAAGGTGCCCGGCGGGGGCGGCTGGGACGTCGATGGGCATCACGCCATCCTGTTCGAAGTCAACGCACAATCAGTCGGCCGCGTGGTCAGGGTGGCGGTGAGCGCGCAGGGACATTTTGGCCCCCCGGTTGAAATCATGAGCGGCATCCGCCAAGACGGGTTCACCGGCTGGGCCATGACGCCGACGGGGATGGTGTACGGGGACGCCGGCCGCACGGCGGATGTCTGGTTCTTCGACCTTCATGGCACGGCCCGCCGGCTCACCCACGGCTCGACCTGGTACAACGGCCCCGTCATCTCTCCCGACGGCCGAACCGTCGCCTACGTGAAGCAGGATGCCTGGGGTGCCAATGTCTACAGCGTCCCGTCGCTGGGCGGGCGCGAGACGGCCCTGACCGGGGACTCGGGCATCCGGCAAGTGGTGCGGTGGCTTCCCGACCAGCGCCGGTTGTCGGACGTGGTTCTGGCCGGAGCCAGCGGGCAGATCAGCCAGGAGATCGTCGACCCGGCCATCGGCCGAGTGCACACCCTCGGAGTGGCGCCGGGACTCGTCATTACGAACTGGTTCAGCGACACCGCCGCGCTCGCCCTGCAGATCGGGACGCCGAACACCGCGGCGATTGTCGACTCCGCCGGGCACGACCTTCACCGATTTCAGATCCCGGACTCGCTCGGTACCGGCCTCAGCTACGTGGCGTCGCCCGATGGGAAGAAGGTGGCGATGGTGCTGAAGCACGCCCGGCAGTCAACGCTCTACGCACGGGACGTGACCGACGGGACGATCCACCTCCTTGGCCCGGTGAGCCAGAGCGATTCGGTCACGGTGCGGCTCGCCCGCTGGGCCCCCGATGGGTTCATCTATTACACCAGGACCAGCGGCATGGCGCCTACCGAGGTCTGGCGCATCTCCGACAGGGGCGGCGTGCCGACGCGCTACGGCGCACCGCCCGCGGGTTGCGACGCTGGATCGGTCAGCCTGTCGCAGGATGGCGAGTCCGGGGCGTGCATCGTCTACGACAACCGTCCCGACCTCTGGCTGATTCAGCCGCGTTAGCCGCCCAAGCCCTCCAACCACCCTGACCCGCTCATTCGAGCGGAATGCGCTTCGCGTTCACCGCAAGCCACTGATCGAAGGTCTGCAACTCAGGATTGAGGGAACGGGCGAATGCCGGGTCCCGCGGCTTGCAGAAGTCGGCGTTGAAGTCCCGCTTGAACTGGAACATGTTGCCGAGGTCGTCGGCCCCGGGAAAGCCGAAGCCGCGGTAGACCTCCGGCGGGACATCGTTGTAGCGGACCGACCTCCCCAGCGCCCGGCTCAACTTCTCCGCCATCTGCGCGCCGGTCAGGATTTCCCCGGCGACGGCGATTTCCTTCCCGATGAACTCGGATCCCCGCTTGAACACCCCAAGCGCGCACTTGCCGATGTCCTCCGCCGCCATTCCGGGCAGCTTCTTGTCACCCATGGGCATGGTGAGCAGGAGCTGTCCGTCCGGCCCGGGCTTGGGACCGGAGCCGAAGTAAATGAAGTTGTCCCAGTAGAAGCTGGTGTTGTACACCGTGACGGGAAGGCCCAGATCGGTGAAGAGGTGATTCGCCTCGCCCTTGGCGTCGAAGTGCGGCACCTTGTACTTGCCACCCAGCGTCGGCATCCGGTTATCGCTCAACGGAATCCAGCGGCGCGTATCCTCGAGGGTGGACCAGATGACATGCGCCACCTTGGCCTGCTTGGCGGCTTTCGCCATGAGGCCCGCCTCGGCGAATTCCTTTTCCGGAGAGAAGTGCGCCCAGAAGAAGGTCACGCAAAATGCGCCATGCGCTCCGGTGAAGGCCCGCACCAGGCTGGCCTCGTCGTCCACGTCCCCCTGGACCACTTCGGCACCGAGCTTCGCGAGTGCCTTGGCCGCGTCCGAGCCGGGATTGCGGGTGACCGCCCGGGCCCGGAATGGGGAGCCGGAGTCGCTCTGAATGGCGCGAACCAGACCGCCCCCCTGGGCCCCGGTCGCGCCGATGACGGCGATGATCTTCTTCTCAGCCATGAAGCAACTGCCTCCGTTGTTGCACGCGTTGCGAGCAGACCGCTGGGTCGGCAGAAACGATGGCGGGAGCCCTCTCGTGACGCAATGGGGGCGTCGGCAATCTCCTCGCTCGACTTGAACCGCAGCGGGCCAAGAGACACGAAGGAGCGAGCCTTTCGGCCCGCCCCTTCACGAATCGCGGATCGACCTCGTCGACCTAGCGCTCGACGATGACCTCCAGATACTCCGACTCCACCCGCGTCGCTCCGTTGCCGGAACGATTGTGGCCCGACCACAGCGCCAGCAGGTCGGCAGCAAGCCGCGTCTGGCTGGCGGCGTCCAGCGCCTCGAAGGTCCGGATGGTCGGCCCATACCACCGGCGGAAGAGCTGCACCACATCCGCGGGCGGCATGGGGTAGTCGAACCGGATGATTCGGGGAGTGAGCGTCACCCGGCGCGCACCGGCGAAGCGCTCGCGGACCGCCGCCTCATCCCCCCAGAGCAGCGTGCTCGGCACGCCCGAGGGTGGAGGCACCAGCGCAGTGTGGGCCTTGAGCATGGAACCGATGAAGCCGCCGGGGGTCCAGTTGGCCATCGCGATCCGACCGCCGGGCCGCACCACGCGGAGCAGTTCCCCCGCGACTAGTTCCGGCCGGGGCGCGAACATCGCCCCGTACATGGTAACCACCGTGTCGAAGTGACCGTCCGGGTACGGCAGTGCCTCGGCGTTGGCTTCGTCGAAGCCGATGGACAGCCCTTCAGCCGTCGCCCACAGACGTGCCGCCTCGATCAGGTTCGGGGCGATATCGAGTCCGGTGACGGTCGCTCCCGCCCGCGCGGCGGGGATGGTCAGGTTCCCGGTCCCGCAGGCCACGTCGAGCACTCGCTCGCCCTGGCGGAGCCCCAGCCGTCCGATGAACTCCTTGGCGCCTTCCCGGTACCCCACGGCGATGCGGTCGAAGTCACCGGCGGTCCACACTGCCCTGGTACGCATGACGAGCGGATCCTGATCCGAGATCGTCGGGTGCCTCTCCGGCGCCCCGATGGGTGCCGAGCCTTTCAGTGTCGCCATGGCCGCCTCTCCGTTCTCCGGGTTGATTGTGAGGTTCACACCGGGCAACGTTAGGTTGAGGGGCGCGCGCCACGAATGACCAGGCGTCCGGAACCCATCGCGCGGAGTCCGGAAGCGCGGGAAGCCTGCTCCAGCGTCCGACCTTCCTGCTCTGGCGTCCGTCCTTGCTCGACGTGGAGGCCTCATGGATCCACTATCAGATGTCCTCCGCGTGGTGCGCTTGAACGGCGCGCACTTCTTCCAGGCCGCCGCGTCGGGCGGGTGGGGCGTGGAGGTCACGGCCGCCAAGGAGCTTTCGCCCCGGATTCTCCCGGGCTCGGAGCACCTGATTTCCTACCATCTGGTGATGACGGGTCGCTGCTGGGGCGGACTGAAGGACGAGCCGTTGCTGGCCCTCGAGGCGGGAGACGTGATCCTCTTTCCCCACGGCCACGCGCACATCATGACCGGCCGACCCGAATCCGCGGCTCGGCGTCTACCCATTCTGGCCGTGCCCCGGTTCCCGGGAGAGGCCGAGTTCGGAGACACCACCCACCCCGACGTCACTCTGGTCTGTGGCTTCTTCGGCTGCGATCTGGCGCCGTTCAACCCGCTCTGCGCCTCCCTGCCGCGCCAGCTCCGCCTCCGTGGGCTGTCGGATGGGCTGGTCGGCACCTTCGCAAGACAGGTAGTGGAGGAGACGAGAATGGGCCGAGCCGGCGCCGACTCCATGCTCACCAGACTGGCCGAGCTCATGTTCATCGAGGTGCTGCGCCGCTACCTCGAATCGCTGCCGCCGGAACAGGGGGGCTGGCTCGCCGGCGTGCGTGATCCGCTCGTTGGGCGGGCGTTGGCGCTCCTGCACCAGCGCCCTGGCCACCCGTGGACCTTGGCGGAGCTCGCCACCGCCGCCGCGTCGTCCCGTTCGCACCTCGCCGAACGGTTCACTCAGCTGGTGGGGGTGCCGCCGATGCAGTATCTGACGGAATGGCGGATGCAGGTCGCTGCGGGGTTCCTGACTGAAAGCGGCGCGAAGGTGGCCGCCGTCGCGTCGAAGGTCGGCTACGAGTCCGAGGCCGCATTCAGCAGGGCCTTCAAGAAGGCGTCGGGCGTCTCGCCCGGAGCGTGGCGAAAGCTCCGCCGTTAGCCCTGGTCTCGAGCATCGGCGCGGTGGCCGCGCCCGGCCTCCTCCCGCTCCGGGTGAAGCAGCCCCTCCAAAAAGAAGCCGGCGAGCTCGGCTCGGCCGCGCAGCCCCGACTTCTCATACGCCGCCACGGCGTGCTGGCGAACGGTGCGCTCGCTCCGGCCGCTGCGGGCGGCGATCTCCTTGTGACTCCGGCCCATGAGAAGCTGCAGGACGACCTCCTGCTCGCTCGGCGTGAGCCCCCATTTCGTGAGCTGCGCCGTAATGGCCTCCCCCAGCCCGCTCAGTGGGGCCTGGGCGCTTCGTTGCCAGGCTTCGCGCTCGGCTTCTCGAGCCGCCAGGGAGGCGCGTAGACCCAGATTCTCCACCTGGACCGCGCGCCAGCCGCTCCACAGCCAGGCGGCCGTCCCGAGCCCGGCTGCCACCAGCAGAACTTCGTAGAGAACGTGAAAGGAGATCCACTCCGACGGCCGGTCCAGCACCAGGTCCACGGCGCCGCCCCCGGCAATGGCCAGGAGCAGCACCGCGAGGGGCAGGCGCATGGCTTCAGGCCTCGATTCGTCCATGGCGGGCTCCGGCAGATGACGGATGTAGTGAAAACTTGATTCAGGATCGGTCGCCGCGTCAAACGCCGGATTGTTGCGCCCGTGGGGGGTCCCTATCATCGCCTCGACCCTAACCGGAGCCGTTGATGATCCCCGATCCCTTGCATCCCGCGGTCGTGCACTTCCCGATCGTCCTCATGTTCTTCCTTCCGATCCTGGCCCTGGGCAGCCTCTGGGCGATCCGGCGCCACGGCGTCCGCCCGGTGACGGCGTGGTCGGTGCCCGTCATCGCATCGGCCCTCCTGGTCGCAAGCGCCACGGTCTCCCTCAAGACGGGAGAGGCCCAGGAGGAGAGGGTGGAGAGCCGAGTGGCGGAGGCGGTGGTCAAGTCCCATGAGGAGGCGGCCGAGCAGTTCCTGGTCGCATCCGGCGGGGTCTTCGTCCTTCTGGTCCTCGGTCTCGCGGCCACCCGGGTCGGCAGCGCCGCCCGGATCCTCGGAACCGCCGCCGCGCTCGCTCTCGTCGTGGCCGGTTATCGCGTGGGCCATACCGGCGGCAGGATTGTCTACGGCGCGCCCGGGCAGTCCGGCCTGATGACAGCACCGGCGGGCCAAACCGTTGATGATGACGAGTAACCTCCGGGACCATTCCGGCCGCACCCCTCCTCTTCCGGAGGGGTCGGCGCCGGAGCCTCACGCCGCGATCCGCTCGAACCGGGCCTGGAAGAAGCGGAGGTACTTGGGCTCGTAGCACATGCGGAGCCCGCGTGTGGTCTGGCGCCGATCGAAGATGGTCTTCACCGATTCGGCCACCACGTCCATGTGGGCCTGGGTGTAGACCCGCCGCGGGATGGTGAGCCGCGTGAGCTCGAGCTGGGGATAGTAATGGTCGCCGGTAGCCGGGTTCCGCCCCGCGCTCACGATGCCCCGCTCCATGGCCCGGATGCCCGAGTCGAGGTAGAGCTCGGCGGCGAGGGTCTGCGCCGGGAACTGGTGCTGCGGGATGTGCGGGTAGAACGCCCGGGCGTCCACGAACACCGCGTGGCCCCCGACCGGCTGAACTATCGGGATGTCCCAATCGCTCAGCAGCTCGCCCAGGTAGCGCACCTGCCCCACGCGGGAGCGGATGTGGTCGTCCTGGAGGCACTCCTCGATGCCGATCGCCATGGCCTCCATGTCCCGCCCCGCCATCCCGCCGTAGGTGTGGAGTCCCTCGTAGATCACGATCTGATTGCGGAGCTCTTCGTAGAGGTCGCTGTCGTTCACCGCCAGCCAGCCCCCGATGTTCACCAGGTTGTCCTTCTTGCCGCTCATCCACGCCCCGTCGGTATAGTCGCAGAATTCATGGACGATCGCGGCGATCGACTTGCGGGCGTACCCTGGCTCCCGCTCCTGGATGAAGAAGGCGTTCTCCGCCATCCGGGTGGCGTCGAGAAAGACCCGGATGCCGTGCCGATTGCAGAGCGTCCGGAGGGCCTTCACGTTCGCCATCGACACCGGCTGCCCGCCCGCCATGTTCACGGTACCGGCGAGACTGACGTAGGCGATCTGCTTTGCCCCCTCCCGCGCGATGAGCGCCTCGAGCTTGTCGAGGTCTACGTCTCCCTTGAACGGGGCTTGGCTGGTCGTGTCGTGGGCCTGGTCCACGATAACATCCACGAAGCGCCCTCCGGCCAACTCCTGGTGAAGGCGGGTAGTGGTGAAGTACATGTTGCCCGCCACGAACTGACCCGGCCGGATGGTGCTCTGGCTCAACAGGTGCTCGGCCCCGCGTCCCTGATGGGTGGGAAGGATGTGCGTGTAGCCGTAGCGCCGCCGGACCACCTCCTCCAGGTGGTAGAAGTTCCGGCTCCCGGCGTAGGCCTCGTCGCCGAGCATCATGCCGGCCCACTGCCGGTCGCTCATCGCCCCGGTGCCGCTGTCGGTCAGGAGGTCGATATAGACATCGGCCGACCTGAGCAGGAAGGTGTTGTATCCCGCTCCCGCGAGCGCGGCCGCCCGTGCTTCGGCGGGAACCTGTTCGAGCGGCTCCACCATCTTGATCTTCCACGGTTCGGCCCAGCTCCGCCGGCCGAACTGCTGACCCATCGTCTGGGGGACTTCGTGCATGGACGCCTCGGGCATAAAGATCGGCCCTGCCAGCGTAGTCAGATCCGGGTGAAGAAAGCGCGAAAGGGGGGTTAAGGGCGGGGGACAGGGGACAAGGGAAAGGGGGGAAAAGGGGCGCGAACGTTCCCCGTGACTGGCCACGAGAGGGAAACCGGTGCAAATTGTTCCTCCGCCTCGGAGCCGGTTGCTCCGGGCAGGTACTCCAGTCGGGATTCCAGGTCGATGTCGTACACCCCCTGTCCACGCTGTGGCCAGAAGGCACTGAGCGTCGCCACCCAGTGCCCTCATTGCGGCAATCCGTTCGGTACCCGCCCCCTTCCGGAGCCTGGGCCTCGCCTCGGGCGGAAGCCGGTCCTGCTGGTCCTCGCGGCGCTCGGCAGCCTGTTCTTCGCGATCGACGCCCTCCGGCACCAGACGGCGGCCGACCCCCCGGATCCGCTCCCTCCGGCAGACGGCATCGTTCAGACGCCGACCCCGAGCCCCCGGCCCCAGACCCCGGCCGTCACCCTGGCCCGGACTCCCGATTCGACTCCGGCGGCCAAGGGAACCACGGCCTCCACCCCCAGTCCGGCTCCGCAACCACCCGACCGCGCCAAGCCGGCACCCCCGGATCCCGTGGCCGATCCCCCGGTTCGACCGGTGGAGAAGGAGGTTGCTCCGGCGGAAGCCCGCTCCCTCGCCCTTGGCGCCGGCGTTCGAAGCTCCGAAGCCGAGGCCCCGTCGCTCGACGCCCGCCCGCAGGAACGGCGCTATACCACCATCTGGGCCAACGTCCGAGAGGCGCGGGAGCCGATGGCCCGGGTGGTCCTGGTGCTGCATCCAGGTGAGCAGGTGCTGGTGGATTCCCTGCGCCAGGAGTGGTATCGGGTGGTGTCCGACGGTCAGAAGGTGGGCTACGTCTATCGGGCGCTGGTTGACACCATTCCCCCTACCGTGCGGAACTAGCCTCCGACGGCTCCATCAGCCCGATTGAGGTACGAGGCGGCCGCAAGCCGGATCCCCCTGGGGTAGGGGGTGCCCCCGAAGCCGAATTCCTGCGCGAACTTGGACGAGTCGAACAGGTACGGCGCCTCGTTCTGGTAGAGCATCTCGTACGACTCCCGCACCAGTGGATTGAACCAGCCCACCAGCCAGAGCGCCCGCCGGCTCAGCACCCGGTAGGCCGGGGCGACACCGAACTCCCGAGCAGCCATCTCGACGAACTGTTTCCCGGTCGGGGGATCGGGGGCGGTTGGCAGGTGCCATAGCTGATTCCACGCGCTTTCCCGCTCGGCCAGCATCACCAGGCCGCGGGCCGCGTCCGGCGTGAAGGTGAGCGAGTGCGGTACATCGGCATTGACCAGCCAGGAGGCCTTGCCGCCCCTCGCGAAAGCCTCGAGCACCAGGACGTTGGGGACGCCGTGCGGCGTACGTGGGCCGTAGAAGTCCGCTGCGCGGGCAATCATGGCGGTGAGGCTCCCCGCCTTCGTCTCGGCCATCAGCGACAGGGCAAGCTTGGCCCGGACCTCACCCTTCCGTGAAGAGGGAGCGTACGGAGTCTCCTCCGTCATGGGGCCGTTGACCTTCCCGTACATATAGACGTTGTCAAAGAACACGAGGCGCGCCCCGGCGCGCTTGCAGGCCTCGATGGTATTCGCCATTACCCGCGGCCAGCTTTCCCGCCATACGGCCAGATCGTACTTGAGGCCCACGACCAGATAGACCACGCCCGAACCGGCGACGGCCCGCAGAGCCTGATCGCGGTCGGTCAGATCCGCAGCCATCACCTCGCCACCCACCATCGGCTTCGGGTTCCGGCCCACCAGCCGGAACGGCGTGCCATCGGCGGCCAGGATGCCGGCCAGCTCGGTAGCGATCGGGCCGCCGGCGCCGAGGATCGTGGTGGTCATGCTCCGCCGCACCCGCCGGGACCGGGGACAAAGGTCAGGTCCACATGCACCAGGATGTGCTCATCCATCTTGAGCGCGCCGAGGAACTTGGTGAGCCCTCCCACGCCATAGTCCTTTACATCCACCGGGAACTCGGCCCGGAGATGGAGGGTGTCCCCCGTCCAGACCAGCGTAGACGGCACAGTATCGGGCCGAGTCAGGCCGTGGAGGGTGAGGTCGCCCATGAGGGCCGCGGTCATCGAGTCCGCGGGCTCGCTGGTCGGAGAGACATCCTTGAGCTCGAATCGCATGAGCGGGTACTTGTCGGTCTCCATCGAGCTGTTGAGGTCCCGGTCCCGGCGCCCCTTGCCGGTGACCAGCGTGTTCGTCGGGGCCTCGACGCAGCCGCGCACCTCGGCAAGCGTGGCCGCGCCCGTCATGCCGCCGCTCACCGTGCTGGTGGTACCGGTGAAGTCTCCCACTGTGGCATGCGCATCGAAGCTGAGCGTCCCCGACGCGACCCTCGATGGCACGATGGTCCGTGGCTCCTGGGCCGCCATGGCCCCGGCCGACCACATGCCAAGCAACATTACAGCAAACGCGGAGGGTCGCATGATCATCTGTTGAGGGATGTCCTAACTATCAATCGTCCCGTGACAGCGTCGGCCGGCGCGCTGTACACCTCACCGGACACGGACGTCCTCCTCCCGATCAGGAGGGTTCCTCCCCCACCCAGGGTGAGCCGGTCCAGATCGACTTCCACCTTCCGCCGGTCGGTGCTCCCGAACTGGTTGGTGAAGTTCACCTGGAACCGCGGCGCGAGGTGCGCGTACCCCACCGCACCATAGACCGTCAGGCGGCCGGATGACAAGCTCCGGGCGGCCGCGAACTCGGTCTGGAAGATATTAGGCCGGTAGGTGTCGTCGGACAGGGTGCCCTGGAAGCACTCGCTGGTCGGATCGCGGAGAGCGCCGGCGTCACAGGTTACCGGGGCGTGGATGACCCCGATGGTAATGTCGGCCCGGAGGGCGAGACGCAGTGCGCCGGCCGGGATGATGCGGCTCAGGGCCAGCCCCACGAGATTGGCCTTGGCGCCGTTCAGACGGACCGGCGGGATCCACGCCGCTTCCAGCACGAGCTGCCCTGGAAGGCCCAGCGCAATCCGGGGCCGGAGAAAGCCGGGAAGGATGTTCACATTCTCCGGCCCCTTCCCCGGCCGGCAGATGGTGGGCGTGGCCGTCGCCGTGTCGATGTGCGGGAGGTAGCTCGCCTCGAGCCCGGCGTCGACTCCGAAGCGGCCAGGGGCGAGCGGAGCCCCCCCGCCCGTGAACGACAACGGGACGGAGAGGACGGCGAACACCTTCGCCTCCCGCGAGCTGGCCGGCGGAAAGCAGTCCCCCTGCGCCGCGAGCGGAGCGGCTCCGGCCAGCGCCAGTGCCGCCCCCCAGGTGTACCACCGCACTACTCCACCACGACCGTTCCGTGCATGCCGCTGGGTGTCTGTCCCCCCACCAGGCTGCCGTGAATGGTGCAGATGTACTGGTAGGTACCGGCGGTGCTGAAGGTGATGGCCCCGAAGGTCGCGGGCGCCGTCTGCGTCGTGCTCGACGTGAAGGACGGACTCAGCACCGAGGTGACGTTGTGCGGTCCCCCGTTCCAGTTCCAGGTCACCGTTCCACCGGCCGCGACGGTGTCCACCTGGGGCGAGAAGAAATCGTTGTTGACCTGGATCGTGATCGACGTCGGTGGCGGCGGCGGGGTGACGGCCGTCGCCTGAAAGACGAGCGGGGATCCCGTCAGTCCGGTCGCGGAAGCCTCGAGGCTGTCGGCGCCATCAGCCGCGCCCATGGTCCAGGTGGTCGAGGCCTGGCCGGCCTGGTTGGTCACCCCCGATGTCGGGGTGACGGACCCGCCGCCCACGGTGACCGTCCACTGTACGGTGGCGCCGCTCACCGGATTCCCGAACTGGTCGGTAACCCGGACCACAATGGGTAGTGGCAGCGCGCTCGAGGGCCGGGCGCTCTGGCCGTTGCCCGAGACTCTGGCGAGCGCGGTGGCCGCCCCCGCCTGAGCCGTTGCCGTGAAGGTCACCGGCGAACCCCCGGCGCCTGACACCGAGGCGGTGGCGGTCTGGGCACCGGCCGTATGGCCGAGGCTCCACGCCGTGCTCGCCGTACCGTCAGCACCGGTGAGGCTGGAGACGGGGCTCAGACTTCCGCCGGAAGTCGTGCCCCAGTTCACCGTCACGCCGGACTCGGGTGTGCCGTCCCGCGTCACCAGCACGGTGACCGACTCCGCCAGCGTCTGCCCCACTGTTCCGGTCTGGGCATCGCCACTCAAGGATGCCTTTGAAACCAACTCGCTCGGTGGTCCGGACCCGCCCCCGCCCCCATAGCTGCTTCCACACCCGCCAATGAACGTTGCAACTCCCAGCACCCATAACGATCTGTACAGTGGCATATTGTGCCTCCTCTCCCCTTAAGGTTAGGGAGCGGACGGCGTGACGTCTTGGATGGTTGGAGCGGCTTGTACGAGGAGGATCGGCGCTACTGACGCAGCACGCGCCGGTAATGCGAGGGCGAGAGGCCGGTCCGGCGGCGGAAGTGATTGGAGAAATGGCTCTGGTCGTGGAAACCCGCGTCCAGCGCGATCCGCGCCAGGGGCAGGTCGGTCGCGGCCAGCATGGCCGTCGCGCGGTCCAGCCGGGCGCGACGCAGATACTCGCCCACCGCGCAGCCGAAGGCGCGACGAAAAGCGCGCGACAGGGTGACGGGATGGACATCCACGGCCTGGGCCAGCTCGCTCAAGCCGATTCCCTCGGAGAGCCGGTCGTGGAGCAGGTCGCGCGCGCGGAGCAGGAAGCCCGGGACTTCACCCTTCGTAGCGGGCGGACGCGCCCGATTGGCCTCGGCGATCAGCTCGAGCAGAAGGCCCTCGATGGCGAGGGGCGCCGCCGAGTCTCCCCGGTTCAGCTCCCGGTGAATCCGATAGGCCAGCGCGGCCACCACCCCGCCCTGAAAGTGGACCCGCTCGTCCAGGACGGGAGCGAGCCGGCGCAGCTCGGCCGCGAAGTCCGCGGCGAGTTCCACCAGGAGGCCCCGCGTATCGGTCCACTCGAACCGGTTGAAGTGCGGCTCGCCGGCGGGCGTGAACTTCACCATGGCCGGCTCGCAAGTGAGCGAGAGTCCGCGGAACCCTTCCACGAAGCCCCCCTGCCGCACAAAGCAGATGGTGGGCCCGTCGTGGTAGTGCCACGGCAGGTTGCTCCCGCGGGTGTGCATTCCCTCCGCGAGTCGATACCCGCCAATCTGCCTGCCGCCGGTTGGACGGCGCTCCGCATGAGACGTCATGATCCCTCGACTCCACTGGCATGTGGCCACGGCTCGGCTGTTAGCCGGGGACGCTTCCCGTCATCCGGGACGCACATCCGCGGCGGATGCCGAACCGCACGGATGAATGAATATGCGGAAGGATCCCTGGTCCGTCGAGGCGATCCGTTGGTTCCCGGAGGGTGGCATCCGTACTTCTACGGGGAGATGGCTGCGGCGGGCTAACGAAACGGCCCCCGGCGGCGCGGTAGCGCCCCGGGGGCCTCACGAGCCAGCCCGTGGTCAGGTCACGGTCAGCTCGCGCTCTTTACCTCGCGTTGCTTCCGGGCCTCGCCGATGGCCGAGTGGATCCGGGTAGCGAGATCCCGTTCGTTGCGGAGCGTTTCGAGCAGCGCCTCCGCCTGCTTCGACTGGAATTCCAGCGCGCCCGCCTGCGAGACCACCTGCTCCACCACGGCCCGCTGCGTCTCGAGCGTTACCAGACTCGCGTTCAGATCCATGACCAGCGCGTCGGCGCGGGCCAGCCGACTCTCCAGTTGATCCAGCTGCCCCTTCCGCCACTCGAGGTGCTCCACGACGCGCTTGCCATCGGCCACGCCCAGGAGCGCCGCCTCCACCAGTTCGTGAGTGGACCGGACCTCTTCCCGCGCCTCGCCCACGGCGCGGACCTGCTCCATCGTGCGCTCGGCGAGGGTGAACATGTGCTGGATGTCCGCCCGGAGGCCATCGATCGCCGCCTGCCGCTGGGCGATGTCGTCCAGAGCCCGGCGCACCTCCTGATCGGCCAGCTCCCACTTGCCGAGCTGCTCCTCGAACTGCGCCATGCGGCGTTCGACAAAGCGGAGGTTGGACGCCCGCTCCTCGATCTGGGCGGCGAGGCCGTCCACCCGGGCGCCCCGCGCCTCGGTCCGAGAGAGGCCTTCGACCAGCTTCGAGGTCTGGGCCTCCAGGTCTTCGAGCAGGGCGGCCGCTTCGCTCCGGAGCGTGGACGCGTTCTGCAGCTGTTCCGCCGCTCGCTCGAGCGCGTTCTCCCGCTGCTCCAAGTCGGCGCCGATCTGCCGCACCCGCTCGGCCAGCGCCTCCACCTCCCGGAACCGGCCCTCGGTCGTGCCGATCGTCCCGACGATACCCGCCATGCGGCGCTCCGACTCCTCCACCTGTCGCGTGACGCCGAAGATCACCCGGGCGACGCGCTCGGCGTCGTCGGCCTGGAGCGACAGGGAGACGAACCGCTTCTCGGCGCCCTCCATCCGGCGCTCCATCTGCTGGGCCCGCTCCTCCACCTGGGTACTCCGGGCCCCGACCTCCGCCAGCCGCGAGTGCAGCTGCTCCAGGAACTGGCGGCGCGATTCCACCGACTCCACCGAGGCCAGCACCCGCTCCACGTCCTTCCCGAGCTGCTCGACCAGCGGCCGCACCGAGTCGAGGAACTGGACCTTCCCTTCCACCCCGTGGAGCGCGCCCTCGACCCCTTCGAGCCAGCTCTGGGTTTCCATATGGGTTTCGCGGAACCGCGCCACCTCCGCGTGGGAGACGCGCATCTGCTCCAGCGCGTCGCGCACCGCCTCGCGGCCCTGGCGCAGCTCGGCGAGATCCGCCACCGCGGCCTCGACGGCCGGCCGAGCCGCGTCGATGCGGCCGAAGCGGTCCGCCAGAACGGCCAGGATCACCTCGAGCCGCTGGGCCTCGTTGCCGATCGCCTCAACCCGCTGCAGCGCCGACTCCGTCGCCTTGACGTCCCGCGCCACCACATCGAGCTGCGCCGCGACGGTCGCGGCGGCTGCCTCCGCCTCGGCGATGCCACCCCGGCTCCGCTCGAGCGCCTGGAACCGCTCCTCCATCTCCGTCACCGACCCGCGCAGGCTCACGATCCGCTGGCCCACCCCGTCAAGGCCACGGCTCTCCAGCTCGAACCGTTCCCCCGCCTTCTTGAGCTCGGCCCGAAGCTCGCCCAGCTCGCTCCGAGTGCCGCTCACGGCTTCCTCCAGCGTGCCCTGCGCGCCGGCGATCGCGGTGGTCCGATCCATGAGCTCGCCATGCGCCTTCCGCAGCCGGTCCATGTGCTCCTCGAACTCGACCAGCCCCCGGGCCTTGTCCCGCTGCCGATCGGTCTCGGCGGTGATCTGGCGGACCAGCTCCTGGAGGTTCTGCGCCTCCGCCGTGGCCCGCTCGACGGCATCCCGCTGCTGCTCCACCGCGGCGACCTTCTTGGTCACGAACCCCGCCAGCGAGTTGAGCGTTTCCAGCTGGCGCCGGGTGTCGGTAATCCCCTCGGCCACGCTCGCGATCTCCTTGAACTTCCGCTCCAACTCGTCGGCCCGCCGATCGCTGGCGGCGACCGTCTCGGTCATCCTGCGGAACTGGTCGTCGAACTTCTCCAGCCGAGCGGCGGCGGCCTGATAGACCTCCATGACGCCATCGTGCTGGTCCCGCATCTGGGTGAAGTTGGCGCTCAGATTCCGGAGCGCACCCGACAACTCGTCGGCCTCCGTCCGAAGCTCGGTGAACGACGCGGCTTTGGCCACGAGGCCGGCCATCTCCTCCTTGAGCTGCAGGGCCGACTGTACCGTGTCGCGCAACTCCGCTACCTGGGTCGCAAGACGATTGGCGTCCGCCGCGGCAGTCGAGACCTGCTTCTCGACCCGCCGGTGCGTGCTGGTCATCGTCTGGGCCTGAGTCTGGAGGGCGGGAAGCTGGGCGGTGAGACCTTCGATCGTTCGCACCCGCTCGCCGAGGTCGTTGGTCTGAGCCCCGACCGCCTGGGTGGCCTGCCGAAGCTGGTCAACCACCGGCATCATCTGGCCGAGGTCCCGCGTCGCGGTGCGCGCCTGCTCCACCAGGGTGGCCAGCGCCTCGCGCTCGGCCTTGAGCTGCTCCAGCAGGGCCTCCGACTCGGTGGCGGGCGCCTTCCCGTTCGGGCGGCGGCCCAACAGATCCGTGAGAGACATCCCCAGCCTCCGTTCTGAATGCCGTGCGGGAGCGACAGTCGGCCTGGTCCGGCCCGCCTCCGAGGGGGAGTGGAAGGGGCCCATTGCTTCATTAAGACACCCTACATGGGGCAAGAAAAACGCCACACCCCGCCTCGCCCTAAACGCTAGATGCCCCAATGCGTTAGGGGTTGCGAGAGCCGGCATCCGGCCAGCATGGACCCATGGCAAACGCACGGGTCCGTGCTCAACGGCAGTGGCAAGGAGGCGGAGGGGGACGGACGGAGGGAAGCGGGGAGGTTGAGCCTATGGCGGGTAGCGATCGGACCTTCGGTTCAGCGCGTCCTGCCCGGGGTCCCGGCCTGCTCACCGGTCAGGCTGGCCAGCCGAGCACGGGCCTCCTCGACCGCGGGTTGAAGCGCCGGGTCGGACCGGCGCCACAGGGTCACAAAGCGCTGGTACTGGTCAATGGCCTTCTGCCGCTCGCCTTTCCGTTCGTAGATGTCGGCCAGCCGCAGGGACACCTGTGCCTGATACCACATCTGGTCGGGCGTGCCGTCGAAGCCGTTGCTGAGCCAACGGAGGGCCTCGTCGTCGTTCCGGGACTCGAGCAGGGCCTCGCAACGGAGGAATCGGCCGTAGTCCTCGGAGAAGGGCGTCCAGTCGACGAGATCGAGCGGCACCGCGCCACGCACCGCCTCGAGGTCCTTGAGGGCGTCGGCGGGCCGATGCCCGCCCAGGGCCACATCGGCCCGGATCGTTGCCGCGAGAGATTGGATCACCGCCGCATCGGCCTCACCCGCGCTCACCCCATCCAACTGCGCGGCGCCCTTCAAAGCCGCATCGGGCCGGCCCAGTCGCGAATCCAGGAGCCCGAGGATGAACAGCCGGCCGGCGGGCAGGAGGTCGCTCGAGGGGCTCGACTCGGCCGCTTCGCTGGTGAGATCCACCGCGGCGACGTCGGCGCGAATCGCTTCCAGCGAAGTGTGTGGCACGGCCAGGAAGGGGAGCGCCGCGATGAGGCCGCGCTCGAGACGGGCGACGGGCCCGGTGCCGGCGCGCACGGCCACGCCTATCGCGCTATCCGCCTCCGCCCAGCGGCCCTGCGCCAGCAGATTCTCGGCCAACAGGAGGTTGCCGCGGGCCAGCCGGTCCGGGCGGGCCGCTGCCGCTCGCGCGAACGGTTCGGCCGCTCCCGGTTGCCCCAGCCACTGGCCCACCTGCCATACGGCATCGGTCACCTTGTTGAAGGGGGCCGCGCCTCGCGCTTCCGCGAGCAGCCGACCCACCTGGGTTGTATCGCCGCGCGCCTCGGCGAACATCAGACTGTCCGCGTAGTCCTTCCCGACCCGGTTGACCAGGGATTCGGCCTTCGGGATGTCGTCCTCGCTCACGGCGAGGTACATCATGGGTCATATAGGACAGAGGAACTCCGGGTCGAGCTTCACGACCCCATCGAAGACCGGAGCGGCCTCGGCGGCCGGGCGACCGCGCAGCGGGTTGTAGGCAAGGAGCAGGGTTGCGAGCTGCCACTGCGCCTCGAGCTCGTCGGGGTAGTCCTGCAACACCTCGCGATAGCCCCGCTCCGCCTCGTCGGGCCTTCCCGCCACCATAGCGGCAAACGAGGTCAGGAGCCGCTGGTCGTGCGCGCTGAGGCGGCTGTCCAGGGCGATGGCCCGCACGGTGTTCGGCCGGATCAGGGCGTGCCGATTCGCCCACGACGCGGTCACCGCCAGCCGGTAGTAGGCCAGCGCGAAGGTGCTGTCGAGCTGAACCGCGCTCTGAAAACCGGCGAGCGCCGAATCGAATTCGCCGCGGCGCAGATGCTGTTCGGCATCGAGATACGCCTTGAGCGCATCCAGCGAGCGGGTGGTGACCGCCGCGGTCTGGAGGAGCCGCGCGCCGGGACCCTGATGGCGTCCGACCATGAGGTCGCCGGCCAGCCGGTCGACCAGGTCGAACAGCTGCGTGGTGTCGCCATTCACACTGGCTTGAGACATGCGGGCCGGCTGAGCCGGCGAGCCGTCGTAGAGGCTCGCTTCGATCCGCACCTGACTCCCGATGGCACTCACGCTCCCCAGCACGTACAGGCCAGCGCCAAGTCGCTGTGCCAGGCGCCGCCCCTCTTCGAGGTCCGCGACCCCGCTTCCTGCGTTGTGCGCAGCTGCGAGCACAGTCGCGCCGTTGACACTGCGGAGATTCCCGGCGCCATCCAGGTCGCGGCTCAGGAGGTCGACCAGGCCCTGCGCGAGAAAGTCCAGGTTCTTCCCGCCGTGCACCGCGAAAGGAAGCACCGCAATATGATCGTGGGCTGCCGGCCCCGACCGGAGCTTCCACCAGCCCAGGAATCCCGCCGCCAGCAGGACCACCAGGCCCGCGGCCACGAGCCACCGCCGAGCCGGCCCGCGCCCCGGGCGCGAGGCCACGGTCACCGTGTCGCCGCTCGGCGTCGCCCCCGCCCGCTCGAGCGCGTCCGCAAAGGCCGCCGCCGTCCCGAACCGCTGCGCCGGATCCCGCGCCAGCGCCGTCGTCACCACCTGGTCCACCACCTCGGGGATGGCGGGCCGCCCCGCCCTGAGACTCGGCACCGGCTCGGTGAGTCGCTTGACCAGCACCGCCTGCGGCGTCGGGCCGGCGAACGGCTGCTCGCCCGACAGCATCTCGAACAGCACCGCGCCCAAGCTGTACACATCGGACCGGGCGTCGATCTCGCGCTCGCCAGTGGCCTGCTCCGGGCTCATGTATGCCGGGGTGCCGATGCTCACCCCCGTCTGAGTGAGCTGCTCGTCGCCCGAACCCAGCGCCCGGGCGATGCCGAAGTCGGCGACGAGGGTGTTCCCGTCCCGCGTCAGCAGCAGGTTCTCCGGCTTGATGTCGCGATGGATCACGCCGTGCTCGTGCGCGTATTGCAGGGCCTGCGCCGACTGACGCGCAATCCGGAGAGCCACGTCGAGTGAGAGCTGGCGCTCCCGGAGCAGCCGGGCGCGCAGGGTCTCGCCATCGACGAACGGCATCGTGAACCAGAGATGGCCGCCCGCTTCGCCGGAATCGTGAACGGTCAGGATGTGGGGGTGCTGGAGCCGGGCGGCCAGACGGATCTCGCGCTGGAACCGCTCCAGGCCCAGGGCATAGGCCAGCTCCGGGCGGAGCACCTTGAAGGCCACGGGGCGGTCGTGCTTGACGTCGGTGGCGAGAAACACCGTCGCCATACCCCCGCGCCCCAGCTCCCGCTGCAGGACGTACTTCCCACCCAGGCTCTCCTGGAGCTCGGTCAGCAGATCGGTCACGGCGGTCTCGGGGTTGTGAGAGACATCGGGGGTGCCGTCATGCAATATGGCGGCATCGGCTCCGACCGGAAGCCGGGGCCCGCCCGCCGAGTCAGAACCCCGGTGGCCGCTCGCCCGCCACGTTGAGGGCGCGCTCCAGCGCGACGCCGACCCGGCCGATGGTGCCTTCGTCGAAGAGGCGCCCGATGAGTGTGATCCCGTGGGGCACGCGCCGCGGCGGGTTGAATCTGGGCAGCGGGTTGTTGGGATCGGGCGCCCAGTCGCTCCGCGCCTCGGATATCTTGACGAAGCTGGTCCGCATGGTGAGGGAGGGATGGCCGGTGTTGTTGGAGATGACCAGCATCTCGTCGCGGAGTGAGGGCACGAGCAGGAGATCCACCTGCGAGAAGACGCGCGCCATCTCCATGGCCACCTTCCGCCGCAGCCGGTCGGCCTGCACGAAGTCCACCGCCGACAGGAAGCGGGACTCGCGGAACAGGTTGGGCCAGGCGTCCGGCACCTGGGCCTTGAGCTGGTTGGCCTGACCGCTCAGGGTCAGCTCCTCGAACGCGGCGGCCGCCTCGGCAAAGAGCATCAGGTTGAGACTGTCGTAGGGCCAATCGGGGAGCGAGACCTCCGTCGCAACCAGCCCCAGACCCTTGAGGGACTCGAGCGCGGCCCGGTCAACGTCGGTGGCCAGGCTTTCCTTCATCCAGGCCGGAAAGTATCCGACCCGTAGACCCTTGACCGGCGCGCCGGCATCGAAGTCGAGGTGGCTTGGTAGGCTCGCGAGATCACCGGCGTCGGGGCCGGAGATCGCGCGAAGGACGAGCAGCGCGTCTTCCACGCTTCGGGTCATCGGGCCCAGCTTGTCCAAGGACCAGCACAGGGTCATGGCGCCGGTCCGCGCCACCCGGCCGTAGGTGGGGCGAAGCCCGGTGATCCCGCAGCGCATGCTGGGACTCACGATGCTTCCGCCGGTCTCACTCCCGATGGCAAAGCCCACCAGCCCCGCCGCGGTAGCGGCGCCCGGGCCGGCGCTCGAGCCCGAGGCACCCTCCTCCGGCACCCACGGGTTCATGGTCTGGCCGCCGAACCAGATGTCGTTGAGCGCCAGCGCGCCGAGGCTGAGCTTGGCGACCAGGACGCCTCCGGCATCCTGCAGCCGAGCCACTACCGCCGAGTCGGCGGCGGGAATCCGGTTCCGAAACGGCTCGGCGCCCCAGGTGGTGGGAATGTTGGCTGTGTCGAGAAGGTCCTTGACCCCGAACGGAATGCCGTGGAGCGGGCCCCGATAACGGCCCGCGGCGATCTCGGAGTCAGCCCGTTTGGCCTGAGCCAGGGCGAGATCTCTGGTAAGCGTTATGACGCAGCGAAGCTTCGGGTCGAAGCGCTCGAGGCGGGCAAAGTAGATCCCGGTGAGCCTTTCCGAGCTGAGCTGCCGGCGTTCGATCCAGCGGGAGAGCCGGGTCACCGGCGCGAAGGCGATGTCGTCATCGCTGGCCGGCAGGGGGCCCGGATCGGCCGGGGTCCGCACGAAGCGGTCGCGCGCGGGTCCGGCCGGAGTGCCGGGGAGCATCGGATTCCACTGGGTGGCCGGAGCGAGTGTGGCCTCGAGCGCCACGGTGCGCGGTCCGGTGCGCCGTTCGAGCATGCCAGCCATCGAGGTCCGCCAGCTGGCGGCGGCCATCGCGCGCTCACTGGGTGTCAGCGTCACCTGCGCCAGCTTCTCCGCCTCGGCGAAGGTCTCGGGTGAGACCTCCGGACCGACGGCCGGGGCAGTGCCGAACGTCGGAGGCGCACCGGGCGTCGCACTCGATCCCGTGGCCTTTGTCTCGGGAGAACGCTCCACGCCTTTGCACGCGGCGACGACGCCGAGCAAGCTGATGGGAGCCTGGAGGAGAAACTGACGGCGGGTGTTCACGGGGTCACCTCGTCGGGGCTGGAGGGAGGCCGGTGGCCGCGATGCGGGCTGCGGTGACGGTATAGCCGGCCGAGACCGTCAGCAAGAGAGATGTGCTGGCTACGCCTGAACGCCGGACCACAGTATCTTCGGCACCGGACCCTTCTCGCTCACCAGGCGCCTGGACTCAATGCCCACCTACCGCGAGCAGCAGATCGACATCGTTCTCGACGTGCGCACCCGCCTCGAGTACTGGCTGGGCCACCTCGAGGGAGCGGAGTGTGTGCCGGTCCATCGCCTTCCGGAGGCGCTCGCACGTCGAGGGCAGATCGGCAAGGATGCACGGATCCTGGTGTATTGTGCCAGCGGCGCCCGCTCCGCGGCGGCGGCGCACAAGCTGCGCGCCGTCGGCTACCGTCACGTG
>DATJVM010000060.1:0-2331 GCA_035501775.1 Gemmatimonadales bacterium | reverse complement strand
CGCTCGTTCTGAAGCAGCAGCGGGGTCTGTGAGTCCCGGTTTCCCCACCCGCGGTCGAGCGCCTCCTGGAAGTCCTCCTGGACCAGCCGGGCGGCGCGCATCGGGACGTCGAGCTGGTCGGCGAGCTCCAGCGCCAGCCGGAGGTCCTTGTTCGCGAGGACCAGCGCGAACGACGGCGGGTCGAAGGCCTCCTGCAGGTACCGGTCGCCGACCCGGTCGAAGGTCCGGGCCCGGCCGATGGCGCCCTGGCGCATGGCGTGCCAGAGGGGGCCGGGCTCGACGCCCGCCTTGACCCCCATGGTGAAGACCTCCGCGATCGCCGAGCGGATCGTCATGCTGGCGCAGTTGTGCACGAGCTTCGCGGTGTTGCCCGCGCCGATCTCCCCGACGTAGAGGATCTGGTCGCCGATGGCGCCCAGGACACCGCCCACGCGGTCGAACGCCGCGCGGTCGCCGCCGACGTAGATAGCGAGCTTGCCCGAACGGGCGCCCTTGGGGCCGCCGCTCACTGGGGCGTCGAACAGCTCGACACCGTGCTCCTGGCAGGTAGCGTGCACCTCGCGGACGACGGTGGGGGAGTTCGTGGTCAGGTCGAACCAGGTGCTGCCGGGCTTCAGCGCGCTCAGCAGCCCGCCGTCGCCCACGCCGACCTGCCGCATCTCAGCGGGCCCGGGCAGGGACGTGAAGACCACGTCAGCCGAGTCCGCCAGCTCCGCGACCGAAGCCGCCCAGGTCGCCCCGGCCTCTTCGAGGGCGGCGCCGCTCGCGCGGCTGAGGTCGTGCACGACGAGGTCGTAGCCCGCGCGGCAGAGGTTGAGGGCCATGCCCTGGCCCATCAGGCCCAGTCCGATGAAGCCGATCCTCATGATTGTCCTTTCGTCGGTGACCGGCCAGCGGCGTCGCCGTCGCTGCCGCGCCGCCCCTAAGTTCGTAATTGAGAACTTGAGGACGTATACACGAATCTAACGGTAAGGCGGAGAGGGGGGGCGTGTCAACGTCGCGGACGCGTCTGGGGCCGTTGACATCGAGAGGGGAGCCTCGTAACATCGTGTATGTAAATACGGACTTGAGTTCACAATAACGAACTTGGTTGCCATCAAGACAGGCATGGAGGCACAGCATGACGGCCCTCGAAGGCGTGAAGGTGATCTGCGTCGGGCAGTTCTACTTTGCCCCGTACTGCTCCCTGCTCATGGCCCGCCTGGGCGCCGACGTCATCAAGGTCGAGGCGCCTCAGGGCGACCCCTACCGGCGCCTGCCCACCGTCGACACTGACGGCTACCCGATCCAGTTCCGCTTCCTCAACTCCGGCAAGCGGACCATCCGCCTCGACCTCGCCAGCCCCGCCGGGCAGGACGTGCTGCGTGACCTCGTCCGCAACGCCGACGTCCTCGTGCAGAACCTCTCTCCCGGGGCGATGGACCGCTTCGGCCTCGGCTACGACGAGCTCAGCAAGGTCAATCCCGGCCTGATCATGGCCTCCGGGACGGGGTTCGGCTCGTTCGGGCCCTATGCCGGCGAACCGGCCATGGACCTCACCATCCAGGCCCGCACCGCCGTCATGAGCACCACCGGGTTCGCCGACGGCGCACCCGTCCGCACCGGACCGTCGGTCGTCGACTTCGTCGCCGGCACCCACATGCTCTCCGGGGTGCTGGCCGCGCTGTTCCAGCGCACCCGCACCGGCCGCGGGCAACACGTCGAGATCGCGCTGCAGGACGCCATCCTCCCGGCCCTGACCTCCAACATCGCCGGCGCTCTCAGCAACGCGAACAGCCCCGAGCGCACCGGGAACCGGCACGGGAGCATGGCCGTGGCCCCGTACAACGCCTACCCGACCGCCGACGGCTGGATCTCGCTGCTGTGCCCGACCGACGCCCACTGGCAGCGGCTCTGCGCGCAGATGGATGATCCCGCCACCGCCGATCCGCGGTTCGCGACGATGGCCGGGCGGTGCGAGCACATGGACGACCTCGACGCCGTCGTGGGGCGGTGGACCAGGACGCTCACCAAGGAGCACCTGACCCGCAGGCTCACCGATCTCAAGATCCCGTGCGCTCCGGTCGTCACGCTCGCGGAACTGATCGAGGACCCCCATGTCCGCGAGCGCGGTGTGCTCCGCACCGTCACCGACGACCGGGGGTCGTTCATGACCCTGGGCAGCCCGCTGTTCCTGTCGGACTCGCCCATCGTGGAACCCACGCGGCCGGGCGAGCTGGGTGCCGACACCGATGAGGTCCTCGCCGCGGAACTCGGCATGTCCGCCGACGACATCGCCAAGCTCCGCGACGCCGGGGTCATCTGAGCGCCGGTCGGCCTGCGGCGACCCAC
>DATJVM010000059.1:0-6358 GCA_035501775.1 Gemmatimonadales bacterium | reverse complement strand
GGTCTGTACTGGCACTTCGTCGATCTGGTCTGGATGTTCGTGTTCCCGCTCGTCTACCTGATGAATGCCCACTGACCGGGCGGAGGGGTCACCATGAGTGCGACGGCGGGATCGGGATCTGCGTCCATGCGTCCATACGTCATCGTCTGGCTCGGGCTTCTGCTCATCGTGGCGGTCGAGGTGGGGCTCACCTATGCGGGGCTCTCGACCGGCTCGCTGCTGGCCGCGCTGCTCGCGCTGGCGATCATCGAGGCTGCCATCGGGCTCATGTACTTCATGCATCTCAGGTTCGAGCGGCGCCTGTTGTGGACCCTCGTCCCCGGCCTGATCTTCGTCTTCCTCTTCATGAACCACATCTGGCCCGACGCCTTCCGGCTGTTCCACATGCGGGTCAACGCCCCGTAAAGGGGGGCCGGAGCCTTCGCGATGCAGTGGCAATGGTGGTGCGCCGGGATTGCCGGCGTGGACTCGATGGCCCGCTACATGAAGGCGATGCTGGGCGGGATGGCGATCCTGGTGGTCCCGTCCTTCGCCGTCTGCACCGGTATTGCCATCATGGTGTACCGTCGCTGGAATCACACCGCCGAGGAGTAGTCCGGCCCCTTCCGCAGCTGTCAGCCATCAGCCGTCAGCCATCAGCCGTCAGCCGTTAGCCGTCAGCGGGCGGCACGGAGTTCGCACGAGTGCGCGGCCGAGGGGTTTTGAGGCCCTGGGGCCGCCGTCGCGCGCGAGAACCGGGACAGTCTGGCGCCGATGGGGACAATTTGACAGTCAACTTCGCCCCCCGAGTCTGGAATCCCCGCGTGTCCATCCTCCGGCGGCCCGGCCGCCGGTCACCTTCATCCCCCGTGCCCGCGGGAGGGACAGCCCCTATGTCACCATCACATCGCATGATCCCGGCCGCACTGCTCGCTGCCGTCGCGCTAACTGCCTGCAGCCATCACCCCACCGTCGCACCCGCTCCCGTCTCCGCCGCGCCCGAGGTACCTGACTCGTCCGCCATCTTCGCCGCGCGGCGGGCCCACGAGGACAGCATGCGCGCCGCGGCGGAGCTGGCGGCCCGGAAGGCGCAGGAAGACAGCGCCCGCATGGCGCAGGAACAGATGGCCCGGCTCCAGGACCTGCAGCAGACGTTGACGGCGCCGCTCTACTTCGACTTCGACAAGTCGGATCTCCGCCCCGCATCCATCACGGCACTCGACGCCAAGACGCCGATCCTGCAGGACTCGCCATCGCTCCGTATCCGCGTCGAGGGGAACTGCGACGAGCGCGGCTCGGATGAATACAACCTGGCGCTCGGTATGCGGCGCGCGTCCGCGGCCAAGCGGTACCTGACCGAGCATGGCGTGGACAGCACCAAGGTCGACGTGGTGAGCTACGGCAAGGAGCGGCCGGTGTGCACCGACCATGACGAAGGCTGCTGGCAGCAGAATCGGCGTGATGGGTTCACCATCACCAACGGGAAGCCCCGGGTCCCCGGCAGCACGACCTGAGCATACGCCTGCAACCAACCGAGCGCCCTCCCGACGGTGTCGAGAGGGCGCTCCCGGTTTTCAGGACCGCGCGGGCCAGGCGGATACATGGTTGACCGAGCGGAGGGCGGGGGATAAGCTATCCCATGCATCCGGAACGGTCGACGGTCCTTCTCCCGAGCCTCTGGCTCGGGCTGGTGCTGCTCGCGCCGACCCCGGCGCCGGCGCAGTCCGGCGTGGCGGTGAGCGGCAAGGTGACGATCCTCGAACGCGACGCTCGTCCCTCGGAGGATCTGGCGCAGACCGTCGTCTGGCTGACCGGTGCCGGGGTACCGGACGGGACGCCGTCGCATGCCGAGATGGCGACCGAGGGCAAGCAGTTCACGCCGCGGCTGGTGGTGGTGGCACCGGGCTCGACGGTCAATTTTCCCAATCACGATCCGTTCAGTCACAACGTCTTCTCTCTCTCGCCGGAGGGTGCGTTCGACCTCGGGCTGTATGGTCGGGGCGGCGCCAAGGCCGTCACCTTCAAGCGGGCCGGGGTAATTCGGGTCTACTGTAACGTCCATGCCCAGATGCGGGGGCTCATCCTGGTCGTGCCCAGCGGCTTCGTGACCCAGCCGGGGCCGGACGGGAGCTTCACGCTGGCGGACGTGCCGGCGGGAAGCTACGTCCTGCACGCCTGGCATGAGCGAGGGGGTGAGCTGGAGGAGCCGCTCTCGGTGGGGGAAGGGGAGCAGACGCCGCTGAGCCTGACGCTGGACGCGCGCCGCTATCGCCTGCAGGAGCATCTCGACAAGAACGGCCAATCCTACTACGACCGGGAGAGCCGCTATTAGGTCGCTTCCGCTCCGCGGAGTCGGGCTCAAGCTCTTCCTGGCGATGGTGCTTATCGTGGTCCTCGTCCTGGGTGGGGCGCTGGCCCTGATCCGGGTGCGGGCCAACCAGGCGGCCGACGCGTCCATCGACCGGGGGCTCATCGCCACCCAGTCCGCCATCGAGGATGCGCTGGCGAGCCGGAGCCGGGCGCTCGAGCAGAGCGGCCGGGTGCTGGCCCAGGTGCCGACCTACGTCGCCCGGATCGACCAGGCGCTTCGTCAGGAAGCGCATGGCGACCTGTTCGATCAAGCGGTCGAGTTTCAGCAGCAGGCGGGCGCGGCCTGGGCGCTCATCGCCGACCAGGCTGGCGTGGTTGAAGCCAGCTCCCGCGGCGCGTCGATTTCCGGCAAGATGCTCCACGGCCCGCTGATCGAGGCGCCCCTCAACGGCGACCCGGCCCACGGCACCTGGATCGAGTCGTCGAACGGCGTGGACTCGCTGTTCCAGGTGGTGGCCGTGCCCCTGGCGGCGGCCGGCGCGCCGCCGTCCGGCGTCCTCATCCTGGCGCTTCCCCTCGACGGGGCCCTGGCCGAGCGCCTGAAGCGCCAGACCGCCTCCGAAGTCGTTTTCACCGTCCTCGACACCGCTGGCCGACCCCAGAGCATCGCGGGCTCCACGCTCCCGCCCGCCGTGATTGGCGATGCGCTCCGCGGCCGCCCGGCGGTCCAGGCGGGAGCGTCGGACTCGGTGCTGCCGCGGCTCCGGGTGGAGGCCGGAGGAGAGACCTGGATCGCCGCGGCGGGGCCCCTCCGGAGCGCCTCCGGCGCCCTGCTCGGCGAGTATGCGGGGCTCCGGGCGCGCGAGGCGGAACTGGCCCCGTTCACCGCGCTGCAGCGCTCTATCGGTTATGCCTTTCTCGGGGCGCTGGCGGTCGCGCTGGTGGTGGCCCTCGTGCTCGCCCGACAGATCACGGCGCCGATCCGGCGGCTGGTGGACCTGACACGGGATGTCGCCGCGGGGAAGGACACGGGGGACATCGGGATCCACTCCCACGACGAGATCGGGGAGCTGGCCGAGGCGTTCCAGAAGATGGTGAGCGACCTGCGAGAGCAGCAGCGGCTGGTCGAGTTCCTCGGATCCTCGACCAATGTGCAGACCCAGGTCCTGGCCTCGCCGCCCCGGGGAACGGCGACGGGCCCGGCCGGAGAGCTCGGCGTCGGCGAGGTCCTGGCGGGACGCTACGAGATCCGACAACGCATCGGGGCCGGAGGCATGGGGGTGGTCTATCGAGCGCTCGACCGGGAGCTCAACGAGACGGTCGCCATCAAGACGCTGCGACCCGATCTGGTCGGAGATCCGCAGCTGCTGGAGCGGTTCAAGCAGGAGATCCGGCTGGCCCGCCGCATCTCCCACCCCAACGTGGTGCGCACCCACGACATCGGGGAAGCGGGCGGGGTCTACTTCATCACCATGGAGTACGTCGAGGCCACGGCGCTCGACGAAGTGATCCGGCGGCGGGGCGCGCTACCCCTGTCGGTGACGCTGACGGTCGGCCGCCAGCTCTGCCGGGCGCTCGAGGTCGCGCACGCGGAGGGGATTGTGCACCGCGACATCAAGCCGGCGAATCTGGTGGTCGACGGCCGCGGCTTCCTCAAGGTCATGGACTTCGGCATAGCGCGGCTGATGGAGGGGCGGCAGGGACCCTCGGGCGAGGCGCTGACCGCGCAGGGCACCGTCATCGGCACCCCCGAGTACATGGCGCCGGAACAGCTGCTGGGGCGCCCCGTGGACGGCCGTGCCGATCTGTACGCCGCGGGTCTCGTGATTCAGGAATGCGCGACGGGGAAACGGGTGTTCGGCGGGGATTCCTTCGCAACGATACTCATGAAGCAGGTCCACGATGCCGCGCCCGACCCGCGGGCCACCAACCCGGACCTCCCGGAGGCCTTTGTGACGGCACTGGGGCGAGCGCTCGCCAAGGAGCCCGCAGACCGCTGGCAGAGCGCGACCGAATTCCTCCACGCGCTCGAGGCGATTCGCGGGTGACCCCTGCCTTGGGCCTCAGCCCCGGAGCCGCGACTGCTCTCGAGCCAGGCTGGCGGTGAGCTCGGCCAGGCGATCCACCAGGCGCTCCAGGGTCGCGGCGCGGCGGCGCACCGCCCGGCGATAGAGGAGGCGCGTCGAGAGGTAGACTGTCCCGAGCCAGGCGGGGATGATCGCGACAAATGCGGCACCGGAAGCGTGCAGGGCACTGCCCACGGTGGCCATGATGGGTCCGAATCCGCCGCCGCCGACTCCTCCCCCCACGCCTCCAAAGATCCCGCCGATCAGAGGGCCGAGGTTCTCTCTCGCGGTGATGCGGGTCCGGCCGCCGCGTACCGAGACCGATACCTCCAGGTGGCGGGTGGAGCCCGCCCGGGTGGATGCCCACGAGAACGAGTGCCCCAGCTGGCTCACCTGGCCGACGTCCTGCAGGATGAGGCGAATCTCGTCGACCAGCGTGGCATACTCCCCTTCGGGAAGCTCGCCCTCGACCGTCCGCTCATAGAGCAGCTTGGTGGGACCGCCGATCCACGGATTGTTGCGCATCTGGGCGCTCGAATCACGCGAGACCGGCGGGGCGGAGCTCGCCGGATCGAGCGAGCCCGCCGCCTCCCGGACCAGCTTGGGCTCGATGCCGACTTCGGCCGCAAGCGCCTCGACCCCGCCGATGGTCATCGCCCCGCTTTGCGTGGGGCGGCTGGCCTCGAGCTCCGTGGCCCGCTGCACGATGGCTTGGACCTCCCCCTCGCTGTAGCGGCGGCGCTCGCCGCTGGGACCGCCGCTCAGCCCCGCGATCAATGCCTGGGGCGTAGCGGTCCGCTGGTCCTGCCGGATGGCGAGGGCACGCACCAACGCGGCCTCCACCTGTCCGCCGAGCGCGGTGAGGCGCGACCGATGGGTGGCGGGGGCGTTGAGGAAGCGGCCAACCCGGACCTCCTCTTCCGTGGGCCAGCGCCCGGGGATTTCCCCGACCAGCATCTCGTAGATCACCACGGCCAGGCTGTAGACGTCCGCTTTCTCGTCGAGCTCGGTGAGTCCGGCGGCCTGCTCCGGGCTCATGTACCCCGGTGTCCCGATCGGAAAGCCGGTCCGCGTCAAATTGGCGCCGCCCGCGGTAGTCACCGCCCGCGCGATCCCGAAGTCGGCAACCACCGGATGTCCCTGGGAAAAGAGGATGTTCTCCGGCTTGATGTCCCGATGCAGCACGCCCATCCGGTGAGCGTAGCCGAGGGCGTCGGCCACCGGGCGGGCGATGTCGAGGGCCTCGTCCAGGGGCAGTCGACCGCGGTCGTTGAGCCGCTGGCGCAGCGACCCGCCCTCGATGTAGGGCATGACGTAATAGAGGAAGCCCCCGGCCTCGCCGGAGTCGTGCAGGGGCAGGATATGCGGGTGGGTCAACCGGGCCGCGATCTCGATTTCCTTGAGGAATCGCTCCGGCCCGAGATAGGCGGACAGGCCGGGCAACAGCACCTTGAGCGCCACCTGGCGGTGGTGCTTCTTGTCTCTGGCCAGGTAGACCGTGGCCATGCCACCGCGGCCCAGGACGCGGAGCAGGTCGAAACGGTCACCAACTGCGGTGATGAGGTCGGCCGGGAGGTCCGAGGCCATGCAGCGAAGATAACATGAATATGGGCTCTAGCTGAGCAGGGCAGGGGCGCGGCAGATTACGCGGCGCCTGGTTCCTCGTCTTACCAAGGGCGGACGCATGCGCAAGTTCGACAGCCTTTCCGAGTCCGAGATTCTGGCGCTGGCCATTTCGCTGGAGGAGGAGGACGAGCGGGTCTACACCGACTACGCCGATGGCCTACGTGAGCATTTCCCCGGCTCCGCCGCCGTGCTCGAGGGGATGGCGGTGGAGGAGGCGGGCCACCGGCACCGGCTGATCGAGCTCTATCGTCAGCGCTTCGGGGAGCATATTCCGCTGATCCGCCGTCAGGACGTGCGCGGGTTCGTGCGCCGCACGCCGGTGTGGCTGACACGGCCGCTGGGCCTCGATACGGTCCGCAAGCAGGCGAGCGCGATGG
>DATJVM010000058.1:0-47164 GCA_035501775.1 Gemmatimonadales bacterium | reverse complement strand
AACGAATCCGTCGTCCACTCATGACCGTGACGGCCCGCGCCGTGAAAGACGAAGCCCTTCGACTCGGCTTCGCCGCCTGTGGAATCTCGAGCCTCGATCCCATTCCCCACGCGGAGAGTCTGGACCATTGGCTGGAGGCGGGCTACGGCGGCACGATGCGGTACATCCACCGTCAGGCAAAGACACGGAAGCGCCCAGCGTTCCTCGCGCCAGCCGCGAAATGTATAGTAGTAGTGATCCATACGTACTATAGCCGCGGCACACCATCTCATGGCCCAAGGCTGGCCAAGTACGCTCAGGGCATGGACTACCACACCGTCACTCTGGACCGCCTTGAGCAGTTGGGTGACTTCTTGAAGGCAAGTGGGGCTAACCTCGCCCGAGCTTACGTCGACACGGGTCCGCTGCAGGAACGAGAACTCGCGCAACGGGCCGGACTGGGGTGGATCGGGAAGAACACCATGCTCCTTCGCCCAGGGCTAGGCTCGTGGTTCTTCATTGGGGAGGTCGTGACAGACCTCGAGCTCGAAATCGATGCCCCTTTTGAGGTCGACCACTGCGGAACCTGTACCCGGTGCCTCGACGCCTGCCCAACGGCGGCGTTCGTAGAGCCTCGCGTACTCGACGCGACTCGATGCATCTCCTATCTGACGATCGAACATAAGGGCCCCATCCCCGCCGAGATGGCCAGTAGCCTGAACGGGTGGGCGTTTGGCTGCGACATCTGCAATGACGTCTGCCCGTGGAACGAACGGTTCGCTCAAGGGACAGCCGAACCTGCATTCCAACCGCGGGCTGACCTCGATGCAGCCGGCCCGAGCTTCTTCGATACGATGGATGCTGCCGAGTTCGAACGCCGCTTTGGGGACACACCCCTGTCGCGCGCCGGTCTCGCGGGCATGCGCCGAAACTGGAAGGCCGCCTGGGAAAGCCTGGGTTAGCGGCCATCTCGAAGGCACTTGAACCGGGCCTCGATCTGCCCGGCCTGAGAGTTGAGTCCGACATCACCACGAAGGCCAATCATGAGAGCTTACATCGCGACCACGGCGGTCATCTTCGGTCTGGTGTTCTTAGCTCACCTCTTCCGGCTCTACATGGAGGGAATGTACCCGCTCCACGAAGTGTGGTGGGTCCTGCTCACTCTCCTCGCGCTCGCTCTGTCGATCTGGGGCTTTGGGATACTTCGAAGATTCCCGCGGCCATAGCTGGCATTCCTGGACCGACCGGAGCGCGAGCACCCGCCCCCCCCCGCCCCAGTGTATAGCCGAGGAACCTTTGTCGGTACGAATCGTCCCCTTCAGCCCTTCCCTGGCTCCGGCATTTGCTTCTCTCAACCGCGCGTGGATCGAGCGCCTCTTTTCTATCGAGCCCGCCGACCTCAAGGTCCTCGATTACCCCGAGGGGATCATCAACATGGGTGGCCAGATCTTCTTCGCGATAGATGAGGACCTACCGATTGGTACGGTAGCGGCAATCCGGGTCGGAGCCGGCTCCTTCGAGCTCGCAAAGATGGCGGTGTCACCGACGCATCAGGGGCGAGGCATCGGCCGCCTGCTCGGGGAGGCCGTCATCGAGTGGGCTCAGCAGCGGGGCGCCACCAAGCTCGTTCTTCTCACCAACAGCAGCCTGGAGGGAGCCATCAGACTGTACCAGCGACTGGGGTTCCGCCGGTGCCCCTTCCCCTCGCATACCGAATACGCCCGCGCCGATGTCTACATGGAGTTGACCCTCTAGCGCGCCAAGCCGTCGGGGCTGCTCGCGCGGCCTCATCCAGATCCGACGCGCGGGTGGCCACCCCCGAGGCCTCGGGGTACTATATGGGAATGCCTCCGTCACTCCACTCGATCGCCATCTTCGTAACGGATATGGATCGCGCGAAGCGGTTCTATCGCGACGATCTCGAACTCCCCGTCACGCGCGAGGGCAGCTTCGGGGCGGAGCTCCTGGACGGGCCTGCCCACCTCGGCGTGCATCCCGCCGTGCACCCTGATGCCAAGGCCCTGGTCGGCCGCCACACCGGTATCACTTTGTATGTCCCGGGGTTGCTCGATTTCTGTGAGCGACTGCACCAGCGCGAGGTACGCTTCATGATCGAGCCTACCCGGCAGTCATTTGGCGTAATGGCGATGATTGCCGACCCCGACGGGAACGTGCTTGCCCTCTGGGACGATGAAGTGCCGGAGCCGGCATGACCTCGCGACTCTGGGTTACTCTCGTTTCGATCTGGACCTGGTTCGTGCTTGGCGCCTGCCTGCTCCTCTGGCTCCCGATTCTTGCCCTGGTCCGGCTCGTCACGGCGCCATTCGACCGAGGGCTGTACTGGGCAGGATTCTTGTTTCGGAAGATCGCTGTGGTCACGGCGGGACTGAATCCCCTTTGGCACTTCCGCGTCTCCGGCACTCTCCCACTCGATCCACGCAATCCCTACGTCGTGGTTTCGAACCACGAGTCCTTTGTTGACATCCTCCTCATCAGTCATCTTCCCTGGGAAATGAAGTGGCTGTCCAAGGTGGAACTGCTGCGAGTGCCGGTGCTGGGCTGGGACATGTGGCTGGCCGGTGACGTGCCAGTCGAACGGGGCGCGGCCCGGAGCGCGGCGAAGGCCATGCGGCGCTGCGAGCGGATCCTCCAGAGAAAGGTCTCTGTCATCATCTTCCCGGAGGGAACCAGAACCTCGGACCGGGAGATGCTGCCCTTCAAGGACGGAGCCTTTCGACTCGCGATCGAGGCCGGAGTCCCCATCCTTCCTCTGGCCGTCTTCGGGACCGCCTCTGCGCTGCCCAAGCATGGCTGGCGGTTCGGCTGGTCCCGGGCGGAGGTCCGCGTGCTCGAGCCAGTTGAGACGGCTGGACTGACCAGCCGCGATGTGGCGGGACTCAGGGAGCGGGTGCGGGACCAGATCGCGCGGGCTCGGGCGGAGCTGCGCGGGACCATGTCTGACGCCGTGCTGCTGGCGAGCGACGACTAGGACGGAGCGGATTCATCCGCCCGGCCCAGGTCGGCGGGTGGCCGAGTGCGGCCCACCACGCCAGCTAGGACCAGGAGGGTAAGCAAGTAGGGAAGCATCAGCACCAGCTGGTAGGGCACCCCGACTCCCAGCGACTGCACCAGAAACTGTAACGCCATTGCCGCCCCGAAGAACAGCGCGGCCCAGAAGACCCTCGCCGGGTTCCAGCCCCCCAGCACCACAATGGCGATCGCGATGAACCCTCTCCCGGCGGTCATCCGCTCGGCGAAGGTTCCGACCTGAGCCAAGACCAGGCTCGCCCCTCCTAGGCCAGCCAGGGCACCACCGATAAGAACACCGATTGTGCGCGCCCAAGCCACGTGAACCCCAGCCGCCCGCGCGTTGTCGGCCGACTCTCCGGCTGCGCGCAGGCGTAGGCCCGCTCCGCTCTTGAACAGGCCCCACCACAGGACCGGCACGAGGAGATAGGCGATGTAGGTGAGAACGCTCTGCTGGAAGAAGCCGGGCCCAACAACGGGGATGCCACCCAGTCCGGGCAGGACGACGGAAGGGAAGGTCGGCAGGTTCAACCCAACTCCCCCCGGCCCGTAAGCGTGGCGATAGATCGCCCCGGTGAGACCCACTGACCCTATGGTGATAGCGGTCCCGGTGATGATCTGATCCGCTCCGGCCACGACGGCCACGGCCGCGAACGTCCCCGCGACGAAAACGCCTGCTGCCATGCCGGTGGCGGTACCGACCCACGGCCCGCCCGCCGATGCGCCGAGCGTGGCTCCCAAGGCTCCGGCCAGCATGGCTCCTTCGATGCCCAGATTGATCACCCCTGCGCGCTCGGCGATCGTCTCGCCTAGGGCGGCCAGCAGCAGCGGCGTCGCGACTCGGACAGCCGCGGCGACAAAGGAAGCCAGCAGGTTCGGGTGCACGCTCACAATCCGGAGGAATCGGCCGTCGCCAGGCGTCGGCGGCGCACCACGTCTGCGAGCAGCACCACCAGGATGATCACGGACTCCACAATCGAAACTGCGACCGCGGGCACGCCGGCATCCCGTTGCATCGCGCTGGCACCCGCCTCAAGCCCGGCAAAGAGCAGGCTGGTTGCAACCACCCCCAGTGGGTCGAGCCTCGCGAGCAGCGCCACGGCGATGCCAGTGAATCCGTATCCCGGTGAGAGGTTCTGGAACAGGGCAAAGCTGATGCCCGAGACCTCCGCTGCTCCCGCTAGCCCGGCAAGGGCGCCGGAGGCGAGCAGCGACAGGAGAAAGGCCCGGCGGGTGTTGATACGGCCCATGATCTCAGCGGCCACTGAGTTCGCGCCCGTTGCTCGGAGCTGAAAGCCGGGGAGGGTTCGCCGCTCGAAGAACCAGAGACCGACCGCAAGCAGGAGAGCGATGGCCAAGCCAAGGTGCAGTCGCGTGCCGGGCAGTGCAGGCAGCCGCGCTGCTAGGGGCAGGGGGTCGCTCTCCGGGTACACCCTCTGGTGCTCCTGAAGCGGCCCCTGCACCATCCAGCTGACCAGAGCGTCAGCCACGAAGTTGAGCAGGAGAGTGCTGATCACCTCGAGCACGCCAAACCGGAGTCGCAGGATGGCAGGTCCCAGAATCCACAGAGTCCCGGCCAGGGCTCCCACGATGAGGACTGCAGTCACTCCAGCCGGCCTTGGCCACGCTGCAACGTGGAGCCCGATCCAGGTCGCGGCGATCGCGCCTGCATAGAACTGGCCTTCGGCTCCGATGTTGAGTGCCCCGGCGCGGAAGCCGAGTGCGATTCCGAGGCCGACAAGGATCAATGGAATTGCGCGAGGAAGCAGCCCAGACACGATGGCGTCCGGGGAGCCGAGGGCGCCCCGGAAGATCGCTGCCAGCGCAGCCGCGCCGTCGTAGCCACTCGCCGTGAGCCCTATCGCCAGCGCCAGAAACCCCAACACAACCGCCAGCGCCGCCGGCCCGAGCCTCATCGCGAGCCGTTTCACACGGCGCTGACTCCCAAGAGGTGGCGGCCAATTGTTTCCCGCGACGCCCCTGGCGGGAGTTCGAGAAGCACGCCACTCGCCAGCACCATGATCCGGTCGGCCAGCACCAGCAGTTCGTCGAGGTCGGCCAGATGAACCAGCACTGTAACATCCCGGGCTGCGGCTTCGCGCAGGCGGCGATGCACCTCCGCCGTGGCCCGGAGGTCCAGGCCGCGGGTCGGATTCTCGGCGATCAGAACCTTCGGCCCTCGCTCGAGCGCCTCCGCGATCAACACCCGTTGTTGGTTGCCGCCGCTCAGAGCTCGCGCGGGAGCGGCCGGACGGGCCGGGGAGACGGCGTAGGCGGCGAGCAGCTCCCCGCTACGTTCCGCGGCCTCGCTCCAGTCCACTCTATACCCGCGGACCCACGGCGCGGCCGCCCCCTGACTCAGCACCAGGTTCTCCGCGAGGGAAAAGTCGGCGATGAGCCCCTCGGAGGTGCGGTCCTCGGGGATGAAGGAGAGCGGGCGAGCGACTCGAAGGGACCCCCGCTCCGGCAGGGCCAACCCGGCCAGGACACGTAGCAATTCACGCTGTCCGTTCCCCTCGATGGCCGCGATCCCGACAATCTCGCCAGCCCTCGCGGCCAAGGTGGCGTGGCGGAGACCCGTCCCGCTCCGGCCCAGGCGTCGGCACGCCAGGTCTGTGGCCCGCACCTGCTCGGCGCCGAAACTGCGCGGCTCCCTGGCTGCCGAGACGGTCTCCCCCTCACCGAGCATTCGCCAAGCCAATGTGGCCGCGCTTTCGCCTGCCACGGAACCCGTGTGGACGACCCGCCCCCGCCGCAGTACCGTAACGCGATCTGCCGCGGAGAGGGCCTCCGGGAGCTTGTGCGTAATGAGCACGCTGGCGATTCCTCGGTCTCGTAGCGTTCTGAGCAGCGAGAGCAGCGCCTCCGCTTCGTCGGGGGACAGAACCGAGGAGGGCTCATCGAGGAGCAGTACCGTCGCCCCGGTGGCGAGGGCCTTGAGAACTTCCAAGCGCTGCTTGAGACCGGCGGAGAGATCCTCAGTCAACGTATCAGGATCGAGAGTCAGACCGGTCTGGTCGGTGAGATTTGCCAACCTGCTCCGTATCTCGCGACGCGCCGGACCCGAGCCTGCCGCGAGCGCGATATTCTCCTCTACCGAAAACGCCCCGATCGAGGTGAAGTGCTGATGGACCATCCCGATGCCAAGTCGGCGTGCATCCACCGGGCTGCGCAGCCGTGAGACCCGTCCCTGGACCTCCACCAGCCCGGCATCCGGCCGGATCATTCCGAACGCGATCCTCATCAGGGTGCTTTTCCCTGCGCCATTCTCGCCCAGAAGGGCGTGGATCTCCCCGCGTTCGAGGGTGAAGTCGACTTGGCGGAGCGCCTCGGTCGATCCGAAGCGCTTGTTGATCCCCCTGAGGGCCAGAGCGGGCGTCACATTCCCGTCGGGTGGTCGTGAAATGCCCATGGAAGACCGAACCGGCTGGCCAGATGCTCGCAGAGTGCCTGCACACCTACGGTCTCAGTCGCGTAGTGGCCCGCGAAAAGCACGGACACACCCAGCTCCATCGCGTCGAAGTAGCTGTGGGCTGGGCCTTCACCGGTGATCAGGGCGTCGCAACCCGTCTCGCGAGCCGCTGCAATAGCACTGGAGCCAGCGCCGGTGACGATGCCGATCCGGGACACCAGGTCGGGGCCCCCGGGCACCACTCGAATCGCCGAAGCGGGAACCCCGAGGTCGCGCGCCACGGCCTCTGCCAAGCCGGCTCGGGTCAGGGGCGACGGGAGGTTGCCTGCCTGCCCAAGCAGGATGCCCTTATAGGGCGCAAACGCGGACAGACTCAGGAGGCCGAGGCGTCGAGCGAGGACCGCGTTGTTGCCGACCTCGGGATGCACGTCCAGAGGAATGTGGGCTGCGTAGAGTGCCGCGTCTGCCGCAAGGAGGCTGCGCACCTTGCGCAGGCGTCGGCCTGTGAGGGGACGCAACCCGTCCCAGAAGAGGCCGTGGTGTACGATGACGAGGGGGGGGCCGGTGTCAGTACCACCAAGGGCGGAGAGCGTAGCCTGGGAAGCGTCGACCGCCGCGACCAGTCGCGCGACTTGGCCGCTGTTTTCCACCTGCAGACCGTTCAGCGCCGCGGGTTCATCCGGAAGCTCGCCGATCCCGAGATACTCATCCAGATACGGCTGGAGCTCACTGAGCGGAACCCGGACGGAGTTCACGCCCCGTCGGCGCGCTCGATCGAGTCGGCGGCCATCTTGACACGTTGCTGGAGCGATTCGGGCACCAGATGGAGGAGGGCGGGGTTCGGCACATATCGCACCACTCCGCTCTTGAGCCCGAAGGATTCGACATGCGGTCTGAATCCCCCGGACTTGACCTCCCTTGCCACGTCGAGAAAGGCCTTCGGCAGGTCGATGACCGCGGAACCGAGGACCCGTTCCGGAGCCAGGTCCTTCTGGTCCAGGTTGGCGCCGAAGATGTAGGCGTGGGCCGACTCCTTCACTGCCTGGAAAACCCCCAACGCGGCCTGGTCCGCGTTGTGGTGGAACATGTCCACTCCCGCGTTGATCATGGCCAGCGCCGCCTCTCGCCCGGCGGCGACGTCATCGAAGGTATTGAGGTAGCTGGCACGCGATTGGACCCTGGGATTCACGGCCCTGGCACCGGCCTCCCACGCCAGCTCCGCGTCCTTGATGGGCGGGAGCTCGATGCCTCCAACGAAGCCGATCAGGTTCGACTTCGTCATCCCGCCCGCTACGACGCCCGCCAGATAGCTGGCTTCCGAGAGACGGAAGATCAGCGGCGAGACATTGCCTGAGACACGCTCACCCGAGGTCACGATGAACACGGTCTTTGGAAACTGGGCCGACACCCGCTCGCACGGGCCTTGAAACTCGAAGCCGTGCCCGAAGACCAGGGCGTAATCCTGCTGGGCGTAGGTTCGAAGCGCTTCCTCCTGTTCACCAGGAGTGTGCGCCTCGACGTTGCTCACACTCACCTGCAGGCTGTCCCGGATCTGCAGAAGGCCCTGATAGGCTCCGGAGTTCCAAGCGGCGTCAGCAATGGAGCCCGGCGTGACGAGCCCGACCCGGAAAGCCGACCTGTGGTAGTTAGGTCTGCAACTACCTATAAACATTACCGCCAGGAGCGTTCTGGCTAATTTCGACAGTATCGACACTCTATGACGTCACCCAAGTGGCAATTAACAATTTGTAACGGGCTAAATAGCGTCGATTTCCACAAGTTCCAAGCACTTATCAACGAATGTTGGGAACTCTAGAGGATCTCGCTTCGATCCGCGACGCTACTATGCTCCCGCTGCTCCTGTCCAGCAGGCTCCATTGTGATCTGCCCGTTGACCTTTCCCCCATCCGCGATATGAAGCCTGAGAGTCCGGATGTCACCGTAGATGACAGCCCCTGCCTGAATCTCAACCCGCTCGTCGGCCTGCACCGCGCCGTGAATTTCGCCGCCAGCCACGATCTCTGCCCCGTGAACGTCGCCCCTGATCACCGCGCCGGGTGCGACCAACAGCTGAGTCGCGGCCCGGACCGTGCCTTCAATCGTCCCTTCAACCTTGATCACACCTTCAGTCGCGATGTCGCCGACCACGGTGGTGCCTGTTGCAATGATGGTGAGGCCCGCGGGCTCTCCGCGGCGCGCCGACGTCTCTGGACGTCCGGTCGGGGTGGTGCGAGTGAAGATCGCCATCAGCTCTGCTCCTTGACCAGCGTGCGAGGATCGATGGGTTGTCCATCATGCCGGATTTCAAAATGCAGGTGCGGGGCGCTGGAGCGACCCGAATTCCCCGACAGCCCGATGACCTGGCCGGCGTTCACGGGCTGCCCGGGCGAGACCGTAATGCGGCTCAGGTGTCCGTACATTGACTGGTACCCGTTCGGGTGCTCCAGCAACACGAAGTTGCCGTACTCCGCCTCTTCGCCGGTTTGGAGCACGTTGCCACCGCCGGCGGCGCGAACCGCGCTGCCGATCGGGACGGCGATATCGATACCGGGGTGAGTCTCTCCCCCATTATTAGCGGTGGGACTTGCCCCCGCCTGGCCGCGCGTCACATAGCCGGGATCGTCGAGTGGCCAGTGGCGCGGCTCCGAGGGGCCCGTTTCATAGCTCCGCCCTGTTCCCTCAATGCGAGCGCGGATGGCCGGGGCCACGAGCTGCGACTGAAGCTGCACCGGGGCCGGGACGATGTCGGCGCCAAGCATCGCGCGGATGCGATCATACCGTCGTTCAGCGCTGTCGAGCGCCACAGTGAGATCGCCGATTCTTCGGTTCTCCCTCTCGAGACGCTCAACCTCCCGCACCAGAGCGGGAACCCGCGCCGCAGTCGCGGTGATCGGGACGAACAGCGCCAAGCTCAGCAGAAGCAGGACTCCCAATCCCACGGAGCCAGCAATCGCCGCACGGTATGCCCAACGGGGAATCCGGTAGGTCCGGGAATCGAGCGCCCCGTCGCGGTGCACCACGATGGTAACGTGGGGTCCGCGCTTGCTCATCCGGTGAATGGCTCGCCGAGAATCATCTCCAGCACCCTGGCCAAGTCGTCTTCAGAATAGTAGCTGACCACAATCTGACCGCGTCCCCGGCGACGGGCGGTGACGCGGACGTCCGTGCCGAGGTGCTCGCGGAGCGCTTCCTCCACCCGTCGGTGCGCAGGCGAAACCTGCCGCACGGCAGGCCGGCGCACCGCGGCCGGCCGCCCGGTCCGCACCTTGGCTTCGAGATCGCGAACCGACCATCCCTCATCCACGGCGGTCCGCGCCATTCGGGTGATCTGCGCCCGCTCGCTCAGTCCCAGGAGCGCGCGTGCATGTCCCTCGGAGAGCCGGCCGTCGTTGACCATTTCGGTCACTTCGGGCGGCAGCTTGAGCAGCCGGAGCGCATTGGCGATCGTCGAGCGATCCCGACCCACCAGCCGCGCCACTTCCGCGTGGGAGAGCTGAAACTCATCGAGGAGCCGCTGGTAGCTGGTAGCCTCCTCGATTGCAGAGAGGTTGTCGCGCTGGAGGTTCTCGACCAGGGCAAGGGTAAGGAGCGTGCGGTCGTCCGCTTCCTTGATGACCGCGGGAATCCGCTGCCAACCAAGCTTCTGCGCGGCCCGCCAGCGCCGCTCACCGGCGATCAGTTGATATCCATCGAGATGGCGGCGCACCACGATGGGCTGGAGGAGCCCAGTCGTCTCGAGAGAGGCGACTAGCTCCGAAAATCGCGGCTCGTCAAGGCTGGCCCGAGGCTGATACGGATTGGGCCGGATGCTGGCCACCGGGAGTTCCTGCAGGGTGCCGCTGGTTTCCGCCTCCTGACGGGAGATCGGCCCCAGCAGCGCCTCGAGGCCGCGTCCCAGCCGTCTGGTCTCACTCATCCCTCGGCCTCGATGCTCGGTACCGGAACTGCGGGCGAGGCAGCGCCTGTCGATCCGTGGGCGGCCGCCGGGCCTCCCTCTACCCGGCGCACCAGCTCCTGGGCCACCGCGAGATAGCTCTTGGCTCCAACCGACTGAATGTCGTAAAGCAGAATCGACTTGCCGAAACTCGGGGCCTCGGCAAGCCGCACGTTTCGGGGGATGACGGTCTTGAACATGCGCGCACCGAAGTATTCCTTCGCGTCGCTGGCGACCTGGCGGCAGAGATTGACGCGGGAGTCATACATGGTGAGCAGAACGCCGTCGATCGCGAGGCTCGCATTGAAGTTCTGCTGAACCAGCTTGATCGTGTTCAGCAATTGGGAGATGCCCTCCAAGGCGTAGTACTCGCACTGGATCGGGATCAACACTCCGTCCGCGGCGGTCAGCACGTTGAGCGTAATCAACCCCAGGGAGGGGGGGCAGTCGATCAGAATGAACTCGTAGGAGGCGCGGGCCGGCTCGAGCACTCGGCGCATGACAGATTCCCGCTGGGCTCTCTCGACGAGCTCCAGCTCCGCTCCGACGAGATCCTGCGTTGCCGGCAGAATATCCAAGTAGGGAAGTGTGGGATCGCTGATGATGACATCGGTGAGCGGCCGGCCTTCGATCAGGGCGTCGTAGAGCGCGTAACGGAGTTGCTCCTTCCGCACGCCGAGCCCGCTCGTGGCGTTCCCTTGGGGGTCGGCGTCGACGAGCAGCGTCTTGCGCTCGGCGATTGCGAGCGACGCCGCCAGGTTCACGGCCGTTGTTGTCTTGCCAACTCCGCCCTTCTGGTTGGCGATAGCAACGATCCTGTTCATTAATAAACCACTTGAAATCAAGAGCTTATGAAGGCAACTGACCGCGAGATCTGGTTAGGACCTAGACCAATATACCGCTCGAGAGACTGGAAGGAAACGATCAGTTTCACGTGAAACATCACGCAGAGCAGCTCTCACCGTGGCGCCGCCACTTGAGCACCTCAAGGACCAGGTTTTGGATGTCGTTGGGAGATACTCCTGAGATCCTGGCCGCCCGTCCCAGAGAGTCCGGCCGCGCGCGGTCCAGCTTCTCACGGGCCTCCATCGACAATGAACCCAGGCTCAGGTACGGAAGGTCAGGCGGGAGAACGAAACCCTCCAGTTCGGACAAACGAGCCGCGCTCGCCCTCTCGCGACTCAGATAGCCTTCGTATTTGAACTCGATGTCAGCCCATTCCGCACGGGAGGGATTCCCGCCCCAGGCAATGGCCCCGAGGAGATCGGTCAGTGATACGCCAGGCCGTCGAGCAAGCTCGGCGATTCGAGTTGGCTCCCCAATGATCCGGGTGCCGGATTGGGTAAGAACCCCATTCACGTGCGTCGGCTTGAGGGCGGTCTGCTCCGCCAACGCTCGCACCTCCTCCTCCTCCTCAAGCCGACCTTCCGCAGCCCGAACCTCCTTGTCCGTGAGGAGGCCCAGCCTCTTCGCCGCAGGGAAAAGCCGCCGAAGCGCGTTGTCCTGCCTCAGCAGCAGACGGAACTCCGCACGAGAGGTGAAGAGACGGTAGGGCTCGTCCACTCCTCGGGTGACCAGGTCGTCGATCAGCACCCCGACCATGGCCTGGTCCCGCCGAAACACAATTGGCCCTTCGCAACGAGCTGCCAATGCTGCATTGAGACCGGCCACGAGACCCTGGCCCGCAGCCTCCTCGTAACCGGTCGTTCCGTTGATCTGGCCAGCGAAGTACAGCCCTTCGATCCCGCGAACCTGCAGACTCGGTTGAAGCTGCGTAGGAGGGAAGTAGTCGTACTCGATCGCGTAACCCGGGCGAGTCATCACAGCACTCTCGAGTCCGGGCACAGCCCGCAGCATCGCCAACTGAGAACGAGCGGGGAGTGAGGTCGAGAGCCCGTTGAGGTAGAGTTCAGTGGTATCCAGCCCCTCGGGCTCCAGAAAGACCTGGTGACGCTCAGCGTCCGGGAAGCGCACGATCTTGTCCTCGATCGACGGACAATAGCGCGGCCCGCGACCGCTGATCGCTCCGCCAAACCGAGCGGACTCGCAGAGACTCCTGGAAACGACTTCCTTCACCTCCGCGCCTGCCCAACCCAGGTAGCAGGGCAGTTGAGGAAGACGAACTGGCTCTTCGTAGAAAGAGAACCAGAACGCACCCTGATCCCCATCCTGGCGTTGAAAGCGGCCCAAGTCGATGCTCCGCCCGTCAATCCTGGGTGGAGTGCCTGTCTTAAATCTTTCTATCGTAAGTCCCTCTGCCACAATAGCTTCAGACAGCTCACCAGCCGGGGCTTCCCCCGCTCTGCCAGCCGGGATTTGGGACTCGCGACCGAGGTGGATCATCCCCCTGAGAAAGGTCCCCGCGGTGATGACCACGGAACCGGCAGTGTAGGTGAGTCCCTCTCGGGTGCTCACTGAGTCGATGCGCCCGTGCCGTACCCGAAGCGCCACGACGGTGCCTTGAGCGAACTCGAGCGTCGGCTGACGTTCGAGGAGCGCGCGGACCGCCCTGCGATACAGCCCACGGTCGCACTGGGCCCGAGGGGACCAGACGGCCGGCCCCTTTGAGCGGTTGAGCATCCGGAACTGGATCATGGATCGATCGGTCGCGCGCCCCATGATTCCGCCCAACGCGTCCACCTCTCGCACCAGGGTTCCCTTCGCGATTCCCCCGATCGCGGGGTTGCACGACATCTGCCCGATCGTCTCCAGATGCTGCGTGACGAGCAGCGTACGCGCCCCAGCCCGGGCCGCGGCATTTGCGGCCTCGGACCCGGCGTGCCCGCCGCCGATGACGATCACGTCGTAGTGCATGGGACTGAAAGTACCGCCGCGGACGACGGAGAGGGAGGAGCGCGAACCTGCCCGGCTGGTCCCGATTCTCGCGAACGAGACCAGCCGCTCCGGGAGAATCGCTATTGGCTCAGGTAGTCCGCACCCATCGAGCCAGCTCACGGAGCGTTGGCTTCTTCCCGTAGGAGAGGATGCCGACGCGGTAGATGCGGGCCGCAATCCAGACCACGGCCAGGATGGCAAGCACCATCGTGAGGGCGGCGAGAGAGACCTCCGCCACCGAGAGGGGCGCGATGGCGTAGCGCACCGGGAGTACGATCGGCGTGAACAGCGGGATGAACGTCAGCACCCGAGCCATTGTGCCCGATGGCTCATTGATAAGCGCGAACATCGAGATCATGCCGAGCGCGATGACCATTGTGACCGGGGTGTTGGCCTGCTGGGCCTCCTGCTGACTGTTGCACATCGCGCCGATGGCCGCGTAGAGGGAGGAATAGAGAAAGAAGCCGAGCAGGAAGGAGACGAGGACCACTATGATAAGATCGGCCGACACGGCAGGCATCGTGAAGGCCGGCGGTGCCGCCCCGCCCACCTCGTTCATTGGCGTCGATCGGGGGCCCAGAGCCGTCGTGAGATAGAAGCCGGTCCCACCCCAGATGGCAAGCTGAACCAAGCCGACCGCGCCGACGCCGATGACTTTGCCCAGCAGCAGCTGGAAGGGAGAGAGGCTAGACACCAACACCTCCACCACCCGATTCGACTTCTCCTCGATGACTGCCGTCATGACCTGGACGCCATACAGGAGCAGCGTCATGTACATGAGCAAGTTCACGACATAGGCGAGCCAGAAGGAGGCTTCCCCGCTCTGACCGGTGACTTTGCCTTCGGTGACCTTCGTTGCATCCACACGAAAGTGGACCCCCGCCGCCCGAATCACCGCGCTGTCCGCGCTCAGGCTCCGGAGCCGGGCCTCGCGGATTATCGGCTCGAGCGTGCTGTCCAGCAGATTCATGTCTCGAAAGCTGGTCACGTTGGACCCGAGATAGGTGAGCTGCCCCGACGCAATAGCGCTATCGGTCAGGATGATCACACCCTCGGGGGCCGACTCCGGGCCGTCCTTGAGTCCGATCGTCGCGACGACGGAATCCCGGAGCGCGGCCAGCCGCCCGCTGGCAGGCAGGCGCGTCACGCTGAAGCGTGGATGAACGTCGGTTCCCGAGCCGAACGTGAGGCCGGCCAGCGCCGAATCGGCATCTGCCCCCGCGCTTCCGGAGGCGGCGTCAAGCAGTACAATGCCCTGTGTTGCGCTTTGGCGCTTGGCTAGCGCCTGAGGGAGATAGCCGAAGATCCCGGCCAGCGCCGGTACCAGCAGAGTCCCTATGAGGAAGGCCCGGGTCCGGACCCGCTCGATGAATTCACGGCGGATGACCGCCAGGACCTTGTTCATGCCACCTCCGCTCGAGCGGTCGGCGTGCGGGCATCGGCGCCGACCTTCGCGATGAAGATCGACTGCAAGGACGGTTCAACGACCTCGAACCTGGACAGGCCAACCTGCGCATCCACAAGGGCCTTCAGCAACCGCTCGGCTTCCACATCCGACGCAAGTTCTACCTCGGCGCTGGCACCCGCGTCATCGACGCTGGCCACGATCGAACGATCGGCCAGAATGGGGCGCGCTGCCGCGCCGTTTCGGGAGAAGGTCAAGGCCACGTGGCTCTTGCCACCCTCGCGCTTCACCTCCGCGAGGGTCCCGTCAACCAGCTTGCGGCCACCAGAGATGATCACGATCCGGTCACACATCTTTTCGGCGTGCTCCATGATATGAGTGGAAAAGAGCACGGTCCGTCCCGCCCGAGCCACTTCAACGACGATATCACGCATCACCTGACTGTTGACCGGGTCAAGCCCACTGAATGGCTCGTCGAGAATGATCAATTCCGGCTCGTGCTGCAGCGCACCGGCGAACTGCACCTTCTGCTGCATGCCTTTGGATAGCTCGGAGACCTTCCGCCCGGCCCAATCGTCAATCCCCAGGCGTTGGAGCCAACTTCGGGCGCGCTTCCTCGCATCCCAGCGCGACAGTCCTTTGGCCTCCCCCAGAAACGCCAACTGATCCAGGACGCGCATCTTCGGATAGAGACCCCGCTCTTCCGGCAGGTACCCGATCCGCTGGGACAACGCCCGGCCGGTTCCCTGACCTCCAAAGAGCGACACTTGGCCCTCATCCGGCGTAAAGATGCCAAGCAGCATCCGGATTGTGGTGGTCTTGCCCGCCCCGTTGGGGCCCAGCAAGCCGAAAAGCCCCCCACGTGAGACCTGCAGGGAGAGCCCTTGCACGGCTACGTGCCCCGCGAATCGCTTGGTGACGTGATCGACAACTACGATGGCGTTGGTCATGGCTCCTTCAGCGTGAGGCAGAGGGCGCCGCAGATGACGCACCGATGGGCGGGTTGGTTTCCGCCGATTGCCGCTACTCTGTATTTCCGGGGCGGGCGAATCGCCAAGGTAGGCCAAGCCCCAAAGGTGTCAAGCTGGCGTGCCGGGGAGCCCTAGCGCGATTCAGACGCCCTTTCCAAATTGGCCACTCATGCCGTACCGAATCCTCGTCAATCGTGAACTGTGCGAGAGCAACGCGGAGTGCGTGTCTCTGGCACCGGAGGTGTTCGGGCTGGATGAGGAGGAACTCTGCGTGGTTCTCGATCCGGAAGGAGCCAAGAGCAAGCGCATCTTGCTGGCCGCGCGAGCCTGCCCTACGGACGCCATAATCCTGGTCGATGAGGAAGGGGAGCAGGTCTGGCCATGATTTCGTCCGTTCCCGTCACTACCCCCACTCCACCAAGCGACTGATCCGTCGGACCTCGGCTGAGGGCACGACGAGACTCTTGTGCTGCGGGCGAACCCCAAATTTCAGGGTCTTGCTCACGAACTGCTCCCGTGAGGGGCCGTCCGTTGACGGACGGTGCTCGGCCACGTCGTGGAGAAGAACCCCTCGGGGTGTCTCTTCGTGGTAGCGGCCCACGTACACCATCTCCCCTGTCGTCTCGACCACGACAGTGATGCCGTGCAGCTCCGCGTGTCCGGGATGGAAGACGTGGCCCGACATCACACGGAGCTGGTGGCACAGTGGCGGTCGAAGGCCTCAACGAGGCCCTTCGCGACGTCCTGGGGAGAATGTCCCTCGATCATGTGGCGATGGACGAAGTGAACCACTTCGCCATCCCGGAACAGGGCCATGGAGGGGCTGCTCGGCGCGTACTCCGCGAAATACTGGCGGGCCCGGGCCGTGGCTTCGGTATCCTGCCCCGCGAACACCGTCACTACCTGCTGGGGCCGGGCGGCGTGTCGCAGGGCAAGCGCGAGGGCGGGACGCGCACCTCCGGCTGCACACCCGCACACCGAGTTTACAAAGACGAGAATAGTGCCTCGCGGGTCTCCCAAGACGGCGTCGACGTCTGCGACGGCTCTCAACTCCCTTGCGCCCATCTGCACCATCTCGTCCCGCATTGGCTGAACCATCCGTGGGTCGTACGGCATCGCCACCTACCTCAGAATGTCAAAATGTCAAAGGTGAATCTCTGAACCTCGCACCGACTTCGGCCGACCGCCATCCAGCGCGCTCTTGAGGGCGTGCCACGAGAGCGTGGCACACTTCACCCGCGCCGGGTACTCGCGCACTCCACCCAGGGCCGTCAATGCCGCTGGCAGGTCATCCCGACACCCGCTCCCGGTGATCACGTCGTGGAACGCTGCGATGAGCTGCTCCGCCTCCGCCCGCGTCTTTCCCTTCACGGCCGCCGTCATGAGAGACGCGGAGGCCTTGGAGATTGCGCAACCGCTGCCCTGGAAACTCACGTCCACGATTCGGTCATCCTGGACACGGAGCCAGACCTTGATGCGGTCCCCGCATAGCGGGTTGTAGCCTTCCGACTCCCCTGTCGCCTCCGGCATCGCGCGGAAGTTCCGGGGCGCCCTGTTGTGATCAAGAATGATGCTCTGGTAGAGCTCGCTGGCGTCCATCATGCCGAGAACACCCTCCGCGTCTCCTCGAGGCCTCGCACCAGCCGATCAACCTCGGCCGTCGTGTTGTAGATCCCGAATGACGCCCGAACCGTTCCCGGAATGGAGAAGCGCCGCATCAACGGCTCGGCGCAGTGATGCCCCGCCCGCACCGCTACGCCGTGGAGGTCGAGAACGGTGCCCACATCGTGCGGGTGAATCCTCTCGATCAGAAAGGACAGACAACCGACCCGCTCCCGAGGCCCACCCAGCAGACTGAGCCCGCGCACCTCGGCAAGGCGTGCCGCCGCGTAAGCAAGCAGGTGTGACTCATGGGCTTCTACCGCGGCCCAATCGAGCTTCCCCAGGTAGTCCACGGCCGCTCCAAGGCCAACGACCTGGGCAATCGGTGGCGTGCCGGCTTCGAATCGGCGCGGGGGAGGAGCGAAGCTCGCCGTTTCGATCGTCACGGACTGTATCATGCCCCCACCGCCCTGCCATGGAGGCATCCGCTCGAGAAGGTGGGCGCGGCCGAAGAGGAATCCTACCCCGGTTGGCCCGTACATCTTGTGTCCGGATGCGACGTAGAAATCACACCCCAGGGCCTGCACATCCACCTTCAGATGGGGCACGGCCTGAGCTCCGTCGACGACGAGTACCGCCCCGGCCGCGTGCACTCGGTCAGCCACAGCTCGAATGGGGTTGACCGTGCCCAGCACGTTCGACACATGGGTGAGCGAGACGATCCGAGTCCGAGCCGTCAGCCAGCGCTCGAGCTCGCCTGGATCGATTTCGCCAGCGTCATTCACCGGAATTGCCCGGATCCTGGCTCCCACCCCTGCGGCGACCAGCTGCCACGGCACGATGTTGGAGTGATGCTCCATCTCGGACAGGAGAATCTCGTCCCCCGCCGCGAGGACGCTTCCGCCGTAGCTCTGCGCGATGAGATTGAGCCCCGCCGTCGTGCCCGAGGTGAAGACAACCTCTTCAGCGGTTGGGGCGTTCAGGAACCTCCGGACCAACTCACGCGCACCGTCGTAATGCTCGGTGGCGCGCTGGCTCAGGGTGTGCACTCCGCGATGAATGTTGGCATTGTCGGTTCGCGAGAACTCTGCCTCGGCCTCGATGACCGCCTGGGGCCGCTGGCTGGTGGCCGCATTATCGAGGTACGTCAACGGCTCTCCATGCACGCGCCGGGTCAGAATCGGGAAATCAGCCCGAATTCGCGCCACGTCCAGCGCAGGAGGCGCGGAAGCGGTGGTCACTCCCTGCCTCGAACCGGTTGCAGGCGGTCCATGACCAGAGCCTCGAGCACCTCACGTACCGGCTGGTAAGGGAGCTCCTCGAGAACCTCGGCCGCAAAGGCATAGGTGAGAATCCGGCGGGCCAGAGCCCCACCGATACCCCTGGACTTGAGATAGAAAGCCGCGGCCTGGTCCAGGTTGCCCACGGTGGCGCCATGCGTGCACTTCACATCGTCGGCGAAGATCTCCAGTTGTGGCTTGGTGTCGACCCGCGCTTCGTCCGACAGGAGGAGCGCCCGGTTGGTCTGCTTCGCGTCGGTCTTTTGGGCCAGCGGGGTCACATAGATCTTGCCGTTGAAAACCCCGTGTGCCCTGCCATCGAGGATTCCCTTGTAGATCTCGCGGGTCGAACAGGAGGGGTGAGCGTGCAGTAGCGAGGTATGATTGTCCACCTCTTGCCGACCGCTGCCAAGGTAAAGCCCGAGCATCTGGGCTTCGACCCCCGGGCCGTCCAGCACAACATCAAGGTTGTTCCGGCACAGAGCCGCCCCGAAGCTCACCGAGTGGGAAACCCCGCGGCTCTCCCGTCCGTGCCGGATATGGGTAGTGCCCACGTGATACGCCGCCTCGGCCTCCCGCTGGATCTTGATGTGCTCCAGGAAGGCCCCCTCACCCACAACGACCTCCGTCACCGCGTTCGTGAAGTAGGTCGCGCTGCCAAGGCCGACGTAGCTTTCGATCACGGAGGCCCTGGCTCCGCGCCCCACAATGACGAGGCTCCGTGGGTGCGTGGCCTTTCCGGCCGCGTTTTCGTCCGAGAGGAAGAGTGCGTGAATGGGCGGCCCGGCGTCAGCGCCCGCTCGCACGTGCACCAGGAGCCCATCGCTCGCGAGCGCCGTGTTGAGGGCGGTAAAGCCGCCCCCATCGGCCTTTGCGTAGCGGCCAAGGTGTTCCATCACCAGGTCGGCGTCGCTGGCCAGCGCCGAGGCGAGCGGAGCGATGGTGAGGCCATCCGGGAGATTCGTCAAGTCGGAGAGGGTCGCCTCGAAGCGGCCGTTCACAAACGCCAGAAGTCGCGACCCGGGGATCGCAAACTGGTACGGAGCAAGGTCATCTGGCCGCAGCGGCATCCCCGTCGCTGCCGCAGGGAAGACGCGGCTGGTGAGCGGGGCCAGATTGACGAACTTCCAGTCCTCATCTCTCGTCGTTGGGAAGCCGGTCGCTTCGAAGCGGTCCAATGCCTTCCGCCGAAGTTCCGCCAGCCATGCCTTGCCGTCGCCATTGGGCGACACCCTCTGGTAATCCTGGGCGTACGTCAGCGTCACGGCGTGGCTGCCTCCTCGACCAGCCATTCATAGCCTCGGGCCTCGAGTTCGAGGGCGAGTTCCTTCCCGCCCGACTTCACGATTCTGCCGGCGGCCAGAACGTGCACGAAGTCGGGCACTATGTGATTGAGCAGGCGCTGATAGTGCGTGACCACGATCGTCGCGTTATCGGGCCGGCGCAGCTTGTTCACACCGCTTGCCACAATCCGGAGCGCGTCGATATCGAGGCCCGAGTCCGTTTCGTCGAGGATGGCCAGGGTCGGCTCGAGGACCGCCATCTGCAGGATCTCGTTTCGCTTCTTCTCCCCACCGGAGAACCCGGCGTTCACCGCCCGGGACATGATCTCCGGCTCCCACTCCACAAGCTTCAGCTTTTCCTCCATGAGCTCCAGGAAATCCATTGGGTCGATCTCCTCCTGTCCGCGGGCCTTCCTGATCTCGTTGAGAGCCGCGCGAAGGAAGTACGCATTCGACACACCGGGGATCTCCACCGGGTACTGAAAGGCGAGGAAGACCCCCGCCTGCGCCCGCTCTTCGGGCTCCATTTCCAACAGGTCTTGGCCCTGATAAACCACGGTACCGCCCGTGACCTGATAAGCGGGATGCCCAGCTAGTACCTGGGCCAGGGTACTCTTTCCCGATCCGTTGGGGCCCATGATCGCATGGACCTCTCCCGCATTCACACGCAGGGAGACGCCATTCAGAATGGGCTTGTCTCCAGCCTGGACCCGCAGATCCTTGATATCAAGCACCGGGCACGCTCCGTCCTGATTAGCCGACGCTGCCTTCGAGGCTGACGCCGAGCAGTTTCTGCGCCTCGACCGCGAATTCCATCGGCAGTTCCTTGAAGACTTCCTTGCAGAAGCCGTTCACAATCATGCTGATCGCGTTCTCGGTGTTGAGCCCGCGCTGCTTCAGATAGAAGATCTGGTCCTCGCCGATCTTCGACGTGGACGCCTCGTGCTCCACTGCCGCAGTCGGGTTCTGTACATCGATGTAGGGAAAGGTGTGGGCCCCGCAGCGGTTTCCGATGAGCATGGAGTCGCACTGCGTGTAATTGCGCGCGTTCGACGCCCGCCCCAGCACCTTGACCTGCCCTCGATAGCTGTTGTTCCCATGACCCGCCGAGATTCCTTTCGATACGATGGTGCTGCGCGTGTCCCGGCCGATGTGGATCATCTTGGTTCCCGTATCGGCCTGTTGCCGTCCGTTCACCACCGCCACCGAATAAAACTCCCCCACCGAGCGATCTCCCTGGAGGATCACGCTGGGGTACTTCCAGGTGATCGCCGACCCGGTCTCGACCTGGGTCCAGGAGATCTTGGAATCGTCCCCGGCGCACTTGCCCCGCTTGGTCACGAAGTTGTAGATGCCGCCCTTCCCTTCGCTGTCACCGGCGTACCAGTTCTGTACGGTCGAGTACTTGATGGCCGCGCCCTTCAGCGCCACGAGTTCCACCACCGCGGCGTGCAGCTGATTGGTATCCCGCTTTGGGGCGGTGCACCCCTCGAGGTAGCTGACCGATGCCCCTTCGTCCGCCACGATGAGCGTGCGCTCGAACTGGCCCACGTCGGCGGTGTTGATGCGGAAGTAGGTGCTCAGCTCCATCGGACACTGCACTCCCTTCGGCACGTAGACGAAGGAGCCGTCTGAGAACACCGCGGAGTTGAGGGCAGCAAAGAAGTTGTCGTTATAGGGCACGACCGAGCCGAGATACTTCTCCACCAGGTCGGCGTGCTCCCGGATCGCCTCGCTCATGGAACAGAAAATCACGCCGGACTTGGCCAGAGTGGCCTTGAACGTCGTGGCGACCGAGACGCTATCGAAGATGGCGTCCACGGCCACACCGGACAGGAGCTTCTGCTCCGTCAGCGGAATCCCGAGCTTTTCGTAGGTGCGACGCAGCTCCGGGTCGACTTCATCGAGGCTGCCCAGCGGCTTCTTGGTCCGGGGGGCCGAATAGTAGATGATGTCCTGGTAATCAATCGACGGATAGGTGAGGTTGGCCCAATGATGCGGCTCCCTCATCTCGAGCCAACGGCGGTAGGCCCGCAGCCGCCACTCGAGCATCCATGCCGGCTCGCCCTTCTTGGCGGAAATCAGGCGCACCACATCCTCGCTTAACCCGCGAGGGATCACGTCGGCCTCGATGTCGGTTACAAAGCCGTAGCGGTATTCCCGGTTGACCAACGATTCAACCGAAGACTCCGATGATGGGCTCATGTCATGTCCTCCCGCACTGCGCGAGTCGCGTGAGTCGGTGGTAGCTGAATCGGCGTGGCCTCCGGGAACTCCACCCGGTACTCGCACGACGTGCAGCCTTGCAGCATATGCGCCTCGCGGTGGACGGCTGCCGCGAGCACTTCTTCGAGAAACCTCGCCTCGGCGGCACAGATTTCAGGGAATCGCTCGGCCAAGGCCCGGATGGCGCAATTGTGTTCCGTCAGCAAGAGCCCACCCTCTCGGGACCGCCACTCGGCCATGTACCCATCATCCACCAGCGCGCGGATCACCGCCTCCATTCGCCGCTCCGGTGGCGCATTCTCCAAGGCCGCCTGCAGTTTCCGCGTGAGCTCGGCGAACCTGGTCTCCAAGGCACTTACAACCGCCTGCCGGCCAGCCTGGGCAGCCACCCGATCGAGCACCTCCGTCAGCACTTCCTTATACCGCTGCGGGAACAGAGCTTCCCCTGAGGGGGTGAGGTACCACGCGAAAGTGGGGGCTCCCACACCCCGCTGCTCCCGGCGGTAGGCGATGACCCCCTCCGACTCCAGTTCCCGCAGGTGGTGTCGCACAGCATTGGAGGACAAGTCCAACTGCTCCGCCAAGTCCTTGGCAGTGAGCGACCCGGCCCGCTTGAGCGCGAGAAGAATTGAGAATCGCGGACCCTTGTAGGCCGGCGGCAACGTCTGCTCGAGCTGGTCGGAGAGCACGGTACCCATAGCGCGCAATCCTAAGCCCGGGGAGCGGCTTTGTCAACTAAATGCCAAATGAATGGTCTTAATCGATATCACGTTGTTCCACTTCGCATTACAGCAGTGCAGACAGCTCCGCAATTGGCGCATCGGCGGACCCGGGGTGCCGTCTCTTAGGAATTGGGTCCTTGGATTAGTAGTATCGACTACTTCTCTCAAGCTCCGCGTTGTGTCTATTGTGGAGTTCGAGCTGCAACACGAGATTGGGGCACCCGTTCCTCTGCCCGGAACTTGTCATGACCATTCATCGCATCCGCATGCTTGGCGACCCGATCCTCCGCGCCAAGTGCGAGCCCATCGCCAAGCCTGGGTCCGCGGCGGTCCGGGTCGTGGTCGACGATCTGCGCGAGACGCTCCGCGACTTCCAGTCTCGCTTCGGGTATGGGCGTGGCATCTCCGCGCCTCAGATTGGAGCCCCAGTGCGCGTGGTCTACGTGGAAATGGACCGCCCGTGGCCGTTGATCAACCCGGAGATCGTGGATGTGGGGAACGAGGACTTCACAGTGTGGGATGACTGCTTCTCCTTCCCCGCCCTGCTGGTCCGGGTGTCCCGGGCCTATCGAATCAAAGTGCGCTATCAGGACTTCAAGGGGGACTGGAGCGTGGTGGAGCTGGAGGGTGATCGGGCCGAACTCCTGCAGCATGAGATCGATCATCTGGACGGTGTTCTCGCCGTCGACCGGCCCCACGGCCTGGATCCCTTCTGCCTGCGGGAGGAGTGGAACCGGCAGCACGCACCCGAGGGGCGCTACGGGGAGCCGGAGCCTCGCTCTGCCAGCTATGCGGCCCACCTCACGACGCTGATCTAGCCCCGCGCCAACCGCTGTCGGCTATCCCCGGCCTTCGCCATCCTCGCGGTAAGGCCCGCGGTGGGGCGTGACCCACCCGCGAGCTCAACCGAATCGGCACCGAGGCGTCGCTCGGCCCTCCTGGCAAGCTGGTCCGGCTCGCGAGGGATCCTAGCCGTCGTGCCCAGACGGGTTGCGCGCGGCCAAGCCGAAGGCCAACTTGGGCCCGAGCAGCTTTCCCTCTCTCGTGTGAGGTGTCTCATGCTGTTGCTGATTACGGCTCTGCTCGCCACGCCGCCCACGGCTGCCATGCCACTCGACACCGGCAACACCATCAGCGGGGTCACGCTCCCGGGAACCATTGACGTGGACGGCCACACGCTCAAGCTGAACGGAATGGCCCTGCGGAAGAAATTCGTCTTCAAGGTTTATGTCGCGGGCCTCTACCTGACCACGAAATCTTCGAAGGCCGACGACATACTGAATGCTGACGAACCCCGTCGCCTCATCATGCACTTCGTCCGGAATGTGGACAAGGGGAAAATCTGCGATGCCTGGAATGAGGGCCTCGAGGACAATACACCGGATGCCTCCGCCGATCTCAAGGATAGGTTCACCCAGCTTTGCGGGCTGATGGCCGATATAAAGGACGGCCAATCCTTCGTCTTCACCTATCTTCCCGGCCAGGGCACGCGAGTCGAGGTGGCGGGGGACGACAAGGGCACCATTACCGGAAAGGACTTTGCCGACGCCATGTTGCGCTGTTGGATCGGTCCGAAACCAGGCCCCGGTGATGACTTCAAGGAAAAGGTCCTGGGACTCTCCTGAAACCGACTCCTGCCGGAGTCAGAACCACTCTCCCAGGCGCAGAAAGACGCCGTTTCGCCCATTCTGGGAGACACCGTACTCGACTCGTGCTGGGCCGATTGGCGTCTCGGCCCCGAGCCCGAACCGACCGCCTAGGTTCCACCGACCGCGAGGGATGATCGGGCCGCCCGCCGCGGTCTGGCCGGTCTCGACGGTGACTCGCGCCTCGACGGGTCCGAAAAGCGGGTGGGTGAGGAGGAGGGCGGCGACGGTTTCCCGGTCCCCGCGCCGTTCCCCGATGTTCAGGCCGGGAAACCCGTCAGTGCCACCGAGCGGAAAGGTTCGCTCTAGCGGCAGATGCCGGCCCCAACCGAATTGGATTTCGGGCGTAAGCCCGAAGCCGGCACCCACAACTACCGCCTGCTGCGCCTGGAGCTCCACGCGTGAGTAGGCGTCGGTGAGGACGCCTTCCCCCCACAACCCGCTCGCGCTATAGGGATGGCCGCCAGAGATCCGGAACAGGCCGCCCAAGCCATGATACCGGCCTGACCCGGGCGCGTCCCAGGCGTGCGCGAACCCGCCCAGAGTGACAAGCCACTCCGGACCGAACTCACGCTCGACCCCGAGCAGCCCCATGGCTTCACGCGTATGCACTTCCGGTGCTGACGCGCCGCCCGGAGTGAACTCGCGGACCGACTCGCGAGCGATCAGGCCGGTGAGCACCGGTCGAGGCACCCGAGGCCAGACCGCCGACGGGCGAAGGCCGAGCTCGAGCTGCTGGCGAAGCTCTCCGAGAACCGCGCTTAGCGCGGTCTCCAGGCCCGGCAGCAGAACCCCGCGGTCGAGGCCCCCGATCCAGAGCTGCCCGCCGATATCGTTGTCATAGGTGACGCCGCCAACGACCAGTCGCTTTGGGGCTGGCCGGACCGACAGCGCCAGAGAGAGAGAGTCGGCAGGCCCGGACGGATGCAGCCAGACCTCCTGATAGTTGTCCCCCTCCCCAATCGAAAGGAGGCGGGAGCGTAGTCCCGCGACATCGACGTATTCGCCGGGCGCAATGTCGAGTTGTCGACGAAGAGTTGCCAGCGCCGAAGGAGGGCCCTCGGCAATGTGAATCTCCGCGATCCGATATACGGCGCGGGCTGGCCGGCTCGGCGCACGCGCCCCGCACACAGGGTATCCCCCCAGTGCCGCGACCGCGGCCTGGTGTCCCAGCCGGATCGCGCTGTCGATCCGGGCCGGCGCGAAGTCAAGGGTCGCAAACGAGTCCACAGCTGGACGAATGAGCCGGTCGTCAGGCCCGAGGGAATCGAGCGGTTGGGAGAAGAGGTACGACACCAGCAGATCCGCGACAACCAGGGGCGCATCAGCCTGGACGGAATCCGGCGGGCGCCAGCCGACATCGGACACGATCACCCGCTCGGCCCCGGCCTCGCGCGCGGCACGTATCGGCACGTTCGCCGCAAGCCCGCCGTCGACCAGGTCCCGCCCACCGATTCGCTCAGGGTCGAACACCAGCGGAATCGCCATGCTGGCGCGCACGGCTCGTGCGAGGTCCCCGCTGGCGAGAACCACTTCCGCCCGGGTCCGCAGGTCGGTCGCGACGGCCCGGAAGGGGATGAACAGCGAATCGAAGTTGCCGCGTGCCTGCAGGTCACCACGCAGCAGCGTTCGATCAAGTGCCGCGCTGACTGCAGCCTGACGGGCGCTGGAGCCCCCGGTATGCAGCCCTCCCCCGCCCGGTTCCCAGGTGACGAGAGGCCGCCGCCGACCCAAAGAGCGCGGGGCCCGAGCCACATCGCCGCTGAACAATCGGTCCAGGTTAAGACCGCGAGCCTGGGCGGCAATCTGATCGGGCGTGTACCCGCTGGCGTACATCGCACCAATGATCGATCCCATGCTGGTGCCGACAATCAGATCAGGCCGAATGCCAAGACTGTCCAGAACCCTGAGCACGCCGACGTGGGCCATCCCCTTGGCCCCACCGCCGCTCAGCACGAGAGCGAGCCGTCCCGACGAAGCACATGCCGACGGTGGCTGCTGGGCAGGGAGGGGGATCGGTGCGGCAGCAAGGGCCAGCAGGCACGCGAGGGTTGTCCGGCGCATGGCTGATAACATATATCGCCCCCTTGCGCGGGGCTCGCGGGAGTTAGCATACTTGGCCACCGCAAGACCATTTGTCTGCCAAGAGCGGCCGGCGCGGCGCCGCGGAATCTCGAACGGGAGTAGCTGGATGACCTACGTGATCACTGAAGCCTGTATCGGCGTCAAGGATCGCGCCTGCGTGGACGTATGTCCGGTGGACTGCATCTACGAGGGCGAGGACATGCTCTACATCCACCCCGACGAGTGCATCGATTGCGGCGCCTGCGAGCCTGAGTGTCCAGTCACGGCGATCTTCCCCGAGGAGGACGTCCCGGCGAACATGCAGGCGTATATCGAGAAGAACCGCGAGGTCTTCAACAGCGACAGTCCGCCTGGCCGGCCCAAGAAGTAGCTATCGGTCAATAGACACCGGCAATCGCTCCGCCTCCACCCACACTCCGCCTCACTGGGCGGGTAGTGAACGTGGAAGCAAGGCGAGACGCCCCGGAACCGAATTGCTTGGCCGCGGTTCCGGGGCGCTTTTGGAAGGGAAAAGCCTGAACGCCGGTGCCGTTAGCAGGGACGACCGTCGCTCACCAGTATAGACGCGTATCGCCTCTGAAAGGTTGCAGCCTTAACGCCCGGCCAAGACGGACCCCAGGAACTCCGTCAATAGTCCCGTCGTCGCCTCGGGGCTCTCAAGCGGCACGAGGTGCCCCGCCCCGGCCACGAACACCAGGCGGGCGCCGGGAATGGCCTCGGCCATGGCACGGACGCGCTCCCGGGGGATCAACTGGTCCTCCTCTCCCCCAATCACGAGGGTGGGCACTCCCGCCAGCTCGGGCAGGAGTCCAGAGCTGTCCGGTCGGTCCCGCATGGCGCCGAGCGCGCCAAGAATGCCAGCGACCGGCGTCGACTCCATCATTGACCGCACTCGCTCGACGAGTGCCGGTTTTTCGGCGGCGCTGCTCTTGGCCAGCAGCTTGGGGAGCATCGTTGCGGCAATAGAGTCCGCCCCGCCTTCACGGGCCTGGGCGCTCGCCGCGTCCCGCGCCTTGCGAGCTTCGGCGCTGTCGGCCTCGGCGCGGGTGTTGATCAGGACAAGTCCGCGCACCCGCTCCCGCGCGCTCCGTATCATCTCGAACGCGACATAGCCACCAAGGGAGACACCGCATACGACCACGCGGTCCAGGCCGAGCGTGGTGATCAGGGCCAACAGATCCTCGGCGTAGGTGGTCATGCTGTAGCCCAGATCGGGCGCGTCCGATTGCCCCATACCCCGCAGGTCGGGGGCGATGCGGGTCCAGCCCTCCAGATGGGTCAGCTGGTGCTCCCAAAGCGAATGATCGAGCGGGTAGCCGTGGATAAACAGAATGGCGGGGCCCTCGCCGCGCACGTCAACGGCAAGGTTGACCCCGTTGACCGCGATGCGGCGCAGATCACCTGGCAGAGTCCGGTCCGCCAGCACCTGGGCCAGCGACTCCGGGACGGGGACGGGCGAACCCTGCTGGCCGACGCAGACGAAGACCAGCTCGGCCGTGCCGACGAGCAGATCGTCGCGCAGACGGCGCGCGGTCTGTCGCATGGTGAAGCTGGTCCGGCCCACGTGCACCAGAACCTGGGTGAAACGCAGCACATCCCCCGGGAAGGCCTGCGCGTGATATTCGACCAACGACTTTCGCACTGCGGGCCAGGCCCCGTGCCGCGCAAAGAAGTCCATGCCGGGGCCCCGAGCCAGCATTTCCCAGCGAGCGCGCTCGAAGAGGGCGAGCAGCGACGCCTGGTTCAGGTGACCGTAGGCATCACATTCGTCGGGGTAGACCGTCAGATCGATCTCGGATGGGGCCACAGCGACTCCGCGTACCGGCGCGCCGCGCGCAACTGAGGGTGTTCGCCAAGGGCCCGAGAAGCAAGCCGGGGGTCAAAGGTATGCCACAGGCAGATGTGCGGGAAGGAACAAGCTAGCGGACCGAGCGCGGCGCACGCTTTGGCGCCATAGGTGAGATCGACTGGAATACCCGCATCCGCAAAGCGCGCGCGAGCCACTCTGCCGGCCTCCGTGGCATGCCCGTAGCCCGAGCCGAGCTGATCTCCGATCACGCGCAGCGTGGCGCTCCCGCGCACCACCTCGAGACCCAGGCGTTCAAGCAACTTCCGGGTGCGCTCGACCAGTCTCATCAGGCGGCGACGATTTGCAAACCAGGGGTCCGTAACCCGGACCGCGCAGACTTGCACTGGCCACCCTACGATCCACATGCCAATGAGCAATCCCGCAGCCGTGCCCCCGGAGCCCAGCGGGACAACGATCGCGTCCACCGGTTCCACGCCCCGCACCTGCTCCGCGAATTCGAGTGCGGCATTCACCGTACCGAGCACGCCCAGCGGGGTGGCGCCTCCGGCGGGGATCCAGGTGACCGCCCCGTGGCGCCGGGCCGTACGCCACGCCCCTGCGATCGCCCAGGGCAGGTGCGCTCGCGAGCGCGCCAGCCGCACTTCCGCATGCTCCAGAGTACATCCCAGGGTGGCGGCGACCAGATCCGTCCAAGGCTGGGGGAAGAGCGCGGCGCAGACCCGGCGCCCCAAGGACTCCGAAGCGAGAGCCAACGCGGCGCACCAGGTGGAGCCATACCCGCCCATGCTGACCAGGGATGTGCCAGCCGCCGGGAGAATCCATTCCAGGGCGCGCAGCTTGTTGCCCCCAACCCGCGCACCATTGCGATCCTCCCGTTTCACCAGCAGCGACGCGGCGCCGAGCGCGCGGGCGAGGACTGGGTGGTCTTCCACCGGAGAAGGAAAGCTGCCGAGTGAAACTCGAGCAGGTGGATGCCGCAGCAGGTCGACCAGGGTGGGACTCATGGACCGTTGGATGATGGTCGGAAGGGGGATCGCTTCGTGTAGATTGCAGGAGGTGTTCCCGGTCGACAACCAGACCCTTCGTCCCACGGCCACCCGATGAAGCCAGCCACCGACTATATCCGACACGCCGCGCGCCTCGCGCGCAAGCTCCAGATGGACGCGGCCATGGGCGGAAAGCCTGAGCCGGATGCCGAGTTCTTCAAGACGCTCTCGAAGGCGTTGGATGAAATCGCCGCCGGGCTGGAGATGGTGAGCGTCCGTGAATGATCGGACGACCACTGGTGGCGGATTCATCCACGTAGAGAGCCAGGCCGCCTTTGACGCCCTGAGGGCCCCGGTAGGCTCGGCCCCCCTGATCGCGGTGGATACGGAAGCCGCCAGCTTTCACCGCTATCGCGATCGGATCTATCTGGTCCAGCTATCCACCCGGAGCCTCACCGCGATCGTGGACCCGCTGGCCGTGTCAGACCTGACTGTTCTCGGTCACTGGCTGGCCGACCGCTCGAAGGAGAAGGTCTTCCACGATGCGGACTACGACCTACGAATCCTGCATCGCGACTATGGCCATACAGCCACAAACCTGTTCGACACCCGGATCGCAGCGCAATTGCTTGATGAGCCCGGAATTGGGCTCGCGGCCCTCCTTCTCAAGTACGTCGGGGTGACGCTCGACAAAAAGTATCAGCGTGCCGATTGGTCCCTCCGTCCGCTTGAGCCCGGGATGCTCGAGTACGCCGCAGCCGACACGCGTTACCTGCCTGTGTTGCGGGACATTCTGAAGGAGAGGCTGGTGGCGGCCCAGCGGTGGCCCTGGGCCGAGGAGGAGTTTCGTCTGCTCGAGGAAGTGAGGTGGACCTCACCGGGACCACCGGAGGAAGCGTACCTGAGGCTCAAGGGGGCCCGGACGCTCAAGGGGCACCAATTGGCCGTACTCCGCGAGCTTTTTGCCTGGCGGGAGGCCACCGCAAGCCAGCTTGACCGGGCCCCTTTCCGGGTCCTCATGAATGAGCCCATGCTCGCAATCGCAGCCGCGATGCCCAGAGACGAGACCGCCCTGCGCGACCTTAAGGTGCTCTCCTCGGAGCAGCTCCGACGTCGCGGTGCCGACCTGCTCGACGCAGTATCCCGCGGCGTCGGGGCCCCATCAGAATCCATCCCCGTCTTTCCGCGAACCCGCCGCCCGCCGCCCGACCTGGCCTACGAAGCGCGCTTGGAGCGGCTCAAGGTGGCCCGAAACCGGGTGGCCGCTCGATTGCCGCTTGCACCCGGAGTCCTGTGCCCCAACGGCATTCTGGAAGGGATCGCACGCGCGGCGGTCGGGCGGGTCGAGGACCTTCGGCAGGTTGAGGGGATGCGGGAGTGGCAACGGCAGGTGCTGGGGGCTGAACTCCTCGCGGCCAGCGCCAGCGGCGCATGAGAGCCGCGACGAGCAGCCCGACGTGCTTCAGCCGCCGAGAAAGGCCCGTATCCGTGGATCCATCCTCTCAGGGGTCCAGTACGGTTCCCACACAATCTCTACATCAGCGGAACTCACGCCCTCGAGATCCTCGATCGTCCGTTTCACGTCCCCGACGATTTCAGGACCGGCCGGGCAGCCCGGGGATGTGAGCGTCATCCGGACCTGAACGTGCCCGGCCTCGTCTACCACGACATCGTAGACCAGCCCGATGTCGATGATGTTCAGGTTGAGTTCCGGGTCCTTCACTCCCCGAAGCGCCTTCCGGATGCTTTCTGGCGTCTGCATGCTGCCTCCCACCGTGAACCTAGCACCGTGACCCGCAAAAGGGGAATGCTGGTTTCGGGTATCTCACCCGCCGGAGGCCCGAACCACGGCGTCGGCCAGAGCGCCGCGAACGGAACGCAGGGCCCGGATCGAATGGCCAATCCGAGGCGCGTAGCTCCGATTCGTCAGGAGAACGAGGAAAAGATCCCGCTCGGGGTCGATCCAGAGCAGGGTGCCGGTCCAGCCGGTGTGACCGAAGGCATGCGCAGACAGCAGGGTACCATACGCGGAATCGTGGGTTCGGGAGCCTGTGGCAGAGGGGGGGCGCTCCCAGCCGAGAAGCCGGGACGCCCCGGCGCTGTCCGGTGAGAGGAACCGATGGATAGTGCCCGGCTGAAAGACCCGCGTTCCGTCGAGCGCTCCGTCATTCAGCCAGAGTCGGGCGTAGCGCGCGAGGTCCGCGCCGGTGCTGAAGAGACCCGCGTGTCCGGCCGCACCATCCAGGCGCGCAGCGTTCTGGTCGTTGACCTGACAGCAGACGGGATGGCCATGCCACTCGCCCGTGGGCGCCGCTCCAGACTCAGGCCCTGGACGGTAGCGGGTGTGTCCCATCCCCGCTGGGACGAAAACAGCCTGCGAGACAAACTGGTCAAGCGGCTCGTGGCTCACCGCTTCAACCATCAGTCCGAGAAGGATGAAGTTGAGGTCGCTGTACTCCACCTCCCGGCCCGGCGGCCTTCGCAGCGGGATGGCGTAAAGCAAGGCAATTGCGCTGTCCCGGGTTGGGGCAAGCTTGAAGAGTGGCACATAGCTTCGAAGCCCGCTGGTGTGGTCAAGCAGCTGCCGCACGAGCACCCGACTCCGGAGGCCGCCACCAAAGCGCGGCAGGTACCTCTCCACCGGATCATCCAGCCTGATCTTTCTCTCTTCCACCAGCCGCATGATCGCTGGCGTCGTCCCAACCACCTTGGTCAGTGAAGCGAGGTCCCACAGGGTCGTGTCCGGCGACGGGGTTGGAGAGCGCGAATCCCAGGTCACGTGCCCAAACCCACGGGCGTGGAGCACCCCACCGCCCCTGCCGACCACCAGCACTGCGCCCGGGTAGATACCGCGTCGAATGCCGGATTCCACGATCGAGTCTGCCTGCCTGAAGCTCTGGGCAGCCGCTGCAGGAGGCATGGAGAGAGTAGTTATGACAACTACTATCGCGCTCCTCACGGCGTGCGCGGCCGACCGACGCCGACCCACCCGGTGGGAAGCGCGTAGAGAAGGCGAAGGGAGTATCGGTCGCGGTCGGACGGGGTCGCAACCCCGGCCACGGGAAACATGACGTCATCAGGATTGGACGAATGCGGCAGGCCGAGCGCGTGGCCGATCTCGTGGAGCACGATCGCGCGACGTGCCTCGGGCGGGAAGGGGTGGCCGGTGGCCCCCGACAACGTCGCAAGTACCACGGCGACTCGCCGGATGCGGCCTGCCCGGTCCCACGTCACATCGGTGCTGCCGCCCCGATTCCAAGAAAGTGTGTCCGTCCAGCGGACCACCATCTGGGCCTTGGTCGTGTCGTCTCCTTCCAGGAAACGAAGTCCGGCGCTCCCCGGCGACCAAGCGTCCAGCGCCGTCCGGACTTCCGCGCTCATTTCCGGCACGTAGACAGGCGTGCCCCCGGGGACGATGACGAGGCTGATCCCGGCGGCCCCGGGAACCCAGCGGCGCAGGGTGGAATCATCCCTCGTGAGGAGCGAATCGAGGTATTCTCTCTCCGGTTCCGCCTGCAGCTGCAGCCTCACGTCGGCGCGCTGAAGCGAGTCGAGCACGGGCATGGTTTGGCTGGCGAACTCGGCGTGTTGCGCTGCGTCGCCCTGTGGCAGGTCCGGCCTGAGTCGGAGATCCGCCCGCACGGTGTCGGGCGGGCGAGCAGAGGGCGCAGGTCTCTCAAGCCAGGCGGCGCGCAGCTTCGAGAAGAGCACGAGGCCCGCGAGGGCGAGAGTGAGGGCGGCGAGGATGCGGCGGAGCATGCACCCGCAATATCGGGGGCAGGCGATGTCGGCCGCCACCGCTGGCGCCATGGCAGGCCGTCCTCTAGAATTGCGCCAGCCGCGCCACTTCGCCCCGCCGGCTCTTTTTTCCGGGAGTTTCCCCCCACGTGGCTTTCACCGTTTCGCGGGCCCTGATCCGCTGGCGCTGGGTGATCATCGCGTGCTGGGCGGTTGTAGGCTATCTCGCAGCAAACAAGGCTCCGGAAGTCGCCCAGGTCCTGAACGTGCGCGGCGGCACGCGGGAGCCCACGGAGGCCGGAGAGGCAGAGCAGATCCTCCGCGAGCGATTCGCGAGCCCGCTCAACGACTTCTTTGCCGTCACACTCCAGGCGCCGATCCCAGTTGACAGCGCTCCGGCCAGCGCGTTGCTCGACAGTCTGATCGCCAAGCTCGGGCGTCAGTCGTATATATCGAGCGTCATTTCCTTCCGCTCCACCCACGACTCCACATTCATCACGCCGGACGGCCGCCGCACATTCATCCTGGTGGCGCTGGGCGCCATCCAGAGCGACAGCGTGGGGAAACTCGTGGTGCCGGTGCGCGCCCTGGTGCAGGAGGCCCTGGCCCAGACCGCCGTCGACACCACCCGCTACCGCGCCCTGGTCACAGGGCGGTCTCCACTGGACCTGGATGTCCGAACCATCGTGGCGGCCGACAGCCGTCGCGGGGAAATCCGCCTGCTGCCGCTCACTGCCGGCATCCTGCTTCTCGCCTTTGGCGCTCTCGTCGCCGCGATACTGCCGCTGGTCATCGGCTTCCTCGCCATCTGGGTCACGCTCGCCATCGTCGTCATCCTGGCAAACTACACGCCCATGTCGGTGTTCGTACTCAACATGACGACCATGCTCGGGCTGGGAGTCGGGATCGACTACTCACTCCTCATCGTTACCCGCTTCCGCGAGGAATTGAATCGGGGCTTGCGTCGGCATCAGGCCGCGGCGCGGGCGCTCTCCACTGCCGGCGTGGCGGTGCTGACCTCGGGGATGACGGTAGTCGTTGGCTTCGCGGCGCTGCTGCTCACGCCGCTGGTGGAGACCCAAAGTGTCGGCATCGGCGGGCTGGTCGTGGTCGCTGTGGCGGTGGCCCTTTCGACCACCCTCCTCCCGGCGCTGCTGGCAGTGCTTGGTCGCCAGATCGACCGGCCGCGCTGGCTGGCGCGACGCCTGACCTGGTACCACGCCCCGACGGCCTGGGAGCGCTGGGCGCGGAGTCTCTCGCGCAATCCGCTCCGGGCCCTCACCGTGGCGGGCACGGTCATCGCCATTCTCTCTGCGCCCGTGTTCTGGATCCGGATCGGCCTACCCTCACGAAACTGGTGGCCCAAGGCCACGGAGGCCGGTCAAGGCGTTGAGGCCCTGGATCGGATGGGGGTTGCCAACATCATTCTCCCCGTCCGGATCGTTGTCGAAGTCCCGCCTGGACAGACGGCGATCAGCGCCGCAACACTGCGCGGCCTCCGGGCACTGTCCGATTCGATGAAGGCCGACTCGAGGGTGGCACAGGTCAAGAGCATCGTCGACCTAACGCCCCACACCTCAATTCTCGAATACTCCGTGCTCTACGGTGACATGGCCGACGCACGAGCTCGATACGGCGGCTTCCTGGACGCCTACCTCAGTCGCGACCAGCGGGTCGCGCTTCTGGACGTCGTGCTGCGGGATACGACGTCGCTCACCTCCAGCATGGATGTCTCCCGACACGCCCGGGCCCTGGCCCGGCATCCACCGAAGCAGCTGGCCGGCGCGCGCATCCTGGTAGGGGGTTACACGGCGGCATCACTCGACTTGCAGGATGTGCTGCTGCATCGCTTCCCAACCCTCGTAGTGCTGATTCTCGCCTGCACGGCCGTCATGCTGGCCCTGGTATTTCGATCGGTGCTGGTCCCCATCAAGGCCGTGGTGATGAACACGCTTTCGGTAAGCGCGACGTTCGGGCTGATCGTGCTCGTGTTCCAGCGGGGCCTCGGCGCGTCGCTGTTCGGTCTCGATGGGCCGACCGCCGCAATCTTCGTCGTGGTGCCGGTCCTGGTCTTCGCCGTCGTCTTCGGGCTGAGCATGGACTACGAGGTCTTCCTGCTGGCGAGGGTCAAGGAGTCGTTCGACAAGACGGGGAAGAACGACAAGGCGACAGAGGAAGGGTTGTCGGCCACGGCCTCGGTCATCACGTCGGCGGCCCTGATCATGCTGCTGGTATTCGGGGTGTTTGCCTTCGCCCGGGTGCTCGCGATGCAGTTTCTCGGGTTTGGCCTTGCCGTCGCCGTGCTCCTGGACGCCACGATCATCCGGATGGTCCTGGTCCCATCCATCATGCACCTGGCCGGAGAGTGGAACTGGTGGCCCGGGTTCCGACGGCAGAAACCCAGAGTTGAGCCGCCCGCGGGGGGCCCAGCGACTAGGAGCAGCTGATGACGCCTTCGTTCGTGGCGGTCCCGACCGGAGCGGCGGTACCGACGAAGATGTAGCACTGCCGGGAAGTGCGGCCATTGCTGACGCTGCCGGACCACCCTGATGCCGTGCCCTCGATCAGCTTCAGGCTGTCCCCGGGGGTCGGTCGCGGGTTGAGGGAGTCGATGGTCGCGCTGTAGGCCTGATGCTGGAAGTAGTACGCCTCCTGCTCTTCCGCCATGGCGCGAAGATCCGAGGTCATCGCGGCGATGTAGCCCTTCTCCTTCTGGTCCTGGATCCGGAGCCAACCCAGAGTCGCCAGAATGCCGATGATGATCATGACGATCAGGATCTCGATGAACGTGAAACCGGTTCGCCTCATCGTTTTGCCTCCAGCCAGTTCCCCCCAACCCCGATATCCACCACCAAAGGGACCTTGAGCTTCGCGGCGCCTTCCATGTGAGTCTTGACCAAGGCCGCCACAGAAGCAACCTCCGCCTCCCGGGCCTCCAGTACCAGCTCGTCGTGCACTTGCAGGAGGAGGTGCGCGTCAAGTCGCTCGTCGCGCAGAGCTCGGTGAATGCGAATCATCGCGATCTTGATCAGGTCGGCCGCGGACCCCTGGAGAGGGGAGTTCTGAGCGGTCCGTTCGGCAAAGGCACGCAGGTTGAAGTTCTTGTCCTTGATCTCGGGAATGTACCGGCGGCGCCCGAACAGCGTCTCCACATACCCATGCTCGCGCGCCAACTTGACCTGCAGATCGAGGTACGCCCGGACTCCGGCGAACCGCTCGAAGTACCGGGTGATGAACGCCCGCGCCTCGTCCTGGCCAATGCCCAACTGGCGGGACAGAGCAAACGCACCCTGCCCGTAAATCGTCCCGAAATTGATCGTCTTGGCTCGGGAGCGCATCTCGGATGTTACCTCGTCGGGCGGCACGCCAAAGATGATCGAGGCTGTCTGGCGATGGATGTCGCCACCTTCCCGAAACGCGGTGATGAAGGCCGGATCCTCCGACAGGTGCGCCATCAGGCGCAGCTCGATCTGCGAATAATCCGCGACCACGAACTGGCAACCGGGGCCGGGCACGAATCCGGTACGGATTTCTTCGCCCCGCGGGCTCCGGACGGGAATGTTCTGGAGGTTCGGCTCCGACGAGCTGAGGCGGCCCGTGGCCGCGCCAGTCTGATTGAAGCTGGTGTGAATCCGGCCTGTCGCTGCATTGATCCGCATGGGCAGGACGTCGACGTAGGTCGACTTGAGTTTCTGGACCTCCCGGTACTCGAGAATCAAAGTCGGTACCTCGTGCCCAAGCTCCGCCAGCTGATCGAGCACATCGGCATCGGTGGAGGGACCGGTCTTGGTCCGCTTGAGGACCGGCAGCTGAAGCTTGTCGTACAGCAGGGCAGCCAGCTGCTTCGGCGAGTTGAGGTTGATCGAGGTCCCCGCCGCCCGCGCGATTTTCCCCTCCAGGTCCTGCAGGTCGTGCGTGAGTTCCGCCGAGAGCCGGCTGAAGACCGTCCGGTCCACCGCAATTCCATCCCATTCCATGTCTACCAGCACCGGAACGAGGGGCATCTCGATCTCCCCAAGCAGACGATCCAGCCCCATCTCGCGAAGCGACGGCGCAAAGAACTCGTGGAGCGCCAGAACCGTGGTGCTGTCTGCGCAACAGTAGGCCGCGGCCTCGGCCACCGGAACCTCGGCAAACGGGATCTCGCTCTTGCCTCGTCCGGCCAGATCCGCGTACTGGCGCATGCCCCGGCCCAGGTGCTCCAGGCTCAGCATATCGATGGCGTGGGAGCGCCGGCCCGGATCGAGGACGAAGCTGGCCAGCATCGAGTCATAGATGACTCCCGCGAGCTCGACGCCAGCACGACGGAGGACCTGCCAGTCGTACTTGATATTGTGTCCCGCCTTGGGCACGGCGGGGTCGCGCAGGAGATCGACGATCGGCGCCAGACGCGGATCATCGAGAGGGGGGAGATTTGCCACTGGCGCGGGTGCGGCGAGAGGTCCGCCAGCCGGCCGGTGGCCGAAGGGAAGGTACCAGGCCAACTCGGATGAGGTGGCCAGAGACAACCCGACGAGATCCGCATCGTGGGGCTCCAGGCTGGACGCTTCGATGTCCAGCGCAACAAGTGGCGCGGCGCGGAGTTGCCTGGCCAGGGCGGGCAGTTCGGCCGGATCCTGAACGATCGTAATGGAGGCGGCCGGAGCTGCGGGGGCAGGCGGAGTGGCGGGGGGCTCGAGCGGCGCACCCTGCTCCAGGCGCTTGAGCAATGAGTGGAACTCCAGCTCCCCCAGAATCCGAACCAGGGCCGCCCGATCCGGCTCTGCTTCCCGCAGGCTGCCCGGGTCGAGCGCCACCGGCACATCGGTGCGGATGGTCACGAGCTGCCGAGAGAGACGCGCCTCCTCGGCGTGCGCCACGAGGGCTTCACGCGGGCGCTTGGCCTTCACCTCCTCTGCCCGTGCGAGCATGGTCTCGAGCGAGCCGAACTGGCGCAGCAGCTCGGCCGCGCCCTTGCTCCCGATACCCTTCACTCCAGGCACATTGTCGGAGGCATCCCCAACGAGGGCGAGGTAGTCGACCACCTGATTGGGAGGCACGCCAAGGCGCTCAGCCGCGTTCGACTCATCTACCCACTGTTCGTCCACCGCGGCGGGACCGCCACGCCCGGGATTGAGGAGCGCCACGCGCGCCCGCAGAAGCTGGTAGAAGTCCTTGTCGCCCGAGACGATCACAACCTGCCAGCCACGTTCGGCCGCCTGGCTGGCCAGCGTTCCGATCACATCGTCGGCCTCGTACCCGGGCACACTCACGACCGGAACCCGGAACGCAGCGAGCAGTTGACCGATCCTTTCGACCGATCGATCGAACTCGACCTGCAACTCTTCGTCGAGCTTCTCCCGCGTCGACTTGTACTCCGGATACAGCTCGGTCCGGAACGAGTCTCCCGCGTCATGAACCCACGCGAGATAGTCAGGCTGATACTTCTCCCGCAGCCGGAGCAGAAAGTTGACGACACCCCACGCGGCGGACGTGTTTTCTCCCTTGGAGGTGCGCAGCGGCCGGGTGATGAGCGCGAAGAACGCGCGATAGATCAGGGCGTAACCGTCGACGAGGTAAAGGTGGGGCGGGTCATGGTGGGACATGGGCAGGGAAGATGCTCCACCCCATTCCGGCGCGGTAGGGCGCGACGTCCGTCGGGAGCGAGCCCTGCGCCGGGCCTAGCCTTCCCCGCGACTCAGGCGGGCGACGACGCGATCCATCTCGGCGCGTGATGATGGTGTCAGGCGATAGCGGCCGAACCCGGACTCGTCGACAAAGTAGAGGACCAACTGGTACTGGGTGTACTCCCAGCGGATGAGCCGCCCCTGACTCTGGGCCGAGGCGTCGTACACTTCGTCCGGCTCACCGAGGCGAATGAGGGCCTCGCCGCGTTCGGTTCGCCAGCCGGGAACGCCCTCGCCCCGGAACCTGACGTTTGCGATGGCGAGTCGCGCAAAGTAGGCGTCCAGCTCTTCGTGAACCGGGGTGGCGGGGTTGGGATCCGTCGAGTGGTAGAACGACTTCCACAGCCTGGCGCGCTCCGAGGCCGGAGCCTTCCGCAGCGAGTCGAGCGCGGGAGAGTCCGGAAAGTAGCGTAGCAGGGAAATCATGTCGTCGAAGTTCGTCACCACCCAGCCGACCGAGAAGGAGACGATGGCGACCGTGCTGTCGACGTGAGGTGGCGTACCGACCAGAATGTGCAGCTCTCCGAGCGCCGCCGAGTCGGGGGCGAACCGCACGACTTCGCTTTCGACCTCGCGGTTCCCCGCGAAGCGGAGCGTATCCGCCAGGACCAGGCTGTCACGCGAATCGAACATCCGGACGGGCACGGCCGTCGGCCCCGGGAGCTGGTAGCCCTCCACATAGGCCAGCGCGGTGTCCATGCCATAGGCCAGCGTGCCGCGCGGGTTCAGGATGATGGCGACAGGCGCGCTGCGCCGCGATCGCCCCCGGACCTGGTAGGCCAGTCGGGGCGAGGAGATGGACCCCGGCGGGAAGGATGGCACGTGATATCCCGCTTCGACGTGGCTGGCCTTGCCGAGCCCGTGATCGGTCACCTGCACCGAGATCTTCCAATTGCCCGGCTGAAGGGTCAAACCGTCCTGATAGAGGATGCTCTCGTCACTGCGCTGGGTCTCGGCAAAGGTGCTGACCTTGACGACCTGATCCTTGGCACTCTCCACGGTCCGGCCACCCGCCACGGGCTGGGCGGACAACTCGACGCGATACCGGGCTACGAAGACATCCCCCTCGCGCTCGAAGGCCAGGTTCTGGTTCTCGAGCGACAGACCCATCAGGGCCACCGTGGAATCGCCTTCCCCCGCGAAGAACGCCACATCAGCCACGAACGGGAGCGGTTCCCCCGCGGTCAAGCGACCGAGGCGGCGATAGACCGAATTGATGTCGAGAACCTCCGTGAAGCTCTCGCTGGCGGCGGGAGCCGGCTGCTTGCCAGGACGGGTCCAGCTGCCGCAACCGGCCGACAGGAGGACACTGGCGCAGACTCCCAACGATTGGAGACGGTGCATACGACCTAGCATAGCCGGCGTAACAGGAGCGTCAAGCTGAACCTGCTTGCTCGCCCCCGAGGGGCGGACTAGCTTCTCTGTCGCATGAGCCAAGACAGCCTCATTGGACGGACGATTGCGGGGTACCGCCTTCTTCAGCACGTCGGCGAAGGCGGGACCGCAACCGTGTACAAGGCCGAGCACGCCGAGCGCGGGCCGGCGGCGGTAAAGGTGTTGCGCACCCGTCTGGCGCAGGATCCGGTCGCCATCAAGCGCTTCCTCCGCGAGGCCGAATTCGGAGCTCGCGTCAAGCATCCCAACATCGTCCAGACGTACGACTACGGGCAGGTCGACGACCTCTACTACCTGGCGATGGAGTGGGTGGACGGCGAGTCGCTGGAGAAGTTCGCCATCCGCTCCGGGCAGCTCTCACCCCCGCTGGTCGCGACCATCATCGAGCAGATCGGAGCCGCGCTCTCCGCGACCCACGCACAGAACATCATTCACCGCGATCTGAAGCCCGCCAACATCATGTACAACCCGGCGACGCAGCGGGCCGTGCTGCTGGATTTCGGCATCGCGCGGGACGTCGATCTCAAGCCCGAGGAGCGCCTGACCAGAACGGGGTTCTTCGTCGGGACGCTGCAGTACGTGGCACCCGAAGCCCTCTCCGGCGAACTGGTGAATGAGCAGGCCGATGTCTACAGCCTCGCAACCATCGCGTACTATCTGCTCACCGCCACCCTCCCCTACAGCGGGCGCTCTCCCCGCGAGCTGTTCCAGCAGCTCCTTACGCAGCCACCGATCCCGCTCAATCAGGCGGTCAAAGGCCTCCGCTTCCCTGCGGCGGTGGAGGAGGCGGTCATGGCCGGCCTCGAGCGGGATCTCTCGAAGCGCAGCAGCACGGTGGACGTTTTCACGGCCAATCTTTGCACCGCGCTCCGGCAGGGCGGAGAGCGGAAGAGCTTCCTGAAGTCCATTTTCGGCAAATGAGCGCGACCGATGGCGCGGAGCTCGACCGACTGCTCCTTGCGCGGTCCGTCCGGCGCGGCCATTTCGTTCTCGCCTCCGGCCGGACCTCCAACTTTTACATCGACTGCCGGCTCACGACCATGTCCGCGGAGGGCCTGGTCCTCATCGGACGTCTGGGGCTCGAGGCGATCCGGGCGGCGCGGTGGTCCCCGAAGGCTGTCGGCGGACTGACCATGGGGGCCGACCCCGTGGCGTACGCAGTTGCCGCGGCGAGCGCGTCCAGCCCACCCTCGATCGACGCCTTCAGCGTGCGCAAAGAGGCCAAGAGCCACGGGACAGCCCGGCGCATCGAAGGGAACTTCGGGGCCGGGGATCCCGTGGTGATCATCGAGGATGTCATCACGACTGGCGGCTCGGCCGCCAAGGCGATAGAGGCCGTCCGGGCTGAAGGCGCCAGCGTTCTGGGAGTGCTCGCGGTAGTCGACCGAGAGGAGGGTGGACGGGCCCATCTTGAAGCGATGGGGGTTAGGGTAGTTGCGCTTACAACCTCGCGCAGACTTGGTCTCCTCAACTAGCTACTCGGTTCTCCAATCCCTGCGGGCCAGCGGTCGAAAACCCGCCCACACAGCCCGATAGGGCATCAACATCACCTCGAGAAACCGTTGCAGGGCCGTTTCGAACGGGAAGCGGCGGCGTAGCTCGGAGCTGGTAATGCCGAGCAGGGCCCGAACGTGCCGTCCGAAGCTCTGCGGCGAGGAATAGTCGAGGCGATAAGCTACGTCGGCCACCGTAAACCCCGGGCGCTCGAAAAGGAGCGCGGCGTGGACCAGTCGCACAGCGGCGAGGTAGCTCTTCGGGGAGGGCAGGCCGGCCCGGGCGAAGCGGGACGTGAGGGTGGTGCATTGCACGCCGAGTCGTCGGGCCAGTTCGCGGGCCGTGCCGAGGTCCGGGGCGAGGCGGATAAGCACTTCGAGAAAGAGGCGGGCATCGGGTGGGATCTCACCGAGGGCCTGGAACACGGGCGCCTGGATCCGAGCCGCATCACGACTGTTAGGCTGACCAAGCACCTGGCGGAGCCGATGCCAGCCTTCCGGGCCCGTTACATCAATCACCTGTCGGACCCCGCTCGCTCCGAGATGGAGCAACGCTTCGGAGTCCTGAGGGTCGTGGCGGCTGACCAGCGCGACGGTGGGAATCCCTGGAAAGGAGCGTACCAGGTGGTCGAGCAGGTCGAGAGGCTGGTCCCGGCACTGCTGGACCGAGACCAGCACCGCGTCCACCGGCCCCTCCCGAACAGTCCGGATGGCCTCGGGGATGCTTTCCCGGTGAACGATTGAGAACCATCCGCTGCCGGCCGCGTCGACCCGGCTTCGCTCGTCGGGGCGGAGGACGGCGGCGATCCGGGGCGGCGCGGTCTGGACGGCGGGAGCTGCGGGACTCATGATAGGACTCCATCAGGTGACGGCGACACGGTAACGGGGGGCGCTCAACCAGGGCTCAAGCGTGGGCCGGCGCATCCTGCAACCTTCCCGGGGCCGGAAGCGTCCATACATCGAGGCTTGCCGTGCCAGTTCCAGATCGATGGGCCGTCTCCAACCGTCGGGCCGCCTTATGCAGACTGCACTCCCGCCGTCGGAACTGATGGGCCGGCTTCAGGCCGCGCTCGGGACCCAGTACCGTCTCGAGCGGGAGTTGGGGCACGGCGGCATGGGCGTGGTATTCCTGGCGCGGGACACCACCCTCGACCGCAGCGTGGCAGTGAAGGTGGTCCACCCCGATCTGGCCATCCACACCTCCATCACTCAGCGGTTCCTCGCGGAAGCGCGGATGATTGCCCGGCTGAGGCATCCGAACATCGTTGCGGTCCACGCGGCGGGCGAAGCGACCGGCCTGTTCTATTACGTGATGGACTATGTCCCCGGGGAGAGCCTGCGACAGCGCCTCTCGAGGGGCTCTCTGCCGCTGGAGGAGGGGACCGCGATCCTGACCGATCTGGCCGACGCTCTGGACGCGGCCGGAGCCGCCGGCCTGGTGCACAGGGACGTCAAGCCCGAGAACATTCTGCTCGACCAGGCAACCGGGCGACCGATGCTGGCGGATTTCGGGATCGGCCGGGTGATGGAGGCCGAGACTGAAGGGATGCGAACCGACCATGGGGTGGCGGTGGGCACGCCCACCTACATGAGTCCGGAGCAGGCCGCGGGGGATGCGGTTGACGCCCGCAGTGATCTCTACGCCCTCGGCGTCGTGGGCTATGAAATGCTGTCGGGGCGGCCGCCGTTTCGGGGTGACAATGCCGCCGCCGTAGCATCGAAGCACCTTACGGAGCGCCCGGCGCCTCTCGAGACCCTTCGGCCAGGCGTTCCTCCACACGTCGCACACGCCATAGCCCGTGCCCTCGAGAAGGATCCGGGGCACCGGTGGCAGACCGGAGCGGAGCTGCGCCGGGCGCTACTTGGCGAGACGCCGGTGCCGCGTCGCAGCCGCCTCCGGCGGTCGGTGATCTCGGTCCTGGGTATCGGCCTGGCGGCGCTTGGCCTGACCTTCCTGCTCCATGGGCGCGACGGACCAGCGCCGGGGATGAACCCGCGGCATTCGATCCTGGTGATGCCGTTCGAGAACGTGCGACAGGATCCGACGGTGGAGTGGATGCGCGACGGGAGCGTGAGCATGCTGGCGCTCAACCTCTCGCAGTGGACCGACCTGAGCGTCGTGGATCACGAGCGCCTGCACGACCTCTTCGAGCGGCGCCACGTCGCCTCGTCATCGCCACCGAGCCTGGAGCTCGCCCGCCAGCTGGCGCGCGACGCGGGCGTGTGGACCGTGGTACTGGGTGATTTCGAGCGCGTGGGCGACACCCTGCACCTGGTGGCCCGTCTGTACGACGTGGCGTCAGGGAAGCGGCTGGACGTGGCCGAGGTACGGGGCCGCCCCGGCGAAGATGTCCGCCCTCTCTTCGACGAGCTGGCGGCGAGGCTGCTGGATCTGGCCGGGGCTCCGTCCGGGGTCACGACCGACTTGGCCCGGGCAACCACCGGGTCGCTGGAGGCGTACCGAGCCTATCTGCAGGGAATCGAGGAACTGAACGCCTGGAACCTCCGCGCGGCGGAGGCCTCGCTCCGGCGGTCGGTAGCCATCGACACGACATTTGCGCTGGCCTACTACAAGCTGTCGCTCACCCGGGGGTGGATCGCGGGCCAGTTCGACTCCCTGGGCATCGCGGCCGTTCGACGCGCGACTCAGTTCGCGGACCGGCTCCCGGCGCATGAGCAGGCGATGATAGAGGCATACCGGAGCTTCGTCGAAGGCGACTACGCGAAGGGGCGGGCGGGATACGAAGCGCTGCTCAAGCGGGATTCCACCGACGCGGATGCTTGGTACGGGCTGGGGGACGTGAACTTTCACGACCCCATGGCAAAGACCCAGCTCAACATCCTCATCGCCTCCCTGCGCGCCTTCAAGCGGGCACTCGCGCTCGACCCCGATTACTACCTCGCCTACGAGCACCTCGCGTTCATCTACCGACAGGCCGCGGTGGACCATCCGCGATTGGCCCTGCTGCCCGGGGATTCGCTGGCGTACACCAAGGACGGCGGCCCGCGACCGGGCCTTGATGCGGCGACCCTCACGCGGGCAATCGAGCGAGCGAGGGAGGAGGGGATTGCGGGCGCGCGCGACTGGGAGGCGCATCAGCCGGACAACGCCCACGCCCAGAACGCTTTGGTTTTCGCGCTCTCCGCGGCCCGCCGGTACGACGCCGCCCTGGCAGAGATCGACCGGCTGGCCCACGGTCCGGATGGCGCGGGTCGCGCCGACCTTCCGTTCCTGCGCGCACAGGTTCTGACCGAACAGCGCGACCTCAAGGACGCGGTGCAGACCGTCGCTACCGCGCTCGACACCACCCGACCGGCCGCCTTCGACCCCGGTCGGCTGACGACGGACGCACTGGGCGGCGTGACCAATGGCGCCAATGCCGCCGCGTACCTGGGCAAAGTCGCGGTGGCGGAGCGCAGTCTCGACCTGTTTGCCGAGGTCAGCGCGCTCTGGAATCCGACCGCCCCGGGCTCGCAGCGATTGGGGGGGCGGTCGCTCTTGGGCCACCTGCTGCGCAGCCACCTGTATACCGCCCTGGGGGCGCCCGCCTCGAAGTTGCAGCCGATCTGGGACGCGGTCGCGGACAGTGCCCGTCGAGCGCCCAAGGCTGCGCGCGCCGGGATCGTCGACTTTGGGTGGGCGGCGGCGGTTGGGCTCTACCTCCAGAATCCCGCGGACCCCGGCCCTCTGAACGAGCTGCAGGCGCTAGGGGGCGGTACTACCCCCCCGGAGCTCCAGGCGCTGGTGGCTTTGGAGCGGGGCGACTCGGCAGAGGCACGGCGGCAGCTGGTCCAACCCGATACCCAAACCGCCATGGCCTACGAGAAGCGCTCACAATGGTGGGGCTACCGGTCGATGATAGCAGCCAACACGTGGCTGGCCCTGGGCGATGATAGCCGGGCCTTGGAGGCGCTGGAGCCGTTCGAGCCTGACAAGCTGTCGAGCAGCGGCTTCGACGTCCGCTGGATGCTGGCTGGTCAGGCGCGGATCCTGCGCGGAGAGATCTACGAACACGAAGGGAAGCCTCAACTTGCGCGCGAGCAGTATGAGGCCGCACTGGCGCAGTGGGGCGACGCTGACCCGGTCCTCGACCCTCTGATCGGGAGGGTCCGGGCCCGGCTGGCCGGCCTCACCGGACGGGGGTAAGGCGAGCTGTCCGGCGTGCCACCGGGTCCCCCTCGCGTCTCCCCCCAAGCCCATTAGACGAATTGGGGTTCGGCGGGTATCTTCTACCCACAGGCCGGACGTGATGGTCGCGGGCCGGGCAACCGGCTCGAGGAAAGTCCGAGCTCCACCGGGTAGACTGCCAGGTAACGCCTGGGCGCCGCGAGGCGACGGACAGGGCCACAGAGAAGAGACCGCCCCCAACGGGGCAAGGGTGAAAAGGTGGGGTAAGAGCCCACCGCATCGCTGGTAACAGCGATGGCACGGTAACCCCCAGTCGGAGCAAGGCCAAATAAGCGGCGACGGTGCGACCCGCACCATGGCGGGCCGGGTTTCCCGGCACCCACAGCCGCGGGTAGGCTGCACGAGGCAGTCGGCGACGGCTGCCCAAGATAGATGACCATCTGACCGGTGGCCGTGGCGACACGGGCCCGGTCAAACAGAACTCGGCTTACGGTCCGGCCTGGGCCGGAGCCTTAGCGGCTACCAGCGCCCGTCTGGTAGCCTCTGGGCGCCGGCCGTGGGCAGGTTCGTCAACCGCAGGAAGCGCGGCAATGCCACGAGCGATCACGCCGCAGGACCGAAACAAGCCCTATCCCGACTCGTGGGAGCAGGTCGCGGAGCTGCGCGTCTTTCGGACCGACGCGACAGATTGGGACCGTCTTGCCACCTGGCGCCAGGACATGCGCAAGCGCGGGTGGAAGCTGCTCAAGGTCACGAGCGATGAGGTGGAGCTGATCGCGGTCTTTGGCAAGACGAAGACGGACCTCAATCCCGCCAGCGCCTGACCGGCCGTCCTCTCCAATACGCACCCTGAGGAAGTCATGACGTTTCGCCCCGTTCTGGTCGCGGCGCTCTGCCTCGGCAGCCTCGCCGCGTCGCAACGGCCCGACGGCTCGCCGAAGCGGTACCGGGTGGACCTCAAGACGTCCGTCACGCAGGACCTCACGGCAATCGGGCAGGGGCCGCAGAAGCAGGCTTTCGCGAATACCGCCTTCGTGACGCTGACCAGCCACGACAGCGCGGGGGGACAGGCCGTGATCCTGGTGCTCGACTCGCTCTTGCCAGGGGAGGGGTCTCCGCTGCCGCCCGATTCGGCGAAGGCCGCCTCGGGCGTGACCTGGCGGGGGTTCCGAGCCCAGTCGGGGCGCGTCAACAACCTCCAGACCGAGTCCGAAAGCATGATGGTGGGCGCGATCGAGCCGGCACTCGAGCAACTCTTTCCCCCAATGCGGGCTGGTACCGGCGCGGGCCAATCCTGGACCGATACGACCGACGCCAACAACAACGGCGTCGCCATCCGGACCGTGACGAATTTCCTCACCGCCAGCGACTCCGTTGGGGGAATGAAGGTGATACGCCTGGCAGGTGCGTTCAGCAGCGCGATGTCCGGCGAGCAGCAGGGACCGCAGGGCACGCTCAACATCGATGGCACCGGCACCGGCATGACCACGTGGGTGGTGGCGGGCGACGGTACCTGTCTCTCCTCCAAGCATTCGGCGAG
>DATJVM010000057.1:0-10279 GCA_035501775.1 Gemmatimonadales bacterium | reverse complement strand
CGCCGATCACCCATGGGTCACCGAGCACCCGGAGTACTATGTGCGCGATTCGACGGGAAACCCCAGCGTTCCCCGCGATGAGAAGGGCAAGCCGACTGATTGGACCGACGTAGTGCAGCTGGATTACCGGAACCCTGAGCTTCGCCGCGCGATGATCAGCGAGATGCGATACTGGCTGGACGAGTTCGGAGTCGACGGGTTCCGGGTAGACGTGGCCTGCTTTGTTCCGTTCGGCTTCTGGCAGGAGGCCCTCCCCGCCCTCAGAGGCTCGGTCTCCCGTCGCCTCCTCTTTCTGGCCGAGTGCGAGGATCCGCGGATCCACCGGGCGGGATTCGACCTGAGCTACGCCTGGGAGTCGCGCAAGCGGCTCATCAAGGTATGGCAAGGCGGCTCGGCTGCCTCGTTCGTGGCCGATGAGCTGGGCGATCTGAAGCAGCTGCCTCCCGGGGCCGAACGGATGCGGTTCACGACCAACCACGATCAGACGGCATGGGAAGCGCCGCCGGTCCGCCTCTTCCGGGGAGACGCTGGCGCCCGCGCGGCGTTTGTGGCGGCGGCGCTGCTGCCGGGTCGGCCGCTGCTGTACAACGGTCAGGAGGTTGATAGCCCGCAGCAGTTGCCGCTCTTTGAACGGGAGCCGCTGGCATGGGACCAACCGGGGGCCGCGGCGGCCCGGGCCTTCTACCACCGAGTCGTGGAGCTGGCCCGGACCGAGCCGGGGCTGATCGGTGGAGCACTGACGCCTATCGAGACCAGCGCGCCGAGGAACCTCATCGCCTACGGCCGCGGGCCCCTCGTCGTGATTGTGAATCCGTGTTCGCGGACAGTCACCTTCAGAGTGACGGGGTTCGCGGCCGGAACCGTGCACGATCTCCTGTCCGGGCGCGACCTCCGCGCCGACCGCTTCACCCTTCCACCGTTCGGTTCGCTGGTGCTCCGGCGTCCATCGGCATGAGCGCGACTGCCTGGCCAATAGGGTACATCATCCCCCCGACGAGGGACCCATGATTGCCAGAACGTTCGGGCTGGTCACTGTCGCATGGGCCGTGGTGTCCCTGCCAATCTCGCTCACCGGTCAGCGCCAGCGATTCTCCATGGACCCGGGCTGGCGCTTCAACCTGGGCGACAGCTCCGGCGCGGAGCAGCCGCGGTTTGACGATCACCTCTGGCGCCGGGTCGATCTGCCGCACGATTGGAGCATCGAAGGCACGCCCAGGGAAGACGCCCCTGGCGGTGGCCGAGTGGGCTTTTTCCCGACGGGCATCGGCTGGTACCGGAAGGCATTCCGGCTGCCCGCGGGATCGCGCGGCCGAATGGTGAAACTGGCCTTCGACGGCGTCTACATGAACAGTGATGTCTGGATCAATGGACACTACCTCGGCCACCGACCGTACGGCTATATCGGCTTCGAGTACGATCTCACCCCGTTTCTCATAGCCGGCGTCAACGTCGTGGCGGTGCGCGTGGACAATGGGCGGCAACCCAACTCGCGCTGGTACACCGGGAGCGGCATCTATCGTCACGTCTGGCTCACGCTCGAGGACGCCGTCCACATCGGCCACTGGGGGGTGTGGGTGACCACCCCGACGGTGGACTCGTCCGGGGCAGAGGTGATGACCAGAACGACTCTCGAGAACCGGCGCACCACGGCCTGGACCGGGGCATTGCGCTCGGTCGTCGTGGATGCCGAAGGGCGCGAGGTGTCCCGAGGGGAGGCACCGGTGCGCCTGGCTCCGGGGGATACCACCCAGATCGAGCAGCGGATGACGGTGCCCGCGCCGAGGCTGTGGTCGATTGAGGAACCGGACCGGTACACCCTGCGATCGGAGCTGGTCGAGGGCGCGCGCACGGTGGATACCATGCTGACGGCATTCGGCATCCGCACCATCGCTTTTGACAAGGATCAGGGGTTTCTGCTCAACGGGAAGCGAGTGAAGCTGCGGGGGGTCAATCTCCATCATGATGGCGGTATGGTGGGCGCGGCCGTGCCGGAGGCGGTCTGGGAACGCCGGCTCCGACGTCTCAAGGCGATGGGGGCCAATGCCATTCGCACCTCCCACAATCCTCCAGCCCCGGAGTTCCTCGACCTGTGCGACCGGCTCGGCTTTGTCGTGATGGCGGAGGCGTTCGACGAGTGGACCATCGGCAAGGTGCCGGAGGGATACCATAATTACTTCGCCGAATGGTCGGAACGCGACTTGACGGACTATGTGCGCTGGGACCGAAACCATCCTTCGATCGTCCTCTGGAGCGCCGGGAACGAGATCGGGGAGCAGAGCACACCCACCGGAGCGGACGTGCTGCGGCGTCTCGTGGCCCTCTTCCACAGGGAAGACCCGACTCGGCCCGTCACGACCGGTAACGACCAGATCTACGCGGACGGGCACCCGGCTACTCTCGCCTTCCTCAGTTCTGAGGATATCGTCGGCTACAACTACGTGGATCGGTGGCACGAGCGCCGTGAGCTCTTTGCCGAACCGGACCGTGAGGCCCATCCCGACTGGAAGATGGTCGGCACCGAGAGCGGCACGCTCTTCCAGTCGATCGATGAGCGCTACTCACTCGGCGACGACGCTACGACTCCACACCCCAACTACACCAGCGGGATGATGGAGGCGGAGAGGCTCTGGAAATGGGTCACGCTGCACGACTACTTCGCCGGCGACTTCATGTGGACGGGAATGGACTATCTGGGGGAGAGCTTCTGGCCGTTCAAGGGCTTCGCCTCGGGAGCGCTGGATATCACGGGGCAACCCAAGGACGCCTTCTATTTGTACCAGAGCCTCTGGGGCAGGGAGCCGATGCTGCACCTCTTTCCTCACTGGAACTGGCCGGGGCGGGAAGGGCAGGTGATACCGGTGCTGGCCTACACCAGCTGCAGCAGCGTCGAGCTGTTTCTGAACGGGCGCTCGCTGGGTGAAAAACGGCTGGAGTTCCCGGCCCAGGGCACGTCCGGTGGCTGGAACACCTACGCTCTCCCGGTTGTGCATGCCACGACCAACGATCTTCATCTGAGTTGGGACGTCCCCTACGAGCCCGGCGTGCTCCGCGCCGTGGGGCGCACCCGGAACGGCCACGAGGCGTGCCACGACGAGATCCGGACGGCGGGTCCGGCCGCGGCGCTGCGCCTCGCGACCGATCGGGATACGGTCACAACGCGGCGCGGCGACGTCGCCCAGATCGAGATCCAGGTCGTCGACTCGGCGGGGACGGTTCTGCCCACCGCGGAACCGCCGGTGCGGGTCCAAGTCGGCGGTGGGACGCTCCTGGGCCTCGACAACGCCAACCTCCAGGACCACGACTCCTACCAGGCCAACCCGCGCCGACTCTTCAACGGGCGCGGATTCGCGGTGGTCCGTCCAGTGGCCGCGGGTGCGATGCGGATCACCGCCACGTCCCCGGGGCTGGCCAGTGCGGCGCTTCAGCTGGTGGTGCTGTCGGCGCCGTTCGAGCCGGCGATCCCGGACGCTCGTTAGCGGGTCAGCCTCTCCCCGTTCGACACTAGGTTGCTCGCGCCATGACCTCGCTTCGCTCTTCTTGCCATCGCTGGTGGCGATACCTGATCAGGGGTCTTTTCCCGGTTCTGATCGGGTCTACCGGCGCGCTCGCCGCGCAAACACCGGCCAACCGGGAAGTCTACCTGGATCGGGCGGGTGTGGTCCGCTGGAAAGATGATCGCTCCGAGGTAGCGCTCTTCGGGGCGAACTACGTGCTGACCACAGCCTCCGATTATCGAGCCGCGGGGTACCTCCACGCCGATCGCAAGCGGATGATCGTCGACGACATGGCCCAGTTTGCCCGCCTCGGCTGGGACGGCATCCGGCTCACCTTCTGGGGCGACTGGGAAGCTTCCGACAGCGCGGGCAACCTGCTTCACAACGAGCATCTCGATCTGCTCGACTGGCTCATCGCCAGGGCCCGGGAGCGCGGGATCTACATGCTGCTGAGCCCCATTCAGCTGTATGGCTCCAACTGGCCGGACGCCCTGGGCGATACCACCGAACCGGGGTTCGGCCGGCGCTTCGGGAAGGAGCGAATGGGCACGGACCCCGCCGCGATCGCCGCGCAGATCAACTACCTGCAACAGCTTCTCGATCACGTGAACCCCTACACCGGCGTGGCACTCAAGGACGAGCCGGCGATCCTCTTCATCGAGCTGGTCAACGAGCCGTGGCATCATCCCGACGATCCGGCCGGCTCGGTGCGATACATCAACGCACTGACCGATGCGGTGCGGAGGACCGGCTGCCGGAAGCTCATCTTCTACAACGTGAGCCAGGACTTCCGGGTTGGCGAGGCGATCCGGCAGTCGCGGGCCCAGGGCGTCACCTTCGGCTGGTACCCGTCAGGGTTGAACTCCGGGCATGAGCTTCAGGGCAACTTTCTCCGCGCGGTTGATGACTATCCCGACATGCGGAGTGCCACGCTCGCCGGTATGCCCCGCATCGTCTACGAGTTCGATACGCCGGATCTCCGGACTGGGTATCTCTACCCCGCGATGGCGCGGACCTTTCGAAGCGTCGGCGCCCAATTCGCCTCGATGTTCGCCTACGACATGCTGGCAACGGCCGACCGGAACCTCGGCTGGCAGACCCACTATCTCAACCTCGTCTTCACTCCACGGAAGGCCATGAGCGCGGTCATCGCCGCGGAAGCAATGCGGCGACTTCCGCGCGGCACCAGCTACGGCTCATATCCCGACAACACCCGATTCGGTGACTTCCATGTCGACTACGACCAGAATCTGGGCGAGCTGGTCACCAGGGATGCCTTCCTCTATGCCGGATCGACCGGGGCAGCGCCGCCGAGCCCGGGGGAGTTGACGCGGATCGCGGGATACGGCTCGTCGAGCACGGTGGCGTACGGCGGGACCGGGATCTACTTCCTCGACCGGATTCGTACCGGTCTCTGGCGCCTCGAGGTCTATCCCGACGCCGTCCCGGTCCAGGATCCATTCGAGCCTCCCCGCGCGGACCGCATCGTGACCCGGGCCATCAGTCGGAGCTGGCCGATGACCGTGACACTTCCCGATCTCGATGGCGGCTTCACGGTTGAGCCCCTGACGCTGGGGAATTCGAGCTCGTCGGTTGCCGTTGCCGGTCGGTTCATGGTGCGACCCGGCGTCTACCTGCTCAGCGCGTCGGGTCAGGTTGACCCGGCAACGCTTCCGGGCATGATCGGTCGCATCGGCCTCAGGGAGTATCACCCTCCACCCCGCGATACCGTGGCCCCGGTGGTTGCGTCGCTCGCGCCGCCTGCGCTGGTCGAGGGGAGAGACGCCCGGATCGAGGTCCGCGTGGTCGACCTCGAGCCACCCGATTCGGTCGTGCTGTTCCTGGGCCCCACCGCTGGTGGATTCCTGCGCCCCTTCCCGATGTCTGCGGCCACCGGGTACACCTACGCTGCGACGGTGCCGGCGAAGGATCTCCACGCCGGCCCGGCCCACTTCGTCGTGTCGATCTATCGGGGCGATTCGGCGCTCACCTTCCCTGGGGCGAGCCGGGGACGGCCCTACGACTGGAACTTCGAGTCACGCGGGTCCTGGCCGATCGCGATCGTCGATTCCACGACGCCGCTGACGCTGTTCGATCCCGGGTCTGATGCGGGCGGTCTCGCATTCAGCCGCATCGGCGATGCCGGGCGGCGCGGCCTCTTCCGCCTGGGGTACTCCTCGGTCAGCGGAGCTCCGCTGCTCCACTTCTCGCTTCCGGTGGGCCGGGATGGAGCGCTGCTCCCGGACTACACCGCCTCGCTGGTCGTCCGGGACCGCATCCGCGCGCGGGGGGAGTCGCTTCGCCGCGCGACGGCGATTCGCCTTCGGGCCAGGGCCTTCGCACCGAACCAGTGGCTCCACCTCACGCTGATGGAGGACGACGGCACCAGCTGGACCGCGGCGATCCCTCTCGACACGACCTGGTCCGAGCCGGTGATCCCGCTCGCGAAACTCGTCTCGGGACGCGGGGTGCTGCTCCCCGAGGGGTTTCCGGGGGAGTGGAACTACTGGGTCGGTCCCGCCCGCGGGCGAGGTGGCCCGGGTGACCACCTCCGCGTCGATCACATCGAAAGACTCGAGCTGTCCCTGCGCGGTGAAGAGGGGATGACCGTGACGCGAGATGGCTACGGCGTTGAGATCGAGTGGGTGAGGCTTGCGGAAGACTGACCGGGGGGCAACCAGAGAGGGCGGAGGAAACCATGGGATCGCTTCGCATAAGCGTCGTCATGGCATGCTCGCCGTTGCCGGGCTCCTTCTCATCGGGTGCAGCTCGGTCTCCGAGCCAGGGTCAACTGCGGTGCTCCTCTGGCGTGGCGCCGACGTCTCGGCGCTCGAACGGATCGAGCAAGCGGGCGGGACCTTCCGCTCCGGCGGGCAGCCCGGCGATGCCATCGCCATCCTGCGCGCAAAGGGGGTCAATCTCTTCAGGCTCCGCCTCTTTGTGCGGCCGAACTACCAGGATGTGCAGGTTAACGACCTCGCCTACACCATCAGGCTCGCGCAACGGATACGGGCCGCGGGGGGAGCGCTGCTCCTCGACCTGCACTACTCCGACACCTGGGCCGATCCCGGCCACCAAACCACCCCGGCTGCCTGGCAGGGCATCGGCATCGACTCCCTGGTCACGGTTGTCGAAACGTACACCGCCGCGGCAGTTGATTCCCTCCGAGAGTCGGCGATGCTGCCACGAATGGTCCAGATCGGCAACGAAGTCGACCACGGTATGCTCTGGCCGATAGGGCAGGTCACGGGCACGGGCGGCGACACCCTGGCGCAATGGGACCGTTTTACCCGCCTCCTCAAGGCCGCTGCGGAGGGTGTACGTGATGCGCTGCGGCCTGGGGACTCCGTCGCGATCGTGATTCACTACTCTCGGGGAGCAGACGCGGGGGCGACCCGGTGGTTCTTCGATCACATCGAGGCCGCGGGCGTGCCCTACGATGTGATCGGCCTCAGCTATTACCCATGGTGGCACGGCACTTACGGCGCCCTGTCGAGCAACCTGAATGCCGCCGCTGCCCGGTACCATCGGCCGGTAATGGTAGTGGAGACATCCTACCCGTGGCGGGCCGGCGGGTGGGAGGGAATGGTAGTCGACACTTCGGCGATGCAGTGGCCTGCTACCCCACTGGGCCAGGATCGGTTTCTGCGTACCCTGATCGGAGCAGTGGCGTCGGTGCCCGGGAATGCCGGGGCGGGCGTGGTTTGGTGGTACCCCGAGGCCATCGCGGTCCCCGGCCTGTCTGTGTGGGGCGGCGGTTCCCTGGCCCTCTTCGATTCGACCACGGATATCCTGCCCGCAGCGGGGCAGTTTGCCGGGCCATAGTCCCGCTGGCCCGCAGGCGACCACTGGCTCAGGGCCGAAAGATCACTGTGCTGTTGAACAGCTGAGGAGTTATATAGAAATCGATCATGTCGCCTGGCGCGAGCTGCACCGTTCCCGACCTGAAAGTGGGCCCAGACATCGTCGGGTGGGCTATGAACTCACCCGATCCGAGCGTCACAATCGCCGCCGGCAGGACGAACGTGCTCGTGAGCCCGGGTTCTACCAGGCCTAACCGGTAGGTGGCACCGCCACCGGAGACCTCGATCTCCATGGAAAGGGCGTACCGGTTGTTGACCTCGACGTGAATCGGGAGCCGCACCGGCTCAGCCACCGTCGAGGCGTGGTGAGCACAGCCCAGGCCGGTCAATACGAGGCTCGTGATCACGAACGTCGATGCGCGCGACACCCGACCCTCCCTGAGTCTCCGTCCCCCATAGGGCGGCGGCAAAGCCGCGTTTCAGCCTTCGTATCATGCCTGGCCGTACAGTCCGCCGCCAGCCCTCGCTCGGTCCCAAGGCCGAACGCCGGGTAACCACCGTCCTAGCGGCTGAGGTCGAATCGAAAAACGGTACGCGACAGGTAAGTCAGGCCAGGGCGCAGGACTATTGACGGGAAGGCCGGATGGTTAGGCGCGTCGGGAAAGTGCTGGGCCTCCAGACAGACTCCCGTCCGGGCGCCAAACGCCCCGGCGGTCCGGCTCGGCTCCAGGAAGTTTCCCGTATAGAGCTGCAGCCCCGGTTCAGTGGTGTACACGTCGAGCGACCGGCCCGAGGTGGGCGCTGTCAGGTGGGCGGCATGGGCGAGGCCCTCGCCAGCTCGGTTCAGGACGAAGTTGTGATCATAGCCAGCGCCCCGCCGGAGTTGCGCGTTCGCCTGGTCGATACGGTCGCCGATCGCAGTCGGCTTCCGGAAGTCCAAGGGCGTTTCCGCGACCGCCTCGATCCGCCCGGTTGGAATCAGGTCGGCGTCGATCGGGGTGTACCGGTCCGCGTTGATCTGCAGCTCGTGCGACAGGATCGTGGTCCCATGGCCGGCCAGGTTGAAGTAACTGTGCTGGACCAGGTTTACCAGGGTGGGGTGGTCGGTGACCGCCTGGAACAGGACCTCGAGCTCGAGCCTTCCGGTGAGAGTGTATTGCGCCGTCGTCTGGAGACTACCGGGGTATCCTTGGTCGCCGTCGGGGCTGGTATGAGACAGGACCAGGCCAGCCTTCTGGGCGTCTCGAAAGGCCTCGGCGCGCCACACCGCCTGATCAAATCCTTGCGCGCCCCCGTGGAGATGGTGCCGCCCGGCGTTGGCGTTCAGGTGGTACCGTTTGCCGTCGAGCAGAAAGGTCGCGCCGGCGATGCGGCCCGCGGAGCGTCCCACGATGGCGCCGAGGTAGCACGGGTTCTCGAGGTATGGGAGCAGCGTATCAAAGCCCAGGACGACGCTGCCTGTGCGGGCATGTCGGTCGGGAACAGAAAGGGCGGTTATGATGCCGCCATAATTGGTTGCCCGGAGCGTGAGCCCGTCACCGACACTGATGGCGAAGAGATCGACCGGCTCGCCGCTGGGCGTCCGGCCGAACTCCGCGCGGCTGATTACGGGGGGCATCTCGGGAGGGGGAGCCGCGCGCTCATCCCTCGGGTGGACGCTGGGCCCGACGCGCCAAAGCCAGCATCGCCAGCCCGAAGGCCAGGAGGACCAGGCCCCACCACAGGTTGACGTTGATCCCGAGCGAGCGCTCGTAGATGGCCGGCCCGGACGTGAGCCCGAAGCCGGCGAGGAGCGCGCCCATGATCGTGAACATGAGCCCCATCGGCAGGCGCAGGTCGAGTCGCATGGCGGCTTACCAGAAGATGAGATTGAGGACCAGGGTGAGGCCGAGCACCACGATGCCCAGGCTGGCCGGGCGCTGATACCAGGGAAGTGCGGCGTCGCTCTGGCGCGGAGTCAGGGCATAGACCAGTCCCCGGAGGTTCTCGTCCGTCCGGTTGGGCCGGGAGAGCAGCGAGATGACGATCGTCGTGACGAAACACACGGTCCACGCCACGATGGCGGTCCAGAAGTTCTGGGCCATCTCGCTGGGGTAGGTGTGCAGGACCACGCCGAGGTAGCCGCCCTTGAGGCCGGGCACGGCATCGCGCGGGAGGGTGAGTCCGTGATGGATCGCCGCCGCGACCGTGCCGGCCAGGAGGCCGAAGAAGGCGCCATGTCCGGTCGCGCGTCGCCAGAACATGCCCAGGAGGAAGGTTGCGAAGAGCGGCGCGTTCACGAACGCGAACACCAGCTGCAGCATGTCCATGATGTTGTTGAACCTGGTGGTCGCATAGGCCGCGGCCACGCTGAAGGCGATGCCGAAGACCGTGGCCGCGTGCCCCATGCGCAGATAGTGCTGGTCGCTCTGCGCGGGCCGGATGTATGACTGATAGATATCGTACGTCCACACCGCGTTGAACGCGGTCACGTTCCCCGCCATCCCCGACATGAACGACGCCATGAGCGCGGTCAGCCCCAGCCCCAGCAACCCCGATGGCAGGTAGTGCGCGAGGAGGACCGGCATCGCCAGGTTATAGTTGGGCGTCCCGTCGCTTCCCAAGGGCAGCAGGCCGCCCCGGGTGCTGTGGAGCGCGATCGCGATCATGCCGGGAACGATGACCAGGAACGGGAAGAGCATTTTCGGGACAGCGGCGAGGAGCGGGGTCCGCCTCGCGGCCTGCATCGATTCGGCGGCCATGGCCCGCTGGACCACCAGGAAGTCCGTACACCAGTAGCCGAAGGAGAGCACGAAGCCCAGGCCGAACACCATCGCGAACCAGTCCACGCCCATGGGATTGGAGGCCGGCCCGGCCAGCAACGGTTTCCAGGCGCTGCTCCAGGCGTCCGGGGCGAAGGTCTTGTGGGCGTCACCGCTCAACCCCAGCGCGGCCGGATGCTGGGCAACCTGGGAGAGCCTTTGGGTGAGCGTGTCCCAGCCG
>DATJVM010000056.1:0-9983 GCA_035501775.1 Gemmatimonadales bacterium | reverse complement strand
GGAGTGGTGCGCGCCGGTCGCGATGATCAGGTAGTCATAGGTTATGCTACTGCCGTCCGTCAGTTCGATCTTCCTCTGACCTGGCAGGACGACGGCCACATTCCCCAACAGGACCTCGACGTTCTTCTGATGTCGGAGGATCGAACGAATCGGGGACGCGATGTCATTGGGGGCAAGCGCGGCGGTCGCCACCTGGTACAGCATCGGCTGGAACAGGTGATGATTCTGACGGTCGATGAGCGTAATCCGGACCGGCAGATCGGCCAGACCCTGGCCGGCGTACAACCCGGCAAACCCGCCGCCTACGATTACGACATGCGGCTCAGTCACGCAGAATCCTCCGGCGCCAGCGGGCAAAACGGATCACGTCCTGGAGAGGCGGCACCGCTCGTTCCTCCCCGTACGCGGTATGCATCCGCCAGGCGAGGTAGGTCTGGTCGGGAAGGGGCAGGAACGGCGACTGCCGCCACCAATCGCGCCGTCGGAAGGCCCAGGCCATGGTCAGGAGGTCCAGAGCCAGCCGAGGATTCAGTAGCGCCCTTCCCGTGAGGCGAAGCAGCAGCCCGCGCATCCTGCCTTCGTCATGCATGCCGTCGAAGATAACCAGGGTATATTCTCCCCTCCATGACAGCCGTGGCGTCTGCATCCTCACTCGAGCGCTACCGATCGGAGTTTCCGATCTTCCGCCGCGTGCGGTACCTGAACAGCTGTTCGCTGGGCGCGCTCTCGACCCGAACGCGCCTGGCGCTGGCAGAATACCTGGACCAGTGGGACGGCCGTGGTGCTGCCGCCTGGTACGACAGCTGGCTTCCAGCGGTCGAGCGCCTGCGGCAGGGCTACGCGCGCGTCATCGGGGCGGAGCCGACCAGTGTGTCCCTGCACGCCTCCGTATCGTCCGCGCTCTCGGCGGTGGGTTCCGCCCTCGACTACGGGAGCCGTCCAAAGGTGGTCACGACCAGTCTGGACTTCCCCACCGTCGCCTATCAATGGCTGGCGAAGACCGCGACCGGGGTGGAGGTGGTCATCGTCGAAAGCCCCGATGCCACGACCGTTCCACTGGAGCGCCTCGCCGAGGCAATCGACGAGCGAACGGCGCTGGTGGCCACCAGTCACGTCTTCTACACCAGCGGCGCGATTCAGGATCTTGCCGCCCTGGCGGCGATCACCCATGCCCAGGGCGCGCTCCTCCTGGCCGATGGCTATCAGGCAGCGGGCCAGGTCTGCGTGGACGTCGGGGCTCTGGGCGTCGACTTCTATTGTGGTGGCGGTCTCAAGTGGCTGCTGGGCGGTTCGGGGATCGCGTTCTTGTACGTGCGGCCGGAACTCCACTCGGTGCTCACGCCCGGGGTGGCGGGGTGGTTCGGACATGCGGCTCCATTCCGGTTTGATTCGCATACCTTGGAGCGCGCGGCGGATGCGCGGCGTTTCGATCTTGGCACGCCGTCCATGGCCGCCATCCATGCCCAGCTCGCCGGCCTGTCCTTGATCGAGGAGATCGGAGTGGCCGCCATCGAGCGGACCACCCGTACGCTGGCGGAGGATCTCATCGCCTTGAGTTGTGCGCATGGACTTCGGCCTCGGGTTGCCGATCGGTCGGAACAGCGAAGCGGCATCGTGATGATTCCCCGCCGGGACGCTCGGAGCGATGTGGCTCGACTTGCCGAGTGTGGGTTCATCGTCGACGCCCGCCTGGGGCACGTGCGGGTATCGCCCTATTTCTACAACCTGCCCGAGGATCACCGACAGCTCGTGGAGCAATTGACTCGTGAGTAATTCCTCGCCGGCCCCACTCCGGCACAGTGGCCGCCCCAGGGGCCCCACAGCCGATGAGCAGCTGCTTGAGAGCGTGGCGGTCCCCGAGCGGCCCGACGCTCTTCGCAAGACGGATCCATGGCGCGTGCTCCGCATCATGGGAGAGTTTGTCGAAGGGTTCGAAAAGCTGGGTGACATCCAGGACGCGGTCTGCTTCTTCGGGTCCGCGCGGACGACCAGCGCGGACCCACACTACCAGATCGCGGTGGACACGGCGCGACTGCTCGCCGAGGCTGGCTTCCCGATCATCACAGGCGGTGGGCCCGGAATCATGGAGGCGGCCAACCGTGGTGCGGTGGAGGGGGAGGGCGTTTCCATCGGATGCAACATCGAGCTGCCGCACGAACAGGGGACGAACCCTTACGTGCGGCGCAGCATGTATTTCCGGTTCTTTTTCGTGCGGAAGATGATGTTCGCGAAGTACTCCATGGCGTTCGTCGTCTTCCCCGGCGGGTTCGGCACGCTCGATGAGCTGTTTGAGGCGCTGACACTGATCCAGACGGGCAAGATGAAGAGCTTCCCGGTGGTGCTGGTCGGGAAGTCCTACTGGGACGGCCTGCTGGCCTGGCTCAAGCAGCCCATGGCGCATGAGGGCAAGGTCGACCTTGAGGACCTCAAGCTCGTTTCGGTGACCGACGATCCCCGTGAGGTACTTCACATCATCCAGTACGCCAAGGCGCACGGTGCGACGAACGATGGAGAAGGAGCGGACCGGTGACGCGCCCGAGCGAGGCGTACCTCCGTGGCCGCCGCATCGATCCGCCGGCGATTCTTGGCACCGAGACTGCCGCTGAGCTGGTCGACAACACCTTCCTGGCCTATAACGCGGGGCGCCTTCGAGAGGGATGCCTCCTCTTCACCCAACGGATGCTCGCCTCCGAGACGACCGTAGGGATGAGCCTTACCGGGGCAATGACCCCGGCCGGGCTGGGAATGAGTTGCCTGATTCCGCTCATGGAGGCGGGCTTCGTGGACTGGCTCATTTCGACGGGAGCAAACCTGTACCACGACGCTCATTTCGCTCTCGGGCTCGCCCTCCATCAGGGGAGCCACGCGGTGGACGATGTCGAGCTTCGCGACAAAGGCGTCGTCCGGATCTACGATATCTTCTTCGACTACTCGGTACTCCTCTCCACTGATGCCTTCGTCCGGGAGGCTTCAGCGCGCCCGGAGTTTCAGCGGCCGATGAGTTCGGCAGAGTATCACCACCTCCTTGGCGGCTACCTGCGCGAGCGCGAACAAGCGTTGGGGTTGAGCCGCCGCTCGGTGCTGTCGGCCGCGCACGAATTGGACGTTCCGATCTATACCAGCTCTCCCGGCGACAGCTCCATCGGCATGAATGTGGCGGAGCAGGCGCTGGCAGGCAGCAAGCTGCGGTTCGACGTCAGCGCGGACGTCAACGAGACGGCCGCAATCGTGTTGGAGGCCAAGCGCAGCGGCGGCAAGAGCGCGGCATTCATCGTGGGAGGGGGAAGTCCCAAGAACTTCCTGCTCCAGACCGAGCCCCAGATCCAGGAGGTGCTCGGCATCGATGAACGCGGGCACGACTTCTTTCTGCAGATGACCGATGCTCGGCCTGACACGGGCGGGCTGTCCGGGGCCACGCCGAACGAGGCCGTCAGCTGGGGGAAGATCGACCCGGATCAGCTGCCGGGGACGGTGGTGGTCTATCTGGACAACTCCGTGGCACTCCCTCTCCTCACGAGCTATGCGCTTGCCCGGCACGCACGCCGGCCGCTCAAGCGCCTCTACCGGCGCCGCGAGGCGATGATGGGACGGCTAGTGGAGGAATACGGTCGGGCCCTTGCCGCCCGCGACGAGCGAGCGGCCGCCGCCAGCGGGTGACCGCGTTCTCAGCGCGCGCCGCGAAATAGCAGCTCGACCAGCTCATCGTACACAGCTTCCGCAGCCGCGGCGTCGTTGGCACGGATGGCCGCAGTGGCGCAGTGCTTGAGGTGGTTGCGTAAAAGCTCGCGGCCCACGCCACGAAGCGCCTCCTGGACCGACGCGACCTGAGTGATGATGTCCGTGCAATAGCGTTCCTCCTCGACCATCTTCTGCAGACCGCGTACCTGGCCCTCGATCCGACGGAGCCTTACGAGGACACCCGCCTTGATCTCGGGATCAACGGCAGTCGCGTGGCGCTCTCCCTGAGAGCCGCCACAGGCGCACGGGGCGGTTTGAACCGGCTCGGACATGGGGCTTCTCCTTATCAAGCTCGGGCGGTCGCGTGGCGTAGCCGGAGACTGTTGCTGACCACGCTTACACTGCTCATGGCCATCGCCGCCGCGGCGAACGCCGGCGAAATGCGAAAGCCGAAGAAGGGGTACAGCGCCCCGGCGGCGATGGGGATGCCGATCACGTTATAGACGAAAGCCCAGAACAGGTTCTGGCGGATGATGCGCATGGCCGCCCGGCTCAGGTCGATGGCGATCACGACCCCACTCAGGTCGCCGCGGATGAGCGTGACCTGTCCGGTTTCGACGGCGATGTCGGTTCCGGTGCCCATCGCGACCCCGAGATCGGCCTGGGCGAGGGCTGGCGCATCGTTGAGGCCGTCGCCGACCATGGCGACCACCCGACCCTCCGCCTGCAGTCGGCGCACTTCATCGAGTTTCTGATCCGGCAGCATTTCGGCGACTACGCGGTCGACACCCACTTCCTTCCCGACCCGTTCCGCCGCCCTCGGGCCATCGCCAGTGAGCATCACCACGGTCAGGCCCCGGGCCTTGAGGCTGGCGACCGCGGCGGAGCTGGTGGCCCGAACGGGGTCCGTTATGGCGATGACACCGGTTGAGGCGTGGTCTATCGCCACAAACACGAGCGACGCACCATCAGTGAGCAGGCGATCCGCGTCCTCTGCAAGCCCGGTCAAGTCGACCCCCCGGGACTCGAGGAAGCGTTTCCCTCCCACCAGAACCGTCCGGGCCCCAATCACGCCGGTGATCCCGCGCCCGGGGATCGCCTCGAAGGCTGTGACCGGACTGAGATCGAGACGACGCTGCCTGGCCGCCTGCAGGATGGCCGCACCCAGGGGATGCTCGCTCTGGGCCTCCAGAGAAGCGGCCATCTGGAGGATCTCCGCGGCCTCGCCCTCAGGGCGTACTGCCGTGACGTTTGGACGGCCCTCTGTAACTGTTCCGGTCTTGTCGAGAACGACCGTATCCACCTGGCCAGCCCGCTCCAGTGCAGGCCCGCCTCTCACCAGCACGCCAAGCTCCGCGCCTCGCCCGGTAGCCACCATGACGGCGGTAGGTACTGCGAGACCCATGGCGCACGGGCAGGCGATAATCAGCACCGTGACCGCGGCGATCAAGCCCCGGACGGCAGAGGGCTGTGGTCCGACAGCGAGCCAGATCAGGAAGGTGGCGAGGGCGACGAGGAGGACTACAGGGACAAAGACAGCCGCGACTCGATCCGCGAGGCGCTGAACGGGCGCCTTACCGCCCTGGGCTTCGCGCACCAACCGGACGATGCGGGCCAACACCGTATCGCGGCCGACGCGCGTAGCTTTGATGCGAAGCGCACCCAAGCCGTTTATTGTGCCGCCGACCACGGCGTCTCCCGGTGCTTTGGCAACCGGCACGGGTTCGCCGGTGAGCATGGCCTCGTCGACGGCGCTCCGGCCGTCGATCACGGTTGCATCGGTTGGAATCCGCTCCCCGGGACGCACCAGCAGCTCGTCACCCACTCGAACCGCGCCGAGTGGAATCTCGATGTCACGGCCGTTCCGACGTACTCGCGCAATGGCAGGCCGGAGGCCAAGCAACCGGCGCACCGCACCGGAAGTGCGGCCCTTGGCCCTTGCCTCCAGCAGGTTTCCGAGGAGAATCAGCGCGATGATCCAGGTGACGGCCTCGTAGTACACGTCTGCGGGGAGGCCGCGGCTCTGGAGCCAGGGACTCAGGAGCGTGGTCGTGAGGCTGAAGAGAAACGCGGCCCCCGTCCCAACGGCGATGAGCGTGTTCATGTCCGCGGTGCGATGGCGGACTGCCACCCACGCTCGAGTGTAGAATTGACGGCCGGGCCAGGCGAGGACCGGCGCGGTGATCGCCAGCAGGGCCCATCGCAGCAGCGATGGCGGGGCGTGATACAGCCATGGTGCGAGCGCCGCGAACCAGCGGCTGACCGGGAGCATCAGTCGAGCCGCCGGATCGAGCCCCGGCCCCGATGGCATACCGTGGGACAGGGGAATGGAGAGGATCATGGTGAGGACCGCGCCCACCAGGCTGGTGGCCAGCTTGGTCTGGAGGGTAGTGATCTCGGTCTCGCGCTCGGTGTCCTCGGCCTTCAGTTCGTCCTCGATCGAGCGGTCGGCCTCGAGGACCTTCGCCCCGTACCCGGTGTGCTCGACGGCCGCGACCAATGCCCTGGCATCGGTCTGAGCGGGGTCGAAAGTCACCGTGGCCTCTGCTGTCATGAGATTGACGTTGGCGTTCGAGACACCCGGCGCGTGCTCCAACGCCCGCTGCACTCTCGCACTGCAGGCGGCGCAAGTCATTCCGGAAATGCCCAGAGAGACCCGCCCCTGTGCTTCGGTTGCTTCGATCGTTCCGGTGGACATATGCTCCTCCGCCTCTGCGCCGCGGGAGAACTCAATCGTTCTGAACGGACTCGACCCGATAGCCGGCGCGGCCGATCGCCGCCGTTGCGAGGTCGGTGCTGTTGCCGTCCCGCACTCGCAGGTCGGCCCGCCCCATCTGGACCGACTTGACCTCGACCCCATCGAGCCCGGTGAGGGCGCGATTGACCGCGTGAAGGCAGTGTCCGCAGCTCATGCCTGAGATGGCTAGTGTGATGTCTTGCATAGTCTTAGGAAGTTAGATCGGGTTGCCTGCACATCCGGTGAACGTGGCCAATCTAGCATAGGGGTGGGGGGTAGTAAAGTAGGGGGAGGGGGTATATGCTGCCGCAGGACCCCAGCGGGCACGGACCCTGCGCCTTGGCTCGTATGGCCTTGAGCCAAGCCGAGTTCCGTGAATTGATTCCGCTGCTCCACCCGCGTACGCGCCTCGAGGACATGGACGTCCTCAAGGCGTGGTACGAGGCCATCGCAGACACGGTCCGTGCTGAGATACCGGCGGACCTGTTCGCAATCTGGATCTATGCGCCGGACGGCGAGCCCCTGCTGCTCGAGCCGGAAGCGCTTCGCGAGGACAATCTGGAGGTGCCCCGGGCGGAGCCGATTGCCCGCCAGAATCTCCTGGACGAACTGGAGAATCGGATCCGGCGGGCGGGGTACGGTTCGGTGGTGCTTCGGCCGATCCGTCACGGGGGGCAGGACGTGGGGTTGTTCCTGCTTGCTTCCTTCACTCCGCACCTCTACGGGATCCGGGCCGAAGCGCTGGTTGAGACGGCGGCGGACGTGCTGGCGCCGATGCTGGCGCGGGTGACCCGAGCGGGGGCGGCCGAGGAGCATCCGGGAGAGTCCGCAGTGAGCGCGGCCCTGGCAGGAGCGGCGACAGAGCGGGTCCGGGACCGGGCTCGCAGGGGCGACCTGCTGGAGACTTTGTCTGATGCGATCGGCGGGGCGGGCACACCGCGCGACCTGATGCTTGCACTGTCGTTTGCCCTGCAGCCGGTCTTGCCTCACGATTCGTACGAGTTACTCATCTCCGACGCCGCCGACGAGAATTGCTACCGCCTGGGTCTTCACGGCCACGGTCCTCTCTGGTCGGAGGCCAGCCTCATCCTCCCCAAGGCGGCACTCGACGCGGGCCGGCTCTTCGAGTCGAAGGACTGGGTCCTGATCGACGACACGCTCTCCGCTCCCGAGACGCTGATGCCCGAGTTCATCACGGTGCGGGGGCCGGAAGGTCCTCCTCGCAGCGTAGTGGGGGTCACGCTACGAGTGGTGGAGCGAATGGTGGGTTACTTCCTGCTGGGGAGTGGGGGGCCCGGCTTCTACAGCCCGCAGGACAGCATGCTGCTCGATCGTGTCGCCGCGCTCTTGGCACCTCGTATCGAGGGACTGGTCACGGCTTGGCAATGCGACATGCTGCGGGCGCAGCTCGACGATCTGCGTTCGGGGCCGAACTACCTCTCCCGGGCCACCGAGGTCCTGGCCTCCATGGCCTTCCTCGGAGAGGGGAGCAGGATGGTGGTTGAGGAGGCGATGCGACTGTTGCCGGTGAGCGACGTCGAGTTCGCGGTGCGGCTGATGGATGAACATCGCGTCGCGGTCGTAAAGCCGGGCGCGACTACTCCTCTCGCCGATCTTCCTCAGGAGCCGATCGAAGGCACCGGTGTAGCGCTGGTGGTGCGGGACGAGGTTCCCTTCCTGAGCAGGGCCGAGGAAGGGAGTGGCTCACCCGCGGTGCTGGTGGTGCCGCTTCGCTCGGGTGGAAGGACCTTCGGCGCCATGGCCCTGACATGCCGATTGGGCTCCCGCTTCTCCGGCGAGGACATCAATCTGGCGCAGCAGCTCGCCGATCTGGTCGCACCCCATCTCGATCTGGCTCGACGGGGTGGCGGTCCGGCGGCCCCCTACCTGCCGGGTTGGAAGCGACCGACACCCGGCCCGGGCTCCAATCCCACTCGTTAAGACGAGCCGAGCGCGCCCCTCAGCTGTTGCCAGTGGCGCGCGTCACCACCCCGGGGTAGGAGGGCGGCGGATGCAGTTCCCCCTCGCGCGCCCAACGGAAGAAGATCACCCCGAAGCCGGCCCACACGGGGAGGTCGCCTATGATCTTCATGATCAGGCCGGCGACCTGCTGATCCTGCTGTGCCGTGAGTCGGCTGAAAATGCGTGGGGCGAGCTCGTAGGTGGCGTATAGGGGATACGGTGCGAAGGTGAGGAAGGCTGAGGGGATGATGGGCGCGAGGGTGGAGACGAAGAGATAGGCCAGTTTCATCGGGCGGTTCAAGGTTGCGACCTCCGGAGCTGGCGCCATGACGGGCCACCAGAGGAGCACGCCTCCAACCACCCAGCTCAGGTCGATGACCAGGGCGCCTACCTGGGATACCATGAGCGAATCAACCACGGCGGGAACGTGCGTGAGGAGAACCACCCCATCGAACACGCTGAGGCCAAGCCACCAACGGCCCGCGTAGCGGAGGACCGGACCCCAGTATGGACGGGCAAGCGCCGGCCGGACCACGGACTCCGGGACGGACAGAATCAGACACGGCGGGGCAATGAGGGCGAGCAGCACGTAAGAGATCGCGTGGAAGCTCGCGAGATAGCCCGCCCCAAGCGCCCCAACCGGCCAATCGAGAGCGATCCACATCGACAGCAGCGCCAGAAGGAACCAGAGGGTGTGCGACCACCGCCCCATCCGCCTCACGGTACGGCCGTACCAGACTCCCAGCGCGGCCACGAACAGCCAGACCCCGGGGTAGGCCCGCCAGGTCCAGGTCCAGGGCTGTCCGGTCGCGGAGCACCACCACTGGACGGTCAGGGTGCCCTCGTGAGGATCTTCAGGTCCCTGGCCCAGTCCGCCTGTCTGATACCGAACGGGTAGACCACATGGGCGAGGTTGTCCCGCGTAAAGGCAACCACGAAGGCCGCGTGCCCGATGCCGTACCCGCTTCCGTCCGGCAAGGCCTCACGCTCAGGTGGGGGCATATGCAGGGCATGGCTCGTTCTTGCGACCGTCGCGCTGTCGCCGATCAGGCCAATGAACTGCGGGTCGAACTTGTTCAGCCAGGCGCGGAGGACTGGCGGCGTATCCCGCTCCGGGTCGGTAGTAACAAAGACGACCTTGACGGCGTTGTTGATTTCGGGGCTCAGTGTAGAAAGCGCCGCTGAAACATTGGCCATCTGGACTGGACAGACGTCGGGGCAATGGGTGTACCCGAAGAAGAGCAGCGTGACGTAGCCCTCGGTCTCCTTACGAAAGTCGAAGGGTTTCCCGTCGGTGGCGGGAAGCGCGAAGTCCGGCTTGGGGAGGGGCGGGTCGATCCTCGGTCCAGCGAGTCCGTCGGGGTTGAAGCCGCTCGCGCCGGCGGGCTTGCACGCCAGGGGAAGGGCGCAGAGCGCGGCGAGGAGCAAGGTGGGAAGGCGCACGGTCAGCCATCCTTCGCGAGGAGAGCAAGGTCCCGGGCCCAGTCGTCCACGCGGATGCCCGTGGGGTAGGCGAGGTGCGCCAGGTCGTCTCTGGTGAACGCAAGGACCAGGACCGTGTGGTTGATGGTGTAGGAGTTCGAGGAGGAGTCTACAGCGTGCGGTG
>DATJVM010000055.1:0-22875 GCA_035501775.1 Gemmatimonadales bacterium | reverse complement strand
ACGTCCTCAGGCTGGAGGGGCACACGGTGGAGGTCGCGCACGACGGTCCGCAAGGGATACTCCGGGCCCGCGCGCTGCGACCCGAAGTCGTGCTCTGCGACATCGGGCTGCCGGGAATGAACGGATACGAGGTCGCCCGCACGCTGCGGGGCGATCCTGCGCTCACCGGGGTGTTGCTCATCGCGCTGACCGGCTACTCGCTCCCGGAGGATCGAGGCCGCGCCGCCGCCGCGGGCTTCGATGCCCACATCTCCAAGCCTCCCGACATCGGGGAGCTCCGACGCGCGATCGCGCGTGCGCCATCGGATGGGCGAGCGGGGGCGGTGAACCCCGTCTGACGGCGAGGGGAGCGTTCAGCGTTCTCGACGTCGAGAACGGCCGAGGACGTGGAGACGCGTCGGGTCCCCGAAGCGGTGGTGAACATCCTCGCGCCCGAGGAGGTGTTCCCGTTCTTCGCGGCGCTGGACCGACAGCAGCGGCTCGTCTTCGCCGCCGCGGTCTTCACCGGGCTCCGCAAGGGCGAGCTGTGCGGCCTCCGCCAGGACGACGTGGACGTCGCCCGCGGGCTCCTCTTCGTCCGCCGGTCCTACGGCCGGCCCTTCCCCAAGAGCAAGAGGCAGCGGGTGATCCCCATCCCCTCCGAGTTCCTCCCCTTCATCCGGTTTGCGCTCGAAGCCTCGCGCGGCCCTTGGCTCTTCCCCGATCCGGACGGCAGCATGCGGACCAAGACTTGGCAGCCGGAGGACGTGCTTCGCCGAGCCCTGAAGCGCGCCGGCATCGTCACCGGGTACACGCACACGTGCCGCAGGAAGACCTGCCGCTACTCGGAGGAGCGCTCGGACGCCGAGATCCGCCCCTGCCCGAGGTGCGGGTTCAAGCTCTGGCCGACCGGCAAGGTCCGGCACATCCGCTTCCACGACCTCCGCCATTATCCCGCGCGCGGGATAAGCGCCATGCGACGGCCAGCCTGCTCATGATGGCCGGCGTGAACCCGGCCGCGGTGCAGCGGATCTTGCGGCACTCGGACCCGAAGATCACAACCGAGGTCTACGGGCACCTCGCCCCCGGCGACCTGCGCGCCGAGGTTGACCGCCTCGCCTTCGGGCTGGCTGAGGTCGCGCCGGCCGAGGAGCCGGTTCGGGTCGCGGCAGGCGCGGATCCGGTCCCGTTTGCTGCACCCTTGCTGCACGGGGGCCGCGCCGGTAACGACAAGGCCGGGACCCCTCCCGATTCGGGAGCGATTCCGGCCTCATGGATGGCGGGGTGTAGGGGACTCGAACCCCTGGCCTCCGGCGTGACAGTCCATGCTTCCAGGCGAGTAATGGCTCGCCGCGCTTCGCAAGCTCTTGGAATGATACGAGAGAAGGGGGCGCGAGTTGGCGACGCTTTGGTGGGGAATGCTCGTTTTCGCCGCCGGCTTGGTACGCCCTTGGTACGGCAGGCTGACGTCGAGATCGGCCGCATCATTCCACTTACTGTCCGAGAGGTCGCCAACGCGCTCAGCGTCAACCGCGCGACCGTCTACAGCGGCATCGCGAAGGGGACGATCCCGCACGTCAGGCTTGGCCACACACTGCGGATCCCGGTTCGGCCCGTAGAGTGACTCCCGCAGCTTGTACCCCAAGTCCGACAAGGCTGTCAGCCAACATCAGCCGAGTTTTGCAAGTCTTCGCAAGGAGGCGGGAATCTGGACTCGGCACGGCCCATGCTCATGCTGCACTTGGTCGGTTTTCGCTCGAAAGTTAATGCACCCGTAATGCAAGGCGGTGTGACTCAGGATGCGGACCAGCTCCTGACGGTCAAGGAGGCGGCCGCTCGGCTCCTGACGTCCACCGCGACCGTGTACGGGCTGTGCGCCCGGGGGGCGCTCGAGCACGTTCGAGTCTCCACGAACGCCATCCGCATCAGGGCAGAGAGCCTCTCCACGTTCATTCGCAAGCACTCACGCTAGACCTCCCCAGGGACCCCCGAGGGTGGCCGAGCTGGGCAGTAGGGGAAGGGGGCCCGAGCCGCCTCCGGTCAGCGGCGAGCGTTGAACGGGCGATGCAGTGCTCGATGGGGGGAGAGGGGCCTTCGTGCTGTGGCCTAATCGCCGCCCCAACGCGCCAGAATATCGCTACCAGAGCTCACCCGCTCGACCAGGCGGCCGTGGTCGAGCATCACGAAGCGAGAGCAGACTCGCTCCGCGAACTCTAGGTCGTGTGTCGCGAGCAGGACGGCCGTTCCGTCGCGCTGCAAGAGTTTGGCGAGATGACGGCGTCCGAGGGGGTCAAGTCCCGAGGAGGGCTCGTCGAGAAGAAGGAGGGGCGGTTCGGCCACCAGGGCGCCTGCGAGCGCCACCAGCTGCTTCTGTCCATGCGAGAGGTGGTGCACGGGTTCCCGTGCAAGGTCATCAATACCGAGCTCGCGAAGCAAGCGAAGCGCAGCTTCGGAGCTTGTCCTCCCGGGAACGCCGGCGCGGTGGAGCGAGAACGCCACGTCCTCGATGACATGCGGGAAGAGCAGCTGATCTTCGGGCACGTTGAAGACGAAGCCCACCTTGCTCCGAACGAGGCTCAAGGTGGCCGGCGTGAGGCGAAACCCGCAGACCTCAATCTCCCCCTCATGCTCCAGCAGCCCCACGGCGCTCAGAAGAAGAGTCGTCTTCCCTGAACCGTTGGCTCCCACGAGGGCCACTCGTTCTCCCTCGTTCACGCGAAAGGAGACGTCGTGGATGGCTGGTGCGCCGCCAGCGTGATGACGGACGGTCGCATGCTTGAACTCGATCGCCGCCGAGGTCATCTTGCCCATCGTGTGACAACCGCGACGGCCACGGCTGTAGCCGCGAGGCCGAGCGCCAGAAAGTCGCGGAAGCTCCCTCGACGCTCGGCGAGGAACGTAATGTTTGCTTCGCAGTAGCCCCTGAGCTCCATGGCGAGGCCAACCCGCTCGGCCCTCTCCACGACCCGCGGCAGCCATGACTGTGGGAGCGCTCGGAGCACTTTCCATGAGGAGGAGCGCCGTTCCGAAGCCCCCCGGACGGCCATCGCCTGTGCGATCCGCCTAGTTTCTCCGGCGAGCCCTGCGGCCTGATGAAGGACCTGCACCACGATGTCCCTCACCAGCTTGGGTATAGGAAGGCCGAGCACCGCCTCGCGAAAGTCGCTGGCGGACAGCGTGGATGCCGACGAGAGCGAGACGAGGAGCGCGCTACTTCCTCGGGCGAGGAGCGACCACGCAAGGTCCAGAGACTCGCGGGACGTGTCATGCCCGAGGAACGCAAGGGGCAGATAGGGCAGGAAGAGGATCAGAGAGAGAAGAATGGCGCCACGGACGATCCTCGCTGGGGGCCAGCAGCAGAGCAGCCATGCGCCGCAAGTCGCACCAGCGACCCCTGCGCCCCTGGCAGTGGTGACCGGAGCGAGGAGGCATGCCAGAAGAGCCGCGAACGCGGTCAGGAGCCGCGTTCGCGGGGAGAGCAGGACCACGACGCCGCGAGCCCCTCCCCAGACTGCGTGCCAGGACGGGGTCATCGATCGAGCCGCTTCATCGCCGACACTAGGTAGCGACGCTCGTCATCCACGACCTGCGTGAGCTCGAAACCGCGCTCCTTGAGGCGCTGCGCGGTCTCGATAGCCGGTGGCAGGCGGTCGCGCCGGATCGCCTCGCCGCCCGAAGCGTGGACCTCGTTCACCCGTTCCCGGTTCATGAGGTGCCAGACGTGCAGGTGACCGCCTGCCCGGAGCGCTCGCCAGGCCGCGTCGATGGCCTCGCGGGGCGCCTCGAGGTGCGGCCAGACGCAGAGATAGAAGAGTCGATCCGCGCCACCGTCCTCGAGGGGGAGCGCCACCGCGTCGGCCAGATGCCATGAGACGCGTTCGTCAGGGTTCTTCCCTCGCGCCGCTCGCAGCATGCCGGGCGAGATATCGAGCGCGACCACATGGCCCTTCTCGCCGACGACGCGGAGCAAGGCCTTTACCAGGTTACCGGTGCCGCAGCCCACGTCGACCACGGTCTCGCCACTCGAGACTCCCAACTCCGCGAGGCCAGCCGCGAGCTCCGCTTCGAGTGCGGGGAGGTCATGCCACCCGTCCCACTGGAGGGCGACCTCGTCAAAGAACGCGCTGCGCGGATTCGAGGGGCTCATGTGCCCTCGCTCCCGGCTCGGCAGTGGGGCGGCGTGATGACCGTCGGCGAGACGCACGATGCCGGGAACCGCGACGAGCATGAGGACGACGCCTGGCCAGCCGCTCAGAAACGAGACGCTGGCCAGGAAGGGGGCCGGCAGCGTCATCGCTCGCGCCGCCGCGTATACGAGTCCGACCGATAGGAGGCGCCCGAGAACGAGGACCGGCACAAGGACGAGCAAGACGTTTCCCCGGGGCCAACGCTGCCGCAGCGCGGAGAGGAGCGCCGCCATGACTCCGAGCTCGATCGCCATCAGGACGGAGATGGGCGGCCAGAAGGGGGGCATCCCCGTGAGCGCCGTAGAGAGTAGCGGGGTGACCACCGCTGTCACGGCGGCGGGCGCCGGTCGCACCAGCAAGGCGAGGGTTACGAGCGGCAGGTACATCGGCAGGAAGAGGCTCCCCAAGTGCACGAGGTGGAACAGGAACGGCAGCACCAGGGCCGCCGCTCCGAAGAGTCCGCACAGGGCGAGCTCCCTCGAGGGGCGATCCGAAACCATGGAACCTCCCGTAGCACGAATCAAAGCATTGTCATACTACCATGGGAGGAAGTACTCAGGCCTTCCGGAACCGGAACTGTGTGTCGAGCCAGCCGCGGCTACGTTGCGAGCGACAGCGAAGGGCTTATGCTGGAACGCGTTGGGATCTCCCTCAAGGACGGTCTCCTCAAGCAGTTCGATGGGCCCATCCTAGCCAAGGGATACGCCAACCGCTCGGATGCGGTTCGTGCCCTCATCAACGACTCCCCGTCCAGCGCGGTGGTCCGAATCGACCGGCCAGGAGGAGCGGGGCGTCGTAGTGTCCTGGCGTACGACCACAATTCTTGAGCCTGCTGCAGAAGCTCGCGAACATCCAACACGAGAACCACAAGGCGGTCGTGTCGGCGTTGCACGTCCACTTGGACGTGCACAACTGCCTTGAGGTACTGGTCCTGCGAGGCCGAGCGAGGGACGTCTTGGTCATGGGGGACGAACTGATCAGCACGCATGGTGTTCGCTTCGGGAAACTCGTGCCGGCCACCAGCGGGCACGGCCTCGAAATGAAGGGGGAAGCCCCCCGTTGGTCCGAGGCGGGGTGCGGTAGAACGCCCGGAGCTCCTCAGACTTCAAGGCGAAGCCCGAGGAGAACGTTGAATCCTGGCATTATATAGCCGGCAACGTATGCGTACTGGCGATCGAAGACGTTGCGCGCGAGGAGATAGGGCTCGATCGCGAGTCCCCGCGACGTGAACGAGTGCCTGTAGCGTGCTGCCATGTTCACGACGAAAACGTCAGGGATCCGGTCGCGGCCGTAGTCAGACATGAAGAGCCCGTGGGTCCACTCGCCGTCCGCACTGATGCCGACGAGGTCCTCCCCTTCGGCGTGTGTTGCGTCGAGACCAAAGGTCACTCGCCCATCGGGGTTCTGTCGAGTGAACCGCCCCACATCTTGCCAGTCTCCCGAGGCGTACGCGGAGAACGGTCCCAACGCATTCACGGATAGCGTTGCCTCGGTCCCCCAGATGACGAGGCGATCGATGTTGACCACCTCCGCCGCCGGGAACACCCCGAAGTACTTGATGAGCTGTGAGGCCTCTGTCCTGTAGCCGGAGACGTCCACCGAGAGGTGACGGGACTCGAAGCCGACACCCACGTCGGCGTTGAGGGCCCGCTCCGGCTTCAGGTCGGGATTGGCCGTTGGGTAAGGCAGGTATAGCTCACGGATGGTCGGCTGGCGGAAGTTCTTCGTCACGCCGGCGCGCACATATGCGCTGGGAAGGAAGTCCCAGCGGGCTCCGGCCTTGTAGAGCGGGATCCAGCCATAGGTCGAGCTCGCGATCTCCCTCGCGCCGGCAACCACGGTCAGTTGCGAAAGAGGTTGCCAGGTGGCCTGCCCGTACACGGAGTAATTCCAAGTGCTGCGCACTTCCGGCGTCTCCCCGGTGATCTGGTTCTCCACGCGGCCGCCTACCCCTTCGAGGGCGAGCCCACCGAGGAGATGCAGGGAGGACGTAAGCCGCGTCTCCCCCTCCGCGATGATTCCACCCACGTAGTCGTTCGAGTGAAAGCCGTCATAGAGGTGGTGCACGCCGGTGTTGAGATACGGCGTCACGGCTACCCGGGTTGCGCCTCGCGAGAAGGAGAGCTGGAGAGACGCGGTGTCGCGCCAGACATCATACCAGTGATCGGTGGTGGGATGCGTGACCGGTCCAGGGTCGTTGCCCTCGAGGTGGGCCACCTTGTTCCAGATGGTGAGGCTCAGCTCGAGATTGAAGCGGTACCGCACGGCGCCCATCCCGATAGCTTCGGAGCCGCCAGCGCCGTCGCGGTGGCCCTCCGTGTCGAGGAAGAGGACACCACCGGCGAGATCCCAGCGACCCGAGCGGGCCAGCAACGCCCCCTGTTCCCGGAGCGTCGAGTAGCTCCCGGCGGCGCTGTCTGCCAGCAACTCCAGACCATCGCTCGTGCGCCAGCGGCTCCGGATGACGAGCGCGCCGGCCAGAGCGTTCGTCCCGTAGAGCGTGGAATCCCCACCCTTCACGATCAGCACCTGGTCGATGAGCGTCGGGATGTAAGAATCTGCGATGGGATGCCCGAAGATGCCCTGGTAGTCGGGGACACCGTCCTCGATCACCAAGACCTGTGTGTTGGGGCTGCCGCCGAGGCCGCGGATGCGGATGCCCCCAGTCGCGCCGTTGGAGACCCCGTGCAACGCCACGGTTCCCGCAGGCACGTACACACCGGCATCCTCCTGAGCGACCGCCTGGAACGTGGACGTGCGTGTGCTCTCACGAAGCCGATCCCCGGCGATCTCGGTCGAGTCCTCGGTGGCATCCTTAGAGATCGGCCGCTCTACGGGGACCACGATCTCGTCGAGCAGCACTTCAGCGTTTGCAGGGGGAGGCGTGCTGTCCGAGGTTTCCTTTGCCGCTGGTGAAGAGGTACCGTCCGCGGTATCGCGAGGGGCAAGCGGCGCCGACGCCGCATCTGTTGGCGCGCCTGCCTGCGATCCGGGGCCAGCCGCGAGAAGGATCGAGGCGATGATGCCAAGAGTCATGCAGGTTCGGGCTAGTGGCCGTAGGGCCCGGGAACCGAGAAGTCCTGTTCCAGGTCGTCGCTCGTCACTTCGAAGGTGTGGAAGCTGCCGTACCCAGCCGACTTGACCGAGATCGTCTGGTAGTTGAACCAGACGGGTGTTCCGGCAGCGCTAGCCTCCTGATCGAGATCGAGCTTCTGGAAGTGAACGTGGTCGGTCCCGGGGAGACACCTATCGGGAGCAGTGACATCGCCGTACGCTAGCGTCACGTTCCACACGCAGCCGTTGAAGGACGGATCCCGGATAAGGACATGGGCCGAGATCTCGTTAGTGACCACGACTTGTGGGTAAACCATGTCACACCCGCTCGCAGAGACCACGCCCAGCACCAGTCCGATCGCCAGTGCCGTGCGGATGCCCCGTGCTACGGGAGGCACTGCGGGTTCTCCGCACGCTGGTCGTACGGCTTGAACCCGAACTCCGGCCAGAGCGCCAGGATCCGATCGTAGAGGTCCTGTGGGATGGGGGCGACCCCCTCCGGCGGACAAGGACCCTCGTGATTGCTGAGGCCGATGACGACGGTCCGGTGTTGGCCCGGTACGATCTCCTCAGCATTCTCGCTGGCGATGGGCAAACAGTGGGATGGATCGCAGGTCGGGTCGGCCCAGGCTGCTACCATCAGCACGTTGTCCATCCCAGACTCGACCTGCTTCTCCGGACTCGTGTCACCGATCGCGATCTGCCCGAACTCGACTCCGAGGTAGGAAGATCGGCAGATGGTCCAGGGTGGCTGGAAGCCTGGGATGGCGGGATCGTTGAAGTCGTTCTTGATGGACGCGTAGGCGGTCCCGCTCTCGCTGCCGCCGCAGCCGACGGCCGCGAGCGCGCTAACCGTTATCGCTCCCACTAGCATGCGGGTCACTGTGGTCATTCGCTCTCCTCATTTTCGCGTAGCATGATTTCCGAAGTCGTACTACACTTCGTTCCCACAGAACGCAATCGACAAAGTTGCGGAGAGTCCGGGGTCCCAGGCGCGACCCTCGTGGTGGTCCTCGTGCCGAAAGCGCTGCTCGAATGCGGTGCTCACCTGTCGGAGGCGGACGCTGTCTTCAAGCACGAGCGAGGACGCGGGCTTCCATACTTCGAAACCGTCGCCGCTAAGCCACCTGCACCAACATTCTTCCCAGATGCGTACGAGCCTCACGAGCCGCGTGTGCTGTCGCCGACGGCGGCGTTGATCCGCGTCACGATAGCGGCCGGTACCCTGGGGTTTGACCCACGTCACCTCCGCCTACGCGCCGCCTGCAGGAGTTGCGACGTCCGGCACGGGAGGGCGCGGGACCAGGTCTCCGGCAAGAAGTTGTTGGTGGGGGGCGCTTGCGATCGTGATCCGCTTGTGAAGCGCCGCAAAGGCTCAAGAGGAACCTAATTGACCTGATCGACCAACGCTAGAAGCGAAGGGGAACCGTTCCGCGAAACTCCAGAGGCTCGGATGGACTTCATAATCCCAGATCCCTTGCGGATAGAAGGTGGGCACGAGCACTCTCACGAGCACACGCACGCGGACGGCACGAAGCACAGCCACCCGCACTAGCACGAACACACCCACGGTCATGAATACCCCGACGGCAGAGAGGGCACGCACGCGCACGAGCACGGGACGGGGCGCGAGGCGGGGAAGGATCACGGGCACCATCGCTGAACCGTTTCCGCCAAGCCATGCGCAGAGCCGCGACTCGGCGGTCCTCGCGGCCCACAAGGTGGGCGTGCCCGTGTTCTGCCCCGCAACGGGGCTCCTTCTTTCCCTCGTGATCGCGCCCTGCGGTACGCCCGTACGTGCGTCGGTGCTCTCGTTCGGTACGGGATAGTGGGCCTGCCGATACTCAGTGTGGGCGTCGCGAACGGCAGTCTCGCGGGCCGGCACGCCTAGCCGGCCAGGCCAAGGTTGTCAGCATCCTCAGTCTGCGATTTCCCGGTTTCACCGGTCAAGATTTTCGACATCGAGAAAGCGAGAGCAGATCCACGACGCGGAAGGGAGAGCGCCCAGCCCCCAGCACCACCACCGGGTCCGAAGCAACCAGGCTCGTCCACGCTGCGGGAATCGATCGGAGGCGCCCTTCCTCATCGTGGAAGTAGGCGCGGTCTCGCCCCAGTTGTGCCGGTAGACGACCAGATCCCGCTCACGCTCACGCACCGGGTGAAACGGATGCGTCACCGGAAAACGTCGCGGCGGTCCGACCCCATCCGGTGCACTCGACAGCTTGCTTCAAGGCGTTCGCGGAACGACTGATCGGCTCCCTACGGCGGGAGTGCCTGGATCACATCGTCGTGCTCGGCGAGATCCATCTCCTTCGGATTCTGGCTGGTTACTTCGAGTACTACAATCGGGCGCGCTGCCATCTTTCACTGGCGGGCGATGCACCAAAACCAAGGCCGGCGCAGGGGCCGGAACTGGGCAGGGTGGTAGAGCTGCCCGAGGTCGGCGGGCTGCACCATCGCTACGAGCACGCTGCCGCGTAACGCGGTGATGGAGGCGAAGGGGGGCGACCGCCCATTTGCTCGCGAACTCGCATGTGCGGAGCACCCGACTGCGAGCAAGGCACGGGACTCCGACTGCGCAACCTCGTCGTCGTCGACGTCACCCCACTGCAAGCCGCCGCTTCGAGCACCCAGATGGGTTTTCGGCAGCCACACCCCGCCACTGGCTCCCGGCATTGGATCGCCGCACGAGACGGTCCCTGCTCCGGGAACAGTTCGCTGGGCGACTCCTCCATCCCGCCCTCGCCACCACCCCACGAGCCGCAGCAAGCCAGCCAACCCCACTATCGGTGCGGGTTCGGCCTGGGTCAAGTTTGTGTCTACCGGAGCATCGTGGGTGGGTGATCGATCTCGGCTAGGACGAAGTGAAGGCGGAGATGCTCGATCGTCAAGAAGCGATCCGAAGCCGCCGCCCTGCCGGGATCGCTCAAGAGCTCTGGGGCATCGCCCTCGGTTACAACCTGGTGCGGCTCGAAATGATGCGCATCGCGGAGGAGGCCGAGGTTTCACCGAACCAGATCAGCTTCGTCATGGCTCTCCGCCTAATCCGTGACGAGTGGCTCTGGTGCGCCGTTGCAAAGCCCGGAGCGATCCCGCGCCATCTCCGTGAGCTGCGGGCCGAAGTCCTTCGCTTTGTGCTGCCGCCACGGCGTTCACAGCGGCGCTACCCAGGAGCGGTGAAAATCAAGATGAGCAACTATCCTCTCAAACGGCGGGTCGGTAAGTGAACGGCATTAGGATTAGCAGGAGTTTTGCGGCTATCTTGCTGCTGGCTTTCGAGTATCGGGGCGGACGCGCAGCGATTGGTTGCGGTACGGGCCTGCGAGTAGTTTCCGCAGCGGCTCGACCTGGGGGACGTGCGAGACCGCCTCGCCGATAATCCCGAAGCAACGTCAGACTGCATCGAGCGTGCGATCGACGCCCACATAGCCCAAGCGGTCCAGCTCCTCGCGCCGCTCGCGGCCGGCCCGCTTGAGGATGCGGGCCACCGGCGGCTCAGCTTGGCCGCCGAACGCGTCGACGGCCTGCCCACCACTACCCGTCTGCTCCGTCGATCCGACGCAGCAGGATCTGTCCAGGTAGGACGAACCCGCTGTCGTCGACCACTCGGCGGTAAGAGGGCGCATCGGCCCACCCGGTCGGCGTACGATCCAGCGCCTCCGCATACCACCCGTCCCCTTGGCCCTCCGCCTCTACTCCGGGTGGGAACGCCCCAGCCGCGTGGAGCAGCGCGGTGGTGAGCCGGGCGATCATTGGCCCCGGGCCGTCGCCGGGGCTGGCACGGAGGAGGATGTCGCCGGCCCGGAGGGGAGATCGTGGCGGGCTGCCCGGCAGCGCGACCACGTCGTAGGCGCCCACCGGCCCGAGCGCCGCCTCCACCTCGCCATCCACCGTGGCGACCAAGTCGCTTCCGTTCGAGCCCGCCTCGCGCGGTAGGCGGGCAAAGGCGAGCGTGCCCGCGGTGGTGGCCCGCTGCGCCGGCGTCGCGAAGGAGGTGGCGGGAGGAACGGCCGGCATGGCCGGAGCCCTCCCCTGCAGCGGGGCGTCCAGGATCGCTGCCGCGAGGCGGTCGATCCGGCCCTCGGCCTGCCTGGCGGCGACGATCTCCGAGTACCCGTACCCGGGGGTGGCCCAGTCCGCTAGGAGCTGCAGGACCGATGTGTGGTCGAAACGGAGGCTCGAGCAGCTCGCCGGGGCCACCAGGGGCGAGACGACGATCGCCGGCACCCGGGGCCCGCTGGTCGTGAACGAGCTCCGGTCCTTCCAGGCGTCGTCCTCGAACCCGGGTCTGGGGGTCGTGACCGCGAATGGCGGCACGTGGTCGAAGAATCCGCCGTGCTCGTCGTAGACCACGATCATCAGCGTGCGCTGCCAGCGCTCGGGGTTGCTCGTGACGGCGCGGTAGACGTCGGCGAGGAACGCCTCTCCCGGCGCCATCGGGTTGGGTGGATGGTTGTCGTTGGGCTTCTTCACCGTCGGATCGTCGCTGTACGAAGGCTCGACGATCACCAGGTGGGGGAAGGTGGATTTCGATTCGCGCCTGAAGTCGTCAGCCAGCTGCGAGGTGTGCCTCCAGCGCGAGCGGTCGCGCTCCAGGCCGAGGGGGCGCCGCATGGTGAAGAGGGTGAGGAACGAGTGCGCCTGGCGGTACACCCGCCAGCGCAGCTTCTGGTCGTCGCACCAATCGAGCAAGGTCCGATGATCCGGGAGCGGCAGGGGTTCGCCGCTGGTCTGGTCGATCTTGGTGAACCCGCACAGGGACATGAGCCGGTTCGGGTGCGTGTCGGTGGGGATGGGCGAGAACCAGTGGTCGCACACCATGAACGAGCGGGCCAGGAAAGCGGTGGCGGGGACCAGGCTCGGGGGCATCATCATCATCGGATCACAGCGGGGCAGGCCCCAGGGGACCGAGGGGTTCTCGTCGAAGTACGCCTGGGCGAAACCGTCCATGGCGAACCCCTGCCGAACGTACTTCTCCCCCGTCGTCGGGTCCGCCAGGTACCCCGGGAGCACGTAGTGCATCTGCGTCCGAGTTCCGGCTCGCCCGTGCGGTAGATCGGCCCGCAGGGGCACGTCCCGGTCGGCCGTGTAGGGGCGCCAGGTGCGGTTTCGGGCGCGGTTCCGGTAGGCGAGGTCGGTCAGTTCCCCGGTCGCCGGATCGATGGGGCCTCGGAGGCCCTCGACATCCTTTCGGTTCCCGTAGGGTGGAAGGCTCATCCACCCGAGCAGGTGGTCGAAGGAGCGGTTTTCCATCATGACGAGCACGATGGTGTCGATGAGGGCGCCGAGGTTTTGCGAGGGAAAGCGCATGCGCAGGGTCGTCGGATCGGCCATGGGGATTCCTCCAAGGCCGGGCCGAAGCATCGAGGGTGCCAACTCGTCGCTTGCGCACCGGCGACCGCTTCGGCGGCGGAAGCGCCTGGGACGCTGCGTATTGGTGCAGTCGCGCTGCCTTTCCCGGCAGGTCCGTGGCCGCTCCTCGAGTTCGTGGCACCAGCCCCTGCCAGGTCCTGGCCTCTACGCGTACGGGCAGTCAGCCCCGGATCGCGCTGTCCCGCCACTCAGGAAACCTTTACTTCGACGCGCAGCCCCGAAATAGTCCTCACCTGAAGTCACAGGCCGTGCAGCCTGGCGTTCGGCCCTTCACGGACCAGACGATGCACGCGCGAAACGAAACTCCTCCGGTACAGGAGGAGCTGTTCCGGACCTTCGCCGAACTCGGCTTCGTCACCCGCTCCCCCCGGCTGCAGCCGCTGCTTCACCAGGTGTGGCGCGTGGCGCGCGTTAGTGACGCCACGGTTCTCATCGAGGGCGAGTCAGGGACGGGCAAGATGGTCGTGGCTGAGGCTATCCACCGGCTCGATCCCAAGCGCTGCAGGCACCCCTTTGTCACCGCTCCCTGCGCGGCCATCTCCGGCTCCGTCGCGGAGAGCGAGCTGTTCGGACATACACGGGGGGCTTTCTCCGGTGCGGTCGACGACCGCCTCGGCCTCTTCCGCGCCGGTGATCATGGCACGGTGTTCCTGGACGACGTCTCCGACCTCTCGCCGTCGCTCCAGCCCAAGCTCCTCGACGTGCTCCAGCGCCGGACCGTCCGGGCGGTGGGGTCTGACCGAGAGCACAGGGTCGACGTGCGTACCATCGTGGCCACCAACACGCCACTCGAGTCGCTGGTCGCGAAGGGGGCATTCCGGGCCGACCTCCTCTATCGCCTCGAGGTCATCAAGATCCGGCTCCCGCCCTTGCGCGAGCGAGGAGACGACTTCGCCACTCTGATCCTGGCCTTGGCCGCGCGCCATCAGGATCTCTACGGACCAATCCGGTCGGTGGATCCGGCGCTAGCCGACAGGCTCTCCCGGGCCCGCTGGCCCGGCAACGTGCGCCAGCTCGAGCACGAGGTGGAGCGGATGCTCTTCGCCAAGGTTTCGGGCGACACGCTCGGGCTGGAGGATCTCCCTCCCCAGCGCGAAGATGCGCCCAGCGCTGACCCGATCAGCGACGCGGTCATCGAGGGGGCCTGGGCGGCCATCTGCCAGGAGCGGATCGCTCTCGGCGACGTGGTACGCCGCTTCGAGCAGCGCCTCCTGGGACGGGCCTTGGGGAGCGAGGGCACGACCCGGCGAAAGCTGGCGGCCGTGCTCGGGATCAGCGAGCGGTGCCTGTACAAGAAGCTCAGCGAGCTCCGGATCGAACCGGACCGGGCACCGGTGCTCGAGCGGGACTGATCCGCCGCGCAGCACCGGAAGGGTGGCCGCCGTGCAAGTGCCCGGCGATCGGTTCCCCCGCAGCTGGCACCGGAGATGCTTTGCCTCCCCTCGATGAGCGCAACCCGCGATTCCGGGCTTCGAGGCACATCGGGACCACGCGTGCGGTTCCGGGTGCGGGACGTCTTCGTCCCCGATTTGGACGGCATCCGTGGCGCACTTGACGGTGAGTGGGAGCTCGTCGGGATCCTGGTCGGGCTCTCCGACTCGGGCGATCGCCCCGGCGAGTACGGGATCGTCCGGGTGGCCAGGAGGATCAACATGGTCGTCCCGGTGGCGCTGCTGACCGAGGTGAGCGACGGCGGGAGGACGTATGCGTGACGATGGGTTCGGGACCGATTCCGAGGGCTTCGACTTCCAGCAGGGGCTTGCTGCCGCCCTTCCCGGCGCCGCGCAGGGCGCTGCGGCCGGGACGTCAGTATATCCGGGCTGGGGGACCCTCATCGGCGCGCTCGGTGGCGCCGCGATGGGCGTTGCGCAGGCAGCGGCCAAGCCCCAGGGCCGGCCTGCCACCTCGCCCCCGCCTCCGCTGCGCGCGCCCGCGCCGGTCGCGGTGGCTCCCGCACCGGCACCCACTGCCGCGCCTGCCCCGACGCCAGCACCGGCGACGCCGCCGCCGACAGCTCCGCTCGCCGGCTCGGCCGGAACGCTCTCCCAGGTCCTCGCGCTCCTGCAGAGCCCCCAGCTCCAGGCGATCGTCGGAAACCTGGCCAAGTCCTCGGAGGCAGGGGGCTCCATCGCGTCGTCCCCGACGCCGGCTGCGGGCGGCAGTGGCGAGAGCGAGGCGGAGAACGATGCGATCAGCTGGCTGGTGAGCCAGCGGGTAGCCCGGCTCCGGTGAGCCGGACGGGAGGCACGACATGTCAGAGACCGGAGTCCCCGACGTGGCCTCGAACGGCGTTATGCCGCCCTGGGCGGTGATGGGCGTCCAGCTCCTGGAGGCCCTGATGCAGCGGCTCAAGTCTGACGACCCCGAGGATGGACCGGAGCCCGACGCGCCACCGGGGTTCGCCCGTCCGGACACCGCCCGCCTCCAGCGAACCTGCCGCTTCCTCTCGCGCCACAACGAGTGGGCGGCGCGCGCGCTGGGCGCCTGTCGCTGCTGGGGTCTCAACCCCGAGTGCCGGCGCTGCGGGGGCCAGGGAGGGGCGGGCACGTTCGACGTCGACCCGCAGGCGTTCGCGGAGCTCGTCCTGCCCCTGTTCCAGGCGCGACCGGACCTATTCGCACGGCAGGCTCCGCCGACAGTGGAGGTCGTACCAGAGCAGTGAACACGACGAAGGAGGAACCGCATGCCATCCGCTGGTGACTGGGAGTACGACGAGGTCGACGAGGCCGAGCCCTTCGAGGCGGCCGATCCCTGGGAGAACGACGAGTCCGAGGACTCGGAGTACGAGCCGGAGTATGATGGGGAAGCGTTGCCCTGGCAGCGGCCGCCGCCGCGGAGGCCGTCGGCACCGCTGCGCGGCGTGCAGACGGCGGTGGTCAGGACGCCGGCCGGGAATGCAAACATCCAGCTCCCGAGCAAGGTCGCGACCCTCGGGGAGCTGAGCCGGGTCCGGCGCGAGCTGGCCTCGACCCAAGGCCACGTCAGGAGGCTCTCCGCCGACCTGATGCGCGCGCGCCGCGCATCGCGCACCGGCGCGCGCTCCGACAACCGCAGCGCGCGGAACACGGTCCTGATCGTTGCGGCCGAGGCCGTCCGGGATGTGCTCCGCGACCTCGGCACCTATTCGCTCATCCGCAGCGTCGAGGGCTAGCAGTGCGCCCAAGAAGAAAGGAATGAACCATGGCCGAAGCGACCGATGAGCCCAAGGCCCTGTCGTCCACAACCGACATGGTCGTCCGCAGTACCGACTACACTATCGCCACCGCCGAGATGGCCCTGGCGCTCTCCAGCTTCCCCGCCGGACGGCGCAACGATCTCTGGCTGGTGGCTTTCGCCGCTCCCGTCGGCGCGGCGATCATTCGGGAGGTCATGCGTCCACATCTCCTCAAGGAGACGCCCACGAACGGGTGGGCGCTCGTCGCCCCCGGGGTCATGGCGATCGCCGGCGCCGGCGCGCTGCTCCTGACCAAGTACCGCGGAGGCCCGCGGCGCCCTTACCGCAGGTACTAAGGGTCGATGGCCTGCCATGGATCCGGCCCTCGAAGAGGCCATCCGGCGTGAGCCCTCGGACCGCGAGATCGAGGCGGTGGCGCTGGTCGTTGCCGGCGCCGCGCTGCCCCCGGACTTCCGGGTGGTGGCCTCTTTCGGCACGGAGCTGGTCACCGGCCGCGTGCGAGTGGGCCGGGTGGCGGACGTGCGCCGCCACCCGGCCATCCGCAGCCTCAAGGCGGCGCGGGTGGTCGGTCCGGCGGACGACTGGTCGGAAGCGGGTCGGGTCGAGCCCGAACCGTATTCCCGCGGCGTCGCCGGCGCCGCCGGCAAGGGATGCCTGCTGGCCTTCCTCGACTGGGGGTGCGATTTCGCCCATCCCAACCTCCTGGCCGCCGAGGGCCGTACCCGCCTGCGCGCCATCTGGGACCAGCGCGGACCCGGCGACGGGAACCGCTGGGGGTACGGGCGCATCTTCACGCAGGAGCGCATCGACGCCGCCTTGCGGCAGCCGGACCCCTACGCCGCCCTCGGTTACGGGCCGGGCCGCGCCGGCGCCCACGGCACGCACGTGATGGACATCGCCGCCGGAGGCGGTCGGCTTCCGGGCTCGATGCGCGGTGTCGCGCCGGAAGCGGAGCTGACCTTCGTGCACCTGGCCACGCGTCTGCAGACCGGGGACGGCGATCTCGGCGACTCGGTTCGCATCCTCGAGGCGATCGACTTCGTCCGCGAAGTGGCGGGGGGCGATCCGCTGGTGGTGAACCTCAGCCTCGGCAGGACCGCCGGCGATCATACCGGCAGGTCATGCGTCGAGCGGGGGATGGACGCGTTCCTCGAGGAGGCTCCGGGACGCGCCATCGTCCAGTCCGCCGGCAACTACTTCGGCAAGCACCTACACGCTGCCGGGGTGCTGGGACCCGGCCAATGGCAGGAGCTCGAGTGGATCGTCGAGCCCGGCGACCCGACCCCCAACGAGCTCGAGCTCTGGTACCCCGGGTTCGATCGCCTCTCCGTCGAGCTGGCCGCCCCGGGCGACCTTGCCCGGGTCCTGCTCGAGCTCGGTCAGCGCGGCCCCGTCGAGGTGGCGGGCGACGTGGTCGGGTTCGCCTATCACCGGGAGCGCGATCCCCTGAACGGCGACCACCATCTGGACATTTTCCTGGAGCCGGGTGCGCCCGCGGGGAGCTGGACGGTGCGCCTGATCGGCGCCGACGTGGTGGACGGGCGGTGGCACGCCTGGATCGAGCGCGATCCCGGTGGTGCGGCCGCGCAGTCGAGGTTCCGCCCCGACGTGGCCACGGACGACGCCACCATCGGCAGCATCGCCACCGGTCATCGCACGCTGGTGGTGGGGGCGATCGATCCGGCGTCCGGCCTGCCGGCGCCCTTCTCCAGCCGTGGACCGAGCCGCGACGGCCGCGGAAAGCCCGACCTGGTAGCGCCCGGGGTCGGGATCCTGGCGGCGCGATCCACTCCCCCCGGAGCCCAGCCGGGCTCGGGAGGCCTGCTGGAGCTGTCAGGGACCAGCATGGCCTCTCCGCATGTGGCCGGCGCCGCTGCCGTCCTCATGGGCGAGGCGCCGCGCCCGCTGAACATCGCCGAGACGCGGCTCCTCCTGCTCGGGAGCGCGCGCCGGCTGGAGGGTGATCCCATGCGAACCGGGGCCGGGCAGCTCGACACCGAGGCCGCGCTGGAGGCGCTGAGGACCATGTTCCGGGAGCGGGCTGGCGGCCAGTCGCAGGCGAGCTCCGGTGCCGGCCCGGTGGTGGCGTGGTCGGAAGCGGGGACGGCCGAGCTCGAGCGCGAGCTCGAGTCCGCGCTGGGCCACCCGCAGGACTATGACGTGGTGGGGTTGCCCGGTCTCGCCCTGGAGCCGGTGCAGGCGGGCGACATCCTGGTCCGCTTCGCCCCCGGTCGGAGCAGGGTCCCCTTGGTCGCCCTGCTGACCACGGCCGACCGGAAAGGCCCGGAGGGCGCTTCTCCCGGCGCCCAGACGGAGGCCCACGGCGACGGATGGTACGCCGAGACGGTGGAGCGGACCCGGGACGGCTGGGCGCCGACCCCCGCCTACCGGCGGCTGGCCAACAACGCCCGCGTCGGCGACCCCGACCAGCTTGTGCTCCGACCGGTGGCCGGCACCTCCTGGCTGAGCGGAGACGACTCGGCTGAGGACGACCGCGATGCCGCCGTGATCTCGCCCTTCCCGCACCCGGTGAGCATGCCGCGGGAGATGACCAACCAGGCCTTCATCGACTGCATAGAGGCCGCCGCACGTCCGGCCGAGCTGCGCGGCCTGTGCGCCGCGGTGGTGGACCTCACCGGCGACCCGGCACTGCCGCCCTACGCCGGCCACAACGACACCGATATACTTTACGTGGGGAGCCTGGCCAAGCTGTATCCGCTGTACGTGGCCTTCGTGCTGCGGGCCAGGGTCTCCGCGCATGCCCGCTCCGTGGTCCAGGGAGGCCTCGCGCCGGGCGCCCCTGGCTTCGTGGACCGGGTCTTCTCGGATCTGAGGAAGGCCTGGCAGCCGCAGCTCGACCGTGCCTTCCCCAGGCTGCCGCGAGGGTTCCCCGCCCTGGAACGAATTCTCACCCTCTCGCCCGACGACGGCACGGCCCGCTTCACCCAGGACGATCCTCCCCATGCCGACCACGAGATCTTCGCCGCCGGCGCGCACGGAAGGCCGCCGGGCAAGTTCCTCGAGGCGATGAAGGCCATGCTGGGGATGTCCAACGACGTGGGGGCCAGCCGGGTCATCGGGCTGCTGAGCTATCCGTACATCAACGGCGTCCTCGCCTCGGCCGGGTTCTTCGACCCGGTCCAGAAGGTCGGCCTCTGGATCTCCGGCGATTACCGAGGCAACGACTGGCTTCCGGCGGACGGCGCCGGGCAGCTCCTCACGCCACGCTGGGCCATGCCCGGGCACCGCGTATCGAACTTCGCCGGCACGGCGCTACAGGTCACCCGCCTACTGGGGCTCATGGCCCAGGGCGCGCTGGTCGATTCGGGCGCGAGCGCGGAGATGATCGCCCTGCTCGGTACCCCGTTTCTCCGTGGGGCCCTCCTTTCCGCCAGCCCCCAGCGGCCCTCCTCGCAGATCGACGGGAAAGTGGGCATCGGCACCTGGGACGGCCGGCTGAGCGACGGCGCCGTTGTGCGGGTGGACCGAGGGGGGGCCGCGCCCGTCCGCTACGCGCTGGCGGTGCTGGGTGCTCCCAGCGACATCTCCGTCTTGAACCGGCTCGAGATCGCGCTGCACGACTGCGTCGTGACGCGCCACGGGCCGCCGGCGGGCGGCTGAACGGAGAGGAGCGAGTCCATGTCGAGATGGGACGAGCCGAGCGGGACCGGGACGCCCTGGGTGGCACCGGGGCTGGCCGAGGCCGAACGGGATCTGAACGAGATGCTCGGCCCAATTGACGGTTACGACGTGGTCGGCTGGCCTGGGTCGGGGCTCAACGATCGCCTCCGGCCCGGAGACCTCCTGCTCCGCGCCCGGGGAGGATTCCGGGTGAGGGCCCAGGTGGCGCACGTGGCCGGCCCGGAGCTCCACGACGCGGACGCGCTATCGAGCGGCGACGCGGAGGGCGCGGGCGATGGATGGTACGCCGAGGCGGTGTGGCGGTCACCGGCGGGGCAGGGGCGCATCCCGGCCTACGTGAGGGTGGTGGATTCCCGCGGACGCGTCCCACAGAACCAGATCGTCATCCGCTCGCGGCCGATCCTTCCGGCTGTTGCGCCCGTTTCGCTCCCACCTCGGCAAGGGCTCGACGACGCGCCTGGCGCGGAGGAGCCGCCCTGGCCCGGGCTCGGGATGCCCGACGCCGGCGCGCTCGACGGTGGCCTGGAGGAGACGAGCCCCACCCCGACGCCGCGCTCCTGGGAGCTGCCCGCCACCGAGTGGGTGAACGTGAACTACTACCTGGAGTGGATCAAGGGCGACACCCTCGAGTACCTCACGCAGCCGACCCGGAAGACCACCGATCGCGGCCTGGACAAGGAGGCCTTCCCCGGCCTCCTCCCGCTCACTCTCATCGACCTCCTCGCGCTGCTGGAGATCGAGCGCCCGGACCCGGCATCGCCGGCGGACTTCCAGATGGGCCTCAAAACCAAGGCCTTCTACCCCGGAACCGCTGCCTCACCGACCGACGTGGCACCGGGCGGCCCGTACCCTGTGGTGTTGATCCTCCCTGGGAACCATGGCGTGCAGGAGGTGAGGCAATCCCCCGTCACGCCGCCGGCCACCGCCGGCCGTGGCCCCTGGAAGAAGATCCCGGGGACCGCCGACGGGTGGGTGCGCGAGATCCTAAGCCATGCCGGCTACGAGTACCTTCAGGAGGATCTGGCCCGGAGCGGCGTGGTGTCGTTCGCCATCAGCACCAACCCCGCCAATGCGCTCGACGCGATGGTGCAGACCCGCGCCGACCTGGTCATGGCCTACCTCGACCTCCTGCGCCGGATCCAGTCCGGCGGCATCGCCTCGCCGCTCGCGGGCCATCTGGACCTGGGGCGCGTGGGGCTGCTGGGGCACTCCCGCGGCGGCGACGGCGTCGTCAAGGGCGCCCTGGACAACGCCGGGCGGAATGCCAGCTCGGCGCCTCCTGCCACCCCCATCCAGATCAAGGCGGTTTGCGCGCTGGCGCCGACCGACAGCAAGGGGACGGCGCGCCCCAGCGACCGGCCGGTCATGGCCTCGCCGGTGGAGCGGTTCCTGGTCGTGTACGGGTCGCACGACGGTGACGTCAGCGGAGTGGGCGGCGGTTTGGAGCGCACCGGCACCGGCTTCCGCCACTACGATCGCAGCATGACTAGGTGGGACACCATGATCTTCGTGCGCGGCGTCGCGCACAACCGGTTCAACACGACCTGGGACAACAGCCACTCGCCGGGCCCCGCCTTCCAGCACGGCGATCCCTCGCACCGACTGGTGGACCAATCGCCGTATCCGAGCGATCCCACCTGCGGCGTGACGACGCCGCCCGGCCCGCCCGCCTGTCCCTCGCCGACGGAGTACCGGTCCATCGACGCCCACAAAGCGCTGGCCAGGGAGTACATCGGCGGCTTCTTCCGGTGGGCCCTTGGCGGCGAGGCGCTGGAGGCCCGCTTCAAGGGAGAGGTGTTCCCGCTCGCTGCCGGGGCCGGGATCAGTGCCGCCGACGTGGCCATCCAGTACATGGTGCCGACCCACTGCCTCATCGATGGGTTCCAGAGGGACCCCCCCGGTCGGAACGCACTGGCTGGGCCGGCGTCCTACACCTCCTCGCAGACGGTCGAGTTCGAGCTCGGCAACCGGCCGGACGGGAACTCCACGATTCCGCTGGCGCCCCGCGTACCTCACCAAACTCGGATCTTGGACGCGCGCCCCGGCTCTGCCGCCCAGGTGGTCTACCGCACCGAGATCCCTGCCGGGCCCCTCCGGAACACCAGGCCCTACTCGCACATTTGCTTCCGCATGACCGCCGGCTTCGACGTGAGCGCGCCGGGCACGATTCTCTCGAGGTTCCCGCCGTGGAAGCTGCGCATCTTCACCGGGGAGGGCTCCTCGCCGGCCGCGAGCGAGGCCGGGCCGGCGGCCCTCGACACGCGCGGCGTGCGGGCGCCCAAGCCACCCTTCTTCCACGAACTGTGGGTCCCCCGCGAAGGGGTGGCCAAGTCGAGCCTGAGCGGGGAAGTGGTGAACGTGACCAAACTCCACTTCCAGACGGTGGCCATACCGCTCGTCGCCTTCCGGGGCGCCGACCTTGAGCACCTCCAGGCTGTCGAGCTCGAGCTCGGTGCCGGGACCATGCCGTTCTACTTCGACACGCTATGCCTGATGGCGCTCTGACCCCGAGGACCCCATGACCACCTCCGACAACACGCCCCGCGGCCTCGAGCCCGCCGCGGGGCTCATAGCGCGTTTCGAGCCCCTGGCTCCCGGCCAGGTGCCCGGCTTCGCCATGAAGATCACCGTCAGGGGCGTTCAGCTTGCGCTCCGCGGCCTGCCGCTTCTAGCCCGCCTGGGCGGGCAGGAGCTCCGCGGCGTCGCGGTCTCGCCCGCGGGCGACGGGTTCATGGGGCTGCTCGAGCACGCGCCGCACGAGGGGGATCGCCTGAGCTTCGGCTACGAGTCCGCGCTGCACTCGACCGACGTCGTGTATCGAGCGCTCGTGGCCTGACCACCCCGCTGGACCCCGACGAAGTCGATGAGCCGCGTGCCGCATCGGCCGCGGCCAACCGCACCCGCTGCCCGACCTTGAGCCCGCAGCGTTCCGCACCACCTTGCCCTCGGTCGGCGGCGCGGTGATGCGAACCCAGGTGCCTTCCTCGATGCGCTAGTGACGATGGCGTCCAAGGTCTGGCCGGTCCACCCATGGAGCAGCATCGCCGCCACCGGCCACCTGGCGTTCCGGCTTGGGCGCATTCGCGGGAGAATCGGTGGTGAGAGACGAGCTGGCATTGCCGGACGAGCTGATACACGTCAACAATGAGCTGGCGACGGCGTTGCGGGAGAAGGAGCGAGTCCGTCGAGCTGTCCTTGCCGAACGTGCGCCGCAGAGCGCAGAAATGGGTCAGGGATGGCCTGACACGCTGCGCAACAGCTGCATGGGAGATGAAGGTAGGCCCTTCGGAGTCGGCTTTCAGGAGCAGACTCCAAACCACTCCATGGAGTTGACCCGATCCCGTGGAGCGCTTCTGGCTTCGCTGTGAGCCAGAGGCTACGGTCGACGTATTCTACTCCTCCGGTATAGCGGTGGTGGCCCCTCGGTCGTGCGGCCCTGTCTTGGGTGGGTCGGCCAGCAGGAGT
>DATJVM010000054.1:0-32736 GCA_035501775.1 Gemmatimonadales bacterium | reverse complement strand
TGGCTGGGGAGCCGGCAGCTCTCGGTCGAACGCTGGCTCCTGGTGTGGCTGCTGGAAGGGTGGCTGGCGTTTGCCATCGGCGTAGTGGCGATGCTCCGGAAGGCACGCGCCGGGGAGAGCCCCATCACCTCCCGGCCGGGGCGGCGGTTCGTACTCGCCTACGCTCCGCCGATCGTGGCGGGCGGGATTCTCACCATCGCGCTCTACCAGACCGGGAACGCGGGCCCCCTGCCCGGCGTCTGGCTCCTGCTCTACGGGGCGGCGGTCGTGACGGGCGGCGCGCTCTCGGTCCCGGTGGTTCCGGTCATGGGCGCCTGCTTCCTCTTCCTTGGAACGGTGGCGCTGTTCGCGCCGCCGAGCTGGGGGACGGCGCTCATGGCGCTCGGCTTCGGTGGGCTTCACATCGGGTTCGGTCTCTGGATTGCCCGGAGGTACGGTGGCTAAGGGAAGCGCGGCGCGGAAGGCGGTTCAGGCGGTGGCCGGGGGCCCGGTGCTCAAGGGCGTGCCCGGCGGCCGGGCCGGGGCCGTGCTGGCGCCGGAACTGGACCGGGTCATTCATGAGCGGATCCGGCTGGCAATCGTGAGTGCCCTGGCGGTCAATGAGAGCCTGAGCTTCACGGAGCTCAAGGCGCTGCTCAAGACGACCGATGGGAACCTGAGCGTCCACGCGCGCCGGCTGGAGGAAGCCGGCTATGTCACCGCCCGGAAGTTCTTCGAAGGCCGGATTCCGCGGACCGACTACCGTCTCACCCCGGCCGGCCGGCGAGCGCTCAGCCAGTATCTCGATCACATGGAGGCCCTGATCCGCGCGGCGCGGCCCTCGCGGTAGGGCCCTTTTTTTCGGGGCTTACACTTTACTATGCAAAGCTCTTCGCTCCACCTCGCGATCATCCTCGACGGCAATGGCCGCTGGGCCACCGGCCGCGGCCTCCCCCGCGAAGCCGGTCACCTGGCCGGCGCGGAGGCGGTGCGGCGAATCGTCCGCGCCGCCCCGGAGCTGGGCGTGCGCATCCTCACCCTGTACGCCTTCTCCTCCGACAACTGGAGCCGTCCAGCCGCGGAGGTCCGGTCCCTCCTCGAGCTGCTGGGCCGGTACCTGGGCAGCGAGCGCGAGCCCTGCGCCGCGGAGGGGGTCCGGCTCGCGATCATCGGCCGGCGGGACCGGCTTCCCGCGCCGCTCCGTGGCGCCATCACCCTGGCGGAGCGGGCGACCGCCCACGGCCGGCGCCTCCTGCTCCGCCTGGCGATCGACTACTCGAGCCGTGACCAGATCCTGCGCGCCGCCGAACGGGCGCCGCGCCCCCTCACGCGACAGCGCTTCGCGTCATTGCTTGGCGCCGGTGCGAGCGAGCAGGCGGCGGCAGATGTCGATCTTCTCATCCGCACCGGCGGAGAACAGCGGCTCAGCGATTTCCTGCTCTGGGAATGCGCCTACGCGGAGCTGTATTTCACCGATACCCCCTGGCCGGACTTCGACCGCGACCACCTGGCCGCCGCACTCGCGGCATTTCATCGCCGTCAGCGCCGCTTTGGCGGACTCGAAGCCCGGGATGTCGCCTCCGGAGGAGGGAGATCATGATCCCTTCGAGCCTCCCCGCGGTCCTGGCGGCTCTCGCCTTCCTGGGCTCGGCGGGGCTCCTCGTCCTGCTGGCGGGCGTGGCGGTCTACGCGCTGGTTGAGCGGCGTCGCCGCCTGGCCCGCCTCGCCGGCTGGGGCGCGGCCGGTCTCCTCGCAGCCTACCTGTGCGCGCTGGCGGTGGTGGGGTTGCTCAATCCCGAGCGCACCCTGGCCCCGGGGACGGAAAAGTACTTCTGCGAGTTCGACTGCCACCTGGCGTACAGCGTGGTGGCACTCGATTCCCTGGGGCCCGTCGGAGGCGACTCCACGGCGTGGGTGGTCTCGGTGCGCACCCGATTCGATGAGCGCACCATCGCGAGCTGGCGCCCGCGAGAGGCGCCGCTCTCCCCGGGGCCGCGCCGCGTGCGACTGCTGGTGACCGGCGACCAGCTCCTTGCTCCCGCGGCTGACAACGCAGCTCGGCTGGCCCGGCTCGGCGTGGCCTCAACGCCGATCGACACGGAGCTCAGGCCGGGAGTGTCGTACGTGACCAGCTTCGTGTTCGATCTCCCGGGCGCCGCGCGTCCGGTGAGTCTCGACCTCGAGGACCAGGATCTCTTTCCCAACCGCTGGCTCATCGGTCACGAGCAGAGCCTGCTGCACGGGCGGATACTGCTGGGGCTGCCGCCGTCCTCTTCCCGGTCGGGATGAATCCGCGCGAGACCGGGCGGTCCGCAAGGCCGTCGGAACCGAAGGGGCTTAGATTCCGGTGGCGAGGCTCACTCCGGAAGGCGGAGAGCCGCCTCCGCCAACGGAGGAGAAACGAGCGAGCGCCCCAGGCTCGTAAGAACCTGCTTTGTGGGAACACTTCCCTCAGGGCTGCGGAGCAGTGCCTTGACGTGGGCCGTGGCGATCGGTGTTCCGCCACGCTCGAAGCGTTGCTCCAGGTAGAACCATTTCTCGTCCCAGCCGGTGATGCGGGTGGCGAGTTGCAACTGGTCCCAGAGTTGCAGCGGCCGGTGGAAGCGGAGGGCAACCGCGCCGAGGACGGGGAACCAGCGGCCGCGGAAGGCGAGACGGATCAGCCCCATGCGGTTCAGGAGATCCACGCGGCCCAGGTCCATCAGCGCCAGGTACCTTGCGTTGTTCATGTGAAGATTCAAGTCCAGGTCGGTGGGAAGCACGCGGAAGGTCAGGCGCGCCTCCCCCAGCGGATCGAACGTACCGGAGCGGTAGCGGAGTGCGCGGAGCAGGACCCGGAACAGACGGAACCAGAGACTCATGACGCCAACGCATCCGAGCGAGATGAGCGGGAAAGCTACATCAGGCCAGGAAGGGCAGGGGCTGTCTCGGCGAGGATTCCTCACCGCCACGGGCGGTATCGTCCTGTCGCTCGGCTCCGCCACGGCCGATGGCTTCCTGGTCGAGGCCCGGCGCGTGGTTCCGACTCGGGCGGAGGTGGCTATCCCCGGCCTTCCGTCTGGACTGGAGGGGCTCTCGGTCGCCCACGTCACCGACACCCACCTCTACGACGGGCTGCATCCGGCCGCGCGCCACCTGATGACGCTGGTCGGATCGGAGCGGCCCGACGTCGTGCTGTTCACGGGCGATCTGGCGGAGAGCCCCGACCAACTGGACGCGGTCCAGTCGATGATCGAGGCCTGCCGGGGGCGGCTCGCCACGGTGGCCACGCTCGGAAACTGGGAGCACGCCGTGGGCATCACTCCCACCATGATGGACCGGACCTGCCGGGCGGCAGGTGCCAGTTTTCTGCTCAACGAATCGCTGGTGCTGACCATCGGTGGCGCGCGGCTTGCCCTGGTGGGGCTCGATGACCCCCGCTCGGGGGATCCCGATCCACTCAAGGCGCTGAGCGGCGTTTCAGAGGACGCGGTCGCGATCTGGGGGTTTCACGCGCCCGGATACGCGGACGAATTGGTAGGCCAGGCGATCCCGAGGCCGGCCCTCCTGCTCGCGGGGCACACCCACGGTGGCCAGATCCGCCTGCCGCCATTCCCAGCGGTGACTCCGACTGGGAGCGGTCGCTTCGTGGCCGGCTGGTACCGCGATACCTTCGCGCCACTGTATGTGAGTCGCGGGATCGGAACGGCCGATATCCGGGCCCGGTTCCTGTGCCCACCGGAGGTCGAGTTCTTTCGGCTGCGGAGGGCTTAGGGTAGCGTAGAGCGTTCAGCGTACAGCGCACAGGGTGAGTGCGGCAGGGCGTCGGCACCCTGACGGCTGACGGCTGAAGGCTGACGGCTGGTAGCCAACGGCTACCTCTGCATCTCCTCTTTCATCTCCCGTACCAACCGCGCCGCGTCCCGCCCCGCGCGAGTCCCTCGATACCGGTCCGCAAAGCGGGCCAGCTCGACCATCAGCCGGTCCCGGCGCCCCGCGCTCCGATAGTTCTCGATCAACAGGTTGGAGGCGAGAAACTCGTGACGCGGGTTGGGGTTGTGCCGGCGGACCTCGAGATACAGGCGTTCCGCCTCCTCCGGCTCCGCCAGATGCAGCCGATGGACTTCGGCGAGCTTGATGCGGGCCAGGTTGTCGTCCGGCGCGGTCGCGATGCGGGCTTGAAAGGCCTGGACCGCCTCCCGGTAGAATCCACGCGCGACCAGTGACTCGCAATCGGAATGCTCGGGCTCGCGCGGGAGGTTCCCCGCGCCGAGCATCGTCTGCGCGATCCCGGTGGCTGCCCGATGCATCAGGCCATAGGCGAAGCCGGAGAAGAGGACGATCGCAGGAATGGTAAGCAGGAGGAGGACCACGTAGGCCACCGGCCCGATCATGCCGTGGCCGAGTGCCAACGTCTCGCCGATCACGAGCAGCACGGTGGCCGGCGCGCCAAACTGCCCCAGGAACTTGAGGAACTGTCCCCGCTCCGCGTCGTCGGAGCTGCCGAACGGCATTCGGATCATGGGGCGACTCGGGCCAGGTCCTTGAGGAGGGCGTCGGGGCGCAGGGGGCGGCCCAGCAAAGACTCGAGGACAGTCCGGGAGGGCCGCGCGGCGCCGAAGCGGTAGAGATGGGCCGAGAGCCAGGCGTACATCCCCGGATCGACCCAGGCTTGGGCGCCTCGGGCTCTTGTGATGGCGGCCCGGAGATCCGCGACCAGATAAGCGCCCAGTGCGTAGTTCACGAGGTAACCCGGCCCATCGAGGAGCTGCCCGCGCATCGCCCACCACGACCACTCGGGGTGCGGGCGAATCCCCAGGTAGTCGCGCGTGATGGACGTCCAGACGAGGTTGGGATCCTGCCCGGGCGCGTGATAAAGACGGATCTCGAACAGCGCCCACGCCATGTCGAAGACGATGCCCGCATACTTGGCCCGCAATGCGGTGGCGAGCGGCACGCTGTCGCCGAGGAACCGCTGTTGCCAGCCGGGCTCGTACAGCTCCATGGCTGGCAGGTCCGCGATGGCCTCGGTGAAGGTGTCGTTGTCAGGCCAATCGAGATAGGCCGGCCGGGTCCAGATCGCCGCGATGTCAATGGCGTGACCGCTTTCGTGCAGGAGCTCGGCAAGGTTGTCGATCCCGCCGCTCTGATAGCTCGCGAACACCCACGGGTCGCCGGCGACGCGGCGGCCGTCGATGATGCGGTTGCGAACGCCGAAGTCGGTGAAGGCCACCGGGTACTTGCCGGGCCGGGGATCGAGATCGTAGTGAATCCGGAGCCGGGTCGGGTCGGCACCCATGGCGCGGTAATAGCCGTCGTTCACGCGCCGGATGTCGGCGACGGTGGGAGCTCTGCGGGAGAGGCGCCGACTCATCAGCCCGGTCAGATAGTACCAATCCCAGGGCTCGAGCAGGGTGTCGGGCATGGTGGCGCGCCAGCGCTTGAGCGCCAGGACGAGCCAGGTCTCGAGTTCGGCCGATTGGAGCCCGAAGGCCGGCCCCTTCGCATCGACCGGCGATGACCGATCCGCCCAGGCGGCAAGGCGCAGGGAAACGAGCCGCCGGAAGGGGCTGTCGGGGGCGTCGTCTCCGTTGACGCTCTGCCAGACGGGCTCCAGCGCGCGAAACAGGCGTTCGCGCCGCTCCCGATCACCGGTAGTACCGAGCTTCCCCAGGATCGCGAGTCGGTTGAGGGTGTCTCCGTCGACGACGATGAGCTCGGCCGCGCGTCCGTACCGGTCGATCAGGCTGTCGGCCAGCACCTTCGCCGGTCCGTGATCGGCGGTCGAGTCGCCGGCCGTGGAGTCTCCCGACAATCCGCCGCGCCAGGCCTCACGCATCGCGTGGAGCGCGGCCGAATCGTCCGCGTCGAGAGGCTGGCCGGCCACCGACTCGAAGGCGAGCGCGGTGCGCCGGCGGCTTGTGGTCAGGCTCTCGGCGACGGCAACTGTGGCCGGATGGAAAGTCGAGTCGCCGCCCCGCGAATCCATCAGGCGGCGCTGATCATCCCAGTAGCGGAGCGTCTGGAAGGTGCGCTCGAGCTGAGCGATGCCTTGCGGGCTGGGCCCAGGCGGGAGGGATGGGTGGGCGCACGCTGTGGCGGCGAGGAGCACCGCCAGCGGCCAGCGCCTCATGCCGTGGTCCGTACCTTGAATTCGAACAGGTCGGGGCGGCTGTAGTGGCCGCTCACGTCGAGGGTGAGCGATTCTCCGGTGATCAGGTCGAGATCGAGATCCGCCGAGACGATCGCCTCGGTCTCGTAGACCGGGCCCGCCAGGTACTTCCCGTTGGGGCCGATGATGGCGCTGCCCCCTGGGATCATCAGCTGTTCGGGGGGTCCGTCATACTTTGAGGCTACCGGGAGCTCGGTCGGCATGTCCGCGCGGCGGAGCAGGCTCCCCGCCGCGATCACGAAGCAGCGTCCTTCGAAGGCGTAGTGCCGCGAAGCGACCTGGTGCATCTCCTGCACTCCCGGCCACAGGGCGATATGGATCTGCTCCTGCCCGTCGTGCAGGGCCTGCCGCGCGAGCGGGAGCCAGTGCTCCCAGCAGACGAGGCCACCAACCCGACCGACGGGGGTATCGACCACGCGAAGGCCGGCCGCGTCGCCGTCCCCCCACACGAGACGCTCGCCGTACGTCGGCTTCAACTTGCGGTGCCGGTTGAGCAGAGTGCCGTCGGGGCCCAGCACGAGGAGGCTGCAGTAGAGCGAGCGACCGGCGCGCTCGTGCGCGCCCACCGCGAGCACGACGCCGGCTTCGCGGGCGATCCGCGCCAGGCGGTCGAAGGCCGCCCCGGGGATCTCGACGGCGTTCTGGGTCAGGCGTGTGTACAGCGCCTTGGCGCCGGGATGGGCCCAGAGGGCGGCCTCAGGGCAACTGTCCAGCCAGGCGGGATAGCCGGGGAGCCAGGTCTCTCCGAAGACCACGAGGCGTGCGCCCGTAGCGGCCGCCTTGGCGGTCCATTCCTCGAGCCGATCGAGGGACTTTGCGAGGTCGAGAAAGACCGGGGCGACCTGGACGGCCGCGACGCGAATCATGCGGTGAAGCTACGGCCCGGCCCGTTCCGAGGCCAGCGGGCGGGTGTGGTCAGGACCCCGCAGCGAGGTTGAACATCGTTCGAAAGGCACGAAACACCTCTCGCGGATCGTCGTGCTGGAATCCCAGGGTCCGGGCGCCGGGACGTTGGAACCCGGGAGCCATCGCCGCGAGATCTGCATGGACTGTGGCGGCGAAATCGACCTCCAGGCGAACGGGGGACCCGAGGCGGAATGGGGGAGGGAAGGCGCGATGGGTCACCACGTCCCGCGCCGCCTCGCGAATCAAGGCACAGGCCCGCTCAGGTGCGACGGAGCGCGCAGCGTGCCGGCTCACGGCCTCCTTGACCGCGACCGTTCGGACAGCGCCGCCCAACAGATCCTGTGCTTCTCTCGCGAGCGCCTGGTCTCCCGAGACCAGCGCGATCGGCACCCCGAAGCTCCCGGCCAGCGCGGCATTGATGCCCAGCTCGCCAACCGACTGCCCATTCAGCCGGACGTCCAGGATGCGGTCGGTGTAGGTGTGATCCAGGATCGCGTTGGCCGTGCCGGCCTTTGCATGGTATCCGATGAGAATCGCCGCGTCCCATCCCTCCGAGATCCCTTCCATCATCGACCAGGTCTTGGGCCCTCCCGAGAGCAGCTCCGCGGCCGGATGGAGCTCCTCGGCCAGCAGGTTACGCATCGTCCAGTGGCTGTCATTCACCAGGATCCGGGTGGCCCCGCCCGCCACCGCCCCCTCGACTGCCGCATTGGCCTCGGCGGTCATTAACCGACGGAACCGGGCGTACTCTCCCGCGCAGCGGGGGTCGACGGGGTTGGTCTGGTCCTCGTGGACCACCCCGGTAATGCCCTCCATGTCCACGGAGAGGTAGATGCGCATCCTTATATATGCTACCGCCAGCCGGCGGGGTCCGTAACGGCCTGCCAGTCGCTCTGAGACCATTCGCCCGGCTACGACGACCGTCGTAGTCAGGGCCCATCACGGAGGGAAGATGAGGTCTTGGAAGGTGTGCTGGAGGCAGGCGCTTGGCCTGACGGTGAGCTTGGCAGGCGCGAGAGTGAGCCGGGCGCAGGCGATTCCGGATTCCGCGGCCGTGGTGAGCGGAATCCATGACTTTCAGGCCGCATGCCAGGCCGACGGCGGGCGGCTCTGGGGTCGCTCCCTGTGCGGACCTCTACTGCTTGTCGATCCCGATACGAGACTGGCCGTGGCCACCGAGCGACCCAGTGTCGAAGGCTTCGGGTTGGTCAATGGGGTGTGGGAAGGGCAGCTTCCAGAGGGTGTCCCCACCGCGAACTTCGCACTGGACTGGGGAGGTGCCCGGTGGGCGATGGTACTCCTGCCGCTTCCCGAGGACCGCTACCTCCGTCTTGGCCTGCTGCTGCACGAGTCCTTCCACCGGATTCAGCCGCAACTCGGGCTCAGCGGGCAGGATCTGCTGTCGAGGCATCTCGATGAGCGAAACGGCCGCTACTGGCTGAGACTGGAATTGAACGCCCTCTCCGCCGCACTCCGCGCCGACGGCACGGAACGAGACCGCGCGGTGGGAGACGCGATTCTGTTTCGCCGGTACCGGTATCGGCTCTATCCCGGCGCTGACACGGTCGAGGCATCGCTTGAGCGCGCCGAAGGCTTGGCCGAGTACACGGGAGTACGTCTTGCCCTCGACTACCTCAGGCTTCCGGAATCGAGAGCCGCGCAGGGCGTCGACGCGTTTCAGCTCCGTCCAACCTACATACGGTCCATGGCCTACGGCACCGGCCCGGCGCTCGGTCTCCTGCTCGACCACTATGTGCCGGGTTGGCGCTCGCGGCTCAACTCCGATGGGTTCTTCGCGCAGCTCGCGAAGGCGGTGCGGTCGGACTCCGCGCCCGGCCTTCGCACGGTCCAGGCGGCGGCCGAGCGGTATGGCGGGGAGGCAGTGGCCAAAGAGGAAGATGCCCGGGAACAGCGGCACCTCGCCCTGCTTGCGGACTATCGTCGGCGCCTGATCGACGAGCCGGTGCTTCTGCTCCGCCAGACCCGGCTGTCGAGAGCGTTCAATCCGAATGCCCTGATTGCCTTCGGCGGAGAGGGCACGATCTACCCCACGGGGAGCTTCAACGCGGAATGGGGTGCGCTCGAGGTCGACTCCGGAGGTGCCCTGGTCGCGGCCGACTTCTCGACGCTGCGGGTGCCCGCGCCCGTGGACACATCCGGCGGAGAGATCCGGGGCCGCGGCTGGAAACTGAAACTCTCGCCGGGGTGGCGGCTGGGCCCCGGTGGACGGACGGGTGACCTCACTGCCGTTGCCGCCGCCCCGTAGCAACTCCTACTGGAGGGCTCCGCGGAGAACGACCACGGCCTGGCCACCGAGCAGGACTCGTTTGCCCGCGCACCGGGTGGAGATAGTGCCGCCTCGGGCCGAGGCCTGGAAGCCGACCAACGCGTCGCGCTCCAGCCGGGCCGACCAGAACGGCGCGAGAGCACAATGCGCGGAGCCGGTGACCGGATCTTCGGGGACTCCCGATCCGGGGGCGAAGAAGCGGGAGACGAAGTCGTACGGGCGCCCGCCATCGGCCCGGCTGGTGACTATGATGCCACGGACCGGGAGAGTAGCGAGCCGCGTGTGATCGGGCGTGAGGGCGCGCACCTCGCTCTCGCTCCCGAGCTCCACGAGGTAGTCGAACTGGTTCTTCCCAATCCAGCGCGCCGACGGCACGCCCAGTGCCGGCAGCAGGTCGGCGGGAGGCTCCGACTCGACGGCCAGCTTGGCCGGGAAGTCGAGCACGATCTGGCCGTTGGCCCGCTTCGCCGTGAGGAGGCCGCTCCTGGTCTCAAACCGCGCCTCGGCGCTGGGAGCGACGTGCCCATCCAGCCAGAGTACATGGGCCGCGGCGAGGGTGGCGTGTCCGCAGAGGTCGACCTCCACCGTCGGCGTGAGCCACCGCAAGGCAAAGCCGTCCGCCACCGGGTGCAGGAAGGCGGTCTCGGAGAGGTTCATCTCACGGGCGACGTTCCGCATCCACTCTTCGGGCGCCGGGTCCGGCAGGATGCAGACGGCGGCGGGGTTGCCCGCGAAGGGCTTATCGGTGAACGCATCGACGACGGTGATGGGTTGCGGCATGTTTCAGCGCGGCGTGAGGGGCGTGGCGATAGTCCAGCCTAACCGTAGCCGCGTATCGTGAGCCACGCAACGGCCGCTAGGGGATCCCGCTATTCGCTTTCGCCGGGGTGCAGGAGCCGGTGGACCAGCTGGGTCAGCTCCGCGAGCTCATACGGCTTGACCAGGAAGGCGTCCGGCGGCGGCACGTCATTGGGGGGGGTGCTGTCATCCTTCGTGTAGCCGCTGGTCAGGATGACGGGGAGGCGCGGGTCGCGGCGACGCAACTCGGCGAGAACGTCCCAGCCTGTCATGCCCGGCATCTTGACGTCCAGGATCACGAGGTCCACGCCGGTTCGGGGCTCGGCATGAGTCCGCAGAGCTTCCAGGCCGTCCCTCGCTTCGATCACCGAGTAGCCGCAGATGCCGAGGGCCTGGCGCAGCGGGCGACGAACCGCGGCCTCGTCGTCCACCAGCAGGATCGTTCCGGACCCTGAGGCGGGTTCGAGGGCTCCCGCGCTGGAGGCCGCCGCCAGCGCCTCGACCGTGCGCGGCAGATAGACCTGGAAGAGCGATCCCGCGCCGGGCGCGCTCTCGACGGTGATGCCGCCCTCATGATGCTGCAGCACGGCGTACGCCGTCGCGAGGCCGAGCCCGGACCCGCGTCCGGCTGCCTTGGTGGTGAAGAAGGGCTCGAAGATCCGGGGCAGGTCGGCCGCGGAGATCCCGACGCCGGTATCCCTCACCTCGATCCGCACGAATTCCCGTCCTGCTACCGCTTCCGGTGCTCCGGCCCGCCAGCCTCCGGCCACGCGGGCCGTGGCGAGGGTGAGCACGCCGCCGGAGGACATCGCCTCGATGGCGTTATGGCCAAGGCTAACCAGCAGATCGGTGAGCTGCTCCAGATCCGCCTGAATGTGCCAGTTGCCGTGATCGGTGCGGGTCACCAGCGTGATCCTGGGGTCGAGATCGCGCCTCAGGACCTGGGCCGCCTCGTCGAGGAGAATGGCGGGGTCAATGGGCCGGCGGAGGCCGGGGGTCGGCCGGGCAAAGTTGAGCAGCCTGCGGACCAAGCGGGCCGCACCGCGGGTGGCTTCCTTGGCCTCAAGGAGCTCGCGTGGCGGAACCCGATCCTGAGAGACGATCCGAAGGCGCGCGGCCTCGATGCTCCCGCTGATCGCGGCGAGCGCGTTGTTGAAGTCGTTGGCGATCCCCGCCGCCATGGTGGCGATCGCGGCCATCTTGGCGGACTCACCCCGCTGCATGGTCTGGAAGTCGCGCCGCGCCGCATCCTGAAGGCTCAGCACCCAGCGGGCCGGCGCCCCGGCACCGGTGAGCGGGGCAAGAGCGATGTCGCAGGGGAAGTCGGTCCCATCGGGGAGCCGGACGCGGCAGCCGTTCCAGCGAATGGCGCTGGAGGGGCGGATGGAGCGGAGCACGCTGTGCAGTGCACCCGCTCCATCGGGAAGACTCACGATACGGTCGATCGGTGAGGAGCGGAGCTGATCCGCGCCCCGGACGAGCAGCCGTTCGGCGGCGGGGTTCGCCTCCCGAATCATGCCGAGCGGGTCCAGGAGAAGGATCGCCTCGGGGAGTGCCGCCAGTACCGCGCGGTCGGCCATGCCCAGCGTGCCGGCCCCGCCGATGGGCGGGATCGGATACGGAGCCAGGAGCCGTTCGCTCTCCTCGGGGGCCGTCATTGGACCGCGCTCACCTTATGCCGTGGCCCGGCGGGACTCGCCCACCCCAAGTGGGCAGACCATCCCGAGGACCTGGATGAGCTCGGCCATTTCGAACGGCTTCTGCAGGGAGGGGCGGCCGCAGCGAGCCAGGAACTGGCGCGTGTCCTCCTGCAGGGTGTCGCCGCTGGTGAAGATCACGCGGTGCACCATCTGAGGCTGCTGCTGTTGCAGCAGGGCAAAGAATTCCTCGCCAGAGAGCCCGGGCATGCGAAGGTCCGAGATGATGGCATCGTAGGCACGGGTGTTGAGCAGGACCAGCGCGGCTTCGGCACTGGGGGCCTCCGTGACGTGGTAGCCGAGACGGCCGAGAAATCGTCCGAGACTGGTGCGCACCCCGGCCTCGTCGTCGACCAGCAGCACGGTGCGGCGCGGGGCCTCGCCGCGGCTCTCGTCCAGCGGGACGACGGGCCGGCCACCTTCGGGGGCGGCCTGGTCCGGTCCTGGAGTCTGGGCCGGCTCGCGGGTCCGCTCCGAGGCGGCCAGAGACGGGAGCTCGATCCTGAAGACGGCCCCGCCATGTTCATGTGGTTCCACGCGAATCTTTCCTCCATGTGCCCGCACGATTTCCGCCGAGATGGATAGCCCGAGCCCTGTGCCCTGGCCGGCTGGCTTGGTGGTATAGAAGGGACGGAAGATGGTTTCGCGCTGCTCCTCGGGCACCCCGGGCCCGTCGTCTTCCACGGTGAGGATGACGCGATCCGCCCCTTGCGGGGCGAGGGTGACCCGGACGGTTCCGTAGCCGCGCGAGGCGGTGATCGCCTGCTGTGCGTTGATGATCAGGTTGAGCAGGACCTGCTGCAGCTGATTCGCGTCTCCCCGGACCCGGCTCCAGAGAGGAAATCCGTCGTGGGGATCGAAGTAGGGTGCCTGCAACGACACGTTGTGGAGCTTCAGGTGATGCCGGCACAGTCCCACGGTCCGGCGCAGCACGTCTGCGACGGAGCAGATGCGCCACTCGGGGGGATCCTGGCGAGCCGAGGCCAGGAGGCCATGCACGATCTCGCCGGCGCGCCTCGCTTCTTCGAGGATCAGCTCGAGGTCTTCCCGCAGCTGCCGTAGCGGCACTCCGGGACTCTGATAGGCGGCGGGCGGGCTCCAGGCGTCGCGGCTCGCCCCGGGCGGGCCGGCCGCGGCTCCCTGGCGGGGCCAGAATGACAGAATGGACTGGGCGCTGGCGACGATCGTGGCCAGCGGGTTGCTCAGCTCGTGAGCAATGCTCGAGGCCATGTGCCCGATGAGGGACAGCTTGTCTTGCTGGAGGCTATCCAGCCGCAGCTGTCCCTCCGGGCCGGGCGCACCGTCAGGGACGAGCGTCGCAGGGGCTTGCGGCGTCACCGCGGGCACCCTTGAAGGCGAGGTCGACCGTCGCCTGATCGGCCGGCGTCCGTTTCATCGTGGCGTCGGGATTGAAAGCGAGGTGGGCCGATGAGGCGGCGCCCGAGGCTGATTCGAGCGGCAGCGTGCCCTGGGCGTGGAAGGCACGGTCGAACAGCGCGGCCACCGCGGCCACCCGCCGCTCGACGTCGAGCAGCGACTGCGCCACCCCCTGCAGCTGCTGGGTGGTGATGTCCTGGAACTGGAGGTGATTGTACAGCGCGCTCAGCTGGGAGCGGAGCTCCTGGTACCCCTCGGCGGGAGCGGCGCCATGGGCCTGGGACTCGAGGCTGTTGATGAGCTCGAGGGAACGGTCGAGGCCGTTCATCAGTTCCAGCGTCGCCGACTCTGTGGTGCTGGCGACGTCGGAGATCTGGTCCTTGGTGTCGCGGATCCGTTCGATCGCGTTGCACTCGATGGCCTCGCGCGTCAGCCGGATGCCGCCGAGGACTTCGGTGATCTCGGCGTGGGCCCGGAGCAGGATCGCGGGCAGCTCGACCAGGTTGGGCTGGCCGGCAAGGCGGGTGACCAGCTCGCGGACCACGCCCGACCTGTTCCAGTCCTCGCGACGGCTTTCCAGCTCCGTCACGAGCTGCGCCAGCAGCCGGAGGGTCGTCTCCAGCTCGGTGGCGAGGTCCCGCACCTGGGATGCATCCATGATGCCTCCGCGGGGGCGGGGTCAGGCCGAGCCTGAGGCGAGAGAGAGGATCTGGTCGATCTTCTCCTTGAGAACCTGCGGCGTGAACGGCTTGAGGATATAGCTGCTCACTCCGGCCTCCACCGCCTGCAGGATGTCTTCCTTCACGCTCCGGGTGGTCACCATCAGGATCGGAGTTTTGGCATGGTCGGGCTTGCCCCGGAGCCCCTTCACCAGCTCGAGGCCGCCCATCACCGGCATGTTCCAATCGGTGATCACCAGCTCGATCGACGCGTCGCACTTCTGCAGGGCATCGTTGCCGTCGGCCGCCTCCACGACGTCATCGTAGCCAATGCTCTTGAGAGCGTTGACCACGATACGACGCATGGTGGCGCTGTCATCGACGACCAGGCACTTCATGGAGCTCGCTCCGTGAGCAGAAGGGTCAGGTCGACCCGGATGTCCCGCCCAGCTCGCCGGCGACCTTCCGGGCCACGTGGGCTGTGACCTGGGGGCTGTTGTAGTAGCCCGAGGTCAGGCGCTGCAGGATCTCTTGCAGGCGGTCCCGGCTCAGGCCGGAGGCGCTTCGGGTTCCCTCGGCGTTGGATGCCGCCAGCGCTTCCGGTGACAGCTGGACCTGGTCGCCCTGGGGCGCCGAGCCGGGAGGCGTCGTCTGGCGAGCCTGCCCGGCCGGCACGGCGGGGTGGTTCGCTCCCGTCTGATCGACGCGGGCGCCACCCGTCGGGTTCACGCTTCCGGACTTCGTTGGATCAATCGCCATACGTATGCCTCTCTCCTCGAAACTGTCGGCAGTGCCGCCTCAATCTTGAGGTCGCGGCCCGCTCACGCGCTCTCCCGTGCTCCTCACTCCGTGCTTTGCCCCGCGTCGCTGCTCGGCGGGGGCGACTTGCTGATCAACGCCCGGAGCACTTTCGGGGAGAGGTGCAGCTTGAATTCGGTGTTGGCCTGGCCGGCGAGAGCCCGCCGCGCGTTCGCCGAGAGCTGCGCCTCATCCTGGGCCCCGCCGCTCCCCGGGTCGGTCGGCGAGGCGCCCGGGCCGGGCTGGGTGCCCAGTCGGACGACGGGGCGGGCCGCCGGAAACTCCGCCACGGGCGAATGAACTGGCTGGATCGACATGCCACCCTCCAAAGCAACGATCACGACCTACTCTCTCGGTATCGTCGGGAACCGGAAAAAGTTTAGGGGTCGGGTCAGCCGGACCGGTCAAGAAAGGCGGGAAGCGGGCTGAGTGGACGGAAAGTTCTGCCGGGCCGGACCTTGGAAGGGCCATCGAGAGACCGGATCTCATTCACCAGCACCTTCCGGGCGGCCAAGGCATCTTCGGTGAATTGCCGGACCCGCGCGTGTCCCCGGTCGGACTCGATGGCCAGCCGGTGGAGCAGCTGGCGGATGCTCGAAGCCCGCGGACCGCGGGCCTCTCTCAGCGGATCCTCAAGGACGTTCAGGCGCCGAGCGGTTCCCTCGAGGCGGCGTGCCAGATGAGCCCCCTCGGTGCTGAGCGATGCCAGCAGCTCGAGGTTGCCCGACTGCAGGGCGGTGCGCTGCGCGCCGACGAGCCAGGTCGATCGCTCTAGGTCGGCCAGGTGCCCTTCGAGCACCAGTCTCGCCTGGCGGTAGAGCCCTTCGCTCAGATCGGTCACTGGTTGATCGCCACCGGCAGCGAGTCACCCTCGGACTGTCGGGCGGCCTCCGCCCACGCCTGGTGCAGAGTGGTAATCATCTCGACTATCCGCGCGAGTCGAGCGGCATCGGGACGGAAGTCGATCTGCGTCAGCTCCCGCACGAAGAACTCGTAGAGGCCAAGCAGGTTGTCCGCCAGCTCGCCGCCCGCGTCGCGATCGAGGGTCGCGGCCAGCTCGTGAATGAGATCGCGCGCCCGGCAGATGGCGTCGGCGCGGGCCGCGTGGTCGCGTGACTGGACGGCCGCCTGCGCCCGCTTGAGGGAGGCGACGATCTGGGAGTACACGAGGACCAGCAGGCGGGGCCCGGACATCGCGCCGACGTCCATGGCCTGGTAGCGTCGAGCAGCGTAGTTGCGCATCAGCCGACCGGGGAGTTGGAGTTGCTGCCGCTGGAGGTATTGTTGGTCGCGGCCGCGGTCAGGAGCCCCACGCTGGCGGCGAGGGATTGAGATTGGGCCTGCAGCTTCCCGAGAGTGACTTCCATATTCGCGTATTCGGTGAGGAGCATCTGCTTCCGTACCGCCAGCTGTTCGTCGAGAGCGTTGGCCCGGGCGGTGAGGGAGGCAATGCGATCGGAGATCGCGGAGTTGCGGGTGTCGATCGCGCCGGTGTTGGCTTGAGTGTAGGTGGACAGCATCCGCTGCAGGACCGAGCCGACGCCCAGGGACACGGTGACGGTGCCCGCGTCGCCGGTGGCGCTCCCGTTGTAGCTGACCGAGAGGCCCTGGGCGGTGGTACCGCTGTTGGCGGTGAGCACTTGTCCCGTGCCGGTGGCCGCCTCCCCGTTGATTGTGCCCGCCACGTCGAGGCCGTTGGCGTAGGTGCCCGCGGCGATGGGGACGTTCCCCAGCGTTCCGCCCGCGGTGTACGCCACGGTGAACCCGGGGGCGCTCCCATACTCGTTCTGGGTGATCCGGATTTCGCCGCCGACATCGGTGGCGACGAGGCCCAGGCCGTTGGTCGTGAATGCACTGTTGAGCGCGCTCGCGATGGCCGTGGAGGTCATCCCGTTGGTGAGCGAGATGCTTGCCGACTTGCCGAGGGCGGTGTCGGTGATCGTCATCGTGTCCGCGGTGCCGTCGTCGGCGTAGGTCCCTCCCAGCCCCGAGCCGGTCACCTGCGCCTGCGTGGCCACCTGCGTGATGTTGACCGCGTAGGTCCCCGCGGGGGTGGACTGCCCCGAGGCCACGTACGTGGTGGAGGGCGAGCTGGCGCTGCCGCCCTGCTCGAACAGGGTGGCCAGGTTCGTGAACTGGGTCGTGAAGGCGGAGCTGAACGCCGTCGAGTTCAGCGACAGCTTTCCCGTCTGATCGAGCGAGAGCCCGGCCAGGCCGGCGGTGGAGAGGTTCGCCGCCGCTCCGGCCACGGGGGTCAACAGCACCGTGGGCAGCGCAGCGCGGAGCAGCCGGGTGAGCGAATCGTTGTACAGAGGCGGCGGCGAGGCCGGGGTCGTAGTGCTCGAGGATGATGTGCTGCTGGCGGGCGCGGTGTTCTGCTGCTGAATGAACTGCACCACGCCGTTGTAGGCGTCCACGAACGACTGCACGGCGGCTTCCGCGTCGCTCTCCGAACGAGCGACGGTGATGGTCGTGATCGAACCTGGGGCGGCCTGGGTGAGGTTCAGGGTTACGCCCTGGATGGCGTTGGTGATCGAGTTGGAGTTGCTGGTGAGGCTGATGCCGTCCACCGAGTACTGCGCGTCCTGGCCCTGCTGCAGGATTGCGGTCGCACTGATCGTGGTCGGGGCCGAGAGTATACCGAGGGTCTGTAGGACCGTGCCGGAGGTATCGGCGAGGGTCATCCCCGCGCTTCCGGACTGGTCGCTGGTGAGCACCAGGCGCGCCTGGCTGGTCCCGGCGGCGATGACCGTCGCCGAGACGCCGCTCGGGGCGGCGCCGCTGTCCGCCGCGTTGATCTTGTCGGCGATGTTGCTCAAAGTATCGGTGGAGACGATCGTGACCGTCTGACCGTTGAGCGTGAAGGTGCCGGCGAGACCGAGCGAGGCGCTGCTGCTGGTCTGGGCGGAGCTGCCGATCTTCTGCTGCTGCGCCAGCGCGCTCACCTGGATCTGGTACGATCCCGCCGCCGCGAAGGCGCTCGCGGTCGCGGAGGCTATGGCGGTGGCACCGGCGGTGACGGTCGGGGTCGCGGACATGGTCTGAAACGCCGTCCCGTCCTGCAGGGACTGCGCGGCGTCCTGCAGCGTCTGCAGGAGGCCCTTGTAGGTGGCGAGCGCGGTTTGCTGCGCCTGGAGGTCGCTGGCCTGCTGCCGCATCGCGTTGGCGGGCGCCTCGTCGGCGGCGATGATGGCGTTGACGAGGTCGGTATACTGGACGCCAGAGATCACGCCGGCGATCGAGCTGGTCGGCGTGGAAGCGGACGACGTGAGGGACGAACTGCTGATTGGCGTGGTCATTCGTGCGTCCGTTGTAGAAGTGGCGAGGTCCGGGCCCCGTGTCGGGACCCGGACTCACCGGACTAGCGCGATCAGCCCGAGATCAGCTTCAGAATCGACTGCGGGGCCTGATTCGCCTGCGCCAGCATCGCGGTGCTGGCCTGGGACAGGATCTGATACTTCGTGAACTGCGTCATCTCATAGGCCATGTCGGTGTCCTTGATGACCGAATTGGCCGACTGGACGTTCTGGAACGTCGAACCGACGTTGGTCGTCGCGTACTGAATCCGGCTCTCCGCGGCGCCGATGGTACCGATCGCGGTGCCAACGTTGGTGATCGCGGTATCGATCTTGGTCAACTCGCCCTGGGCGTTGGCCAAGGTGGTCAGGTCGCCCGCCGCGGCACCGAGAAGGGTCGCGGACGCCATATTCAGGCCCGCGCCGCTCAGGGTGATCGTGTCGTTGGTCGCGTACTGACCGCTGGAGCTGACCAGGAAGGTGCCGCTGTAGGTACCATCGAGCAGGTTGGAGCCCTGATACTGCGTGGTCTGCGAAATCTGGTCGATTTCCTGCACCAGCTGCTGGTACTCCGCGTTCAGGTTCGCGCGGCCGGTGGTGCCAGAGCTGTCGGAAGCTGCCTCGGTGGCCAGCTCCTTCATCCGGTCGAGAATGCTGGCGATGGTCTGCACGCCGCCGTCGGCGATCTGCAGCACCGACGCGGCCTGCGAGGCATTCCGCTGCGCCGCCTGGAGCGACGCTGCGCTGGCCGTCAGCTGGTCGGAGATGGCGGCGCCAGCGGCGTCGTCGCTCGCCTTGTTGATCCGGAAGCCGGTGGAGAGCTTCTGGATCGACGCGTCCATCATCTCCTGATTGTTCGTCAGGGCGAGATAGGCTGCGTACGACGTGGTGTTGGTGGCAATGCGGGTGCTCATGTGGGGATTCTCCCGAACCTGCACTTTCCGGAGCGTCCCTGCTCCGTCCTGCGACGAGGCGGCCCTGAGTGGCCGCTGGAGGAGCTATCGGCCATCGCGGAACCGAACTTGAGGGCCAAGGGGAGGTTCGTGCCGGGTGCGGAAAACCGGATAGGCGGTTCCTGCCGGGCCAGCCAGCTCTGCGGCGTTCGATAGGCCGCGGCCCAGCCCTGTCGCAGATGCTAAGAGACCGAATCGAAACGGCTTAGGGCGATCCCCCCGGCGTGGCCCTCGGCTTGCTTTTCGGGCCTCGCCATTCCGCCAACCGCGGAGCGGCCGGAGGGAACCGAATGCCGAGCGTCCTGAGCGAAGCCAACCAGGTGGACAAGGTCATCACCGTGCTTCGCAGCGCCGTCGAACTCCATCGGGTGGGGAGGCTCGACGAGGCTCAGCCGTTGTACCGCGAAGCCCTGCTGCTCGACCCCGGTCATCCGGACGCGCTGCATCTGGCGGGCGTACTGGCGCACCAGGCCGGTCGCGGCGTGGAGGCGCTAGAGTTGGTGGACCGGGCGTTGGCCCGGCTTCCCGGCTTCGCGGAGGCGCACAACAGCCGGGGAAACATCCTTCGGGCGCTGGGCCGGCCCGATGATGCGTTGGGCGCCTACCGGCAGGCGATCGCCCTGGCGCCGCTGAGTCCGCTGGCCTGGAGCAACCTCGGCAACGCGCTCTGGGACCTGGGCCGCCCCGAAGAAGCGATTCGCGCGTATCGGGAGGCGCTGTCCCGAGCCGCGGATCTCGCCGAGACGCGCCTCAACCTGGGGCTCGTGCTGTCGGAGCAGGGAGACGCCGAGGGGGCGCTGGTCGAGTTCGATGCGGCCATTCAGGCGCGCCCGGACCTGGCCGCGGCCCACTATCGGCGGGGCCAGAGCCTGCGGGCCCTGGGTCGGCGGGCCGAGGCTATCGAGAGCCTGCGCCGCGCGGTGAGCCTGTCGCCCCAATTCCTCGCCGCCTATTGCGACCTGGGTATCACCCTTTCGGAGGCCGGCCAGCAACTGGAAGCCACCGATGCCCTTCAGGCCGCGCTGGCGCTCGATCCGGACCGCCCGGAAGCCCACAATTATATGGGTAAGGTCTGTCAGGCCCTGGGCTACCCGGGACAGGCACTTTCGGCGTACCGGCAGGCGATCGCGGTTCGGCCCGATTACGCCGATGCGCATTACAACCTCGCCGCCCTGTTCGGCGAGCTGCACCGTCCGGTGGAGGCGGTGGCGAGCTACCGCGCCGCGCTCACCTTCCGGGCCGATTGGGCGGAGGCCCATGCCAGCCTGGGTGGCGCACTGCTCCGGCTGGGGCGGTCGCCGGAGGCGATGCTCGCGGTGCGGCGCGCGCTCGAGCTCGACCCCACTCCTCCGACCTCGTGGTATCTGCTGGGCCGGGCGGCCGCCGAGCAGGGACAGTTCGGGGACGCGGTGGCCGCCTACGACCGGGCCCTGGCGATCGATCCGGCGTTCGCGGAAGCGCACTGGCACCGGGCGCTCGCGCTGCTCAGCGCGGGCGACTACGAAGCCGGCTGGCGGGACTACGAATGGCGCTGGATGGTCCCGGCGCTCCGCCGGACGGTCCGCGAGTTCGGCGCGCCCCGCTGGCAGGGGGAAGACCTCGCGGGCCGTTCCATTCTCGTCCATGCCGAAGCGGAGCCGGGCGATACGCTGCAGTTCGCGCGCTTCCTGCCGCTCGTCGCCGAGCGCGGAGCCCGGGTGATTCTCGAATGCCAGCCGGCCCTGGCCCGGCTGCTCGAGGCGATGCCGGCTCCGTCGCAGGTTCTGGCTCCCGGCGATGACCTCCCGCCATTCGACTACCAGGTTCCGCTCGAGAGTCTGCCCGGCATTCTGGGCACGCGGCTCGAGACGGTGCCGAATACTCTACCGTACCTGCCCACGCAGAGCTGGTCGGGGAAGGTCCCCGTCCTGCCCGCCGACTCTCGGCGCGGGCCGCGGATCGGGTTGGCCTGGGCCGGGCCGTCGGGAGGGGAAGGGGATGCCTCGCGGCTGCGGCGGCTCGCGCCGCTCTTCGCCGGGTCGGAAGCGTCGTGGTACAGCTTCGAGGCGAGCGGGCTCCAGGCCGAGCTGGCGCAGGTGCCAGAAGCGCACGAGGTGCACGACCTCTCCCCGTTGATTCATGACCTGACCGACGCGGCCTCCCTGCTTCAGCAGCTGGATCTATTGATCACCACGGAGAACCTCACGGCGCACCTGGCCGGCGGCCTCGGTGTTCCCGTGTGGCTGCTGCGCTCCGCGAGCCCCGACTGGCGGTGGGCAGCGTCGAGCGGGTCAGCACCGGTCTGGTATCCGACCGTTCGGGTCTTCACGGCGGATGGGGAGGACTGGGGGCGGTTCATCGCGAGCGTGAGCGAGGCGCTGGCTCAGACCATGGCCGGCGCCGCGGCGCGCTGATCGCCCCGTCCGGCTAGCCGAGACGGCTCTTCAGGTCGATGGAATGCCGGGTGTGGTAGCGTGGGTCCTGCAGCACTATCTGCCCGGCGGCACGCTGTACCACGTCGAAGACCAGCGGCGCCTGGAGGTTCGTGGTGCAGGGATCGCCTTTTTCGCGGGGCAGCGTGACGATCGTGAGAACCAGCGTGGCCTCGCGCCGTTCCTCGGGCACGTCCGGCAGATCCACATCGTAGCCGGGAACGAACTCGAACGGGTCCACCACCAGGAAGATGAGCGCGCCATCGTCCACGGACTGCATCCAGAAGACCCCGCTCTTGGCGGCCGGAAGCAGCACAAAGCGCCGTTCTCCGGCGAAGCCGAGCATCCCTTCCGGCATCGTGTAGCAGGCCTCGGGAGCGATCTCGAGCGGCCCGAACAGGCGCGACGCGACGCGGAGCGCGCCGGCGAACGGCTTGGCAGTGGCGGTCACTTCAGGTAGTCCGCGAGACTGAGGCTCAGCATCCGGCTGGCGGAGAGCAGAGCGGCCTGCATGGCCGTCTGGGCCTGGGCCAGCTGCACGCTCGCTGCGGCAATGTCGGTATCCTGCAGGTTGGACTCCGTCTGTTGCAGGGTGGTCTGCAGCGCATCATCGTTCTGAAGCGCCGAGGTAAAGGCATTGGACCGTGCCCCGGTGGTGGAGAGCATGGTCTGGACGTTGGTGAAGGCGCTGTCGAGTCCGTTCAGGCTCCCGGCAATGCCCGCGGTGGTGCCGCTTTGGAGCTGGGTGAGCAGGCCCTGGAGACCGCTCAACACGCCGCTGTCGACGAGCAGCTCCTTGCCGTTGTGGTTGGTGGTGATGAGGTATCCCTGGCCGATCTCCGCCTGGTGCTGGCCGGCGTCTCCGGAGTAATTGCCGCTGGCGTCGAAGGGCTGTCCGGTCTGGGTTCCGGCGAAGAGGTATTGGTTCCCGACCTGGGTGTTGCCAAGTTGAATGACCTGGTCGAGGATCTGCTGTATCTCGGCGGCGGCCGCGGCGTGGGTCTGCGCGTTGGCGGTGCTGGTGCCTTCCTGGGTGGCGAGCTGCTTGGCCCGGCTCAAGAGGTCGGTGAGCTGGTTGAGCACCGACTCTTCGGCGTCGCTCCGGGTCTGTGCGTCGGTCGTGTTCCGGCGGTACTGATTGATCGCGCGGAGCGCGCTGTCCGCGTACATGACCTGGGTGCCGACCACGGGGTTGTCGCCTATCGACTGGTACTGCTTGCCGCTCGACATCTGCAGCTGGACCTGCGCCAGCGTCGACATGTTGGTCTGGAGGCCGCTGATGATGCGCTGCTGGAGGAGATTATTCGTGATTCGCATGCCATTCGTCGGGAAAAAGGGTGGCAATATTTTCCGTATCGGCTAGATTGAGGCAAAGCTTGAGCCGTTGCGAACGTTGGTCGCGGTTCTCGGGGGTCCCCCTGCTCCCGGCGCCAAGGCCGTGGTCCGCACGGAACGAACCCGTATCCGGGGGTGAGCTGGGGCATGGCGACCATTCTCTGTGTTGACGACGAGCCGGCCACCGGCGTCGTCCTGGAGCACCACCTTTCCAAGATCGGGCACCGTCCCCTCCTCGCGAACAGCGTCGAGGAGGCCCTCAAGACCATCGCCCGGACCCCCGTCGAACTGATCATCGCCGACTACCGGATGCCCAAGGCTACCGGCCTCGATCTCCTGTCCGTGCTGGACAAGGAGGGGTATCAGATCCCGGTGATCATCATGACCGGCTACTCGAGCATCGAGCACGCGGTCATCTCGATCAAGTCCGGGGCCATCGATTACCTCACCAAACCGATCCGTCCGGAGACGCTGGAGATCGCCGTCACCCAGGCGCTGGAAGTGGTGCGGCTCCGGCGCGAGAACGAGCAGTTCCGTCGGGAGATCAACCGGTTCCGATCCACTCGCGCGCTGGTGGGGGAGAGCCCGCAGTTCCGGCGGGTTATGGAGACGGTGGCGACGGTGGCTCCGACCAAGGCCACGGTCCTGCTCGAGGGAGAATCGGGGACGGGCAAGGAGCTGTTCGCGCGGGCGGTGCACGATCAGAGCCCGCGCCACGACGGCCCGTTCATCTCGCTCAACTGTGCCGCGATGCCCGAGGGGCTGGTGGAGAGCGCCCTGTTCGGCCACGAGAAGGGGGCCTTCACCGGCGCCACCGTGCGCTCGGCGGGCGCGTTCGAGCGGGCCCACGGCGGCACCCTCCTGCTCGATGAGATCTCGGAGATGCGGCTCGACCTCCAGGCCAAGCTGCTCCGCGTGATCCAGGAGCACGAGTTCGAGCGGGTGGGAGGGCATCAGCCGATCCGGGTGGACGTCCGGCTGATCGCGACCACCAATCGCGATCTCAAGGCCGAAGCCGACGCGGGCCGGTTCCGGATCGACCTGTTCTATCGCCTGAACGTGGTCCCCATCCGGACGCCACCGCTTCGGGAGCGGGTCGAGGACATTCCCGTCCTGGTGCAGCACTTTGCCCGCCGCGCGGCGGAGGAGATCGGCGTGACGGTGAGCGGAGTCGCGTCGGAGACGATCGACCTTCTCCTCAGGCACTCCTGGCCCGGCAACGTGCGGGAGCTGGCCAATGCGGTCGAACGCGCCGTGATCCTCTCCCGGGGCGGGGTACTTCGTCCCGAGCTCTTCCAGGGAATCCTCGACGCCGTGGCCGTTCCTCCGGCGGCGCTGCCCCCTCTGACGGTGATTCCTTCTCAGCGCATGGCGCAGCCCGTCGCCATGCCGGCGGCGGTAGCTGGCCAGGGTTCGGATTCGTTCAACCTGGACGAGCTGGAGCGCCTGGCGATCCAGCGGGCGCTGGTCGCGACGGGCGGGAACCGCACTCGCGCGGCGAAACTGCTGGGCATCAGCGAACGCACCCTGCGGAACAAGCTGAACACTCCGCGGGAAGAGACGGCCATCGCCGACAACTAGCTTCCGGCTGCCGGCAGAAAGTTCCGATCCCGGCCCTTGGTAACACTCAGCGGCCCGCCATCTGGCGGGCCGCTTTGCGTTGTGTCGCTTGGCCGAAACGCCGATGGCCCAATCGGTTCCGCACGCCGCGGCGGTGGCTTCGCGCATCCGGCATCCTGATTGCCTTGGGGCAGGCCGGACTCTAGCGCGGGAGCGAAGCCTTCATGTTCTCATCGTTGTTCGGCCCCGGGACCAGGATCGGCGATCTACGCTGGAGCCTGGACGACTCGAGCCATACCCAGAAGGCGATCGGACAGCGCGTCGCCTCGGCGCTCGGCGCGAGCGGGAGCACCGACTTCAGTCAGGCGCTGGCGAAGGCCCAGGCGGCGCACCAGCCCGTGGACCTGGAGAAGGAAATGGTCAACCTGGCCAGCACGGAGCTTCGTTACGAGACGAGCGCCAAGCTTCTTACTTCCGCCTATCAGGACCTGCGCACCGCGGTGAGCAGCAACGGGAATGGCTGATCCGATCGGCGCGGCGGGCTGGCCGCCCCGCCCGGTTCGCGCGCTGCTGGGCCCGCTCGGCGCGAGCGGCGCCGGCATGGGCGCGATGGGGAAGGCGTTGGATGTGATCTCCCAGAACATCGCCAACGCGGAGACGACGCGCACGCCGGAAGGCGGGCCGTACCAGCGCAAGGTGGTGGTCTTCCAGCGCACCAGCGACGGCGGCGTCGAGGCCTCCCAGGTCGTGACGGACACGAGCCCGGGGAGCGAAGAGTACGACCCGGGGCACCCGGACGCGGACGCGAACGGCTTCGTGAAGCTGCCCAACGTGGACATCAATACCGAAATCGTAGACCTCATGATCGCGCGGCGGGTGCACGACGCCAACGCCACCGTTTTCCAGGCGGCCAAGGCGATGCTCCGCCGCGCGATCGACATCTGAAGCGAGATCCTGGATGACGATCAACGGTTCTGCACCCCTTGGCGCGGTCCACGCGGGTCCCGCCAGCCGCGCCTACGGCCTGGCGCCGAAGACGGCGCACGCCGCGGGGGCCCCGAAGGCTCCGGATACGGAGGCGCTCCGCGCGGTCCTCACGGACGACGAGCGGGCCTACTTCGATCAGCTGGCCGCCCTGGGCCCGTTGTCCTACGGTCCGGGCCGGTCGTCGGGCACGCCCGCCGCTCCGCGCGGACTCCGCCTCGACGTGACGGGCTGAACGATGTCGTCGCCGATCCGTCCCGACTCGCCGCAGTTCACGCGGCTCGACAGTGTGCTGGAGCAGGCCGCGCCGCCGGAAGGAGGACCGTCCTTCGCCGACACGCTGACCCGGGTGGTGAACGACACGCAGCAGATGCAGGGAGACGCCAGCCAGATCATCGGCCGCTTCGTGCGCGGCGAGCCGGTGGAGCTGCACCAGGTGATGGCGGCCAGCGAGGAGGCCGGGATCGCGCTCAGCTTCCTGGTCGAAATGCGCAACAAACTGACCGACGCCTATCGGACGGTCATGAACATGCAGATCTGATATGACCAGCTCTCTTCCCCCAGCCATGCTGGACGGTGTCCGCCGGATGAACGGTACCCGGCGGTTTCTCACGCTTGCCGGCCTCGCCGCGGCGGTAGGTCTCATCTGGGCCATCACGCGCTACGCGCAGGAGCCCGACCGGGTACCCCTGTACCAGGGCCTCGAGCTGCGCGATGCCGCCGCCATGGCGGACGCGCTCCAGAAGGCGGGCATCGGCTACGATCTGTCTGCCGGCGGCAGCGCGATTCTCGTGGCCTCTGCCGACGTCGCGCGGGCCCGCGTGGCGATCGCGCGCGAGGGCATAAGCGCCGGGGACGACCGGCCGGGCGACGAGATGCTCGACAAGCAGAACTGGATCAAGACCGACCGGGAGATCGCGAGCCTGGAACGCCGCGCGCTGGAAGGCGAGCTGGCGCGTTCGCTGCAGCGGCTGGCCGGCGTCGAACGGGCCACGGTCCACCTGAGCCTGCCCGAGGCCAGCCCGCTCCGGAAGCTGGACCGGCCCGCGAAGGCGTCGGTGGTTGTCACCACGCGCGGCGGGCGCGAGCTCTCCGGCGAGGAGGTGGCCGGGATCACGTACCTCATCGCCAATGCGGTGGTGGGGTTGTCCGCCGACCAGGTCGCCGTGCTGGACGCAACCGGCCGCCTGCTCTCCGCGCCCGATGATGCCGCGATGCGGGGGCTCACCTCGCGCCAGCTGGAGGTGCAACGCTCGGTGGAGGACTACCTCGCCGCGAGCGCGCAGCGGATGCTGGCGACGGTGCTCGGCCCCGGCGACGCAAAGGTACAGGTCAACGCCCGACTCAACTTCGAGCAGGTGGAGAAGGACATCGAGACCTACAACCCCGACGGCGCCGTGCTGCAGAATGAGCAACGGAGCGAGGTCACCGGGGCAGATACCCTCGCCGGGGGCAACTCCACGGTCATCAACAACACCTATCAGAACTCGCGGGTGGTGGAGAAGGTGGTCGGATCGGTCGGCGACATTCAGCGGCTCACCGTGGCGGTTCTCATCAATCAGAAGGCCATGGAGAAGGTGGGCGCCGGCAGCGACCAGAGCCAGGAGCTTGGGCGCTACGAGCAGATGGTGCGGGACGCGATCGGGATGGACTCGACGCGCGGGGACCGGATCACGGTGCTGGCCCAGCCCTTCGAGGCGGTGGTCATCGCGGACACCACGCATGAGACGGGCGGCGGGACGGAGCGGGTGCTGGTGGTGGTGGACCGGTTCAGCCGCCCGATCATCGGGCTCCTGGGCATCCTGGCCGCGTTGATCCTCGGGCTTCGGGTGCTCCGGCCCACGGCGGCGGGCCAGCTCGCGGCGGGGCGGGCGCCGGCGGAGCTGGAGGCGGGTTCCGCCATGGAGCCCGAGCCGGCGCTGCCGCCCATCAAGGTGCCGGCCCTCAACGCGACCACGACCCGACTCAAGAACGAGGTTCAGAACGAATCCACCCAGCGCCCGGAGACGACGGCGTCGGTAGTGAAGGCCTGGCTGGCTGAGGGCTACTGATGGCGAACGCGACCGAGCGGGAGCCCCTCAACGGAGCCCAGAAGGCGGCGGTGCTCTGCATGTCCCTGGGGACCGAGGTGGCGTCCAAGGTGATGCAGCTGCTCGGGCCCGAGCAGGTGGAGGCGGTGTCGCGGGAGATCGCGGCGATGCCGCTGGCGGACACCAGCACCGTGGAAGGGGTGCTGATGGAGTTCCGCCAGGTGGCGCGCGCGGTACAGTCCCTGTCAGAGGGCGGGTTGGCGCGGGCCTCCGAAATCCTCGAACAGTCCTTCGGCTCGCAGAAGGCCCGGCTGATCCTCGACAAGATCAAGGAGCAGCTGACCACCACGGGGATGCGGAAGCTCAAGCGCGCCGCCCCCGAGGCCCTGCTGTCGGTGCTCCGTGGCGAGCACCCGCAGACGCTGGCGCTCATCCTGGCCCACCTCGAGGCCAAGCAGGCCGCGGCCGTGGTGGGAGTGATGGACACCGAGCTGGCGAGCGACGTGCTCTACCGCGTGGCGCGGATGGAGAAGGTGGCGCCGGACATGATCGCCATGGTGGAGCAGGGACTGGCTAACAAGACCGACCTGGCGCTCTCCCAGGAGATGACCCTCTCCGGCGGCCCCGCCGCTGTGGCCAAGGTGCTGACCCTGGCGAGCGGGACGGCCGAGAAGGCGATCATCGAGTCGATCACCCAGCGGAATCACGCCCTGGCGCAGCAGATCAGCAACCTGATGTTCGCCTTCGCGGACCTGGTGACCCTGGACGGGAAGTCGATGCAGCGGGTGCTGCGCGATGTGGACGGCAAGGAGCTGGCGCTGGCCCTCAAGGCGGCCAGCGACGAGCTCAAGGCGCACATCATGAAGAACATGTCGGAGCGCGCGGCGTCCGCGCTCACCGAAGAAATGGAGTTCCTGGGGCCGGTGCGGGTCAAGGACGTGGAGGCCGCCCAGACCCGGATCATCGCGGCGGTCCGCACGCTGGAAGAGGCCGGGGAGATCGTCCTGGCCGGCCGGGGCGGGGATGACGAGCTCATCGTCTGAGGCGTCGCCCGCCTCGCCGCCCGCCGCTCCGCCATCCGGTCTCGCCCGCTTCTCGCTCTGGCCGCTACCCGAGCTGGCGCACGGTGGAATGGGGGGCGCCGCGCCGAGCGCCGCCGACGCTCCCGGTCCGGAAGAGGACGCGTACGCGCACGGCTACGAGGCGGGCCGGGCCGAAGCCGCCAGCGAGGCCAACCGCGCGCTGCGCCGCGCGGCGGAGCGGCTCATCGCCGCGGCCGAGTCCCTGGACGCGGCCCGGCTCAGCATGATCCGGGACCTGGAGGACGGGGTGAGCCTCCTCGCGCTGGCCGTCGCCAGGCATCTGGTACTGCGCGAAGTCGCGGGGGATCCGACAATCGTCCGCGACCTGGTGCAGCGGGGGCTCGAGGCCTTCCCGGTCGGCTCGCGGGTGGAGATCCACCTGCATCCCGACGACCTGGCGGCGCTCCGGAGCCAGTTCGGGCTCCCCAGCGCGGATGGGCGCGCGGCCGACCTGCAGTGGATTGCCGATGCGGAAGTGGAGCGGGGCGGATGTACGCTCGAGACGCCTCACCGGGTGGTTGATGGGCGGGTCGAGACCGCCCTCTCGGAGCTCTATCAGCGGATGCGCGATGATTGAACACCGCTTGCTGCGGCACGCCGAGGCCGTGGTCAACCGCCTGGAGGAGGTGCCCCGCTTCGCGGTGCACGGACGGGTCACGCGGGTCATCGGCCAGGTGGTGGAGGCGTCGTCGCTCGATGTCGCCCTTGGGGAGCTGTGCCGGATCGAGAGCGCGGGGCGGCCGAGGGTCACAACGCAGGTCGTTGGCTTCCACGAGCGCGGCGTGCTGCTCATGCCACTGGGCGACCTGGAAGGGATTCACCCCGGCGCCATGGTCCGGCCGCTGCGCCGTCCGCTCGATGTGCAGGTCGGGGAGGGGCTGATCGGCAGGGTGGTGGACGGGCTGGGCCGGCCGATCGACGGAGAGCGGCCGCCCGGACTTCGGACCCGCTACGCTCTCTCGGCCGAGCCGCCGCATCCGCTGGAGCGAACCCGCATCGAGCGCCCCCTGGGCACCGGGGTCCGCGCCATTGATGGGCTGGTGACGCTGGGCCGCGGGCAACGCATCGGGATCATGGCGGGCAGCGGCGTCGGAAAGAGCGTGCTGCTCGGGATGATCGCCCAGCGGACCAGCGCGGACATCAACGTCATCGCGTTGCTCGGCGAGCGCGGTCGCGAGGTCCGGGAATTCATCGAACGGGACCTCGGCCCCGAGGGGCTCAAGCGGTCGGTGGTGATCGTCGCGACCAGCGACCAGCCGGCGGTGATCCGGTCCACCGGCGCCTTCGTCGCGACCGCGGTGGCCGAGTATTTCCGTGACGCGGGGAAGGACGTCCTGCTCATGATGGACTCCGTGACCCGCGTCTGCATGGCGTGGCGCGAGATGGGACTCTCGGTGGGAGAGCCGCCGACCACCAAGGGGTACCCGCCCTCGGTCTTCGCGCAGCTGCCGCGCCTCCTGGAGCGCGCCGGCACCGGGCGGAGGGGGAGCATCACCGGTCTCTACACCGTGCTGGTCGAGGGAGACGACTTCAACGAGCCCGTGGCCGACGCCACGCGATCCATCCTGGACGGTCACATCGTGTTGAGCCGGAAGCTTGCCGCCCAGAAACACTTTCCCGCCATCGATGTGCTGGACAGCGTGAGCCGGGTCCGCGACGCGGTGATCACCGCGGAGCACCTGCAGGCGGCGAACACCGTCCTCAAGCTGGAAGCGGCGTGGCGGAGCAACGAAGACCTCATCGCCGTCGGGGCCTACAAGAGCGGGGCGGACCGGCACGCCGATGCGGCGATCGCCATGCACGAGGAGCTGCTGCAGTTCCTCCGCCAGCGCGCCGAAGAGGGGTCCACCTACGAAGAAACCCGGCTGCGGCTCGCCGCGCTCGCCAATCGGGCCGAGGCCCTGATCAGCGGGAGGGCCGGATGAAACGGTTCAGCTTCCGGCTGGATCGCCTGCTCCATCTCCGCGAGATCGCGGAGCGGGAACAGGCCCGGGCACTGGCGGTGGCCCTCGGCGAAGAGGAGGCCTGTCGGGCCGCGGTCCGCCAGAGCGAGGCGCGACTGGGGCAGGCCCGCGAGCAGTTCGCGACGCTGCCGCGAGACCTCTCGCAGGCCGGGACGCTGCGCAATCTCGACCTGACCATCGCCGTGCTGATGGAACAGACGGACCAGTTGAGCCGGGAGCACGAAGCGAGCCTCGAGCGGGTGGAGGTGGCGCGCCATGGATTCGAGAAGGCCCGCATGGCCCGGCGAGTCATCGAGCGCCTCAAGGAGCACCGCCAGCTCGCGTGGGACGCCGACGTGTCCAGGCTGGAGCAGAGTGAGCTTGACGAGACGGCCATCCAGCGCGCGCAGGCAGGGCAAGGGGGGACGCGATGAAGCAGGCCATTCTCTTTGCCGTCGCCGCGTTTCTGATCTCGACCGGGGCCACCTCTTTCGTGCTGGTGCGGCGGCATCACTCGGCGGTGGTTGCACCGCCGGACTCGGCCATTCACCCGTCAGACTCGACCGCGGGCGCCACGAAATCCGCACCGGCGGACAGCACCCCCGCGGTGGCCGTCGCTCCGCGGCCCGATTCCAGCTCGGCGCATGACTCCAGCGCATTCAAGGCAAAGCCGGACTCCGCCCCCAAGACGCGGCCGGTGGATTCCACGCGGGCCAAGGCAGCGCCGGACTCCGTGGCACGGCCGCCCGCGTTGCCGAAACCGCCGGCGCCGATCCCGCACCCAACGGCACCTGTCATCCCGGAGGACCCGGCGGCGAAGGCCGCGGCCTACAAGCAGGTGGCCCGGGTGCTCTCCGCCATGAAGCCACCTGAGGCGGTCAAGGTCATGGCCTACCTGAGCGACGACGAAGTCGAAGGGCTGCTCCGCTCCGTGGGGCCGCGCCAGGCGGCGGACTTTCTTACCAACATGCCCAAGGAGCGCGCGGCCAAACTCAGCCAGCGCCTCCTGGTGCCGGAACCATCGAGGTAACCGCCGGTGACTCCGATCATCTCACCGTTCGCGATTCTCACACCGGGCTCCGAAGCGGCGCCGGGGTCGACTCCACAGGCTCCGGAAAGTGTGGGGGCGGGGCAATTCCCCGCGCTCCTTCTCGCTGCGATCCAGGCGGCCATGCTCAGGATGGCGCCGCAGCAGCCGCAGACACCGGAGGCCGCAGTCCCGGAGCCGCCGGCCACTCTCGCCCAACCCGAGGACCCACCGGGGAGCGAGCCGGGCAGCCAACCTCCCGGTGCGACCGGAGGGTCGGCTCCGACTCTACCCCTCGCCACGCCGGGCTGGGCACCAGCCGCTTCGCGCCGGGGCCCGCTTTCGAGTGGAATAGCCAACCCAGCAGCAACGGCGGCTTCCGGGAAGGCAGCAAACGAGATGCTGCCCCCGCCAGTGCTTTCAACGGATCCGGTGCCTGCCGCGGCGCCCGCAACTGCTCCGACCGTCAGGCAGGTGTCGACGGATCCGGTGGAGCCTCCTCCCGAAAGCCCGAACGTTGGCTTGTCAGCGGAGCTGTCGCGGGCCACCGACAAGAACGCGCCCGTGACCAATCGGATAGCGGTGCCCCATGACTCGACCTCTGAGCCGCTCTCCCTCGACGCGACTCCGTATCCGGCCGGCGAGCCCTCGCGTACTTCGGCGAACGACCTGGCCCGAGAGCAGGCTCCCTCTTCGTCACAGGGTGTGCCATCCGCATCGCCAAAGGCGTCAGGCAGCAGCACCATCAGCTCCAGTCCGCGGCTAGGCGCTCGACGCCAACGGAGCGCCCACGACGCGGCGCCCCCGGCCGAGCGGGCCGTGGCGACGACTCCAAGTGGGGCAAGCCCTGTAGCGATGCTCGCTCCGAGCCTCGCTCCCTCGCCGGTGGTGGACCCGGCAGCCATGCCGAGCGAGCCATCGGATGGCGGTGACTCCTCTGGGCGTCAGAAGCTCGAAGACGCTCACACACTTCAATCGCCCGACGAGCCCCCGGCGCAGGTGCCCAGTATCGCTCCCGCGACTCGGCAGGCTAAGGATCTCCAAGCTCCCTCCCCGGACGGGACGCGGAGCGAAGCCGCCTTCGCGCGGGCGCTGGCCCAGATCGCCGATGCGCGAGTCACTCAGCTTCGGGTTGAGCTGGGGCAGGGAAACTCACGGCGACCTCTCGAGCCCCCGTCGCGAAGCGTCGCTCCGGATGCTGCTCGCACCGCTGCTTCGGAGGCACCCGGCACAGGCCCAGCGCTCGCTCCGCTCGCTAGCGATGCGGCCACGAGCGGCGTGCAGGTCCCTGCGCCTGCGGATACCGCGCCGCCCGCGCCTGCCGCTGAGCCATCCACGGCGTCTCTGAGCTTGGCTACTCCTCTTCCCGAATCGAACGCCCCGGCCGGACAGCGAGCCACGCGCTCCTCCTTCCTCGCGGCTGACGAGAGTGCCCCCGGGCCGAGTGCCGCGGGTCAGGGCCC
>DATJVM010000053.1:0-5667 GCA_035501775.1 Gemmatimonadales bacterium | reverse complement strand
CGACCGGTACGCATTCACATTGATGGCCACCGGTCCGCTGCTCGACCGGATGGCGTGGCGCGCCTATTACACGCAGGCCTCGAGCCTCGTGTTCCGCACCTCGAATCCGATCGAGAACTTCACCGACCAGGGGATCGGACTCGGCCGGAACTACGACGACAACGACCAAGTGACGCTCCTGGTCACGCGTCCGGTCACCAGCCGCTGGCTCATCAGTCCCGAACTCACCCTGCTCCGCCAGGGCCAGGGGCGGATCAACGATCCGGTGCCCGCCTACGGTACCACGGCGGCGGGCTCGACACCGACTCTCTTCATTGGCACCGTCGAGCGGACGTGGCGCGCGGCGCTCGGGGTTTCGGGGCGGCAGGGGCCGCTCGCGCTCCAGGCGAACGCCGGGCTCCACTATATCCAGAACGAGTACAACATCCCGGGGCGGAACCGGACCCGGTTCGTTGGCAGGATCATGGCGACGCTCGGCCTTGGCCGGCGAGGGCGGTTCTAGGGTGCGGCTCGGAGCGGAGCGGCTGGAAGCGCTGCTCGCACGGATGCAGGGGCGGCGCATCGCGGTGGTGGGAGACGTGATGCTCGACCGCTACCTCGTCGGAGACACCGGGAGGATCTCGCCCGAGGCGCCGGTGCCGGTAGTGAAGATCGAGCGAAGGCGGGTGGCGCCGGGTGGCGCCGCGAACGTGGCCGCCAACGTCGCGGCGCTGGGTGGCCATGCCCGACTGGTGGGCGTGGTCGGCCGGGATCCGCCGGGAGACCTGCTCCGCCGGACGCTGGCCGATCTCAACACGAGTGACGAGTGGCTGGTCTCGAGCAACGGGCGACCCACCACGCAGAAGACGCGAGTGGTAGCGCGCGGCCAGCAGGTGGTGCGGATAGACGAGGAGGTGGATGGAGAGCTCGACGGTTCTACCGCGGAGCGACTCACCGCCATGGCCGCCACGGCAATCGCGGAGGCCGATGCCCTGATCCTCGAGGACTACAACAAAGGCGTGCTCTCACCTACGGTCATCCGGCGAGCGATGGAGGCCGCCCACCGCCGTCGGATCCCGATCGTAGTGGATCCCAAGTACGAGAATTTCTTTTCCTTTAGTGGAGCGACCGTCCTCAAGCCAAACCGTCGCGAGCTCAAGGAGGCCTTCGGGGCAAGCCTCGACCTCGAGGCCACGGATGCGCTCGCACTGGCAGCGAAGCGCCTCGGTGCGGCATGCCTGCTGGTGACGCTCGGCGCCGAAGGGATGATCCTGCAGGAAGCCGGCGGAGCCGCGCATCGGATCCCCGGCAGCGCGGAGGAGGTATACGATGTCTCCGGCGCCGGGGACACGGTCACCGCCTGGGTGGCGGCGGCACTCGCGGCCGGCGCCACACCCCTCGAGGCGGCAATGCTGGCGAACCTGGCGGCGGGGGTGGAGGTAAGGAAAGCGGGCGTCGCCACGGTCACACCGGCGGAGGTGCGCAAGGCGGCGGAGAAAGCTGGGAGACCGTGAAGCGATCCACTCTCCGCCCCACGGTCTCCCAGTTGTCTCGTCCGCGACTTACTGCAGCGTCAGGATGCCGCTGTTCCCGCTGGCGGGCCCCGTATGAAAGCTCCCGCGCACCGTCACCCAGCGGTTCTCATCGTCCGGGTTGTCGCTGAGCCAGCCACGGCCCTGGATCTCGAACTCTCCGGACAGCTCACCATCGGCGGTGTCGGTGACGGTCACCGTCCCCGTGACGCCTTCGAACCAGCCCACAGGATGGGTCGCGGAGCCGGCCACCAGGGCGGCATGAAACGCGGGGCCAGTCGCCTTCCAATCGTCAGTCACGGCGTACTTGCCGGGAATTGGAAGGTCCTCGGCATTCATGGTCAGGACCAGCGATCCACCCGGATTGGTGGCGCCAAGCGATACGGTGATCCTGGCACCCTGCCCGTCCAGATCGGGGAGCCGGCCGTAGTGGACCTCGGTGCCGGCGGTCGAGATGGTTACGGCGCCGCTCGCTCCGAGGGTAAAGCGCGGGGCGTGGTCGGCCGGAACGATCAGAGCCACTGCGGTCACTGCGGCGAGAGCGGTTGAGCGGGCGTACATGGGGCGCCTCCTGTTTGGGTTCACGTTGCTGGTGCGGTGGTCGCCACCGCCGATCCGAGAACCAGTCTAGGACGCGCTCCCACCAGCCGATCACGAGATTATCAACTCCCCCTTGTGAGGCGACCGGACGGCCGGGATATTGTCGCTATTGTCAAGCACGACAAGGCGTTACTGATGCTGCGCATGCAGACGCTGGGGGGGCTCGCGGTGCTGGCCGAGGGGAAGCCGCTGCGCGGGAACGCCCAGCAGCCCCGGCGCCTGGCCGTGCTCGCGCTCCTAGCCCGGGCGGGGAGTGGCGGCATCAACCGTGACCGGATCGCCGCCCTGCTCTGGGCGGACGTGGAGGAGGAGCGGGCGCGCCGGAGTCTCAACCAGGCGCTCTACGCCCTCCGGCAGGAACTGGGATCGGAAGACGCCATCCTTGGCACCAGGGACCTGAGGCTCAACCCCGAGCTGATCGAGGTCGACCTCGCCGAGTTCGACAGCGCCCGGCGATCCGGCGCCATGGAGCAGGCGGCTCGGCTCTATACCGGACCTTTTCTGGGCGACTTCCATCTCCCGGGCACGGCCGAGTTCGACCGCTGGGCAGAGGCGGAGCGGGCCAGCATCGCGGCGGACTATCGGGCGGTACTGGAGTCCGTGGCCGCGTCCGCCGCGGAACGGAATGACCGGGCGGGAGCGGTGTTCTGGTGGCGGCGGCTGGCATCGCTGGACCCGGCGGATGCGGGCGCTGCGCAGGGCCTCATGCGCGCCCTCGCTCTGGCGGGTGACGCCCCAGCCGCACTCCGCCACGCGGAGATCTTCGACCAGATCCGCCAGCAGGAGCTGGAGCTGCCGCCCGACCCAGAGGTACGCGCCCTGACGGAGCGGATCCGCCGGGAGGCGGCGACCCGTCCCATTCCCCCTCCTTCACCGCTCCTCTCCGTCCCGCGGGCTCCCGAGGTCGCTACCGTCGCTCCGACCAGCCCGCCGGTCAGTCCGCCCGAGCCCAGCAGCCGGTCCCTGCCCCGGCCACGAGTGCCGGGCCGATGGCGCGTCGGCGTCGCCGTGGTCGCGGTCCTCGCGCTCTGGCTCGGCTGGCGCCTGATCCGGCAAAGCCATCCAGGCGATGGCCAGAGGCGCCTGGCGGTCCTCCCGTTCGAGAACGAGGGCGATTCGAGCGACGCCTACTTCGCCGATGGCATGGCGGACGACCTCAGGGGAAAGCTCGCCGCCATTCCGGGACTCGAGGTCGTGGGGAGCCAGAGCTCGAACGCGTATCGCGGCAGCACCAAGCGATTGCCCGAGATCGCGAGCGACCTTGGGGTCCGCTACCTGCTGGTCGGCAAGGTGCGCTGGCTCAGGGGACCCGCCGGCGTCAGTCGAGTGAGCGTGAGTCCGGAGCTGCTCCGCATCACCGCAGGCGGCCCGCCCACGATCGAATGGCAGCAGCCATTCGACGCTGCGCTCACCGACGTGTTCCAGGTGCAGGCCGACATCGCGGGCCGAGTCGCCAGCGCGCTGGATCTGGTGCTGGCGGACAGTGCGCGACGCGACTTGAGCCGCAAGCCTACCGAGAGCCTTGCCGCGTACGATGAGTACTTGAAAGGCGAAGCGGCCGCGCAGGACATGAAGGGAGACCAGGCGGCGCTCCACCGGGCGGTTGCCTTCTACCAGCGGGCGGTCAGCATCGATTCAGGGTTCGCGCTCGCCTGGTGCCAGCTCTCCCGAGCGCTCACCTCACTCTATTCGAACGGTATCCCGGATCCCGCGCTGGGGGCGGCGGCACGCCTGGCCGCAGAGCGGGCCCGGGCGCTCCGCCCGCGCGAGCCGCGGACCTACCTTGCCTTGGGCGACTATTACGGCAGCGTCAATCCCGTGGACAACCAGCGGGCGATCGCGGAATACGAAGCGGGCCTCCGGCTCGCGCCGAACAACGTCGATCTCCTGAGCGCGGCCGTCGCTACCGAGACCAGCATGGGGCGCTGGGAGGAAGCGCCGGAACGATTGGCGAGAGCATCGCTGCTCGATCCGCGCTCGGTCGCCGCCGCCCGGCGGGAAGCGACGGTGAATCTCTTTCTCCGCCGCTACGAGGCGGCGGACTCTGCGGCGGACCGCGCTGCGCTGCTCGCTCCAGCCAGTACTTCGATCATCTCGCTCCGGGTGCTGATCGCCGTGGCGCGGGGAGATCTGGCTCAGGCGCGGCAGATTGTGCGCGATGGGACCCGAGTCGTCGACCAGGAACGGCTGCTGCCGTTCTTCGCCTACTACCAGGATCTCTACTGGGTCCTGACCGGGGAGCAGCAGCAGTTGGTCCTGGCCGCTCCGCAGGGCGCCTTCGACAACGACCGGGCCGGCTGGGCCATGGTGCGCACCGAGCTGTACCGACTGCGGGGCGACACGCGCCTGACCCGGGCCTACGCCGACTCGGCGCGACTCGCGTTTATCACCCAGACAGAGAACGCCCCGGACGACGGACAGCGGCGGGTACTGCTCGGCCTGGCCCTCGCGTACCTGGGACAGAAGGCGGAGGCGGAGCGTGAAGGGCGACGGGGCCTCGAGCTAATGCCGGTGAGTCGAGACGGTTACTTCGGACCCTACGTCCAGCTGCAGATGGTGAGGATCTACATCCTGAATGGAGAGCTGGACCACGCGTTGGACCAGCTTGAGCCTCTGCTTCGCATTCCTTTTTATCTGTCGCCGGGCTGGCTTCGGATTGATCCCACCTTCGACCCGCTCCGGAAGCACCCGCGATTCGCCAAGCTGGTTCAGCAATAGGGTGACCATTTGGCGGCCGGGTGGTCGCGGGGGCGGCGCGGTGCGGCGGCTCTTCCGTTGCTCGGCTGGTGGTGGTAGAGTTCCGCCCCCGGCTTGGGAGGCCTCCCGCGGCTGGGTGTGAAGGAACGGTCGAGGGGTAGTTCCGAGGGGGAGGCAGGCGTAGATTCTGGTTCAGGTTCGGGCGATTAGCTCAGCTGGTTAGAGCGCGCGCCTCACATGCGCGAGGTCACTGGTTCGAGTCCAGTATCGCCCATCGGAGAAGTGAAAGCCCCGCCGTTGGCTGACGCGGGGCTTTCTGTTTGTGCAGGTTCCGCGCGAGGTCGTGCCTCCGGGTGTGTCAGGGCCCCCGACTGCTTCCCCGCCCCCTTTCCAAGAGGCGGTGCGTGCTCCCTACCTCGAGGTCACCCCAATCGTCCCCAGCCACCTCTCCACCAGCTCTGGCCAGCCGGTAATCGGGAACCTCGTCGGCCGTAGGCCAAACGCGTGGCCCCCGTGCCCGTACAGGTGCATCTCGACCGGAACCCCGGCCCGCTTGAGCGCGGTGAAGTAGACCACCGAATTCCTCACATCATCCACCGCATCATCCTCCGCCTGAACCAGAAAGGCGGGCGGCGTGTTGCTGGTGACCGGGACAGCCGGATTCAGCTCCGGCCTCCCGGCCCTGATCTCGAGCAGATGCCCTGGGTAGAGGGCGATGGCGAAGTCCGGGCGGCAGCTTTCCGCGTCCGCGGCATCGACCGCCCGGTACAGGCGCTTCTCGAAATGCGTCGAGATGGCGGCCACCAGATGCCCGCCCGCAGAGAAGCCGAGTACTCCAATCTTGTGGGGATCGATGTGC
>DATJVM010000052.1:0-13735 GCA_035501775.1 Gemmatimonadales bacterium | reverse complement strand
CTGGTGCCGCCAAGCTGGGGATTGATGTCCCCGTCGTGGTTGCCGGGGATGGCGAAGATGGGGGCGGGATAGGTGTTGTAGGGCTCGTAGAACTCGGGGTAGTAGTTCGGCGCTTCGCCGTCGTAGTACACCACGTCGCCCAGGTGATAATAGAAGGAGGGCCGGAGCGAGGGATCGGCGTTGCCGAAATCGCTCTCCATATAGCTCACCACCTGCTCGATGTAGGTAGGAGTGTTGACCCCGCCCGTGTCTCCCACCGCGTGAAACACCATCCGCCCTTTCTGCTCGATCCGCTGGATGGCTGCCGCGGAGAGGATCTCGGCTAGTTGGAGGCGGAAGGGAGGGCCGCCGGTCGGCTTGGGCAGGTCGCGATAGGGCTGGAGCGGATGCTTGGTCGGATCGACCACCGTCTGGAAGGACTCCGGCAGGCGGGGTGCCGAGAACGAACGGGCGTCCCGGCTGGGGCCAGGATGGTGCTCCCGCTCGGCGACCAGCTTCGCGGCATCGATCACGGCGGGCGGCTTCGCGTTCTTCATGGGCATATGACCTCGTCGGCGGAAGGGAAGGGGGCCGCGCGGTGTACCTCACGTCCCCGGGCGCTTCGCCTCCTCGCCGAGCAGGCGCCACGCCCAGAGGGCGAGCGCGCCGGCGACGATGGCCACGAGGAGCGAAGCGAAGGCGGGGAGAGGTCGCCCGGCGATCAGCAGAGGCCAGCGCACCGCGACCCTCAAGAGGTGGCCGACAGCCACGAGGGCGAAGATGATGCAGGTGAGTCTCAGGTAGGCGCGCATGGCTTCTCCCCACGTAGGTGGCCCGGCCTCACTCCGGCTCCAGCCACGGTGTGCATCGTCCCCGGTTCTTCCGCTTGTAGCGATGCTGGGCCACGAACAGCCAGCCCAGGACCCGGACCACGATCCAATAGACGTACCGCGGACCAAAGCCGGTCTCTTCCATCAGCCGGAGGAAGCACCGGTCCGCCTGCGCTCTGGTGAACGGTAATCCATCGAGCAGGAACTGGTACAGCGCATCGTGGACGAGGGAGGCATAGTACGTCTTGGGGCGCTTGGTCCGGGAGTCGATCACCCCATCCGGCGTGCCGATCAGGACGTCCCACAGGCAGACCTTGGGGCTGCAGCCGTCCCAGGCATAGCGAGCCGGGACGGTCAGCACGCCCGAGCGATGCACCACAAGGCGGACCGTGCCGGTGCGGTCCCGAAAGCTCAGGCTACGGCCGGTGGGGAGGCCGGAGTCCCAGATGAAGTCGGCCGGCAGGGTAAAGACCCAGCGCTCGGCATCACGGCACATAGTGGTCCCTCGCTCCCGAGAGCGAAAGGCGGTTTGACGTGGCCCGCCTCGGCCGCTATCTCATCTTCCGCGCGGCGGCCCGGCCGGGCGCCTGCGGATACCGCACCTACCGGAGACCTGCCACATGAAACGCCTGCTCATTCTGACCGTGGTCGTGGCCGTCGCGCTGGCGGCCGCGGCGGTCTATCTGTACGAGCGCGGCACCGCCGCGGGAGTCCGTGCCGACGCTTTCGCCAGGGTTGCCGACTCGCTGCGCACGGCGGATAGCGTGCTTCAGGGCCGCGTTGCATCGCTCAACGCATCGATCGATTCCCAGGTCGCCGCGGCCTCGCACGCCAAGGAGGATGAGATCAACCGTCTCAAGAGTACATACGACGAGCTGGAAAAGAACATGAAGGACGAGATCGCGCAGGGCCAGATCCAGATCACCCGCTTGGCCGACCGGCTCAAGGTGAGCATGGTGGATCGCATCCTGTTCCCGTCGGGCGAGGCCGAGATCTCGCCCGCGGGCCGCAAAATCCTGCGACGCGTGGGCGACGTCCTCAAGTCCACGACGGGGAAGGTCATCCGGGTGGAGGGGCACACCGACAGCGTGGCGATCAGCCCGGCGCTCAAGGGTCGGTTCCCGACCAACTGGGAGCTCTCCACCACTCGCGCGACTAACGTCGTGCGGTTCCTGCAGGACAGTGTGGGAATCGATCCGACCCGGCTTCGCGCAGTTGGACTCTCGGAGTACCACCCGGTGGCCAGCAATCAGACGGCGAAAGGCCGGGCGCAGAACCGCCGGATCGAGATCGGGCTTCTGCCCGAGAGCCCGCTCGACGAGCAGTAGGACGACCCCCGCGCCGGCGGGTCGGGCTGTTGCGCCCGGCCGCCGGCGCCTCCCCCATCTTAGCGCGTTTCTGATGTGCGGTCCGCGCCGGCAGCGCCCCAGCGCGGGCGGGCGCGCGCTGGCGATCCTCCGACATGCCGCGAACTGCGACTCCGCTGCATAAACATTCCGACCGATCACGACGTACGGGTGCGATGGAGGATGCAGCGACGACTGCGGTGCGCCATCCGGCGCATCCGCGCTGCGCCCTCCGTTTTCTCGGAGGAAGCTATGCGTGGACCTGTTCTCGCCGCGGTGGCGGCCATGGCGTGGGGCGCGACCGCCTGTGCCCCGGCGCTGGCCGTGCACACTGATGTCGATCCGGGGCTCAGCGTGAGTGACTATCGCACCTTCAGCATCAGACGGGCGACCGAGCCGCTGGGCGGCGTGGCGCCCGCCTTGAGTGACCTCACCCTGACCAGCACCAGTACGGAGCGCGCGGTTCGGAGTGCAATCGCGGCGGACCTGGAGCGGCGCGGCTATGTCCAGTCGGATTCGTCTCCGGATCTACTCGTCACTTACTACCTGGCTCCGCCGCCGCAACTGGAGCTCAGCGAATGGGAGTCCGGCTACATCTGGAGGCCATCGATCTGGCGGGATTGGGGGCCGACCGCCGGGGATCCCACGCCGGCCGAGTACGCCAATGGGGCCGTCATCATCGACATCCTAGACGCCAGCACGAATGCCCTCGTGTGGCGTGGCCACGCGGTGGCGCCCGCCGCCGAGGACGACCACTTGTACCAGCGGAACCTGGGGCAGAGCGTGGCGGCGATCATCAGGCAGCTGCCCGAATCGTCGCCCGGGTTGGCGCTCAAGGGGGCGGCCGACTGACCCGGGTCCGCCTCAGATCCAGCGGCGCCTTAGCAGCACCGTCTTGACCACCTGAGTGAGCCCGAGGTACGCGGCCAGGGTGAGGGCCAGAATCGGCCAATAGGCGCTCGGCAGAGTCACCAGGCCGAGCGCCGGGCCGAACGGAGATGAGGGAAGCCAGGCGCCGATGGCCATGATGAGCGCAGTGGTGGCCATCATGGGCCAGCTGGCCCGACTCCGCAGGAAGGGCAGGCCGCGGGTGCGGATCACGTGGATGATCAGGGTCTGGGTCATGAGCGACTCGACGAACCATCCGGTCTGGAACAGCGCGGCCTGCGCCGGGGTCCGCGCCCCGAACAGGAAGTACATCGCCGCGTAGGTAGTGTAGTCGAAGATCGAGCTGATGGGGCCGATGGTGAGGATGAAGCGCGTGATCCCGCTGATGTCCCAGGGGCGCGGCCGCGCGATCTGTTCGGGGTCGACGTTGTCCGTGGGGATGGGCACCTGGGAGAAGTCGTAGAGCAGGTTGTTCGCCAGCACCTGGATCGGCGCCATCGGCACGAAAGGGAGGAGGGCGCTGGCCCCCAGCACGCTGAACATGTTCCCGAAGTTCGAGCTGGCACCCATCCGGATGTACTTGAGAACGTTGGAGAAGACCTTCCGGCCTTCCAGCACCCCGGCCTCCAGAACGAGCAGGCTCTTCTCGAGCAGGATGATGTCCGCGGACTCCTTCGCCACGTCCACGGCCGTGTCCACCGAGATTCCGACATCGGCGGCCCGGAGCGCGGCCGCATCGTTGATCCCGTCGCCCAGGAACCCCACCACGTGGCCCCGCGCCTGCAGGCAGCGGATGATCCGCTCCTTGTCGGTGGGAGAAAGGCGGGCGAAGATCGCCGCCGTCTCGGCCGCCTCCGCCAGCGCGGCGTCGTCGAGCCTCGCGACGTCGGCGCCCAGCAGGGTCCGCGCGCTGGAGAGACCGACGTGGGCGCAGATAGTCTGCGTGACCAGCTCGCTGTCGCCGGTCAGCACCTTCACCGAGACGCCATGGTCGCGGAGCGCGGAGAGCGCCGCCGCGGCCGTGTCCTTGGGGGGGTCGAGGAAGGCCACGTAGCCCAGCAACACCAGCTCGTGCTCGTCCTCCTTGCTGTACGCCGGCTTGTGGGGCACGTCGCGGTACGCCACGGCGAGAACCCGGAATCCCTGGGCATTCAGGCGATCGCATTGCTCGCGCAGGTCCTCGGCAAACTCGGGCGGAGCTGGCAGGACCTCGCCGTCGGCGGCGAAGGCCACGGCGCGACGCAGAATCTCTTCGGGAGCCCCCTTGGCCAGGAGGCGGCGCACCCCATCCGGCCGGTCGATCACGACCGACATGATCTTCCGCGAGAAGTCGAAGGGATTCTCATCCACCTTCCGGTAGGCCGCGGGGTCAATCTCGGGGTGATCCTTCTGCCGCTTCAGTGTGGCCAGATCCAGGGCGCTCCGCAGCCCGGTCTGCAGCTGACTGATCAGAAGCGCGGCGACGAGGACCTCTTCGTTTTCGTCCCCTTCGACATCACAGAATCGCTCCAGAATGACGGAATCCATGGTGAGCGTGCCTGTCTTGTCGGTGCACAGGATGTCCATGGCGCCGAAGTTCTGAATCGAGTTGAGCCGCTTCACGATGACCCGTTTGCGCGACATCGCCATGGCGCCCTTGGACAGGCAGACGGACACGATCATCGGGAGCATCTCCGGCGTGAGCCCGACGGCGACCGCCAGCGCGAAGAAGAACGCCTCGTGCCAATCATGCTTGGTGAGCCCGTTGATCAGGAACACCAGCGGCACCATCACCACCATGAACCGGATCATCAGCCAGGTGAAGCGGTTCACCCCGCGATCGAAGGCCGTGGGTGGCGCCGGCCCCGAGAGGCCGCGGGCCATGGTGCCGAAGAGGGTGCGCGGCCCGGTCTCGACCACGACCGCGGTGGCGGACCCGCTCGCTACGCTGGTGCCGAGGAAGCAGAGGTTGGCGCACTCGAGCGGCTCCTTGCCGGTGACCCCGCCTGGCAGATCCGCCTTCTCCGCCGGCAGGGATTCCCCGGTGAGCGAGGACTGGGTAACGAAGAGATCCTTGGCGGTGAGCAGGCGCACGTCGGCCGGAACCATGTCGCCGGCCGCGAGCGCGATGACATCGCCCGGCACAATCTCCCGCAGCGGTACTTCGCGTCGCTCCCCGTCCCGGTAGACCGAAACCGTCACCCGGATCATCGCCCGCAGCTCCTCCGCCGCCCGGGTGGCCCGCGCCTCCTGCGTGAAGCGCAGGCCCACGCCAAGGACGATCATCAGCACCATGACCGTGGTGGCGCGCGCGTCGCCCGTGAGGAGGGAGAGGACGGCCAGAGCGGCGAGGAGGATGACAAGCGGGTTGGCGAGGGCGCGCAGCAGCCGGCGGGCCCAGGAGTCGGGGCGTCGGGTCGCGATCTCGTTGGGCCCCTGGACGGTCAGCCGGCGCTCGGCCTCGTCCTGGGTCAGGCCGTGCGGGGCGGACTCGCAGAGGTCGAGTGCCTGCCCCGGTTCCGCAGCCGCGGCGGTCCGCATGCGCCCCGCGTCCCAGCGAGCCGCCCCGGCGGGAATCCGGGTGGATCGGGCGGGCGGGGGAGCGGCGGGCATGGATCTCTCCGGGGACAGGGAGGGTGGACCAAGACAATAACGTTCTTTGCCGCCCGATGCGCGGTCAGAGCCGCTCCAGGATCGCCTTTCCGATCGGCGTTCCCAGACCGGTGCAGGCGTCCCATCCCTTGCCCGCCTTGTATCCCTTCACCGTGCCGGCGATGGCGTTGGTGCCTTTGGTGACGTCCTTCACGATGCCCTGCGCCGCGTTGGCATACAGGAACGGATTGAGAAACCCCACCCGCTTTCTCTTCGCCTGGTTGAGCAGCAGCACCAGGCTCGCCATCAGCGGCGCGACCGCGCTGGTGCCGCCACTCGCGCCTTCGAGCCCCTGGACGCGCGTGAAGTAGTCCGTCGCGCTCATCGCGATGTCTGGCACGCCGCGGCCGGGCTTGCCGGTGGCGAGGGACACCGGGACGCCGGCGTCCTTCTGATAAGTCGGCAGGGGAACCGTGACGCTCACGCCGCCGCCCGTGGCCCAGCCCCCGCCACCCGGCGAGTTGCTGAAGGACGTGCCGTCGTTCCAGACCACGTCGTTGCCCTGGGCATCGATCTGGGTGCCACCGCACGCCAGGACGTAATCATCGACGGCGGGATGATCGACGTGGATCTGACCATCCCAGTGGAACCCATCGAGGTCCGCCGATCCATGGTCTCCCGCGGCCGCGCAGACCGTCACGCCGAGTGCCGCCGCTTCCACGAAGACCTCGTGGAACGCGGTAATCGCCTGCTGCTCGGACGGATCCTCGGGACCGCCCCAGCTGATCGAGATGACGCCCGGGCTGCGCTCGGCATCGTGCACCGCGAAGTTGACCGCGTCGAGAAAGCCGGTACCGGTGTTGGGGGCGAAGTAGACGCACTGCCTGGCCGCTGGGGCCACCGCCCCGGCAACCTCGATGTCGAGCATTACCTCGCCATCGGCGGCACCGTGCTTGGTGGGATGATTGCCGGCATTGTCGACCGAAACGGCCACCACGCTCGGGAGCGCCTGGCCGAGCTCCTGGAAGTAGATCTGGAGATCGCTGTTGCTGAACCCTCCGCCCAGCTCGATGATCCCGATGCATTCACCGGTCCCGTCCAGTTTCGTGCCCCCCGCGCTGGTCGGGAACTGGTACCGGGTCGCGAACGTGGTGGAGGGCACACCGTTCGCCCCTCCGGGGCCCGGCGAGCCGACCATCCGCCGGCGGTGCGGCGTCTTGCGCTTGGGCCGGGTATCGAAGCCGAAGATGCCCGTGATGATACCCTCGAGCGCCTTCGGGATCAGGATCTCTCCCTGGCGGCCCCGATAGGTGCCGCTCGCGTGGTGAAACATGTGGACGTCGGCTGGAAAGGCGTTGAGCACGTCGCTCAGCTTGCCCGTGACCACCAGCAGACGTTCGGCCGGACTGCGGCGGGTGACGACCAGGTTCTGCTTCTGGACGTAGTCTTCCAGCCGATCAAGGTCGTCACGCCGGGCGCCGTAGCGTTCCACCAGCTGCTCGCGCGACAGGTACGCACGCTGCTTGAGCGGAACGGTGTAGAGCTTCTTCACCTCCCGCTCCAGCGCGTCGAGATCCCCCGCGGACCGGGTCCGGATCGAGAGGCTCACGATCTCGGTCGGATCGATGGGTCCGGCAGGGCGCGAATGGGGCAGCAGCTCTCGTGCGCTGCCGGGGAGCGGAATGAACGCGGGTGAGGGCGGGGTCCTCGGCTTCGAGCGGGGCATGGAGTCTCCAGGGCGAGGGATGGGGCGGCGAAGTGAAAGGAGTCTATCCCCTGGCCATGGCGCTGGGTATGAGCCGGGTCACAGCGGTTGGCCATCGAGGTGGGAGAGCGGCATCTTACGGTCCCATGTCCGACACCTCCGATCATCGTCCCGCCGTGCTGGCCGGGTTTCTCGGCTGGACGCTCGATGCGTTCGATTTTTTCATCGTCGTGATGACGCTGACAGCGGTCGCCAGGGAATTCGGGCGCACCGACGCCGAGCTGGCCCTCTCGATCACCATCACCCTCGCGTTCCGGCCGCTGGGCGCGTTCATCTTCGGGCTCCTCGCCGATCGGTACGGCCGGCGGCTCCCGCTGATGCTCGACCTGGTCTTCTACTCGGTGGTTGAGGTGCTCTCGGGGCTGGCGCCGAGTTACGGCTGGTTTCTGGCGCTCCGCGCGCTATTCGGCATCGGGATGGGAGGCGAATGGGGGGTGGGCGCCACTCTCGTGATGGAAAAAGTGCCGCCCAGGCTGCGCGGCGTCTTCTCGGGCCTGCTGCAGCAGGGCTACGCGGTGGGATACCTGCTCGCGGCCCTCTGCTACTTTCTGGTCTTTCCGCGCTGGGGCTGGCGCCCGCTGTTCTTCATCGGCGGCGTGCCCGCGCTGCTGGCGCTCTACGTCCGGATCCACGTGAAGGAATCGGAAGTGTGGCAACGGTCCCGCGAGGCGAGCTGGTCCGGACTGGGCCGCGCGATTCTCACCCACTGGCGGGTGTTCCTCTACATCTGGGTGCTGATGACGATGATGAACTTCGTCTCGCATGGCACCCAGGATCTGTATCCGACGTTTCTGCAGCGTGACTGGGGCATGGCCCCGGCCACCCGGGCCATGCTGACCGCTCTCTCCATGGTCGGCGCGCTCATTGGCGGGGTGCTGTTCGGGATGTGGTCGGACCGGATCGGGCGGCGCCGGGCGATCGTGCTCGCCTTGGCCGGGGCGCTGGCCCTCATTCCGCTATGGGCGTTCGCGCCCTCGATCGCGCTCCTCGCCGTGGGCGCGTTCTTCATGCAGTTCATGGTGCAGGGGGCCTGGGGGGTGATTCCGGCGCACCTGACCGAGCTTTCGCCCGACGCGGTACGGGGCTTCCTGCCGGGCTTCGCCTACCAGTGCGGGGTCCTGGTGGCGGGGACGGTGGCGTATCTCGAGGCGCTGTTCGCCGCGCGGCTCTCCTACGCCTGGGCCATGGCGCTCACCGCCGCGACGGTGTTCATCCTCTGCGCGATGGTCGCGGGGCTCGGGCCGGAGCGCCGGGGGGTGGTATATGGCGCGGGCTCAGGCGCGTGAGGCGGAGCGGGGTCTGAACGGCCCGCCAACCGAGTCGGTACTCTTCGCACTGATACGCGCTTCCCCACACTCAGGGTCTGCCCACGAAGACCCGGTCCGCCAGCGACGGGGCAAGGCGGTGCGTCCGCGATCCCACGCGAACGGCGAGTGATCCGCCGAACGGTTCCTGGCCCAGGTAGTGAATGATGGCTCCCGGCACCAGGCGGAGCGACGCCAGATATCGAAGCAATTCCGCATCGTCATCTTCCACCCGGGCGATCCGCGCCCGCTCGCCCACGGCGAGCTCGCCGAGCGTCCGCGACGCGGGGGCGGCGATCGTCCCCCGTGCCGTCGGGATGGGTGCGCCATGCGGGTCGACTGTTGGCTCGCCGATCGCGGTGGCCATCCGGTCGATCAGGTCGTCGCTGGCGCTGTGCTCCAGGCGTTCCGCCTCGTCGTGCACACGGTCCCAGGTGTAGCCGAGGGCCTTCACCAGGTATGCCTCGAGCACGCGGTGGCGTCGCACCAGCCGGAGCGCAACCGCCCGCCCCTCCGGCGTGAGGCGCAGCCCGCGATACGGCTTGTGGGCGACCAGGCGCTGCTGCGCCAGACGGCGCACCATCGCGCTCACCGACGCCCTTGCCACCGCGAGGTGATCGGCGACGCTGGAGGTGGTGGTGCTGCCGCTGGCCTCGGACAGGGCGTAGATCGCCTTGAGATAATCCTCGACAGACCTGGTGTATTCGGCAGCTGTCACCGGCTCGCTCCCCTGGGCACCTCTGTACGATAACGGCCCCGCCTCCCCTCCAGCGATCCGGGAGGGGACGGGCCCGCCGAGCATTGACGGCGTAAGTTAGATACGACTAATTAATATGGTAATAGCCAACTATCTTGTGCCGTTTTCTCCGCGGCCGGAACGGAATGGGTCCTCCGTGTGACGCCAGCAGATCGATCACTCCCCGCCTGGGCCCTGGGCCTTGGGCTGCTCGCGCTAGCGGGCACAGCGCGCGCCCAGGCGCCCGGTGACCTCCGGTCCCGAACCGGCAGTTGCACGGTGAGTGGGGTGGTCGCGGACAGTGTCACGAAGGAGCCTCTTGCCGGCGCCGAAGTGCGTCTCCTCCGCGCCGGGCGCCTCCTCGCCAGCGCGACGACGGGTATCCGCGGAGGTTTCACGTTAACCATCCTTGGGGGATCCGCCGATGAGATCGAAGCCCGGCGCATCGGCTTTCACCCCCTGTCGCACCGCCTCGCCGCCGGGATGTGTGACACCACGGTATCGCTGGCGCTGGGGTCCGTCGTGCTGAACCTCGACACGATCACCGTCACGGCAGCCTCGCCCGTCGGCATCGACCCAAAGACCGGCAACACGGTGTTCCAGCAGGATACGTATCACGGCTCCCCCCCAACGACGACGTCGGAGATCGTCCAGCAGGCGGTCGCCGGCGCGGCGCGGGCTCCCACCGGCGAAGTTCACATCCGGGGCCAGCACGGCGAGTACACCTACTACGTGGATGGTGTGCCGGTGCCACCGGGGATTTCGGGCAGCCTCAGCGAGCTCTTTTCCCCCGCGATCGTGGACCGGGCCGAGTTCGAGACCGGGGGCTGGGACGCCGAGTACGGAAACCGGAATACCGCCGTCATCAAGGTGGATACCCGCATCCCCCCGGGCGGCCTCGGTCTGCAGGGGTCCCTCGATGCCGGCGCCTTCGGTACCAGTGGCGAGGGCCTCCTGGCGACGGGCAATGTCGGCCGCTTCGGCGTGGTGCTCTCGGGCGCGCGTCGGGTCACGGACATGTGGCATGATCCGGTGATGCCGGGGCCCGGCGGCGAGCCACTCAATTTCCACAACGCCGGCTCGGACCTGTACGGATTCGGCAAGCTTCGCTACACCGCCGGCGCGCGCGACCTGCTCACGCTCGACGTGAACCTCTCGCGGACGTCCTTCGAAGTGCCGTTCGATTCGACGGGTGGGGTCCGGCTGAACGACCATCAGCAGGAACGAAACGGGTTCGGGACGGTGAGCTGGCGTCATGCCTTCGGCCAGACCCTCTCCGATGGCGAGCTGTTCGTGGCCCTCTACCACCGGGCGAGCGGGCTCACCTACACTCCGGGGCTCGGCGAGGCTCCCGAGTTTCTCTTCTACCCGGACACCGTACGGTACAACGTGAGCGAGGAGCGGTCGGGTCGCACCACCGGGGTCAAGGCAGATGCCCTGCTTCCCGCCACCGGCAAGGTCCAATTCAGGACGGGCGTCGATGCGTCCCTGGTCCGCGGTCATGAACACTTCGCGACCGAGGATGCGCAGGGCGATCCGGGGCCCTCGGTGGATTCGCCCGTCCGCGGTGGTGATCTCGGGGCCTACGCGGAGGCGAGCTGGCGGCCATCCCCGCTCTGGGAACTCCGTCCCGGTCTCCGCTATGACGTGCACTCGGCGCCGCTCGCCGGCGATGCGACGCAACTCAGTCCGCGATTTCGCCTCTCGCTCTTCCCCAGCCCGCAGGCGAGCGTGTGGCTCTACTACGGCCGTCTCTTCGTTCCGAGCCCCGTCGAGGACTTCCATGTCCTCGCGAGCGCCGGGCAGGGCGGGGCGGTTGGCCTTCCCACCTACCCCGAGCGAGATCATTTCGTGGAGGCCGGCACCGCCCTGCGCCTCCCTCGGGCGGGGATCACGATCAAGCTGGAGGCCTATCACAAGTGGAGCACACCGGCGATCGACGACAACACGCTTCCCGGCACCGCCCTTACGGCAACGGTGAACGTCGCCCGCGTGCGCATCACGGGTATCGAGTCGGTCCTCGAGATCCGGCCGGCCGGACCGATCGGCGGCTACCTCAACGTGGCCCTCTCCCACGCCTATGCGCACGGGCCAATCACCGGCGGGTTCTCGCCGACCGCCTACCCGAGCGGCTGGTATGACCTCGACCACGACCAGCGGCTGTCGATTGTCGGGAATCTCTCCTATACGGTGCCCCGCTGGTTCGGCAGTATTACCGGGATCTTCGGATCGGGCCTCACGAACGGCCATCCCGACGCCGCGCCGACCGGCCTTGGCCTCTTCGATTTCAATGCTGCCGTGAAGGTACCCCCCAACTTCATCGTGAACGCAGCCTTGGGCGCCAACCTGCGACTGCTGGGGTCCGCTCTGCGGCCCCAGGTATTCATCGACAATCTTTTCAATCTGCACTACGTGCTGAAAGGCGCCTTCACGAGTGGCCCGGCGCTCGGTCGCCCGCGTACATTCTCCGTTCAGGTCAGCATCGGCCGGTGAGGACTGGCCCGCCAGTCCCCGCACCGGCTCATTGCGGCAGCGCGAACGCGATCACCTCGTCTCCCTTTCCGAACACCTCGCCATCGCCACCGGCCGCGATGACGACATACTGGCGGCCGTCACTTCCCTGGAAGGTCATCGGCGTCGCCTTGCCGCCGGCCGGCAGGGGAGCGGTCCACAGCTCACGGCCGGTCTGGACGTCGAAGGCATGGATGAGGCGGTCCAGCGTGGCGGCGATGAAAACCACGCCGCCGGCGGTCACGATCGCACCGCCGAGATTAGGCGAGCCGAGTGAAGCCAGCCGCGCATGCCCGGTCGAGTCGCCGGCGTAGAGGGCGCCCAGGTCGCCGAGCGGCACATCCCAGGCCTCCTTCCCGGTGGTGAGGTCCATCGCCACCAGGGCCCCGAACGGAGGCGGCGTGCAGGGCACCCGCGATGGGGCGAGGAGGAATCTTCGCCGCATGACGTAGGGCGTACCGCGCATCCGCGTCGTCTCGTACCCCAGCTTGTCTCCCTCCGCCCACAACGAATCGAGGTCGGTGCCTTTCTCGGGAATCAGCTGGACCACGGCCGCGATGCGGTTGACCGGGACGACCGCGATCTGCCGGACGGGGTCGAACGCCACGCCACCCCAATGCGCGCCGCCCACGTTGGAGGGAATGACGAGCGTCCCCTCAAGGCTCGGTGGGGTGAAGATGCCCTGGTTCCTGAGCCCGGTGATCATCTGGCGGCAGGCGACGCGGTCCGAATCGCTGAGCGCGAACAGACTGTCAGGATCAAAGTGTTGCGGGCTCAGGGTCGGGAGGGTGGAGAAGGGCTGGGTCGGCCAGGCCTGTTCCCCGGGCACGGTGCTGGCCGGCACTGGTCGTTCCTCGACTGGAATGATGGGGACTCCGGTCCGGCGATCGAGGACGTAGAGCATGCCCGTCTTGGTCGCCTGCAGCACGGCAGGAACGTCGCGGCCGCCATGGCGCACCGTGACGAGTGCCGGCGGCGAAGCGTTATCGTAGTCCCACAGGTCGTGGTGGACGGTCTGGAAGGCCCACACCACCTTGCCGCTCGAGGCGCGAAGGGCGACCACCGAATTGGCGTAGCGGTTGCTCCCCAGGCGCATGCCGCCGTAGTAGTCCGGACTCGGCGAGGTGGTGGGAAGGATCACCAGATCCATCGCGGAGTCCACCGCGATCACCGACCACACGTTTCCGGCACCGGTGCGATGAGCGTACGGGCCCTGCCAGGTCCGGTAGGCAGGGTCCCGGGGGTTCTGGGGAACGGGGTCCCAGCTCCACCGCTCGACCCCGCTCCGCGCGTCAAAGGCGCGAACCTCTCCGCTCGCCGCGTCGAACCGATTGTTGTCGGCGACGCCTGACCCGACGATGACGAGCCCGCGCACCACCGCCGGCGGCGAGGTCTCCTCGTACTCGGCAGTCTCGAACGGCGGGTTGCGGAGTCCCTGGCGGAGGTCTACGGTGCCGTCCGCCCCGAAGCCCGTGCATCGGGCGCCGGTCGCGGCGTCGAGCGCGATCAATCGGGCATCGATCGTGGCCACGAATACTCGCCTGGCGCAGGGCTCCCCCGATCCGGCGTGCGGATCCACCCAGGCACTCACCCCCCGGTTCGCATTGTCGCCGAAGTGAATCCCGGGATTGACCCCCGGATCGAAGGTCCAGCGGGTTTCGCCGGTCTCGGGGACGAGTGCCAGGACCCGCCCGCTCGGCGTGGCGAGGTACATCGTGCCGAAACGAACGATGGGCGTGGCCTCGAACGAGCTGCGCCACCTGCTGGCGGAGCCGCGAGCGGCCTCGCCAGTGTGAATGCGCCAG
>DATJVM010000051.1:0-2287 GCA_035501775.1 Gemmatimonadales bacterium | reverse complement strand
CACGCGATCAGCGCGCTGACCGCCAAGGCCTCCGCGGCAGCCGACCTGGATCCGGACCGGATCTCGTTCGCCAAGGCCCTGCGCCTGATCCGCCGCACCGCCACCGGGACGGCGGACATTCCCCCGCAGGACTGGACTGATCAACTGCCCAAGCACCTGGCTGACATCGCCGACCTGCTGATCCCGCCCCGCCGCGAACGTGACTGTCTCCGCGCGGTCAAGCGCGCCAGGCACAACAGCTACCGCATCAAGAAGCCCGCCGAACCCGCCAGCACCCGCCAGCACCCGCCACGATCCGGATCCACACGCTCTGCCCACGCGCCGCTTAATCAACTTACGCTACGCGGCATTGCGCCCTGGACGGCGCCGTGGCGGCATGTACGAGGTGATCGTGGAACGGCACCGGGCCCCTCGACCATCGTCGCCTCCAACCGGAACCGATCGAATGGTTGCCACCGATGGCCGACCTCTCCTCGCCCAGCCCGCGATCGACCAGCTGCAATCCGCCGCCTGCGAACTCGTCCTGGGGCGAGTCTTACCCGCACCCCCATACAAGTCGGCGATTCAACCGACGCGCTTGTTCAAGGACTACTGCTGCGACTCGTCTGAGGATTTCCGGACGCGACGCGTTTTCGTCGCAGCGGAGTGGGAGTTGCTCCTCTTGGCACGCGTTCGCAGCGATTCCACGAGAAGACTGAGCCCGTATTCGAACTGATCGGGAGACGCCGCCGATACCAGCTCTGGGCGCAACGCATGCAGATGCGGAAAGTCACTTGGATCAAGTGCGTCGATGGCGCGGTTCCACGAGGAAACGTAGGCGTCTGCTGGCTGCTGGCGCACCCGCGGCAACTCCCACATGACGAAGCCGAAAACGTAGGTAAAAAGGCTGTAGAAAGCACGCACAGCGTCGCTGGGGCCGAAGCCGGCACGGACCAGGATGCCGTGAACAGTCTCGAGTTGGACGAAGACGGGTCCGACCGTCAGCCCGTGGTCAGCGAGGAGGCGCCCGAGGGCGGGATGGGCAATGGCCGTGTCCCGAAGTGCTCGCAGGTAGCCGACAACGCGGCCCTCCCAGTCATCAGAGGCGCCGTCAGGGACTGCGACCTGTCCCATGACGCGCTCGGCAACCGCGTCGATGAGGTCACCCTTGTCCTCGACGTGGCGATAGAGCGACATCGTCCCGACCCCCAGGCGCCGGGCGACGCTCGGCATCGTCACCGCCTCGAAACCCGCAGTGTCGATCAGCTCCAGCGCCGCCTCGACGATCAGCGAGCGAGACAGCGTGTTGCGCGGCACTCGCCGGCCCGCTCGCTTCGGCGCATCCCGGCCTGAACGTTGAGCCGGCATCTTCCCTCCACATCTTGCGTATGATGTACGCTACTGATAGCGTATGTCATACTCTAGCAGATCGGAGGGATGCCATGTCATCCCAGGTACTGCGTGTCGGGCGATTCAGCACCGGCACTGTCGACATCCACCCGCAGCACGCCTACCGAGGCCGGTCACCGATGTACTGGTGGATCCTGGCGTCCAAGCGCTGGCTGACAGCACGTCCGATCAATGTCTATGCCGTCGAACACAGCGATGGGCTCGTCGTGTTCGACACGGGACAGGACCGCGCGTCAGTTACCGACTGCGAGTACTTCCCGAGCGGACCCACCGGCGTGATCTACCGCCGGCTAGCGCGGTTTGACGTCGCCGAGGACGAAACGGTCACCTCCGGGCTCGCAGGCCTGGGCTACCAAGCATCCGACGTCTCCGTCGCCGTTATCTCGCACCTGCACCAAGACCACATTGGCGGCATCCCGGAGCTGGCTCATGCCGATCTCCTGGTATCCGCCGATGAATGGCGCTCGCACATGCGACCGCTCGCCGGTCCGCGCGGTTACCTTCGTGCCCACATCGACGTGCCGGGCTGGTCCTGGAGGCAACTGGAGTTCCCGCGCCTCGCCGATGCCGTCCTGCAACCCTTTACCCACGGTCACGACCTATTCGGTGATGGCTCGGTCGTGATCCTGCCGACTCCCGGCCACACGCCGGGGTCTATCTCAATGTTCGTCCGGCGACCAGGATCTGTCCCTCTGCTCCTCGTCGGAGACCTGACCTATGACATTCACGCCCTGGTCGAAGGTGTGCACGGCGGCGTCGGCAGCCACCGCCGGCTCCGGCAGACTCGGGCGAAGGTCCTCGCTCTGAAGTCGAACTATCCGGGAATGCGGATTCTCGCCGCGCATGACCCGCATGCTGCGCGGCTTCTCGACACGGCCAACGCGGTCGAGACGGGGCG
>DATJVM010000050.1:0-13921 GCA_035501775.1 Gemmatimonadales bacterium | reverse complement strand
GAGCACCAGGCGTTTCCCGGGCTCTTCCGTCTTCCGCCGGGACGCGAAGCCTGGCACCTGCTCTGGCACTCCGTGGTGCCCCATCCCCATCGCCGCGGTCAGCTGGGGGACCTGTTGCTTCTAGCGGAAGCTCTTGGGGATCTGGGGCCGGGGGACCGGAGCCAGCTCCACTCGCTGGTGGCGTCGCACCCCGCTCGCGATCCGCTGGGGCGGGTGCTGGCCATGGCTGAGGACCTCGCGGCGGGGCGAGGGCCTGTGGACCGGTTTCGGGCGGTCGCAGCGATGCACTACCGCCTTCTCCGGAGCCGAGCCTTTGCCCGATTTCCGGATCGTGCCGCGAAGATCCTCGAGGCCCAGGCATTGGAGCTGGCGGACGGGGGCAGGGTCGGCCCCGTCTGGCACCGGCTCGTGGCGGTCGACGACAGCGTGCCCTCCGCACGACCCTGGCTGTATCGGGTCCAGCGCGCCATCCCCTTTCCGACCCGGATGCTGCGCACGCTGGTGCGGGCGGGGCTCTTCGGGATGGTGCTCCCGCTGGGTGCCCGGTGGGGCGGGGAGTGCCGGGCCGCGACGCGTTAACCGCCTTCCATGAAGAAGTCGATAGAGAAAAGTTACGGGAGAGGGATTGCGCGGAACGGCGCGGAAAAATATCGTGGGCGACATGAAACTCCGCACCGGCATCTACATCGTTCCCACCCATCGCTGGTACATCGAGCGGACCGTCTGGCTCATCGCCGGCGTGGTCCTCCTGACCAGCACCCTGCTGGCCGCGCTGGTGACACCCACCTGGGTGCTCCTCGTCATCGGCACCGGCATCGCGTCGATCAGCGTGGCTCTTACGGGGTTCTGCGTGGTCGGCAACGTCCTCTCCAAGCTGGGCTTCGCGCCGATGCTGGGACGTCCGGGCACCAAGGCGGGCGGGCTCTACCTGATGCAGACCGACAGGTGGTATCTGGAGCGGCGGATCTATCTGGCGGTGGGGATCAACATCTCGATCGCGTCGGTTCTGGTCCTCGTCTACAGCAAGTGGTTCCTGCTCTTCACCGGATTTGTGGGGGCGGCCATGGTCTGGTTCGCGGCCACGGGGTTCTGCATCATGGCCAACGGGCTCTACTGGCTGGGCGCCGAGCCGAGGCTCGCTCCGGAGGCTGGCGCGTCCTGCCCCGTGCTCCGCGGCACGAGTCGCTTGGCGGGCTCCGAGCAGGGGAGCTAGTCCCGCGGGCTCCGTCAGCGATCCGCCGCCCCCGCGTCCCCGGGGGCGGTTTTCGTTTTGGGAGTGAGCGGCGTGGGTGAGATTCGAACTCACGGAACCCTTACGGGTTCGGCGGTTTTCAAGACCGCTGCATTCGACCGCTCTGCCACCACGCCTTGGGTCTACAAGCTACCGCATACGGAGAACCTCTAGAAACCCCCAAGTCACCAGATAGACCTCCGCCCCAGACTTCCCCTGTCCCCTGCACCCTGTCGAGTCACCCTTCCCGCGGACCCCGCAGGTACAGAATCAGCGCCACCACGGCACCCCCAAAGCACATCCCGGTACCGATGAGGTGGACGGCGTCGACGGCTCGGATCGCCTCGAAGCCGGGCTTGCCGAGCATGGCAAGGAGGCTGACGAGGCCGAAGATTGCGAGAATCACGAAGATCCTGAGGAGTAGTCGGTTGCTATTCAAGAGTTCCCCCTGTGTGCAGCGAACGGTTGGGTGAGGCAGCGTGAGATCGTAATTCGCGGGTCCAATCCTGGTCGGGAGGCAGCGACGTGGCTCCATGCTCGGTGGGCGCACCTGCCGCGCCGTCACCCTGCGCTCCTTCCGCCCTCCCGCCGGCTATCCGTGGATCAGGAAGAGCAGCCCTGCTACTACCATCGTCGCATCGATCACCATCTCGAAGGCCCGGGCGGGCATTCGATCCACGATTCGTTTTCCGAACCAGGAGCCGCCTATCATCGCGGGTGCCAGCGAGAGCCCGACCTCGAGCGCTGCCTGAGGCAGTACCTGCGCCTCGTGATATGTAATCAGCTTGGTGACGTGCATGACCACGGTCGCCAGCGCCTCGGTGCCGATATAGGCGCCTTTCACCAGTCCGTAGGCGAGAAAGAGTGGTGCCATGAGCGGACCGACGCTTCCTACCAGCGCCGAGAGCACGCTGAAGATGGCGCCGATACCCGCAAAGCTGGGTGCCGTGGGGCGCCATCGGATCGGCCCACCAAGCCTGCGCCGGGCCACGATTATCAGGAGGAAGCCACCGATCAATCGCGTGAGGGCATGAAGGGGCGCCGCCGCGAACAGGAGACTGCCCAGCACCGCGAACGGGACGCCGCCCACCGCGAACCACCCGACCAGCCGGAGGTCAACCTCCCGTCGATTGAGCCAGACCCTGCTCCCGTTTCCGATCAGCTGTGCGACGGTGAGGGTAGGGACGGCGAGCCGCGGGCCGACCACGGCCACCAGCACCGGTAGGAGAACCGCGGCCCCTCCAAAGCCAGTAATCGCCGCCAGGGTGGCGCCGGCAAAGGACGCCCCGACGAGGCTCAGCATCCTCCACGAGAGCCACTCGATCATTGGGCGGGGCCGGACCCGCTCCATGAAGGGGTGGACCAGTCGGGCGGGGCATGAGGTGGGGGGAGGTCCTTCTCATTTGTCTGGAGCCAGGCCAGTGCCCGATTCCAGTCGCGGAACACCTCAAACTGATCCGGCGCGGGCGGACGAGCCATCTGGTACATTCGGGCCATCCCGTAGACCGAATCCGCCACCGCTACCAAGGCTCGGCGGACTCCGGGGTCGTAGGGGTTGAGCGTTCCGACGCTCACGATGCCGGCATGGGTGAGGGCCAGGTCGGTTGCAGCCCGGAGGTCGAGCAGCTCCCAGTAGGAGGGCACGAACCTCGGATCGGCTCGGAGCGCTTCCCGGAGGTTCACCGGCTCTCGGTCGGAAATCACGCCTTCCCCGCGCACCACCACGCGCTCGATGGCCGGAACGATCCAAAAGGCGAGCGGCATCAGCGTGGAGCCCAGGAGCGACGGCGGAGGCCACTGCCCATGCCCTCCGAACAATCCCCTTCGGCCACGCATGCCGCGCGAGGCAAGCCAAGACCATCTCGCGGGAGCAGGGTCCGGCCGGTGATGGTTCTATCCATGGGCGGGTCGTCTCTCCGCCAGCGGCGCGACCTGACTCGCCATCCGGCGATTGTGCGAGGCCGTGCGTTAGGCGGCGGGGGGCGCCAGGCACATCGGCTCTGGATGATGTGACGCGGGGGTGGCCTCGTCCAGTGGACGACTGAAGAACTTTGCGCCCTCCCTGCTCGATCCCGGCGCAGCACGGGATCACGAAGAGGCCGATCGAAGCCTAGCTCATTCTACGACAACCGCTTACGCGCCTGTCCTTCCCCAGACCGATCGCCACCCCCTACCGCCCTACCGCCCTACCGCCTTACCGTCCTACCCCCCTACCGCCCTACCGCCCCTGGCTCAATCCCGGGCCACTCCAACCCGATAGTGGGGAAGTGCCAGCGCCCGCCACCGCCGCGACCCCCGCCTGTCCAGCCTGCGGAGCCGCCGTCATCGGCGGCGCGCGCTTCTGCATGCAGTGCGGCGACGCTATCGACCTTGCCGCCACCGACGGCGACCCGTCGGGCGTTGTTTCGGCGGACGACCAGCTCCTGATCGAGCTGGCCCACGCGACCGCGGGCGAATACCAGATCGAGCGAGAGTTGGGGCGCGGCGGGATGGCCGCCGTCTACCTGGCGTTGGACCTGGCGCTGGGCCGTCGGGTGGCGATCAAGGTGATGATCCCCGGTCTGGCGGCCACCGACGGAATGGCGGACCGGTTTCTGCTCGAGGCCCGGACCGCGGCTCAATTGAGCCATCCCAACATCATCCCGATCTACGCCGTCCGAAATGTCGGCCGGCTCCGCTACTTCGCGATGAAGCACGTGAGCGGCCGGTCGCTCGACCGGATCCTCGCTCACCACGGGCCCCTCCCCGCGGCGATCGTGCAGTCGGTTCTCACGCAGGTGGGGCAGGCCCTGGAGCACGCGCACCGCCGCGGCGTGGTTCACCGCGACATCAAGCCCGCCAACATCATGATCGACGAAGACGGCACGCCGATCGTGGCGGACTTCGGCATTGCCAAGGTCGGCCAGGGGGTGAGCCTCACCCAGACCGGCTCCACGATCGGCACTCCGACCTACATGAGCCCGGAGCAGTGCAGCGGGAGGCCAGTGACAGGCGCCTCGGACCAGTACTCGCTGGGCTGCGTTGCATTCGAGCTGCTCGCTGGCCGGCCCCCGTTTACCCACCAGGATGTTCTTCCCGTGCTCCTGGCGCACGTCTCCGAGGTCCCGCCTCCGCTGCTCGCGCTCCGGGCAGACTGTCCCCTCGAGCTTGCCGCGGCCATCGACAAGATGCTGGCGAAGGACCCCGCTGAACGATGGGCCAACATCGCCGAGGCGATCGCGGCGGCGGAGGCCTCGCCCCATGCCTCCAATCCCGGCGTTCGGGACGAGCTTCGCCTTCTCTCAGGCGCCGAGACCAGTCCTCCTCTCGCGCCCTTGCCATCAGTTCCGGTGAGCCCGATTCCGGTCTCGCGCACGGTGGTGAGCGCCCCAACCACGGCTCAGGGGTCGGGCCCCGTCCCCGAGGTGTTCGCTCTCGCCATTCAGCCTAATGGGGCAACCCTGCAGGCGGGCGCCGGGCTTCAGTTCCGCGCCACGGCCCGTGACCGGAGCGGGCTTCCGGTCTCCGCGGCATCGGTGTCCTGGCGCTCGAGTGCCCCGGCGGTCGCCACGGTGTCGGAGGAGGGGGTGGTAACCGCGCGCCAGATGGGCGAGGTCGAGATCACCGCCCAGGCGGACTCGGTGCGTGCCGCCGTTCAGCTCCGGGTCACTCCCGTGCCGGTGAGCCGGGTCCGGATCGTCTCGCCGGCCCCGAGCTGTCGCGTAGGGGAGCAATGGGCCCTCTCGGCTGTCGCCGTGGACCAGGCGGGCGCGGTGCTTCCGGGCCGCGCGATCACCTGGACCTCGACCGACCCGCAGGTGGCCGTGGTCGATGCCCAGGGCACCGTCCACGGTCGATCGGTCGGACGGGCCCAGATTCGCGCGGAGTGCGAGGGTCAGTCGGCGGAGGTTGCTGCCGAGATCACGGGCGTCACCGGCAACCTGATCATTCGGCCCGGCGAAGGGGCGATGGCGGTGGGGCAGGTGGTTCGTCTCCAGCCCGCATTTCGGGATGAGCAGGGAGTGCCGCGCCCGGTGGCGGAAGCGAGCTGGAGCTCGAGCGATCCGACGGTATTGCGGGTGACGGCCGAGGGGGAGGTCACGGCTTTCCGGCCCGGCTCGGCCAGAATCCGGGCCTCATTCGGTGGGCAGGTCACCGAGGTGGAGTTTCAGGTGACGCGAGTTGATGTGGCGCAGGTGCGACTCACGCCTCCTCTGGCCACGCTCGGCGTGGGAGAATCGGTGCGACTCGAAGCCCACGCCACGGATCGCTTCGGGTCGGCGCTCCGGGGCAGGGTCGTGACCTGGACCTCGAGTCGAGCGGACCTGGCCACGGTCGATGTCGATGGGACGGTGCGCGCCCTGAGTGCGGGGACAGTTCGAATCAGCGCTGCGGTTGGCGGCGGACTGGCCTGGGTCGAGATCCGGGTCACGCCCGTCAGCGTGTCGGCCATTCGACTGGAGCCGTCCGCCCTTGCGCTCCGGATCGGGGAGCCGACGCGCGTGCACGTCGGAGTGCAGGGGCCCAATGGCGGCGGCCTGGCCGGCGTGCGCATAGACTGGGAATCGAGCGACCCATCGGTGGCGGTGGTGAGCCCCGACGGCATGGTAACCGGCATCCGATTCGGCACCGCGCGGATCGCGGCCACCGCCGGTGGCCGGCGCGCCACGATCCCCGTCGAAGTCCGGGCTCCCTCCGCCGTATCGGGGCCACGGCCCTTCCCCTGAGCTACCGATAGTTGGCCTGTACCGCCCGCGCGATCGAGTCGGCGCGGATGGCGAGCGCCGTATCGCCCGCGGCCCGGAACGAAGGCGCCGTTGCTCCGTAGATCACGTTATAGAGCGACAGGATGGACTGGGATGGCGCGTCCACCCAGCCGCGCGGGCGCGCCCGGGTCGCGGCCTGGTAGTTGTAGGTGCCGAAGAGCAGCTTCTGCGTGACATCGAGGTCCACGAACCCGATGGACCGATTAAAGACGATGCTGCCACCGACCTTGAGTTGTTCCGGATCGAGGCGCCGGACCAGTCCCTCTGTCACCAGGTATTCGGTGGCGCCCATGAGCTGGTCGGGGTAGCTGCCATCGCTCCACGAGAAGTAGATGGGGCGCTTGCCGATGTTGTCCCGGATCAGGAAGACCGTCACCAGGTCCGAGAGCACGAGGGTATCGCGAAGCGCCAGCGTGAGGTCGCCGAACTTCACCGCGGAGTTGTGCGGCAGGACCTGGGCCTCCGGCAGCTCGTTCAGCTCCTTCTCGCTCAGCTTGAGCACCGGATCGGCCGGCTTGGTCCCGGTCCAGTCCTTCCAGATCGCGGCGGAATGGGCCGGGTCGAACGTGGGAGTCTTCCGCCGACGCAGCTGCTGCAGGTGCCAGCGGGTGTTCATCAGGGACAGGTTGGCCAGCGTCACGTCCGGGCGCACCCCTTCCACTTCCTGCGCGTACCAGAGCGGGAAGGTGTCATTGTCGCCGGCCGTGATGAGAATGCCGTAGGGCTGGACCGATTCGAGCAGGTCGCGGGCGAAATCGCGGGCCAGCGTCTCGTGGGCCCGGCTCGCGGTGATGTGGTTGCCGAAGATGGGAATGAGCGCCAGCGCCAGGATCGGCGTTCCCGCCGCCCAGCGTCCGGTGGCGCTCATGCGAGCCTCGAACGCCTCGGCGATGCCCTGCATCAGGCTCCCGAACCCCACGGCCACCAGCACGCCGATGGCCGCGAAGGACACCACGAAGAAGTAGTCGCGCTCGCGCACCTCATGGCCCACGGGACAGCTGACCGGGTCCTCCCCATAGGAGAAGCCGCACTTGAAGTTCAGGTAGAAGATCAGCGCGAGCGTGATGGTGAACATCAGGGTCGCGGCGGCCCAGAAGGCCCGCCGGTCCCGCTGCCACAGCGCCCAGACCCCGGTAAGGCCCAGCAGTGAGAACAGGGCCGTGGTCGCCCGCATGCCGATGGCCCCCCAGTCGCGGGCGAACTGCCAGCCCAGGTACTGGAGGTAGTTCCCGATCTGCCAGAAGAAGTCGGCCTGACGGAAGGTCACCGGCGGCTTGCCGTACTGCGCGCGGTTGAGCACCTGGAGCAGCGCGTCCCAGGTGGTGGGCTCGCCCTCGTTGATCGGCGGGTACTGGGCGGCGCGAATGGGCAGGAAGATGTAATTGAGCGAGATGCCCACCACCACCGCTCCGATCGCCAGGTAGAGCGTGGGGCGCCGGAATTCGCCCGGGTCCCGCCACAGCGTGTATGCCAGCAGCAGGGCGAGCACGAGACCGATGGCAACCCGCTGTTCCGGCGGGCCGTCGATCAGGACCGTCCACTGGTTCGACACCGCCAATGCCAGCAGCACGCCCAGCCAGAGGGCCCAGGGCTTGAGCAGCACCGACGGCTCGGTGAGCACCACGTAGATCGCCACCGCCGGCGCGGCCAGAACACCCATCAGGTGATTGGTCGAGCTGAGCGCCGTGATGTAGGCGATCAGGATCAGCCACCGGTCGCGGTGCGAACCGGGCTCGTCGTCCGCCCAGTGCACGCCCAGCCACAGGGTGAGGGCGGCGGAGAGCATGGACACCGTGTAGACCTTCTCGTTTACCGTCGACTGGTTCCAGACCGTCCAGACGGTGGCGCCCACCAATACTCCGGCGGCGGCCGCGGCCAGCCGGGCCCAGCGCACCGGAACGACGTTCCGCATCCAGCGTTCCGCCACCAGGAACCAGAATCCCGCCGACGCCGCGCTGGTGGCGGCGGCGAAGAGATTGATCCGGGCGGCGTACTTGGCCGCGAGCGGCAGCGCGCCCCAGGTGTGGGCCATGATGACGAACAGGGGGTTCCCCGGCGGATGCGGGATGCCGAGCACGTAGGCGGCGGCGATGTACTCCGATGTGTCCCAGAACGCGGTGGTCGGCGCGAGTGTGAGGCAGTAGATCACGAAGACGACGAGCGCCATGGCGGTGGCAATCAGAAATGGAGGCGGCTCGCGGCTTTCCGTGGCGGGATTGGTCATGGGGAACGGTTCAGGACTCGGGTTCGGGTTCGCAGGTGGCGCGTCGAGGGGGTGAGGCGCCTAGTGGCGGAATTGGCGCTTGCCGGTCAGGACCATTGCCATCCGATGCTGGTCCGCGGCGGCGATGACTGCCGCGTCGTTGACCGAGCCTCCGGGCTGGATGATCGCGGTCACACCGGCGGCGGCCGCCTCCTCCACGCCGTCGGGAAACGGGAAAAAGGCATCCGAGGCGAGCACGCTGCCCCGCGGATCGTGGCCCTGCTGGCGGGCCTTGTGGACGGCCAGGAACGAGCTGTCCACGCGGCTCATCTGGCCGGCGCCGATCCCGATCGTCATCTCGTCCCGGGCCAAGAGCACCGCATTCGATTTGACCGCGGCCACCGCGCGCCAGGCGAACCGGAGGTTCACCCACTCCGTCTCGGTGGGACGCCGTGCCGTGGCCACCCGCCACTCGGTGTCCGTCAGGTCCGGGACGAATCGCTCCTGCACCAGCAGCCCACCCCGCACCCGCTTGAAATCGAGCCCGGCCTGGCCCCGGCTCACGGGCAGCTCGACCGCGCGAAGGTTCTTCTTGGCGTTGAGAACCCGGAGCGCGTCCTCGTTGAACGAGGGCGCCACCACCACCTCCAGGAACATCCCGGCCAGCGCCTCCGCGGTGGTGCTGTCCACCACGGTATTGAAGGCCACCACTCCGCCGAACGCCGACTGCCGGTCGGTCGCCAGCGCCTTCTGGAAAGCCTCGGTGGCGGTGGCGGCCACCGCGATGCCACAGGGCGTGGTGTGCTTGATGATCGCGCAGGCGGGCCGGGTGGGCCACAGCGAGGCCGTCCACATCGCCGCGTCCAGGTCGAGGATGTTGTTGAAGGACAGTTCCTTCCCCTGGCGCTGCTTGAGGTCCCGAAGACCGCGCGGCTCCTCGTCGACGTAGAGGCCGGCCCGCTGCCCGGGGTTCTCTCCGTAGCGGAGCTCCATCAATCGCTCGAAGGAGAACTGGATCCGGCTCGGCAGGCCGTCCTCCGCCGGGGTCAGGTAATGGGCGATCGCGCCGTCGTAGTCCGCGGTATGACTGAAGACCTTCGCGGCCAGCGCGCGGCGGGCGTCCTCATCCACCCCGCCGGTGCGTAACATGGTGAGCACAGGCGCATAGTCGGTCGGGTCGACCACGACGATGACGGATTCGTGGTTCTTGGCGGCGGAGCGGAGCATCGCCGGGCCGCCGATGTCGATGTTCTCGATCGCATCCTCGAAGCTCACCTGCGGCTTGGCCACGGTCTCCCGGAAGGGGTACAGATTCACGGCGAGCAGGTCGATCGGCTGGATCTGGCGCGCCTTGAGAGCGGCCACGTGCTCGGGCACATCCCGCCGCGCGAGGAGGCCGGCGTGGACCGCCGGGTGCAGGGTCTTGACCCGGCCATCGAGAATCTCCGGGAACCCGGTCACCTCCTCCACCGGCGTGGCGGGAATGCCCGCCTGGCGAAGCGCGGCGTTGGTGCCGCCGGTGGAGATGATCTCCCACCCCAGGTCCACCAGGCCCTGGGCGAATGGAACGATGCCTCGCTTGTCGCTCACGGAGATCAGGGCGCGGGGCACGGGCGGTTCTCTAGGCGTGCAGTTCGAGCGGCGCGGGCAGCGGAATGGGGTGCCCCACCTCCGCGGCGCGGAGCACCACGGCCGGGAGGAGCCGATGCTCCACCTCGAGCACGCGGGCACCCAGCGTTTCCGCTGTGTCGTCTGCCAGAACGGGCACTCGGCTCTGCGCCAGTATGGTCCCTCGGTCGTACTGTTCGTCGACAAGATGAACGGTGGCGCCGGAGACCCGCGCACCGCTCTTCAGCACGGCTTCGTGAACGTGGTGTCCGTACATACCCGGGCCGCCGAAGTCAGGGAGCAGGGCAGGGTGAATGTTGATGATCCGGCCGCGGTACGCCGCGATCACGGAGGCGGGCACCAGCTTGAGATACCCGGCCAGCACGAGCAGGTCGATCTGGGCGCCCTCGAGGAGGCGGAGCCACTCGGCGGCATCCTGGTGGTTGGCGAGCGCGAGCGCTGAAATGCCCCGCTCGCGCGCCAGAGCGAGCGCGGGCGCGTCCGCGCGGTTGCTCACGACCAGAACGACCCGGGCGCGGTCGGAGCCTGCCAGGGCGTCCAGCAGCGCCCGAAGATTCGACCCGCGCCCCGAGACACAGACCGCGATCCGCATCGGCATGGGCCAACAACTTAGCGGCCCGACGCGGCCCGTTGAAGGGGCCTACTGCTCCTCAAGCACATGGTGTAGAACGCGCCCTACGATCTCGACCTCGCCCTCGGAGAGGGTGCGAGTATCGAGCAACACTCGGCCACCTTCCACTCGGGTGATGACCGCGGGATCAGCCAGTCGGAGATGCAGCGCGAGCCAGTTGGCCCCGAGGTCACCGGGAGCGAGGGAGACGGCGAAGCCCGGCAGGGTCGTTCCGGGGAAGGCTCCCCCGCCCACCACGGTCTGGGTCGGTACCAGAGTCGCGGCGAAGGACGGCGGCACCAGGCCCCGCAAGCGCTCCGCTCGCTGGACCAACACCTCGGGCCCGGCGCTGAGCATGGACAGCACGGGGATCTCCTGGAGGGGGCGCTCATCGTCCCGGTACAGCCGGAGTGTGGCCTCGAGCGCCGCCAGGGTGAACTTGTCCGCGCGGAGCGCCCGGGCCAGGGGGTTGCTCCGGCACTTCCCGACCGCGGCCGCGGTGCCGACGAGGCACCCCGCCTGCGGGCCCCCCAGCAGCTTGTCCGCCGAGAAGATCACGAGGTCCGCACCGGCGGCGACCGCGTCCTGCACTCGGGGCTCGGTGCTGAGCCCATAGGGAGTCAGGTCGGCCAGGAGTCCGCTTCCGATATCGTAGATGTACGGCACCCCGGCCTGGCGGGCCAGCGCCGCCAGCTCCGACGGTGCCGGGGAATGGACGAACCCGCGCTGCTCGAAGTTGGAGCGGTGCACGGTCAGGATCGCCGCGGCCTGGGGCAGGGCCCGCTCGTAGTCGTGCAGGTGGGTGCGGTTGGTCGTGCCCACCTCATGGAGCGCGACGCCGCTCTTCTCCACGATCTCCGGAATCCGGAACGAGCCGCCGATTTCGATCAGCTCGCCGCGGGAGATGAGCACCCCTCCCCGGCCACCTCCCGCAAGAGCGTTGAGCGCCAGGACCAGCGCCCCCGCGGCGTTGTTCACTACCAGGCCATCCGCCGCCCCGGACAACTCGGCCAGGAGCCCGCGGCAATGGTCGGCGCGGTGGCCGCGGACTCCCGTGGCGAGGTCGTACTCGAGAGTGCTGTACCCCAATGCCACGTCGCGCATCGCCTCCCAGGCCGCGCGCGCCAGCGGCGCCCGCCCCAGGTTGGTGTGCAACACCACGCCCGTGGCGTTGATCGCCGGTCGAAGCGAGCGACCCGTCAACATCCGGAGCTGCTCGCGCACCTCGAGCCCCCAGTCCTCCGGCGGCCCGCCCCGCCGTCGGCGGCGGGCCTGATCGATCGCGCGCCGAACCGCCGCGACGATGACGTTGCGGGGCGCCTCCTGGGCCAGGCCCGCGACCTCGGGGTCGCGAAGCAGTCGGTCGACCGATGGCAGCTGGCTGCGCCAGTCGCTCATGGCGAGGGCTTCTGCGGGGCGGGGGCCGGGGGGGCGGGGGCGGGGGCGGGCGACGCGGCGCTACTGCTGTCTTTTTGGCCAGCGAGGCTATCGGCCCGCGCGGTACTGTCAGCTTTGAGTGGCTTGGGAGGCTTGGGCTTCGGAACGACCAGGGAGCCCTTGGCGATCCCCGGCACGCCGGCGGCGCTCCGGATTCCGTCGATGAACAGGAGATAATGCGTTTCCGGCTGCAGCACGGAGTCGGTGCGGAGAATCAGGTGATCGAACAAGGCGGGGCGCGACTTGATGATCGAGTCGGCCACCGCGTCCACCCGTTTGGGTTGCTCTCGTCCACCTCTGCGTCCGCGGACTACGACCGGAGGCGATACGGGAGCGGTCGGAACCGGCCGGAACTTCGCGCCGGTCGTGTCGTGGTGCGTAGTGTCGGTGGCTCGGCGGATCGAGTCGAGACGGGCCTCCAGGAGCTTCTGCAGGCTGTCATCTACGTCCTTGGGCAAGAGCGAGCGGTACGGGACCGGGGTCGAATCCTGCTGGAGCATGAATCGCACCGCCAGGCTGTCGAAGTGCTGGTAGGGGTCGAGGGGTCCGGAGAAGGTGACGGTGGCACTCATGCTGTCCGTGGGCGTGATCGAAGAGATCCGCGGGCCCACCGTGTCGCGCGGAATGAGCCACAGCGGGCGAACGACGGTGGCTGTGTCCCCGACCTCGGCGGAATCGTAGCTCTCGCGGGTCTCGCGCCGCAGGTTGCGGTTCTGGTCGATGACGCCATAGACGATCCAGGGGCCGTTCGGCAGCGGGCCGATCGTGAAGCGCCCGCCACTGTCGGCCACCGTGCGGTAGACCAGGCTGTCGGGCTGGTGGACCAGCTCCACCAGGCCGCCGATCGCAACCTTGTCCTGCACCCAGTCGATCAGAATGCCGTGCAGCGTGTCGTGTGGGAGTTCCCCGCCGGTGCTGAAGGTCAGCACATAGGTGCTGTCCGACCGGTTGCGATGGAGTCCCTGGATGCCCGGCAGGAGCTGGACCCGATACACCGTATTGGAACGCCACCCATCTCGCGGCCGGACGGTAATCCGGTCCCGCTTCCACCGGATGACAGGCACCTGGATGCCGGGAGAGAGGATGATGAGCTTCTCGAGATCTCCGGTTCCCAGCCCGTAGTTCGGACTGGAACCCTCCGAGACGATCTTGTCGAATACGAGTTCCACGTCCTGGTTCCAGCCGGGGTACACCCCCAGCGATTCCGGAACCGTACTGAGCACCACGGGCGGCACTTTGTCAGGCGGCCCGCCGGGTGGCGGTCCCATCCGCGCGCATGCGAGGCAATGGAGTAGCGCCGCGCCGGCCAGGACCCTCGACTTGAGGCGACGGGGCTTCGCCCGCCCCCACCCCTCACCCACGCGCCCCTTCTTCCGCCACCGCGGGTGACTCCTTCCGATCGGGGCACCCTAGGCGGCGGCGCTTGTCTTCCAGTGCCGTCAGTTGCTGCTGGAGAGAGGCGAGGCGATCCCGCTCGTGCTGCACCACGTTGGCCGGGGCGCGGCTCACGAACTGCTGGTTCTCGAGCTTGCGCCGCTGCCCCTCTACCAGCGCGACCAGTCGTTCGGCTTCGGCGCCGAGGCGGCCGCACTCCTTGCCGAGATCCACCAGATCGCCGAGCGCGATGAACAGCGCGGTGCCGTCGCTCAGGACCGCGTTGGCGCCGGGCGCCGCGGGCGGCTCGCCGAAGGAAAGGCTCTCCACCTTGGCCAGTCGCGCGATGGTGCCCCGTTCCGCGCGGAACGCCGCGTGATCCCGGGAGATGCGGAGGCTCACCCGGTGCCTGGGCTCCACCTCGTACTCGGCGCGGATCTGGCGCACCGCCCCGATCAATTCCTGAAGCAGGGCAAAGTCACGCTCCGCGGTCGAGTCGCGGGCCCGCCGGTCGGGGCGGGGCCACTGGCTGAGCATGATCGTCTCGCCGGCGCCGCGCCCGGGATAGCGTTTCCAGAGGGCTTCGGTAATGAACGGCATGATCGGATGCAGCACCTGGAGCGCCACCTCGAAGGTGCGGGCGACGACCGCGCGGGCGATGTCGCCGCCGGGCTCGCTCCCGTCGAGCCGCG
>DATJVM010000049.1:0-4364 GCA_035501775.1 Gemmatimonadales bacterium | reverse complement strand
CCGGAGGCGTACAGGACCCTGATGCCGGGGCAGAGCGCCTCCACCTCGCGAGCCAGTTTCCGCCCATTCATCCCGGGAAGCACGACGTCGGTGATCAGAAGATGCAGAGGACTCTGCCTCGCCCGAACCGCCTCCAGGGCCTCTGCGCCGTCGGCGAAGGCGCGAACCGTGTAGCCCTGACGGGTGAGTAGGCGCTCCGCCATGGCTCGGACCTGAGCTTCGTCCTCCACCAGCAGGATGGTTTCCGTGCCCACCGGCAGGTGGCTCGGCAGGGGCTCCGGCACCGGCTCGGGGGCGGCCTCGAGGCGTGGCAGGTAGATCTTGAAACTGGTCCCGTGCCCCGCCTCCGAGTACACCTCGATGGACCCTCGATTCTGTTTGACCGCCCCGTACACCATCGGTAGCCCCAGGCCGGTCCCCTTCCCCTGGTCCTTGGTGGTGAAGAACGGCTCGAAGAGATGGGCCTTCACCTCCTCGCTCATGCCGTTTCCCTCGTCACTCACCATCAGCAGGACGTAGCGGCCCGGTACGGCGTGCGGGTGCTCGCGGACGTACTCGGCATCCAGCGTGACGTTGGCGGTTTCGATGGTCAGCTTGCCGCCAGTCGGCATCGCGTCGCGGGCATTGATCGCGAGGTTCACGAGGATCTGCTCCAGCTGGCCCCGATCCATCCGCGTCTGGCCCAGATCGGGCAATGGCGCCACCCGCAGCTCCACATCCTCCCCCAGCAGGCGCTGCAGCATCGGACGCAGATGGCCGATCACCTCGTTGAGGTTGATGACCCGGGGGTCGATGATCTGCTTGCGCGAAAACGTCAGTAGCTGGCGCACCAGGTTCGCCGCCGAGTCGGTCGAATGGTGAATCTCGCTCAGCAGCTCCCGCAGCGGGTCCGCCGCCGCCACGTCCAGCAGCGCAAGCTCGACGTAGCCCTTGATGGCGGTGAGCAGGTTGTTGAAGTCATGGGCCACCCCGCCGGCCAGGCGGCCAATCGACTCCATCTTCTGCGCCTGCCGAAGCTGGGCCTCGAGCCGACGTTGCTCGGTCACGTCGAGAAAGGAGCCCATGAGGTAGGGCCCCTCGTCACCAGCGGTGGCGATCGCGCTCGCCGAGAGCACGAGATCGAAGGTGCTGCCATCCCGCCGCCGGGCCACGAGCTCTCCCTGCCAGAATCCATCCGCGCGCACCCGCTCGATGATCCGCGGCGCCGCGGTGGAGTCGGCCAGAAATTCCTGCGGCATCCGTCCGAGGACTTCGGCTTCGGACGAGTAGCCCCACATGCGGAGAAAGGCGGGATTCGCGTACACGATCCGCGCCTCCGCGTCGGCGATCGCGATGCCGTTGAACGCCGTGGCAATCGCCTGGTCCTTGATCCGGAGCGCATCGGCCGCGTCCCGCTGCTCCGTCACGTCCAGAACGGCGCCGACGGTGCGCACCGGGCGGCGGCTGGCGCCCTCCCCCTCGAACATCGTCTGAGACCGCGTCAGCAGCCGCCGCACCTTCCCGTCACGCCGGATGATCCGGTGCTCGACATCGAACAGGCCGGAGCCCGCGGGATCGTGTGCGTGCCGCACCGCAGCCGCGATCCGCGCCAAGTCGGCGGGGTGAACCTGGGCCAGGAACTTGTCCAGCGTCACCACCTCGTCAGGGCCCCAGCCGTAGTTGGCGCGCTGCTCGGGCGACCAGTAGACCGTTCCGGACACCTGGTCGTGATCGAAGATGCCGATCTGCGAGAGCCGGATCGCCTGCTGCAGCCGATCCTCGCTGAGGCGCGCCTGGCCGCCGGCACCGTCCTTTACCTCTTCGAGCAGGAGGATGGCCCGGGCCCCGCCAGAGACGAATGCCCCAACCGCCTCAACCGGCACCTCGCCCCCGTCCTTCCCGCGCAGCGTCAACCGGCGCGACCACCGCTCTCGTCCAGCCAGCAACTCCGCCTTGACGGAGCGCCCCTCGAGTTCGCCCAGGAGGGCAGACAGGAGGCGGCCACTCAGTCCGCCCGCGCCCCATCCCAGCAGGGTGCACGCGCGACTGTTCGCCAGCACAATGCGATCCCCGCTCTCGACTACCAGGGCGGGGACCGGGAGCAGTTCGAGGAAGGCATCAACAGCAGGGAGGGACTGCTCCACTCCTGCTCCGTGAGAAGGGTGTGCCACGCGTGGTCGGACGGCCGCCGCGCCACGGTCGACCTAAGAATGTCGTGGATGATCCATGCTTGGAAGGCCCGGCCCCGCGGCGGTTGCCTCGGCGAACCCACCTCTGGGACCCGCGTCGGAAACGGCCGGCGAGTTACCGGTCGATACTGCGCCCGCGACCTCCGCGAATCGCCGAAGCTGGGTTGCAGGCGGGGGAAGTCTCAGACCCCCTTCACCACGTCGAGGGCAAGCGACTTCTCGATAGCCATCTGCTTGTCCTGACCGGCCACCCCGTAGACGCGGATCACGAATGCCACGTGCCCTTGCTTGACGGAAAGCGTGGTCAGGGAGCCGATCGTGGCGTACACAGCGTCCTCCCCGATCCCGGCCGCGGGAGTCTTGGTGACTCTCGGCAGCGGCGCCTTCATGCCGACAAAGGCCTGGGCATCCCACAGAACGAGCGTGACCTTCGCGTGAGAGCCGGATTGCGGCGTGGCGTCCCACTCGCAGCCGGTGGTCCCGATGGCGCTGCCCTGTCCCACCGGGGCACCGATCACCGCGCTGACCCGCGCGGGAGTGAGCAGACTGCAGGGGTTGGGTACGGCGGCGTGCGCCGCACGGACCGGCCCGGCCGCGAGGACCGAGACGATGCCGGCATGCAGCGCCTTGGAATGCGGGACTCTCATCGCTCGACCCTCCGCCGAACTGTGACCGTAGAGCTGGACCCGCAGGACTCCGGGTCAGAACTCGCCGAAGCACACGACCCTCTCTCAAGGTATCGTCGAGGCGGCCAGCGCCAAGCCCGTGTGAGGCAACCCTTCAGGCCACTCGAGTCCTCCCTCGTCCGAGTCGCGGCGAGAACGTCGTCCGGGATGGTTACCGTGCCACGACCCGCTTCACCAGCGCCCCGGCTGCCAGTGGCGCATTCCCGTCTGCCAGTCCGTTGATCAACGCCAACTCGTCAATCGGGACGGTCGAAGGAAACTCCTGATTGAACTCGGTCAGAGTCATCGCCCTTCCCACGCGGGTGGCCCGGATCCGGTTGGGTTTGACGTCGAGCGCTGCCGGGTCGGTGAGGCGTCGGAAGCTCGCGATGAAGCTCTGGAACGTCCGATCATACGCCCCGGAGCCGAGTGTTGTCAGGCCGAGCAGCTGGTAGGTAGTGCCACCGTACGCGACGTACGCCACGAGTCCCGACAGGGGGCCACCGTTCTGCGTCTGGGCGGTGAACGCCGCAAGCGCCGCCGGGTTGCCGTTTATCAGGGTGGAGAGGCTTCGCCCGGCCTGGATCCCCTGCTGGCCGAGAAAGCTCCGGAGCGCCTGCTCCGGTGGAGCCGCGCCACCCAAGGCGAGCTGGAGCTGCGCGTCCTGCTGTGGGCTCACCCCAACCACGGAAGAAGCCTGATTGACGCTCTGCCACCCGGGCGGGAAGTCCAGTTGAAAGGCCAGATCCGGATGCAGGAAGCGTCCGCCCTGGAAGAATCCCTGGCGCGGATTCTCGCCGTACACCATGCCATCGATGTGCCGCAGGAAGGCTTCACGATTCACCTTCTTGCCATCGAGCGGCTCAGTGACTCTGGCGAGCCGCGCCTGAGTCGCCGCGATCCGGTTCCCGGGATCGGGATGGGTGGATTGCCACTCCGGAATCCGTTGACCCGCTCGCGCGGTGACACGCTGCAGAATCTGAAACATGTCCACCATCTGCCGCACGTCGTACCCGTCGTTCAGGGCATACCGGAATCCCAGCCCGTCAGCCTGGGTCTCGTCATCGCGGCTGTATTTGAGGAAGAGGATGCCGAGCCCCTGGCTGATCAGGCCCAGGTTCTGGGCGATCTGGTCCGAGGCGATGGCGCCCGCCACCACGCCGAGCTGCGCGATCTGCTGTCGCGTCATCTGCTGGACCGAGTGGCGCGCGGTGACATGCCCGATCTCGTGCCCAACCACCGTCGCCAGCTCCGCCTCGGAGCTCATGTGAGTGAGAATCCCTCGGGTCACGAAGATGAACCCGCCCGGCAGAGCAAAGGCATTCACGGCCGGGTCGTCGATCACCGTGAAGGTCCACGGCAGCGCGGGCCGCTCCGTGGTAAGGGCGATTTCCCTTCCGAGCCCGCTCACGTAGGCCTGAATCGCCGAATCGGGATAGACCGCCATCTCCTGAGTCACCTGTGCCGAGTAGTCCCGGCCCATCGCGATCTCCTGGGACTCCGACACCAGGGAAAGCTCCCGCTTGCCGGT
>DATJVM010000048.1:0-9144 GCA_035501775.1 Gemmatimonadales bacterium | reverse complement strand
GGGCCTGCTCAGCCTGGCGCTCGTCATCTTCATCACCGCGAACCTCGCCGTGGGATACACGTTCTCCACGATCGCCCAGAATCAGCTCCAGGCGATGCAGATGACCACGTTCTTCCTGCTGCCGAACATCCTGCTGACCGGGTTCGCCTTCCCGTTCCTGGGCATGCCGGGATGGGCGCGGGCCATCGGGAACGTCCTGCCCGCCACGCATCTCCTGCGCATCGTGCGCGGCGTCATGCTCAAGGCCAATGGCCTGCCGGAGATCTGGCCCGATCTCTGGCCCCTGGCGCTGTTCAACCTGACGGTGGGCGTGATCGCCTTGCTGCGTTTCCGCCGCACCCTCGATTGAAAGGTCGGATGGCGATGTCACACTCGCTGCGCCTCACCTCGATCGCTACGCTCGTCGCGGCCCTGACGTCCTGCCGGGCGCCGGAACCCCAGGTGCTCACGCCTCAACAGGTCCCCCCGGGCTTCACGGCCCCGACCGCGACCGGCGCGCGCCTGTGGCCGTCTCCCGACTGGTGGACCGGCTTCGGCAGCACGGAGCTGGACAGCCTGATCGCGACGGCACAGGCGAGCAATCTGGACATTGCGGCGGCGGCCGCCCGGGTCCTTCAGGCGCGGGCACAGGCCCAGATCTCGGGCGCTGCCCTCTTCCCAACCGTGAGCCTCCAGGGGAGTGCCGACCGTTCGCGCAGCGGGCAGGGCGGGCGCTCCTCGACGACTAACTCGTTCGGGCTCTCGGTCGACGCCTCGTATCAGGTGGATCTCTGGGGCGGCGCGCGGGCCGGAAGACGCGCCGCGGAGCTATCGCTGCTCTCGTCGGGCTATGCGCAGCAGACGGTGGCGCTCACCGTCACGGCCGATGTCGCGACCAGTTACCTGGACGTTCTTGCCCTGCGGCAACGCTTGGCGATTGGACGCGCGAACGTCGACGCGGCGCGAGGCATCCTCGCCACCGTGGAAGCCAAGGTGCGAAACGGGGCCACGTCACGTCTGGACCTGGCCCAGCAGCGGACCCAGCTCGCCACCCTCGAGGCTACGATCCCCGGTCTCGAGGAACAGGAGCGGGAGGCGCGCTACGCGCTCGCCATCCTTCTCGGCCGCCTACCCGAGGGCTTCGACGTCCAGGGAACCACGCTCGACGGGATCCTCGCGCCCGAGGTAGCGCTCGGGATGCCGTCGGAGCTGCTGCGCCGCAGGCCCGACGTCGCAGAGGCGGAGGCTAATCTCGCGAGCGCCCAAGCCAACGTTGACGCGGCCCGCGCGGCCCTCTTTCCGCAGATCGGCCTCACCGGGTCCGGCGGGGTCGCCAGCACGGCCCTGAGCACGCTGTTCTCGAGCGCCAGCACGGTGTGGAGCCTCGGCTCCAGTCTCGTGCAGACCATCTTCGACGGGGGGTCGCGGAGGGGGCAGCTCGCATTGAGCCGAGCGCGGCAGCAGGAGCTGGTGTCCACCTACCAGAGCTCCGTGCTGAATGCGTTCTCGGATGTGGAGACGGCGCTGGGCCAGGTGTCCAGTCTCGCGGAGCAGGAGCGCCGGAGGACCGTGCAGGCAGACGCGGCGGCGGAAGCGTTCCGGATTTCCGAGCTGCAGTACCGCGAAGGCGTCACCGATCTCCTGAACCTGCTCACCGCACAGCAGGCGCTCTTCTCGGCCCAGGATCAACTGGTGCAGGTGAAGCTCGCGCGGCTGCAGGCGGTCGTGGGGCTGCATCAGGCGCTGGGCGGCGGGTGGCAGGAGGCGGCCGACGTGGCCACGCAAACTGTCCCCGCCGCGGGACGCCCGCCGCGCTGATGGCCGTGCGCATCGGATCGCGCCGCGTCTCCTGTGTCCCCGGCGACCAGTGCCCTCGTCGTGTGCCGCGCGTGTGCCGCAAGACAGCGATTTCCTGCCGTTTGGCTCGAGGAGGAGTCCGACATGGTGGCGAGGGTGCCGACGCACGAACCCGTGACCGCCCAAGAGTTCGCTCGATTTCTTGCCCTCGCCGTGCCGATATCCTGCCGCCCTAGAATAGCGCCGTCGGGCGGCTCTTAATCAGTGGGTTCCGTGTTCGATTCACGGGCGGCGCACTCCTTAAGCACTCGACGCTCAACAACTTCCGACGTGTCACCGGGCCGCCTCGATGCGGCACGTGTGCCGCAAAACCCCGATTTCTTGCCGTTCGGCGAGAAGAGGAGTCCGACATAGTGGCGAGGGTGCCGACGCGCGAACCTGTGACCGCCCAAAGAGTTCGCGTGATTTCCTGCCCTCGCCGTGCCGACATCCTGCCGCCCCCCGAAACCCCACATCGGCGGCTCTTAAGCAACCGGGGCTGGGTTCGAATTGGGTCGCGATCCCCCGAGCCCTGTTCAGGGCCGTGCGGGGAGACGCGGCCTCGGGGATCGCGGCCGGAGGCCGCGACACTCCGGGTGCTGAAGCGCCGCCGCCGTTAGGCTAGGGTTCGAATGTCCTCCCCGAAGCTGCTCATCGCTGCCATTGGAACACCAAGTTCCCTACCGCTGCCCACAAGGTCATCATAGAAGACCTTGATCTCCTGAGGATCCGACAGTGCGTGGACCGAGTTTCGTTTGACGTATTCGCTGTGCCTGAACATCCACCGAAGCGCCATGCCCGCAACATGCTTCGTAATGAACGATGTGCTCAAGTACACGTGTGCTTCTTGGTACCTGTCCAGATCGACACCACGACGCGCTACCACCTCCAAGCACTCTCGGACCGCACGGAGGCCAAGATCGGCAGTCTCACCGTCGCCCAGCGCGGCTTCCACACCACCGGCCCGCACCACCGCAGGCCACAGGCCGCCATTGATGGCGTATTGAATCCAGAGGTAATGGAGAATGTCGTCCTGGACTGTGACCCTGATGCTGGCTGATCGAAAGAGCGCGATCGCCCGTTGCAGGCATTCGTCCCGTCGGCTGTTCACTTGGCCAAGGTCAATCCCCTTGATCGTCGCCACCAGCGTCCCTTCCTTGAAGCCACCGCCCGCCTTGGCGTCGCCGAACAGAAAGTGCGACGGCGATATGACGGATTCGAGTTCACTGGAGCCTTTCCAGTTCTGCGTGAGCAACACGTACTCCGTACCCGGAAGGAGAGGAACGACTTGTTCCAGAGTCTCCATCAGTCGGTAGTGCTTCACTGGAACAATGACGAGGTCAAATCGCGGCGCCCCGGCGATTGTCTCGGTTGGTCGCAGGGCGTATCGTCCTCGAAACCGCCGGGCATGACCTCCACGCTTGTCTAGCACATCCATCGCAAGGCCGTCCGACAGCGTCGAGGCTCTGCCGGGGCGCACCAGATGCGTGACATCGTGACCGGCCGCTGATAGCGCCCAACCATAGATCGCGCCAATCACCCCAGCTCCGACGACCAGGATCCTCATAGGGCCCCCTCTGCCGTCGAAGATCACCTGAGCCGGGCCGTCGGCAAGTGGACGACCTTCGAGGGGAAACGGTCGATGAGAGCGGCGAAGCCCTGGGCCCACACGCCTCCGCCCACCTCGCGGGCGAGGAGCGCCGCCAGCCCGACCCATCTGGGTCCGTCGGTCGAGGGCCGCCAGCCGCCGTTTTCGAGCATCCGCGTACTGGGCGCACGGTTCTTGCAACTGGTCTGTCGGACGTCGAGCGGATGAAGCCGGTGTCTAGGTCGCCAAGAGATCCAGAACCGGGTCCACGTCCGTGATGGGGCAGAGACATGAACACAAATCGTGTGAGGTTGATGCCCACGACCTACCTGCTGATGTCGGTCGTCGCCATCGTCGCGTTGCACGTCCTGCTGCCGGTCGCGAAGGTCGTCCCGACCCCGTGGAACTTGGTCGGTATCCTGCCGCTGATCGTCGGGGTGGTCATCAATCTCGTCGCGGACCGTGGCTTCCGCGCCGCGCAAACGACCGTCAGGCCGTTCGAGAAGTCATCCGCTCTGGTCACGAGCGGCGTATTCCGGGTGTCGCGAAACCCGATGTATCTCGGATTCGTGCTTCTCCTGATCGGACTGGCCTTGCTGCTGCGGTCGCTTACGCCGTACCTCGTCGTCGTGGCCTTTGCCGCTCTGTTGGAGCGACAGTTCGTTGCCGTCGAAGAGCGGATGCTGGCCGAGCAGTTTGGTGCGGACTGGCAGCGTTACCGGCAACGGACGAGGCGCTGGCTCTAGGTTGGTCGGGCGGAGATGGCGTACGTGTCACAGCCCGCCGGCCGGCACTGAGGAAGCTTCACGCGGCTCACCATGGGAGGGGCCATGTTCGGTGTGCCTGAGTGGGCGGCGGGTGTGGCCCTCATTGCCCTGATCATGACGGGCGTGCCCACCATTGGAAGCATCGTCACGGCCTTCGCAAAGCGGCGCGGCTTGCGGGTCGTGGCGTCGGGTCCGGATCCGGAACTCCGGCAGGCAGTCGACGCGCTGCACCAGCGAGTCAGCGAGCTGGAGGAGCGCGCCGACTTCACGGAGCGTTTACTCGCCAAGTACCGTGAGAGTGAACGTCTGGGTCCGGGATCTCCGTGAACCAGGGAGTGCTGTGGTGCGGGCTCGGGGGATCATGACGAGTTCGGTGAAGCACGGGCCGAGGTACGGGAACTGGGTCTCGGCGCGCCTCGTGTGCACGCTCGCGCTCGGCGCCGTCGGATTGGCACTGCTCACGGCGGTGACCCGTTGGCTTGTCGTGCCCACCGCAGTAGCGCTCCTGGCCTTGGCGTACTTCGCGTGGGCGCGCTACGAACTCTCGGTATCCGGCGGCGACGTGCAGACGAAGATCCGCGGCTTGGTGCTCCAACACCTGGACTGGGATGGCACCGGGAGCGTGCTCGACATTGGGTGCGGCAGTGGGGCGCTGGTCGTCGCTGCGGCGAAGCGGTATCCCGAGGCACGCCTGACCGGGGTCGATTCGTGGGGATCTGCGTGGGAGTACTCGCGCGCCGTGTGCGCGAGCAACGCGGCGATTGAAGGCGTTGCGGACCGGGTCACGTTTCGGCAGGCGAGCGCGTCCGCACTGCCCTTTCCCAACGGCACGTTCGACGCTGCCATCAGCAACCTCACCTTCCACGAGGTTCACGATACCAAGGACAAGGCGCAGCTTCTGAAGGAAGCACTGCGGGTCGTGCGGAAGGGCGGCAGCTTCGCCTTCCAGGACCTGTTTCTCTGGAAACGTGTCTACGGCGACGTGCCGGCCCTACTCGAGTCCATCCGGAGTTGGGGCGTCGAGCGTGTCGAATTCACGGACACGAGCGGCCTGCCGTTTATCCGGCGCGCGTTGCGGCTGCCGTTCATGGTCGGGACGATTGGCATCCTGCACGGCCGGAAATGACGGGATGCAGGCAGTGACAACCCGGCTGGCAGATTGCATTTGAGGAAGCAGGTCGTTCAATGACACAGACCCCACGTTGGCGGCTGGCACTCCAGGCCGTTTTCCGCGCGCTCACTCTTCTGTTGCCATTTGCCTTCGCGGGCCGCTTGGCGTGGTGGCGCGGCTGGCTATTCCTCGGCTCGCTTCTGCTGATCGCCGGGACGAGCTTCGCGGTATTGCAGCGCCGGCACCCAGACCTGATGCGGCGACGACTGGAGTGGCAGTCGGGCGTTAAACGCTTCGACAAGATCGTGCTTGTCGCGATGATTGTCGGCTTCCTTAGCTTTTTCGCAGTGGCCGGCCTCGACGCCCGATTTGGCTGGTCGCAGCTGAGCGTGGCGTGGGTGTGGCCTGGCGTCGCGCTGGAGCTCCTGGGATTCGTACCGATCTACTTGGCGATAACCGAGAATCCCTTCGTCGAAACGCAGGTCCGCATTCAGACCGAGCTAGGCCATCACGTCATCACCACGGGACCGTATCGCGTCGTGCGTCACCCCATGTACGCCGGGTTGATGCTGTTGCTGCCTGGCGCCGCCCTGATTCTTGGCTCGATATGGAGTCTTGCGCCGCTCACGATGTTGATGGCCGCCCTCATTGTCCGTGCGGCGCTGGAAGACGGCGCCCTGCGCCGCGAGTTGGCGGGTTACGAGGAGTATGGCACCCGGACACGGTACCGATTGGTTCCAGGCGTGTGGTAAGGTCCGGGCGAGGAGGAGTGCTGACGCCCGCGCTGCCGGCCAGCCGTGTTGAAATGGGCCGCACTCGCAGCTCCCGCATGGCGCCCGCTGGGCCAGCCCCCCGTGATATCGAATCGCACGCCCATTGAGCCGGGGGGCTAGCGCGCATTCGAGCGTTCGCCGTATTCTCGCTGGCCCCGTCAGTTCTGGAGGACCACGATGGCCGACGAGCCCCACGCCTACTTCACGTACATCTGCCCCCGGACCTGGCAGCCTACGATCCTCTATACCGCCCGCGAGTTCCGCGCGCTTGGGCAAGGGACGACGCTGAGACAGGGCCAACGCTGTCCAAGCTGTGGCGGCCATCACAGCTTCTCCAAGGAAGATCTCAGGGCCGTGGACCGCCGCCGTCCGTCTCGCCTGTGGAGAGAGGCAGCTGCGGGCGTATGGGGAGCCGAGTCGGCCTAGCGGCTTGCGAGCAGCCGCAGCCCGAAGGGTGAGGATTGAATGGGCGCCGCTCGCGGCGCCCCTGGCTGACTGGCGAGGCGCGCATGGTCGGTTTCATCATCGAATGGGTCATGGTGTCCATCGCTGTCTCGATCCTCGCGACGTGGATCGGGTTTGTTCCAAGGTACCCGAAATGGGGGCAGACGCTGACGCTGCAGCTGATCAACACCCTGCTGCTCACCATGCTGCTCTCAACGCTGCTGGTCTCGAGACTTCATCCGTCCGGGGTTCTCCTTTTTGTCGCGATGCTCGCCGTGCTGTGGCTCTCGGTTCGCCTCACCGGCCGCCTGTTCGGGTCGCGAGCGTCTACGGCCGCGTCTCGCCCGGAAGACCCTCCGTCTTGAACAATGTCCATGCCGGCGGCGAAGACAGGGCGGCCCATCGGCGTCCCGGTGTAGTGTGGCGGGCAGCATGATGCGGGCCGGAATGGTCTTCAGCGGTGTCGTCCTGGTGGCTCTCGGCCTCCTTTGGCTGATGCAGGGCCTCGACGTGGTGCGCGTCTGTCCTCTGCTGTGCTTCGTTGACTGCAAGTGCGTCAGCGGATCGTCCCCGCTCTGGGCCGGGATCGGTGCTGTCGCCGTCGCCGTTGGTGCCGTGTCCGTCTATCTCGCCGTTCGATGGCGTCCAGGCCGTCATGGGTAGGGCGCGTCCGTTTCTCGCCTGCGGCATCGGCCACCGTTCTCTCGCGCGCGCGGCAGCCGACGGAAGGTGAATCCCGCTCCGCCTACCAGACGTCTGGACGCAACTGAGAGCCGCGGCCGGCGCGCCCTGGCGAAGGCGGGGGCGCTCCTCGCCGTGCTGGTTCTCGCGCTGACGGCGTACCTGGTCTCGGCCCGTCCGGCGCAGTTGCGCTGGGGCGCCACGGACCTCGAGGTGGAGCGCGCGATGCCGGGCGACTCTCTGAACCCGCACCCAGCCTTTCTCGCCACTCGCGCGATCACGATCCGCGGAACACCCGCAGAGATCTGGCCGTGGTTGATCCAGATGGGGTACGGCCGAGCTGGGTTCTACGGCTACGACATCCTGGAGAACCTCGGGAGCAAGCGGGGCCTTCGTAGCGCCGACCGCATCCTACCTGAGCTCCAACACTTCAAGGTCGGCGACGTGGTTCCGATCAGCCCGGCGGCCGTGATGGCGTTCTATGCGATTGAGCCCAATCGGTATCTCGTCTGGACCGGACAGGCAGGCGGTACCTACGGGGTCTTCACCTGGGCGTTGTATCCGGTGGAGCCGAATCACACGAGGCTCGTCAGCCGCATCCGGTGGAGCCATCACTGGGTGCAGCCGCGCCTGCTGGCACTCGACCTCTTCAGCGAATTCACCGACCATCTGGCAGTCCGAAAGATCCTGGAAGGCGTGCGTGACCGCGTCGAAGATCGCAGCGCACCCATGAGGGGCGAGGTCCTGGAGTTTGGCGTGTATCTCGCGGTCGCCCTGACATTCGTTGCTTCCTTGGTGCTGCTGCTCATCCGCCCGTTGGAGTGGCGAGGATGGCTCGTCAGCGTGGGTGCGGGAGCCGCGTGGCTCATCACCTGGTACGCGCCGCTCCCGGCGTCGATCGGGTTCCTGTTTGCAATCGCTGTCGTCTGCGCTCTCGTCCGGTCGCGGAGGGACTCGCCCTCCACGTACGGCATCACGTAGTAGAGGATCCCGTGACCGTGTCGCAGTACGAGAGCGACATCTGGGTGGCGAACCTGCATTGGTAGGGAAGACCTCCAGGTGCCTCTATCCTTCGTGCGCGTGGTGTCGGTTGTGGTGTCGATTCGAGGCCGGAAAAGTGCGACCTTTGCGCGGCTAATCCCGGGAAACCGCGCGGTCTGTCAGCAGTTCAGCGGAATGGTGCCGTACTTCAGTCCTTCCGAGGGGTGCCTAACCAGCGCCTGCAGCGGATGTGTGCTCAGCGGGCAACAGCGCCCGCTCTCAAGCTCTGCGGGCGGCGCAGACGGTCCCACCGTTCGCTACGATTGGCTGGGGCCAGTGGTTCCGTTGCTGGACCCGGGGGCTGGACGTCGTCGGCGCCTTGCTTGCGCTCCCCCCGCTGGCCCGGTTCCGGCAATATCTCCGGCATCCCATAGACGCATTCGGTGCGCTTCGGCTTCTCGGGCTTCGAGGTCGGGCGATGACGGGCCTGCACTTGCGCCTCGGGACGCTCATCGCCGAGGACTCTTAGTCAGTAGGTTCCGTGTTCGATTCACGGGCGGCGCACTCGGGCAAATCGCTGTCCCACACCAGCTATCAGGGGCGTTCAGCGATGGCTGGACGCCCCTGCTGACTTGTGGTCAGTGGATCTCCCCCCAACCGGCGCCTACGCGTGCGCGTGCGAACGGAGCCTGAAGGCCCCCACGAGCAACGCGACGCCGGACACGATCGCAAAGACCGCGATCAGGCCCATGATCGCGGCGAGCGTGATCGGCGGGGCGAGCAAGGCATACGCCGACGCGACGATGCCCAGGACTCCGGCGGCCGCCGTCCACCCCCATTGGACGCCGAGTTTCTTTTGCTGAAACGCGGCGTAGATGGCGAGGATGCCGCTGATCAGGAGCCACCAGGCGACCCACAGGACCGCGAAGCTCAGCGACAGCACCGGGTAGTAGACGAGCGCCAGGATGCCGAACCCGACGCCGA
>DATJVM010000047.1:0-12374 GCA_035501775.1 Gemmatimonadales bacterium | reverse complement strand
GCCTGGGTCACCGGCTCGGAAAAGTCGCCGCCCGGCGGCGAGATGGCGCTGATGAGGGTGAGCACGCCCGCCCGCTCCGGCCGCCCCAACGCGCGGACCCGGCCGGAGCGCTCGTAGAACTGCCCCAGGCGGTTGCCGAGGTAGGTGGGGTAGCCCTCCTCGCCGGGCATCTCCTGCAGGCGGGCGGCGATCTCCCGGAGCGCCTCGCCCCAGCGCGAGAGGCTGTCGGCCATGACGGCCACCCGGTATCCCATGTCACGGTAGTACTCGGCGATGGTGATGCCGAGGTAAACGGAGGACTCCCGCGCGGCTACCGGCATATTGGACGTGTTCACCACCAGAATCGAGCGATCCATTATGGAGCGGCCGGTAGCCGGATCGACCAGGCTCGGGAACTCGGTGAGTACCTCCGCCATCTCATTGCCGCGCTCGCCGCACCCGATATAGATGACGATGTCGGCCTCGGCGTACTTCGCGAGCGACTGCTCGATCACCGTCTTGCCGGTGCCGAACCCGCCCGGGACCGCTACGCTGCCGCCTTCAGCGACCGGGAAGAGGAAATCGAAGATGCGCTGGCCGGTGACGAACGGTCGCTCGCCGGGGGTGCGCGCCGCGCTGGGGCGGGGCTGGCGGACCGGCCACGCCTGAGACAAGTGGAGCGGCACGCCACCCGTCAGCTCACCGATCACGTCCGCCGTGGTGAACTCCCCGGCCTCGAGGCGTGTCAGCCGGCCACTCAGGCGGGGCGGAACCATCACGTGATGCACGATGCCCGGCCGCTCATCCACCGTGCCGAGGATATCGCCACCCGCCACCTCCTCGCCCGAGGCCCGACCGGGAGTGAAGCGCCATTTCCGCGTCCGGTCGAGCGTCTGCGCGACCACGCCGGGCTGAATGAAATCGCCCGAGAGCGCCGCCACGGCGTGGAGGGGCCGGCCCACGCCATCGATGACGCTACCCAGGAGTCCGGGTCCGAGCTCGATCGTGAGAGCGCTTCCCGAGGGCGAAACCGGTTCCCCTACCCGCAGGCCGGTGGTGTCTTCGTAGATCTGGATCGTGGCCCGGTCTCCCTCCAGGCGGATCACCTCACCGAGAAGGCCGCGCGCTCCGACCCGAACCAGCTCGTACAGGGACGTGCCGCCGAGTCCCACCCCTTCGGCGAGGGCCCCGCTTACGCGGACTATCCGGGGAGGGGGGTCGCTCACTTGAGCCTCACTCGGTAGCCAACCACGCGACGGAGCAGCTCGACGACGTACGCCTCGGCTTCCTCCGGGCGCGCCTCCCAATGCGGCCCCGGGAAGGGAACCAGCATCGGCAACGGCCGGCGACCGAGGACGCGCAGCAGGTCTTCGGGGAGCTGCTCGTACAGTGTGTCTTCTAGCAGGAGAACACCGACGTCCGACCGCTGTCCCGCCTGGCGTACCCACTCCGCCGCCTCGCCAGGTCCGGTCACCTCCCGGGTGTGGAGGCCCGCGAACGCGAAGCCGGCCGCCACCTCGGGCCGGGCCATGGCCTCGACGCGCCAGCTCATGGCAGGCTCGCCACCCCGGCGGCCAGCGTGTTCGGCGGCGTGCCGAGCCGGAGGCCCCAGATGATGCGTCTGAGATCGAGGGCCTCCGCCCGGAGGCGGAGGCCATACTGAATGAGGGGGGCCGCCGAGAGCGGCGAGATGCGAGCCGCCTGGCGCCACTCGATGATCTGAGCGTGCAGCACGCGCCGCTCGACCTGGTCGCCGTTGCTCTCCAGCTCGGAGAAGATCGTCGCGATTCCCGCCTGGTCGAAACCTCGGGCAAGCACCTTGCCCGCGGCACCGAGGTCGCGGGTCGCGACGGCGCGGCCAAGGAGCGTCGGGCCCAGCCTGCCACCCGCGAGCCAGCCCTCGACCTTCTCGTGATCGGGCTCGGCCGCCAGCACCAGAGCTCCAAAGGCGTTGATCAGGTCAATCACCTCCTGCACGTAGCGATACAGCTGGCCGCGGCGGCCGTCCCGTGCCGCGCCGGAGAGGGCGCGCTCAGTGAAGGCGCGGTCGACGAGCCCTGCCAACGTCGCCAGGTCCGGCGTCGCCTTGGTCGCTTCGGGGGCGAGCATCCGCGCGAATGGATGCCTCCACGCGCTGAGGAGTGCGGCGAGGTTGGCGGGAGCGGGCTGGTTGGCCAGCTCCTCGAGCGCCCGCTCGGGGAGCGCCGGAGTGGGGATGAGCCCGGCGAGACGCTCCGCGGCCGGCGCGCCTTGCACGGAGCCGCGGAGCAGGGCCCCGATGCTCCTCCGGTCCTCGTCCTCGAAGAGAACTGCGAGGGTTGTGGTGCGCGGGCCGGCCCAACGGGCCAGGGTGGCGAGACGGGCCGCGAGGTGACGCCGCGTGGCCAGCTCGATATCCGCCGCCGTGGCCGTCTCGGGTTCCGCGATAGGAAAGCCTGACCGCTGGAGCTCGGCGGCAATCGCCGCGAGGTCCGGCGCCCGGGCCAGCGACTCGATCACCTGGGCGCCCAGGAGCCGAGTACTCAGGCCGCGGGCGCGGGCGTCGAGGTCGTCCCATCGCGTCATGGCGCGCGCTCGCTTTCGCGCAGGACCTCAAGGGTGATCCTCGGGGCGTCGCGGCTCAGCCGGTCCTCAAGTGTGGCGTGGATCTCCACCTGTCCGTCCGTGCTCGTCACCCGGAAGCCGGAGCCGACTGTGGCCTCCCGCTGGAGCCGGACGTTGGGCCGGCCGCGCAGCTGGGCCTGGACCAGCTCCGCGATCCCTGGGTGGACCGCGACAATCCCCTCGCGGCTTCCGAGGCAGCGCAGCGCCTCGGCCACTTCACCGGGGAGAAGGGCCTGATAGCCGGGCGCCTCGAGCGCATGTGGCAGGCGCTCTCGGATGGCCGCGAAGACCCGCGCGATCAAGCGTTCTCGAGCTAGAAAGACGAGGCTCCGCGCTTCGTGGCGGGCGGCGACCAGGGCCAGCTGGACGGTGGCGCGCCGCTCTGCGGCCTGCGCCTCCCGGGCAGCCGCGCGCCGCGCGGCCAGGTCGGCCTCGTTACGGGAGCGAATGGCCGTCGCTTCTTCATGCGCGGCGGCGAGGAGGCTCCTGGCCTCCCCGTCGGCGTTGGCGCGGAGCACAGCGACGAGGGCGTCGAGAGCCATCGCTAAGCCCGGTCAGGCCGGGGTGGCGCCCCGGAACAGGATCATGATCGCCACCACGAAGCCGAGGATCACCATCGTCTCGGGAATCGCGATCATCAGGACGGCGGTCGTGCTCAGTTCCGGCTTCTCGGCCATGCTCGCCGCGATCGCGGGGCCGATGCGCGATTGTGCCCAGGCGGTGGCGAGGGCGGGGATGCTGATAGCGGCTGCCGCCGCGAGGACCGTCCACAGGACTCCCATGCGTGCTCCTTAGGGCCGCGAGGCCCCCGTGCCATGCGTCCACTCGCCGAACGGCTGGTAACGGACTCCGCCGGGACTGTAGAACTTCCCGAAGAACTCCACATAGTGGAGGCGCAAGGCGTGAATCGTCGGACTGAACAGGCCGATCGCAAAGTTGACGAGGTGAAACAAGAGGGCGAATACCACCCCCACCACGGCGCTGCCCATCATGCCCACCATCCGGTTCGCCACGACCGCCAGCATGACGGACGCGATGCCGAGCGCCATGATACGGGTGTAGGAGAGAATGTTGCCGAGGGTCGAGAGGAGCTCGATCGGGGCGACGACGCCCTCCGCGAAGATCAGCACCGGAAACGCGATGAGGAGCCCGATCACGGCAGGGGTGAAGAAGCCGTTCGGGAGCACGTGCACTGCCGCCAGGAGCGCCAGGATGATGAGCACGACCGCCACTGCCGACGCTCCCCGGCCCACCGCTTCGCGGGGATGCCGGCGCGCGTTGATCACGCCCAGAATGAGACCCAGGAGAATGTGGACGGCGCCGAGCGCGACAGTGAGCAGCAGGAAGGGGATCAGTGCCTGCCCGCGGTCGAACAACAGCGGCTTGAGCCCGAACCACCGCGTCCCGAGGTCGCCGAACAGCTCGCCATATAGAATCCCGAACAGGATCGAAAAGAGCGCGCACGGCCCGATGATCTCCGCCACACTGCGGAGCAGGGTCCCAGGCTTGGAACGCCAGTGCAGGATGAGCCCGCCCGCCGCGAGCAGGAGGCCGTAGCCGATGTCCCCGAGGATCAGTCCGAAGAAAACGGGGAAGAATACCGCGACGAACGGCGTGGGGTCGATCGTCCCATAGCGGGGGAGCGGCAAGAGGCCGATCACGGCCTCGAACGGCCGGAAGAGCCGCGGGTTCTGAAGGACGACCGGCGCTTCTTCCGAGTGCCACTCCTCCTTGGACAGCTCCGTGACGGTGATGCTCTCCCCCACTTCGGCGTGCAGCCGATCGGTCAGCATCGCGCAGCGGTTGCGCGGAACCCAGCCTTCAAGCACGAAGGCGTGGGCCGTCACCCCGGACAGTGGCAAGGCCTCCAGCTCCTGGAGGCGCCGGCGGATGCCGGCGTCGGCCAGTCGCAGTTCGGCGCCGTCTCGGCGCGCCAGCTCCTGTCGTTCCCGTGCCACGGCGTCCAGCTCCCCCGGGAGCTCGCCCAGCCGGGCGAGCATTCGGGGAATGGCCGCGGCGAGCGTGGTGCCGCCGTAGGCCGCCGGCACAGGGACCTCCTGCAGCCGGGCCTCCGCCAGGAGGCGCTCCACCTTGGGCGCGGCGGCGGCGGACACCACCACCAGCAGGGCGGTCTCGCCGTCGGGCAGCTCGCGGCTCAGCGTGTCGAAGCCTTCACCGATCAGTGCCGCCAGGCTGCTACGCAGGCGCGGAATGGCATCTCGTTCGCCTCGCTTGAGGAGAACATGGTAGACCGAGGAGTTGCGGAGCCGGGTCTCATCCTCGAGCAGGGGACGGAAGGCTGAGAAGAATCCCTGGTACTTGAGGATCAGCGCCCGCTCCTCCTCGAGGCCGATGCGCTTGGCCTTGAGCCGCTCGGCCGTGCGCCTCGCCCGGCCAGCCAGGCGTACCCAGCGGGCGAGACTCTCCGGCGACGTTTCGGTGGGCGGGGGCGGCCCCGGCCGCCCGGTTCCCGACTCGAGGCCCAACTCCGTCAGCGTGGCACTCACGTCGTCCAGGGCGGCGAGCAGGTAACGCCGCTCCCGCGTCTCGCGCGACGAGAGGGCCCCATGAGACAGGAGGGGCTCGGCGGCCGGAGCCGTGAGGTGCAGGATGCGGAGTGTCTGGAGGGAGAGAAGCACCTCCGGCAGACGGTCTCTAGGACCCATGATTCGGACCTTCGCCATGGCGAGAATCATTGCCGCATCCCCCGGAGCAGGCTTTCGAGGGCGAAATCCGCCAGGGTGCCCACCCGCGCTTCGGAGGTGCCGTCCAGTTCGGCCGCCTGCCGGCGGGCGTCGTCCAGGATAACCGCGGCCTCACGGCCGCGTTCGGCCTCGATGTCGGCGCGGAGGTGCGCCTCGCTTTCCTTGATCTCCCGATCGAGCGCCTCCCGAGCTCCCTGCGCGTCGGCCTGCGCGGCGCGAACCAGATCGTCGGCGGCGCGACGGGTGCCATCGAGGAAAAGCGCCAGTTCCCGCTCGGTGGAAAGGAGCAGGGTCAGGTCCGTGCCCGGCGCTGACTCTTTCTCGGTCATGACGATCCCCGGGGCAGAATATTGGCCGGAGCCCCGGAACCGATGATTAATCCCGCCGCCGCACTTCCTTCATGTGGAGGCGCCGGGGCCCCCGCGCATGAAAGTCCCTTGAACTCGGGAGGAAAGCAAACCGAACCACCTCCCATTCCGGCCTCTCCGGTCGTAGGTTGTGGGGGTCTTCGAGCGGACTGTGCACAGGTGAACGCTACCGTATGTCCTTCGTGCGGGGCCCAGGCTTCGGGCAAGTTCTGCCGGAGCTGCGGCGCTTCGCTTACCATGTCAGGTGGACGACAGTGCGCACGGTGCGGGAGCCCGCTCGCCCCGAACGCGCACTTCTGCTCCAACTGCGGCAACAGCGCCGCAGCCGCTCCCGGGGGGGTGGGGCGCAATGAGCGGATGCTCTGGTTTGCCGCGGGGGGCCTTGTGGTGGCGCTGGTGGGAGGAGGGGCGGTACTGGCCACGCGCGGGGGAGGGCAGAGCCAGGCGCCCCAGGACGCGGCGCAGGCGTCCGATGCTCCCTTCGCCGGTGGCGGAGACGCCGGAGGGGGAGCGCCGCCGGACATCAGCAACATGTCGCCCCGGGAGCGGTTCGATCGTCTCTTTAACCGGATCATGAGCGCGGCCGAAGGCGGGGACAACGGGACAGTGACCCGTTTCGCCCCGATGGCGCTGGCCGCCTATTCCATGCTCCCGGCCCCGGACCTGGATGCCGATTCCCGGTATCACGCCGCCCTGATCCGCATGCATACAGGAGACGTAGACGGCGCGGCGGCGCTCGCCGATACGATCCTCAAGAAGCAGCCGGGCCACCTGTTCGGCATCATCCTGCAGGGCACCATCGCGCGGTTCCGCAAGGACGAGAAAGCCGAGCAGCAGAGTTACAAGCAATTCCTCGCCCACTACGACGCCGAGATGAAGGCCAAGCGCCCGGAATACGCCGAACACCAGCGCGCCGTGGACGAGTTCCTGAAGACCGCCAAGGCCAGCCAGGGCCAGACCTGATGAGGGCTTTCCCATGACACTTCTCGGCCAATTCGCGCTCTGGACCGCGCTGTTCGTCGGTCTGTGGGCCGCTGTGATCGGCTTCTCGGGGCGTTGGCAGGGCCGGCCCGAGCTGGCCCGAAGCGTTACCCGGGCGGTGTACGCGCTGCTGGGGCTGATGCTGGTGGCCGCGGCCGCGCTGTGGAAGGGGCTCATCTCCCACGACTTCAACATCGAGTACGTGGCGAGCTACACCTCTCGCAACCTGCCCGGCTACTACATCTTCTCCGCATTCTGGGCGGGGCAGAAGGGGTCGCTGCTCTTCTGGGCGATCGTACTGAGCCTGTTCGCCTCGCTGGCGCAGTGGCTCACGCCGTCGCGCTTCCGGGCGCTCATGCCCTACGTCGCGGCGGTCACGTCGTCGGTCACCATCTTCTTCGTGATGGTGATGCTGTTCGCGGCCAATCCCTTCGAGCGGCTCAGCTTCACCCCCGCGGACGGCAACGGCCTCAACCCGCAACTCCAGAACATCGGCATGGTGATCCACCCGCCGATGCTCTACCTCGGCTACATCAGCATCACCATTCCGTTCGCGTTTGCGATTGCTGCACTGCTCTCGCGCCGACTCGATACGGGATGGATCCAGGCGATGCGCAAGTGGACCCTGATGAGCTGGCTCTTCCTCTCGATCGGCATCACGCTCGGGATGTGGTGGGCGTACGTGGAGCTGGGCTGGGGTGGGTACTGGGCCTGGGACCCGGTCGAGAACGCGAGCCTGCTGCCGTGGCTCACGATGTCGGCCTTCCTGCACTCGGTGATGATCCAGGAGAAGCGAGGGATGCTCAAGCGGTGGAACATGATGCTGATCATCGGATCGTTCCTGCTCAGCATCTTCGGCACGTTCATCACCCGAAGCGGCGTCATCGCCAGCGTGCACAGCTTCACCCAGTCGAACGTCGGCTACTTCTTCCTGGGCTTCCTCGTCTCCGCCGCCATCCTTTCGTTTACCCTGCTCTACACGCGGTGGGACCGCCTCGAGGCCGATGTGCAGTTGGAGAGCATGGCCAGCCGGGAGGCCGCGTTCCTCTTCAACAACCTGCTTTTTGTCGGGATCGCCTTCTCGGTGCTGTGGGGCACGCTCTTCCCCATCCTCTCCGAGGCGGTGCGGGGCACCAAGATCTCCGTCGGGCCCCCCTTCTTCAACAAGGTGAACGTCCCGCTCGGCCTGCTGCTGCTCCTCCTGACGGGCATCGGTCCGCTGATCGCCTGGCGGAAGGCCTCGACCCGCAACCTCAGGCGCCAGTTCACCTGGCCGGTGGCGACCGGCCTGGTGGTGGCCGCGCTGCTGGTGGCGTCCGGGATGCGGAGCTACATGGCGGTCCTCTCTCTGGCCCTGGGCGGCTTCGTGGTCGGCACGCTGGTGCAGGAGTTCTACCGGGGGACATCGGCCCGGCATCGCATGTACGAGGAATCCTACGGGGCCGCCCTGCTGCATCTCATCGCCCGGAACCGGCGACGTTACGGCGGGTACATCGTGCACGCCGCGATCGTCATCTACTTCGCGGCGTTCACCGGCTATGCTTTCAAGAAGGACATGGAGGCGACCCTCAAGCCGGGCCAGACCGCCACGATGGTGACCCCCTACGGCCACACTTACACCTTCACCCACCTCGGGGTCTCGCAGTTCGAGCAGCTCAACCGGATCGTGACGCAGGCCTCCGTCCAGGTGACGCGGGACGGGAAACCGATGGGGGTGATCAACTCGGAGAAGCGCCAGCACTTCTCCGAGCCCGCTCCCGGTGTCCGGCAGAAGTCGTTCGAGCCGTCCACGGAGGTCGGGATCCGGAGCGACCTGGAGGGAGACCTCTACGTCGTCTACGCCGGATCGGTGAACGGCACCGAGGAGGCGGTGTACCGGTTCACCTACAACCCGCTGGTCATCTGGGTCTGGATCGGCGGCGTGGTGCTGGTGATCGGGGGACTCATCACCATGTGGCCGGGCGGCGTGGTGTCCGGCGCTCCGCGGCAGCGCCAGGCGGGCTATGAAGTGCAGCTCGCTGGATCGGCTGGGGGGACCGGCCGGTGAACATCTCCCGGCGCACCCTGCTGGCAGCTCTGGGAGGCGCGCTCCTCCCGTCGGTGCTGCGCGGTCAGCAGGACGTCCAGTTGCCGGGCGATGCCGGGAATCTCCGCGATCCGCGCTCCGCGGGCGGGTCGCTGTCCCCGGTCACCAGCCGCGACAACGACCCCACGGTGGTCGGCATCGAGCGACGCATCCAGTGCACCTGCGGCTGCACACTCGATGTCTATACCTGCCGCACCACGGACTTCACCTGCAGCTACTCCCCGGCGATGCATCGGGAAGTGTTGGCGCTCCTCGATCAAGGGAAGACGCCGGACCAGGTCATCGCCGCGTTCGTAGCCAAGTACGGGGAGAAGGTGCTGATGGCGCCCAAGCCCGTCGGGTTCAACATCGCCGGCTATGTGGTGCCCGGGCTCGCGATCCTGCTGGTAGGCGGTGTGATGTTCGCCATTCTCCGCCAGCGCACGCGGGCGCTCGAGCTGGCGCGCGCCGATGCCGCCAGGAAGAGCCCCCCGATGCCCGCGGGGGCCAGCCGGGCAGTCGCGGCGGCGCCGCCGGCGAGCGAGGATGAGCTGGCCCGCCTCGAGCGGGAGCTCAAGGCCTTCGACGCCTGATGCTCTACGAAGCGCTCGCCGCCGCCCTCGTGGCGCTTGCCGTGGTGGCCGCAATCGTCGGTCCGCTGACCCGTCCCGGAACGCCGGGCCCCGGCGGCGCCGACGAGCCCGACGACTTCGAGGACACGCCCAAGGGCATCGCCCTCGCGGCCCTGCGCGAGATCGAATTCGATCGCGCGACCGGGAAGCTCTCCGAGGAGGACTACGCCGAACTCAAGTCGAAGTACACCGTCGAGGCTCTGGCCGTGCTGCGGGCCGAAGAGGCCCCTCCCGCCTCCGCAGGGGACGCGGCGCCTCCGGCCGTGAAGCCGGGTGATCCGGTCGAGGCGCTGATCGCCGACCGGGTGAAGAAGCTCAAGGAAAGCGGGATCCGCTGCCCCCAGTGCGGCCCGCGCCCGGAGAGCGACGCCCTTTTCTGCTCCTCTTGCGGTCGCTCCCTCAGCCCCGCGGGCTGCGCCGAATGTGGAGTTCCCCTCGTTCCCGGCAGCCGCTACTGCGAGAATTGCGGAGTGGCGGTCGAGGTCTGAACGCGCGGCACGTCTCACCAGCCTGTCCTTCCACCCGGTCAAGCAAGCACCATCGGGCGGTGTGCACCGCCGGCCGCCTCGAGCGAACGGGCTCTCAAAGAGAGGCGCGATGCCCTACATCCAGGGGAGCAAGGGCGAGATCCACGAGCTGGCGCGTTACGAGGTGCGTCCGGAGGCACTGGAGCGGTGTATCGCCGCGATGCACGAATTCGTGGCCTACGTGCGCGCCAACGAGCCCGGCGCCCTGCGCTACGAGGTCTGGCAGGAGTCTGCGCATCCGACCCGCTTTGTTCACCTGTTCGTCTGGAAGGACGAAGAGGCCAACCGCATCCACGGCGAGTCGGCGGCGGTCAAGAAGTTCGCGAGCCCCTCTACCCCAACTGCCTGGCTCCCGTGGAGTTCCTCGAATACACGCAAATCGACGCTAATGCCGCGTTCCGGCGCATTTAGCGGCCGCTCGAGGAAGGAGTGGAAGAGCCCAGCATGATCAATCCTCCCAAGCCATGAGCGGCCTCAGCGCCTTCGGTCTGTTCGCAGTGTCGGCGATGCTGATCTGTTATGCGTTCGAGCGGCGTCACCCGCTGTTCATCCTCGGCTTCGCTGTGGCGTGCATGCTCGGCGCTGTCTACGGCTTCCTGCAGGGCGCCTGGCCATTCGGCCTGGTCGAAGGCGTCTGGTCGCTGGTTGCCGTCAAGCGCTGGCTTGGCTCGCGTCTGACGCCCGGCCGCTCCACCTCGTGAACCCGCGGGCGCTGGCTTCCGGCATCGAATCACCACGTATCTAGTCGCTTCTGCATCCGCCCTGTCGCGTGGGCCGTGCTACTGCACGGCCACGCCACAGGTACGACCCCTCACAACGACTGCACAAATGCCACCAGCGCGGCCTGATCGGAGGGCGTGAGCGCCTGGAACCTGGCGCGCGCCGCCGCTCCCTCCCCACCGTGCCGGAGTATCGCATCCGGAATCGTGCTCGACTCGCCATCGTGCATGAACATGTCCAGGAACTGCATTCCGATCAGGGGCTGGGTGCGGAACTCGCTCGGCTTGGCCGCGCCGTTGCAGATGTCCGCATCGGAATCCCCCATGTCGTGGAGCAGCAGGTCGCTATAGGCCCGGAACCACTTGTGCCTGAGTGCGGGGCTCGGACTGTTCCCGGTAAAGAGCAGCGGAATGTGGCAGTTTGAGCAGCGCGTCTGGACGAATAGCACCTGACCCAGCCGCGTTTCCGGCGTCTTGGGGAGTGGCGCCACCGGGCCGAGGAACCGCACGAAGGCCTCCGCGGCGGCCAGGGCGTTGGCGTTGAGCTCCGGGTCGGGGGCGGGATCGACGCCCGTGGGAAGCGGCTGGCCGGCGACCGTATTCTCGACCGGGTTGAGAGCGTTGGTGATCCCCATCTCATTGAAAAACGCGCCGGCGTTGAACTCGTCGAGCGAGGCAGTGTTCGCTTTTCGTCCAAAGCGTCCCACCCTCCCGTCGGGGAGAATCGCCGCGCGCCCATGGACGCCATCCGGATAGCGGATGCGCGCCAGGGCCAGGATCGTGGCGTCGCTCACCGCGTCGATGAGGCCCAGGCCGAAGATGAGAGGCGTGCTCCGGTGACCCACCGCCGTGGCTCCCGCCGGCACTGGCTCCTGCACGATGCCGAGCGCGGTGGCCAGCGCCGGAGTGACGTGCTGCTGCACGACCGGACCGCCCTGGGCCGTGAGTTCATCGCAGGCCTGACCGGGGTGATACGCGGTGGCATGGACCTCGACCGAGTCGCCGTAGCCTCCGGGCGAGGGATCGCTGTGACAGGCCACGCACGAGTTCGAGTTGAAGAGCGGGCCCAGTCCCGATGCCGGGGTGAAGGTGGTGCCGAAGACCTGGAGCCCCAGGCCAAAGGACTGCGTCTCCCCTGCCGTCAGGCCGGGCACCGGCATGCCCGGCGCCGTGACCACGACGCCCAGCGTATCCACGCCGGAATCGGCGGGGGGTGAGGTGGGACTGAAGGCGGACTTGGGTTCTGCCGTGCAGGCCGCGGAGGCGAGGGCGAGCGCAACAAAGAGGTGAACGCGGGTTCGCGGCATGGTCCCTCCAGCCCTTGGGCAGGTGCGGGGACGGGCTCCGGCCGGCCGAACGCAGGCCTCTCCCGAGCCGACATCCCATTCGCGATCGCGAGGCCCCGGGTAGGCGGCCAGCGCGGTCAGTGTGTGCGGAATTGCTGCCGAGCGGGGTGGCAGCACTCCATCGAGTTGGTGCGCGCCTGACAGTAAGGCGCGCTCGTTAGGGGCGCGCCGGTCGCCGTCACCCGGGAGATGTGAAGTCTGACCCAGAGGGAATGGCATCCGTTGCGCACTGGTCCGAGCGGACATCGCCCGGGCCGAGGTCCCGCCTTGCGGCGCAAGGATTTGATGTGCTGCGTGAGGTCCTGCACGATCGGGCGGACTGCGGTGTGGCAACCCTCCCAGCGAAGGGCGCCGCGGCGGTTCGCGCCGCACCGCCCTCCGCTGTCAGGACTTACAGGCCTATCAGCAGCGCCGCGCCGATGCTCCAGGTCCGGAGGGTGTGGACCAC
>DATJVM010000046.1:0-109611 GCA_035501775.1 Gemmatimonadales bacterium | reverse complement strand
CAGCGCCGTCACCGCGCGGCCGCCATCGCACGATGGGCCTCGAGGAGGCGCGAGTTGCGGAACACGGGCGTCAGACAGATGCCGGTGAGGAAGCCGCCGACATGGGCCCAGAAGGCGACACCTCCCCCTTCGCCCGGCGCGAGGGCCCCGCTCGCCAGCTGGATCACGAACCAGTAACCGAGCATGAAGACGGCGGGGATGACGACCATCTGCGCCCAGAAACCCAGGAAGACGAAGGTTCGAATACCGACCCGCGGGTAGAGGAGCGCGTAGCTACCCATCACGCTTCCGATGGCGCCGGACGCGCCGATCATCGGAATGGTCGAGTCGGGTCCGGTGAACACCTGCGCCAACGCCGCCGCCAGCCCGCCGAGCAGGTAGAAGACCAGGAACCGGAAGTGGCCCATAACGTCTTCGACGTTGTTTCCGAACACGTGCAGGAACCACATGTTGCCCAGCACGTGGAACCAGCTCCCATGGGTGAACATCGAAGTGAGAATGGACAGCAGGCGGGGCGAACCGCCAATGGCGCAGCTCTGGCCCGGCCCGACCTGCACCTCCGTGCCCGGAGCGACGTGCCCCAGCAATTCCGCCGGGAAGAGCCCGAAGCTGCAGACCGACCGGCTCAGCGCCGGTTCGTTCCCCATGCCCTGCAGCAGGATCCAGATGGCGATGTTGGCAGCGATGAGCCCGTAGGTTACCACAGGCGGGTGCAAGGTCGGGTTTTCGTCTCGGATCGGCAGCATGGTCTATAAGGTAGCAGACGAAGCTCGCAGACGGCCCGCATCGTCCGATCCGGCCCAGCACTGCCAAGGAGTGAGGTACCGAGCGTCCCCTTCACGCCCTTTTCTGCCAAAAAGGCCGATTTTGGCGGTACGCGGCTTGCCCGACTGGGGGAGGACGCTCAGGCGTTGGCCGGGAGGGCGGAGTCGCTCGGACGGCCTACTCTACGGAATTCAAGGAAGGGGACTTCTCCCATGGCCTCAAAGATCATTGGCATCGACCTCGGCACGACCAACTCGGTCGTGGCGGTGATGGAGGGGGGCGACCCGGTCGTCATCCCGAACGCCGAGGGAGGCCGGACCACTCCCTCCGTGGTCGCGTTCACGAAGGACGGCGAACGGCTGGTGGGCCAGGTGGCCAAGCGCCAGGCCGTGACCAATCCGAAGCAGACGATCTTCTCGATCAAGCGCTTCATGGGCCGGCGGATGCCCGAGGTCACCGAGGAGGTCCGGCGGGTTCCCTACAAGGTCGAGGCCGGCTCCAACGGGCTGGCCTGCGTGGAGATTTCGGGGAAGAAGTACACTCCGCCCGAGATCTCGGCGATGATCCTTCAGAAGATGAAGCAGACCGCGGAAGACTATCTCGGCACCAAGGTGGAGAAGGCCGTGATCACCGTGCCGGCCTACTTCAACGACTCCCAGCGGCAGGCCACGAAGGACGCCGGCAAGATCGCGGGACTGGATGTGCTCCGCATCATCAACGAGCCGACGGCCGCGGCCCTGGCGTACGGGCTCGACAAGAAGAAGGAAGAGAAGGTGGCGGTGTTCGACCTCGGCGGCGGCACCTACGACATCTCGGTGCTGGAACTGGCCGAGGGGGTATTCGAGGTGAAGAGCACCAACGGCGACACCCACCTGGGTGGCGACGACTTCGACCAGCGGCTCATCGACTGGCTGGTGGCGGAGTTCAAGAAGGATCAGGGGATCGACCTCTCCAAGGACGCGATGGCGCTCCAGCGCCTCAAGGAGGCCGCGGAGAAGGCCAAGATGGAGCTGTCGAGCACACAGCAGACGGACATCAACCTGCCGTTCATCACGGCGGACCAGTCCGGCCCGAAGCACCTGAACATCGCGCTGACCCGGGCCAAGTTCGAGCAGCTGGTGGACGACCTGATCCAGCGCACGATTCCGCCCATGAAGCAGGCGCTCAAGGACGCGAATCTGGACCCCAAGGACATCGACGAGGTGATCCTGGTCGGGGGGTCGACCCGCATCCCGAAGATCCAGCAGATCGTGAAGGACTACTTCGGGAAGGAACCCAACAAGTCGGTCAACCCCGACGAAGTCGTGGCGATCGGCGCGGCGATCCAGGGCGGCGTTCTGGGCGGCGAGGTGAAGGACGTCCTGTTGCTGGACGTGACGCCGCTCTCGCTGGGCATTGAGACTCTGGGTGGCGTGACCACGGTCCTGATTCCGCGGAACACGACGATCCCGACCAAGAAGTCGGAGACATTCTCCACGGCGGAGGACAACCAGACGACGGTGGAGATCCACGTCCTGCAGGGCGAGCGCCAGATGGCGATCGACAACCGGACCATTGGCAAGTTCCAGCTGACCGGGATTCCGCCGGCTCCGCGGGGCATGCCGCAGGTGGAGGTGACGTTCGACATCGATGCCAACGGCATCCTGCATGTCTCGGCCAAGGACAAGGCCACCGGGAAGGAGCAGAAGATCCGGATCGAGGCCTCGAGCGGTCTCTCGGATGCCGAGATCGACAAGATGGTCAAGGGCGCCGAGGCGCATGCGCAGGAGGACAAGCAACGCCGCGAGCAGATCGAGAACCGGAACCACCTCGACGGCCTGGTCTACAAGGTGGAAAAGGACAGCAAGGACTGGGTCGATCGCCTTTCGAGCGACGTCAAGAGCCGGCTCGACAACGCGGTCGAGGGGGCGAAGGGAGCCCTCAAGAACGGCGATCCGGACCTGATCAAGCGGGCGCTGGATGACCTGAACGGCGCCTATTCCGCCGCGGGCGCATCACTGTACCAGGCCGGGCAGCCGTCGGGAGATGGCGGCGGGGCCTCGGCCGGCGCGGGTCCGTCGGAGCAGCCAGGCGGGGCTCCGAAGGAGGACGTCGTCGAGGCGGACTACGAGATCGTGGACGAGCAGAAGAAGCAGTAAGCTCTTTTTCGGCATCGCCTTAGCCGCTGGTGATCGGTTCACGCAGTGACCGAGCCCCAGCGGCTTGGGCGTTCCGGGCTGCGACTCAGGCTACAGCCCGGGCATCAGGGTCTACATTAGATTGGAATGGAATTCCTCGGAGACAAATCGATGTCGGTACGCACCGTGAATTGGCTCAAATTCGGTGGGCTGGTCACCCTGGCCTTTGCCCTCGGCCTCCTGTTTGCCGGGCTCCTCGACCTTCCCAACCGCTCGCTGGCCCAGGAGCGAATCCGGAACGCGGGAATCCAGTCGCCGCCGCCGCCCTCGATCCCGCAGGCCCGGGTCCTGACCGAACTATCGGACGCCTTCGCCGCCGTGGCGGAACAGGTGCGGCCGAGCGTGGTGTTCATCCGGAGCCAGCGCACCGAAGTGGCGCGGCGGCTCCCGCCCGGAATGGAGCAGTTCTTTCACGGCATGCCCCGGCATCCTGAAGTGGAGCGGGGCACCGGATCCGGCTTCATCGTTTCTCCGGACGGCTACATCCTTACCAACAACCATGTCGTCGAGGGAGCGGAAAAGGTCACCGTACGCCTATTCGACCGGCGAGAGTTTCCGGCCAAAGTGGTGGGGGCCGACCCACTGACTGACGTCGCGGTGGTCAAGATCGACGCAGCGCACCTGTCCGCGGCATCCCTGGGGAACAGCGACAACATCCGGATCGGTGACTGGGTGCTGGCGATTGGCAACCCGCTGGGTGAGGCGTTCACCTTCACGGTCACCTCCGGCATCATCAGCGGCAAGGGGCGCCGCCTGGACGGCCTGAACACCAGCCGTGCCGCGATTGCCGATTTCATCCAGACCGACGCAGCGATCAACCCGGGGAATTCGGGCGGGCCGCTGGTCGACGTTCGAGGCGAGGTGATCGGCATCAACAGCGCGATCGCGAGCGAGACCGGTTACTACTCCGGTTACGGGTTCGCGATCCCGATCAATCTCGTAAAGATCGTGATGAATCAGCTCGTCTCGACCGGCAAAGTACAGCGGGCAGCGCTGGGCATCGAGGTGCGTGACGCCTCACAGAACGATGCCGAGTATGTCGGGCTCAAGGACATCCGAGGCGTAGTTGTCGGCGGATTCCCGGACGGGGCGCAGAGTCCCGCGCAACGAGCGGGGCTGGAGCAGGGTGACGTGATCGTGTCCATCGACGGGCAGCCCGTCAGCTACGTGGCCCAGTTGCAGCAGATGGTCGGGTTCCGGCACCCGGGGGAATCGGTCAAGGTCGAGGTCGCCCGGAAAGGTGGCGTCCGCAAGGTCTTCAGCGTGCAGCTGATGGAGCAGTCGAGCGACGTCAGAGACACGAGCAACCAGGACGCGGATCAGCCGAAGCCCACCGAGGAGGCGGTCAACTTCCCGGAGCTCGGCGTATCGGTGCAGGCCCTCACGCCGCAGAGGGCCCAGGACAACGAGATGGACCGGGATACCCGGGGCGTCCTGGTCACAGCCGTCGATCCCAACGGCCCGGCGTACGGGCAGCTGTACCCCACGGACGAGGGCGGCCCCGACGTCATCCAGGCGGTCGAGGGCGCGTCGATCAAGACCGAAAGCGACCTGCGCATTGCCCTCAAGGCTGCGGGCAAGGGCGCGATCGTGACGCTCAAGATTTACAATGGCCGGGCCCAGCAGACGCGGATCGAACGGGTCCATCTGCAATAAGCCGCCCTTCGACGCATCCACAGCCAGAGCGCCCCGGTAGCGGGCGCTCTCGGCGTTTCTGGCGAGGTCGCATGACCGGCGCGCGTTTCCTTCTGATGCTGCTGATTGCCGGCAGTTCGCCCCTGGGGGCCCAGGAGGGTCGGCGCCTGGCCCTGACCTTCGACGACCTGCCGGTCGCCGGCCCCGTACCGAGAGCAGATCGTGCAGAAGTCTTCGCGCGGTTGCTGGGGGCCTTGAAGAACGAACGGGTGCCGGCAATAGGGTTCGTGAACGAGTCGCAGTTCCGCGCCGCCGGCAAGGTGGACGGTTCCGAAGTGGCGTGGCTCAGGGCCTGGCTCGGAGCCGGTCTCGAGCTCGGGAACCACACCTTCTCACACTCCGATCTCCATCGCATGACGCTCGCCGCCTACGAGACGGACGTGCTGGCGGGAGACAGCAGCATCAGGAGCCTGCTCCGGGAGGAGGGTAAGAGTCCCCGGTACTTCCGGCATCCGTATCTCCACACGGGCCGGAGCCTGGCCGTCCGCGACAGCCTGGTCGACTTCCTCCAGCTTCATGGCTATCTGGTGGCACCCGTCACCGACGACAATAGCGATTGGATCTACGCGGCGGCGCTCGAACGCGCCCTGGCCCGGCAGGACAGCACGACGGCCAGGCGGATCCGGGAAGCGTACGTCCCGTACATGGAGGAGAAGCTCGAGTACTGGGAGCGCCAGTCGGTGACGCTGTTCGGGCGGGAGATCCCACAGATTCTGCTGCTTCACGCCAATCGGCTCAACGCCGACGGCTTGGGCGCACTGCTCGCGATGATCCGCGGGCGCGGTTACCGGCTGATCTCGTTGACCGAGGCGCTTCGGGACTCGGCGTGGACCACCCCGGACCTCTACGCTGGCCCAGCCGGCATCTCCTGGCTCCATCGGTGGGCATTGAGCCGGGATCGACACTCGGTCCTGCGGGAGGAGCCAGCTGTGCCGCCGTGGGTGCTGGAGGCAGCGGGGGTGGAATCGGAATAGCGCATGCGCCGGATGTCGAAGCCACGCGGGGTCCATACCCGAGGCGTGGTCAGGCTCGTTCAGTTGCGACGAAGATAGAGGTACTCACCGAGTCGTCCGGGGCCACACGCCTGACAGGGGGCCGGGATTCTGACTCGACGGGCCAGGCCGTCGTGCCGCAGCCGGAGTGAGTCGCGTGGCGCATCCGGCGGGGCCGGGGTGATCCAGTTCCAGGCGACCATCACCTGGTCGTCGAGCTGCTCGAACTGGCCGCTCCCCATGCTGGCATCCTCGTAGATGTCCTCGGGCATTCCGGGCACCTGCTCGGACCACCGATCGCGCCGAGTGTAGAGCACCCACCCATCGGGCTGGAAGCGCAGGGTGTCAGCCACCAGCCAGTGGCGTCGTCGAGTGCCTTCCACCGGCACCGTGTAGTCGGAGAGGAGATACTCGAGCGGGCTTCCATCGACGGTGGCCAGCGCGTACAGCCGCCCTTCCACTTTGGGCGCCAGCACGGTCAGCGCCACCGAATCCGTCTTGCCTTCGAGAGTGGCCCGCACCAGGGCACTACCCACGCCGTGACCCCGCACCAGGCCGCGCGCCAAGACAGAGACTACGGCCGTGTCACTGGTGGACCATGCCACGTCGCGGTCCAGCACCTCGCCGCTCGACGAGCGTACGATGGCGGCGAGGCGGCTCGTGTCTCCCAGCCAGACCGGCCCGCCAGGAGCGGCGATCGCCACGCTCCCGACGGTGTCGCGAGGACCTTCCGGCGCGTCGTCTCCGCCACACGCAGCGGCCAGAATCCACAGGAGGGTCGGTCCAACTTTCCGGGTCTCGCCCATCGCAGGAGGGTCTCCAAAGAGGTCGAGCAACCAACGAGGGCGCGGGACCAGGAGTTTCAGCCCGGCGCGGGGCTCGGGACACCAGGGCGTATCTTGCCTCTGACGCGAGGGGGCACAACACTCTACGGATGCCTGACAGTCCAGGGGGAAGGATGAACCGATCGCAGATGCAGCTGGGCTTCAGCCTGGTTCTGCTGGGCCTTCTCACCGGGCTCGCGGTGCCAGAGATGGCCAATCCCCGGCTCGGGCTCTCGGCCCATCTGGCCGGCGTGGCCGGCGGCATGTTCCTGGTTCTTCTGGGCGTGGTGGCGGGAGGAATGACCTTATCTACCCGTCTCAGGCGTGTGATGCATGGCTGCTGGGTCTACGCCACCTACGCTAACTGGGCTGCGGCTTTGCTCGGAGCCCTCACCGGCGCGAGTCGGCTTACCCCGCTCGCGGGAGCTGGCACTACGGGTGAGCCATGGGCTGAGTTGGCGGTGGGATTTCTGCTGATCACGCTGTCGCTGGCCGCGATCGCTGGATCTCTGATCGCGCTAGGGGGGCTCGCCAGACAGTCTTCTCAATGAGCGGCTCGAGAGCCGCGGCGTTGAGGCCGGCCCTGGCCGGGCGGCGGCACCGATGGGAGGCCGCAGCGTATATTGGGACATCACGCGAGCGTGGCGGAACTGGCAGACGCGCAGGACTTAGGATCCTGTCCCGCAAGGGGTCCGGGTTCGACTCCCGGCGTTCGCACTAAAGAACTTAGGGCCCCTCGGTTGAGGGGCCCTTTTCGTCAATGCAAGACCGAATGCAACGCCCGCGTCGCGTGAAGGCTAGGAGCGCTTCGTTGTGACGATATAGTCGACAGGCCCGAAATCTGTCTGGCGTGGAGTGACATCATCGGTTTCCTGCCGCGACACGATCGGTTCCGGCAGCAGCTTCTCGATTGGAACCTCCAAGAAAACCGCCACTCTCCAAAGTACGTCGACAGCTATTCGCTGACGCCCACCCTCCAGATTGGCGTAGGTAGCTCGCGGAATCTCGAGCGCGTCGGCCACATCAGCCTGGGTCCGCTCGCGCCGTTTCCGCTGCATTTGCATTCTCAGGCCGACCTCGTGGTTGAACACCGCTTGATCGAATGACACTCAAATGCTCCTTGGCAGGCCTCGGTGTGATCGACGGAGTGCCGGTCTCAGGGGTAAGTATAACTGACTTGGCAATATGTGTCTATGACGAACAATGTGTGTGCGTGTGTCTATTGACCTTTTATCGCTGCCGGCGTATAATCGGGGGTCGAATGGTCGCTCTTACCCCATCCCCGAGAGGGGGCATTATGTCCGGCGATTTGAAGGCGAAGGTTCAAGGTTGGCTGAAGACAATTGGTTTGACCCCGGTCGATCAGAACGATCCGCAGGCAGTCTGGCACCTCGCGATCGACTACCCGGTGCGCAGCGGGCACCAGCTTCACTTGGTCTCGCCCAAGGACCATCCCAGTGCAGTCGTGGTGGTCTCCGGCACCGAGGTCTCCCACGAGCACCGGGAGGCGTTTGACAAGCTCGACGACGACGGAAAGGATGAGTTCTTGTGGGAGTTCCGGCGCACCATCAACAGCGTCCATGTTGATTTTGGCTTGAAGGGGGCGGAGGGCCCATTGGACTGCCCGAGCCACTTCCAGATCACAAGCACCAGGTATGAGGACGGCTTGACGCTCGACTCCTTCGCACAGACGTTGGGGGCCGTCTTCAAGACGGAACTCGCGGCGATCTGGGTCATTCAGCGGCACCTGGCCCCGCGAAGCTTCGGCGGCGGTCGCTTCGACTTCAGGCGGCTCGGAGCTTAACGGAGTAGTCACTCTTTTTTCTCATCCCATCGCGACCAATCGAAAGGCCGCCCGGCGTTCCGGGCGGCCTCGTCGTTCCTCCCGATCCCTACGATTCGTCGATTGAGTCCATCACCTCCAGCCGTAGCTCCTCCAGATCGGGCACGCCCCTTATTGCCTCGTCCCAAAGCCGCGTCGATCCCCAGCGGGTCGCGCGCGGCAACCTGTCCCCCGACGAGGCGAAGTGCATCAACGAGTCGCTGAAGCTGTTCCTCGCCGCGTCGGAGCAGGCGGACGGCGGCAAGCAGCTGGCGGAGGCCCGGGCGCTCGTCGCCCAGCTGGCCCGCGAGAAGCGCCTCCCCGGTCCACCCGCCGCGCCGTAGCTGCCGATGGCTACCGCGACCTCCCGCACGCTCCAGAAGGTCCTGGCCCAGCTCGGGGAGTTCACCGAGCACGTCGGGTCGGCGTCTAGCGCTTCCGGTAGCGAACGGTTTGCCGCTTACCGGGGCCCCGGGGGCCGTGAGCGGTTCGCGCAGGAAGTGCTCTGCGTGCCCGGCCTGCTCCGCTGGCAGGTCGAGGCGTGGCGGGCCATGGAGACCCACGACCTGCTCGCCATCTCGTCGGCCAATGCCTGCGGGAAGAGCTTCTGGAACGCGGCCACCGCGCTCTACGAATGCGTCGTCAACGGGGCGCTCGTCCTCTTCGGCTCGGCCACCAACCGCCAGAACGTCCAGCAGTCCGGCAAGCAGCTCAAGCGGCTGCTCGCGCGGGCCACCATCGGGGCGTCCGTCTACAACTACGGCGTCGTTCCCGACCACGGCGCGGGCGTCATCAACTTCCTAACGGGCGAGGATGTAAGCGCCCTCCAGGGCTACCACGATGTCCGGGTCGTCGTGATCCTCGACGAGTTTCAGGGGTCGGCGGACGAGATGCTCGAAGCGGCGATGGCGAACATCAGCGGCGGCGACTCTGTCCTGATCGTCACGGGCAACCCACTGCAGTTCGGCACGCCGTTCCATCTGGTGTTCCAGCGGAACGCGCCCGGCTGGTGGAAGCGCCGCATCGACGCGCAGGAGGTCCTCGCCGACCCGGCCTACCCCGACATCCCCGGACTCGTCACGAAGGCGTGGATCGACAATCTCCGCTGGACCTACGGCGAGGAGTCGGCGGTCTTCCAGTCGCGGGTCTGCGCGCGGTTCCCGGAGTCGCCCTCCGACGCCTTCTTCCCGCCCGAGGCCATCGCCGCCGCCTTCGCTCGGTACGAGAACGCGGCCTTCCAGGTCACGCAGCAGCGGAAGCGCCGTGTCCTGGGCGTGGACGTCGGGGCCTCAGAAGCCGGCGATGAATCGGTGATCGCCGTCGCGCGGGGCGGGTTCGTGGAACGGCTGATCACGTGGCGGGAGTCGGACACCATGAGGTCGGTGGGGCGGATCATCGACATCTTCCGCGAGCTGCACGTCCCGCCGAAGATCCGCGAGACCGCCCGGGCAACCGCGCTGATGGCCGCCGGGTTCCCGGTCAGGATCATGGGCGACCCGCTCACCGCGCTGGGGCCACCGACCTCCGTGGTCGTAGATGAGATCGGCGTCGGGAAAGGGCTCGGCGACCGGCTCCGCGAGGCGGGCTACCCCTGCACGGCGTTCATCGCCTCGAAGCGCCCCGAGGAGGAGGGCGCGGTGATCCGGTACGCAAACCTCCGGGCCGAGGCCTACGACCGGTTCCGGACGATGTTGGTGCGGGGGCTGGTGGCGCTGCCGCCCGACCCGCTGCTGGAGGAGGAGCTCCGGACCTGTCGGGGATTCACGAACTCCTCCGGGAAGCTCCAGATCATCAGCAAGGCGGAGTGGCGGGCGATCATCGCGCGCAGCCCGGACCGCCTCGATGCATGCGTCCTGGCCGTAGCCGCCGACGGAACCGCGCGGTTTGACGGGCCATTCAAGGAGCCCGTTGCGGGAATATGATGACGACGAGTCGATGACACCGGTCTATTCTGGACCGATGAAGCGTCCGTCACTACGTTATGAAAGCCTCCTGCAATCGTTGCCGGTAGCTTGGCTTGTGACTATTTTCACAAGCAGCCCCTTTGCTGGAGCCCGCCTCATGGCCAAGACGCCGAATAAGGTCCGATCGCCACGGTTGGAACCGCGCGATTGGCTGCTGCTCGCACTTGAGCGGTCGCGCAGCGGCCTTACCCCGGTTCAGCTCCAGAAGGTTCTCTTCCTCCTCGGCGAGAGGAAGAAGGCGACGGTCCACCCGGGATTCTACCGCTTCGAGCCGTACAACTACGGCCCATTTTGCCGACAGATCTACAACGACGCAGACCTGTTCGCACTAACCGATTTCATCTCCGTGGACTATTCGCGCGGCAACAGCTTACGCCGCTATCAGCTGACGCCAGAGGGGCAGCAAGCTGCGCAGCACATCGCTACGCGCGCTCCCCAGGACGGCCTTGCCTACCTGAACGATGTTGTGCGGTGGGCCCAGTCCCTACCGTTCAACGACCTCGTGCGCGCCATCTATGAGGCCTACCCGGCCATGCGCGCCAAGAGCGTCTTCCGCGACTGACTGAGTGACCCTCATTATCGGAGTACGGTGCCACGATGGCATCGTCGTCGCAGCTGATAGTGCGGTTTCCACTGGACCCACCGCCCTGCCGCTCGGGCGCAAGCTGACCCTCCATACCTCAGACCCGCTCATCGTCGGGGTCGCTGGCTCAGTACCCTTTGGGCAGCGTTTGTGTGGCGCGCTCCACGACCACATGAAGTCCTTTCGGACTGGGCCAGTTGCCCGCTCCCTGACAAAGCTGCGAGAGGCGATTAAGCCGCTGGTTGAGGACGAATGGAAGCTCGCCGAACAACAGGCGAAGGCCCAAAACAATTCGCAGATCGTCCTCCAACAGGCAGGCTTTCAGCTGGTTGTTGCCTATCCCCTCGACTCAACTCCCTGCTTAGTGAGTGTCGCGCATTCTTGCCAACCGATGTTCATTGGGCCAGACCCGCTGACATTCACTACCGCAGGGAGTGGGCAGCACTTAGCAGAACCGTTCATGTATTTCGTCCGCCGAGTGCTCTGGAAGAACAAGACGCCCAGTCTCGCAGACGGAACCCTCGGCGCGCTCTGGGCGATGCGCCACGCAATCCAGACTAACCCCGGCGGGATTGGGGGAGACGTCCAGATCATGCAGCTGACGGTCAGCGGGAAGGATGTCGTTGGCCACGAGCTTGAGCCGTCCGAATTCCAGGAACACGATCAGTGTCTCGGGGAACTCGAAGATCACATCCAGACGTGGGCGCGTAAGATTGACCCCACGACGACGGCTGAAACGCCTATACCACCGCCACCATGAAGATGGTGGTAAGTTGTTAGCTCTCTTCCTAGGAAGTATTCGGTGCCGCGAGATACTCGTGTAGCAGCGCTTCAGCGGATCGAGAAAGCCCGAGGTAGTCGGGTCCTGACGATCGTGCTCGGCGATCGACAGGGTATGGAAACGCGTGTCGCGGCCGATCTGATCCCGCTCGCGTCGCGACATCTTCGGCTAATCGGCAAGCAGCCGAAATTGGATCTATTCCTCTACACACTCGGCGGCGACGTGATGTCGGCGTTCCGTCTAGTGGGGCTGATCCGAGAGTATTGCAACGAGTTCACTCTGCTTGTTCCCTTTCGTTGCCAAAGCGCCGGGACGCTCGTTGCCTTGGGCGCCGACCGGATCATCATGCTCCCGGAGGGGCAGCTTTCTCCAGTGGACCCCTCCACCAACGGGCCCTACAACCCCCTCGTACATGGGATGCCGATCCAACCCGGCGCCCCCCTCCCGACCCTCCCGGTCAGTGTTGAGGAGGTGATTGGGTACCTGAGCCTGGCGCGTGAGGCGGCGGACATCAAGGGCGAGGACGGGATGGTCAGCGTTTTCGAGAAGCTGGCATCAGACGTGCGGCCGGTGGCCCTAGGGCAGGTATTCCGGTCGCGGACGCAGATCCGGATGCTTTCTCGCAAGTTGTTGCAGTTTCACACGAAAGGCGACGACCCAACGGTGGACGGAATAATCGAAACGCTTACGGAAAAGCTTTACTCGCACGACTACCTTATCACCCGGCGCGAGGCAAAGAGCATCGGGCTCAAGGTTGAGGAGCCGGAGTCGAAACTTGAGCAGGCGCTTGTGGATTTGCTGCAACAATACGAAGCAGACCTGGAGTTGCGTGCGCCATTTAACCCTTTGGCCGCACTGGCAACCACGAACCCGTACCCGTTTAAGCTCGACCGGGCCTACATCGAGTCGGCAGGAAGGCTGGACGGTTTTCAGACTGAGGGTCGTGCCGCCCTAGCGCCACAGGGCGTCCAGATGCAGGTTATCCGGGAAGGTTGGACTCAACTATGATGATCGACGACACGCCCCATACAATCGAGTCTCTTGATCCGCTATTTGTGTCTGCGGGGCTGTGGGCGCCCAGCGCGGCGAACTATTCCGTAAGCGATCCGCTTGCAGGAACGCGACTGACCTCCACGGCAGTGCAGCCATTCTTCCTTGCCCACCTGCCGCTGCCACCGGCAAGCGTTGACCTGATTCGCTACCAGCCATAGTCTGACCGAGGGGAAGCCACTCGCCCCGGACCCGTAAGGGCATCGGGGCGAGTTTCTTTGTAGGGAATGCAACCCCAATGCAGCGCCGGTGTCACTCCCTGTCACAACTAGGCACTAGTTCCGACGTCTAAGTCATCCGCTTCCAACCGAGTCACGTCTAGTCACAGCGTGAAGCGTTTCTTAGGATCCTGTGGGGCAACCCGTCCGGGTTCGAGTCCCGGCGTTCGCATGCAAATCGCTGAGGGCCCCTCTCGAGGGGCCCTCGGCGTTCCGCGGCTAGGGCCGCGGGGGCATCCAGATCGAGACCTTGAGCGGCGAGCCCGCCCGGACCGCCTGACTGCAGGCGAACCCGACCCCGTAACCGGACCCGGGCTTCGCGGCCACCTGGATGTCATAGAGACCCTCCGGCAGATCGGCCTGCTTGAAGCCACCGTCGCTCCCGGTCACGGTAATCGCGAGGGTATCACCGACATGGCCGCACCCGAACGGGGGCGGCGGGGGCGGGGGCGGGGTGCCGCCGCTGTCGGGCGGCAGGGTGTCCAGGGGGAGAATCGAGCCGCCATGAATGGCGACCTGCCGCACGGCATGCACCGTCAACGATTCGGGCGGATTGGGGTTGATGGTGCCGGAGTCCGGGTTGATGCCACCCGAATCAGGCGGATTGGGATTGGTGGTGCCGGAGTCCGGGTTGATACCGCCGGAATCCGGGGGAAGATCTCCGACCCTCATGAACACCACTTGCGCGTTGGGGACCCCGATCTCGACGCTGTCCGGCGGCGGGGTGAGCCCGAACGCCGTTCCCTCCACCAGGGTGCCGCCCTCTACCCTCCGCCCCAGGCCTCCCGTCGGTGCCGCGGCATCCGGACCACAGGCGCTCAACAATCCGAGCGCGACCAGCGCTACGTGCTCGCTCCGCATGCGTCAACCTCGCTTTTGGACCCAAAGATGAGAGTGCCGGCTCCGGCCCGCAACCGATCCGCCGGATCCACCGTACTGACCCCCTAACAGGGCGAGACGTCACTCGGCTCCGCCGCCGTCCAGTGTGACCTACTCCCGCGTAACGGGGTCCATATTCCATGAGCGCGAGCGACGCGGAGCTGGTGGGACGGGTCCGTGGCGGAGATCTCACGGCCTATGCCGAGCTCGTGACGCGACATCGCCAGCGCCTCGAGCGCCTGGCTTATCACCTGCTGGGTGACGCGGCGGACGCCGAAGATGCCTTGCAGGACGCGCTGATGCGGGCGTACCGATCGATCAGCCAGTGCAGACACCCGGAACGCTTCCAGGCCTGGCTGCTTTCGATCCTGATGAACCGGTGTCGGACCCGCCTGGCGCGGCGCGACGCCGTGGTAAGAGACTCGCCGGCACGTGACGCACTGGAACGTGCCGGCGGCCCTGACCTGAGCGAAGCCGGACTTTGGCGCGAGGAGATCGACCGCGCGTTGAGTCGTCTGGCGCCGGACCAGCGGGAGGCCTTTCTGCTCAAGCACGTCGAGGAGCTGAGCTATGAGGAGATCGCCGCGCTCACGGGTGCATCGATCTCGGCGCTCAAGATGCGGGTGAACCGCGCCTGCGAGCGGCTCCGCGATCTGCTCAAGGATGTCTACCATGGTTGATGTCGACGACGACCGGGACTCGAGCCCGCTGCTGGAAGCGCTGGTGCGCGAGCTCCGGTCCGCGCGCGTTCCGGAGAGCCGAGCGGTCGAAGCGGCATTGGCCGGACTCGCGCGCGACCGGCGCTGGCGAAGATGGGCCATCGCGAGCGCCGTGGTGGCGGCGGCGCTGGTTCTCGGGCTCAGCCTCCGTCTGCCCGGCAGGCGGGAGACGCTCCCCATCCGCTTCGAGCTTCGGGCGCCCGGCTCGAGGGCCGTTGCTGTGGTGGGGGACTTCAACGACTGGAACCCCGCGGCAGACCCGCTTACCGATCTCGACGGCGAGTGGTCGGTGACCCTCCGTCTCAGGCCGGGGAGATATCGCTACGCTTATCTGCTGGATGGGCGGCACTGGGCGCCTGACGCCGCCACGCCAAGAGCGGACAACGACTTCAACACCCCGACTTCGGTGATCACCGTTGCCAACTGATAGGGATGTCCGCCGGTTCGTACCCTGGCTCTGCCCGGTGCTGATCCTGCTCGGGGCCCCCTCCCCGCCGCTCCTTGGGCAAGAGGCACGGCTGGCGGCTCGGCTCCCTCACGGCACGGCCGTCGAAGTGCAGCGCCTAGTGGACAGCGCGGCCCGCTTGAGACTCCCCACGGAGCCTCTCATCCAGAAGGCCCTGGAGGGCGAGAGCAAGGGGGCCGACTCCTCGCGAATCATGGTGGCCGTGGGGGGACTGCTCGCCAGAATGGATACGGCGCGCCAGGCCCTCGGGAACGAGGCCTCGGAGGCGGAGCTCGTAGCCGGGGCCGCCGCCCTCCGGGCCGGGGCCGATCCAGGCTCGGTGCATACCCTGCGCACGCTCCGCCCTAACCGATCGCTCTTTGTCCCGCTCAGTGTCCTCGCAGACCTGCTGAGCGACGGGGTTCCGGCCAGCCAGGTCTGGAGCTCGGTTCGCGACATGGCCTCGAACGGAGCCAGCGACGCCCAGTTTCTGCGCCTCCGTGACCGGCTGGGTCGCGACGGAGCGGACCGGCCTCGCCCGCTGCCGCCGGCGCCGGAACACGCGCCAGGCGAGGCCTCACCGGAGCGCCCGTGACTAGCCGTTACCGGGCCTGGTTCCTCGGCATGGCCCTCGTCGCCACCGCGCGCACTCCCGCGCTCGCCCAGGTCGGGGGTGGGGTCGACCTGGGGCTCGGCGCGGCCACAGGCCTCCGGAACGGCATGGCGTCGCTCCTCACCCTCCTTCCGTCACTCAGCTTCCAGAGGAAGGACCTGCGCCTCAGCATCGACGGCGGGGCCAGGAGCGGAGCGACAGCACCCTCGGGCGTGGGGAGCCTGAGCGAGGTCTCCCAGTTCGTCCGCCGCCGCGGCCCGTTCCTGTTCGAGGCCACCGGGGCGCTCCGTACCTGGAACGGAGATGTCGGATCGAGCGGTGCCCTGTGGAGCGCCGGCGGGCGCCTCCACGTCGGAGGCGGCCGGGGCGGCGGATGGCTCGAGCTCGCTGGCGGCAATGGTCAGATCGGGCCCACCACAAGGTGGGGCGGCGCGGTGTGGAGCCGCATCGGGTCGATCGCGGTGCAGGTGCAGGGATCGCAGCAGACAGGAACCAACCCGCTTGTACCCAAGGGGCCTTTCGCGGATACACTCGCCGGCCCGCCCGACACCCTGGCACAGGAACGCCGCTACCAACGCACCACCGATCTTGGCATCTGGGCGCACTGGACTACACAGGCAATCGAGCTGAGCGTGGCCGCAGGGCGGCGGTGGGGGACGACGGGCGCGGCCACCACCAACCTCCTCACCGGGGTCAATGCCGCGCAGCAGGTGACCGTGAGGAACGACTGGTGGGCGGCCGATGCCACCTGGTGGTTCTCCCCACGACTCGGCTTCAACGCAGCGGTAGGGACAAGCCCGCCCGATTTTGCGTTCCAGATCCCCGCTACGAAGTTCTTTCGCTTTTCCTTCCGGGCATCCTTCGGCAGGCCGTCGAGCCACGTGGAGCTCCGCGAGGCTCAGGTGCACGGGGTTCAATACCACCGCCTCTCCGGCGACGTGATCGACCTTCAGGTCTGCGAGCCGGCAACGGATCGCCCGCGCGTGCTGGAGGTGAGAGGCGATTTCACCGATTGGCGCCCGGTGGAGCTACGCTACCTGAGCGGGTGTGTCTGGCACAATCACTTCGTGATCGCCGCCGGAATGCACTCCCTGGAGATCCGCGCCGATGGCGGCCCATGGCATCCTCCTGCCGGGGCCCCGGTGCAGACTGACGAGTTCGAGCGCCAGACCGGCACCGTAGTCGTGGAATAGTCCCGTCAGGCGCCGCCGCCGGCCGAGAACGATCCAGACTGCCGGACTACGGAAAGGCGTACCGCGTCGACCACCAGTCTGAGATCGTCCATCTTCGAGATCAGGGGAACACCCCGCTGCTCGATCGGCCCGTGGACCCGGGGGTCCCGGGCGGCCCCGGTGAGGAAGACCACGCGATTAGCCAGGGCCGGAGCCGTCTCCCGGAGCCGGTCATAGAGCTCTACCCCGTTGAGCCCGGGCATGAGCACATCGATCACCACGGCGTCCGCCGGCGAGCCCTTGGCAAGCTGAGCCAAAGCCGCCTCACCCGAGGCCGCTTCTGCTACCGCGAACCCCGCGCGCTCGAAGAGCCCCCGAAGTGCCCGCCGCATGGAGGGCTCATCATCGACGAGGAGGACTGTGGTCACAGGTCGTTCTCAAGCAAAGGGTTAAGCAGCCCCACTCCACCTCCTTCCCACTATCGGCAACCGGGCAGGTTCATTTGACCCCCGGGGACAGGCCCGGGTAGATTGCCGCCCATGTCGGACATCTCAATCGTCAAAACAAAGGAAGACGCCGCCTCCAAGTCCTTGCAGGTAACGGTTCCACTGGACCGGATCCTGCAGGCCGAGACCAAGGCCGTCCGATACTATAGTCAGAGGGCCAGGCTGCCCGGTTTTCGGCCAGGCAAGGCCCCGGAGGCGGTTGTCCGGCGTCGGTTTGGCGAGGCAATCCGGCAGAGCGTGTTGGAGGAACTGATCCGCGAGAGCTGGGACACGGCCCTCAAGGCCCAGGACCTCAAGCCAATCGCGGAGCCGCACATCCACGATCTCAAGTTCGAGGAGGGGAAGCCTCTCGAATTCGAGTTCCACGTGGAGGTGCGTCCCGACGTCTCCCTGAGCCGGACCGGCGGGTTCACCATTCGGCGCCAGGTGAAGGCGGTGACGGACGAGGACGTTGAGGAGAAGCTCCGGGACCTGCGCGAGCGTCAGGCGTCCTGGCTGCCGGTTGAAGGGGAGCGGCCGTCCCCCGGCCAGCTGGTGCGTCTCGAGGTCGCCTCGTACGATGGCGAGACGCTGGGTCCGCCGCAGCCATACACGGTGGTGCTGGGCGAGGGCCGCGCCCTGCCAGACATCGAAGAGAAAGTGATGGGGATGGGACCGGGCGAAACGGTCGACACCGACGTCCGTTTCCCTGACGATCACCCGGACGAGAGCCGCCGCGGCCAGTCCCGGCGAGTGCGGATCACGTTGCACGAGGTCAAGCGGCAGGAGCTCCCGGTCCTGGACGATGCCTTCGCCCGCGCGGTGGGAGATTTCGAAACGGTGGATGCGCTCCGGGCGCGGCTCCGCGAGGACCTGGAGGCGGAGGCGAAGGCCTCGGCCGACGCCGGGGTGCGCCAGGAGCTGCTGCAGCAGCTTTACGCGGCCAACGCGGTGCCGGCACCGGCGTCGCTGGTGACACGGCTGGTGCGGGGCTACATGGAGGCGTACAAGATTCCGGCGGAACAGTTCGAGACGTTCCAGGGCGAGTTCCGCCCCGTGGCCGAGCAGCAGGTGCGCCGGGAGCTGGTACTCGACGCCGTGGTCGAGCGGGAGAAGCTGGCGGCCACCGAGGCCGAGCTGGACGAGCGGGTTTCGTCCCTGGCCCAGGAGCGGCACGTTTCCGCGGGACAGTTGTACAGTCAGCTCGAGAAGGCGGGCCGCCTCCGCGAGCTGGAGCGGTCCATCACGGAGGAGAAGGCATTCGCCTGGCTCCTCGCCCAATCCACAGTTGTCGAGGCCTGAGGCCACGCATGGCCACTCTATATCCTCCTTACGTCATCGAGCGGTCGAGCCGCGGCGAGCGGTCCTACGACATCTTCTCGCGGCTGCTGATGGACCGGATTGTCTTCCTCGGCGCGCCGATCAACGATGACGTGGCGAATATCGTGATCGCGCAGCTGCTGTTTCTGGAGGCAGACAATCCCGAGCGCGACATCTATCTCTACCTCAACTCGCCGGGCGGGATCGTTTCCAGCGGACTCGCGATCTACGACACGATGCAGTACCTCAAGGCCCCGGTGAACACCATCTGCATGGGGATGGCGGCCTCGATGGGCTCCTTCCTGCTCGCGGCGGGCGTCAGGGGCAAGCGCAGCGCCTTGCCTCACTCACGAATCATGATCCACCAGCCGTCAGGCGGGGCGCAGGGGACCGCGGCCGACATCGAGATCCAGGCGCGGGAGATTCTCTATCTGCGCTCCAAGCTCAACGGACTCTACGCGCAGCACACGGGCCAGCCGGTCGAGACGATCGAGCGCGACATGGACCGCGACCGGTTCATGTCGGCGGAGGAGGCCCGCGAATACGGGCTCATCGACAATGTCATCACGAAGCGGACCGAGATTCAGCCGGCGAAGTGACGGTCCCTTGACGGGGGTGGAGGGACGGGGCATGATTCCCTGCACTCTCCTCCCGTTACACTAAGACCACGGGTCCCGGGCGCATGTCGAACGACAAGCACCTCCGCTGTTCCTTCTGCGGGAAGTCGAAGGACTCGGTCCGGAAATTCATCTCCGGCCCGTCGGTCTACATCTGCAACGAGTGCATCACGCTGTGCAACGAGATCCTGGCAGAGGACGAGGAGCGGGAGGTCGCCGACACCATTACGCAGGTGCCGACGCCGAATGAGATCAAGTCGGTGCTGGATCAGTACGTCATCGGCCAGGAACGCGCCAAGCGAACCCTGGCCGTCGCCGTTTATAACCATTACAAGCGGATCAACGCCACCAACGGCCGGGACGCCGAGGTGGAGCTCGACAAGTCGAACATCCTGCTGATCGGTCCCACCGGCGTTGGCAAGACGCTGCTCGCCCAAACGCTCGCCCGCATTCTCGACGTTCCCTTCACCATCGCCGATGCCACCACCCTGACCGAGGCCGGCTACGTCGGCGAGGACGTCGAGAACATCCTGGTCCGCCTGCTCCAGGCCGGCGAGTTCAACGTGGCGGAGTGCGAGCGGGGGATCGTCTACATCGACGAGATCGACAAGATCGCACGAAAGTCCGAGAATCCCAGCATCACGCGCGACGTGTCGGGTGAAGGGGTCCAGCAGGCACTTCTCAAGATCCTGGAAGGCACGGTCGCCTCGGTGCCGCCGCAGGGCGGACGGAAGCACCCGCAGCAGGAATACATCCAGATCAACACCAAGGACATCCTGTTCATCTGCGGCGGCGCGTTCGATGGCCTGGAGAAGATCATCGAGACCCGCACCGGCCGGCAGCAGATCGGGTTCTCCCAGCGTCCCAAAGAGGGCCCGGGGTTCGACCGCCGCAACCCATTCACCGAGGTGGAGCCCGACGACCTGCTCCGCTTCGGTCTTATCCCGGAGCTGGTGGGGCGCTTGCCCGTCACGGTGGCGCTGGAGGCGCTCGACGAGGATGCCCTGGTCCGGATCCTGGTCGAGCCCAAGAACGCGCTCACCAAGCAGTATAAGAAGCTCTTCGAGATGGAGACGGTGGGCCTCACCTTTGACGCCGAGGCGCTCCGGGCGGTGGCCCAGAAGGCGCTCAAGCGCGGCACAGGCGCACGCGGCCTCCGCGCCATTCTCGAGAGCATGATGACCGACATCATGTTCGACCTGCCGGCGCGCGATGACGTCCGCGAAGTAGTCATCACCAAGGAGTGCGTGACCGACGACCACCCGCCGCTCGTGGTTACGGAGCGGGCGAGGCAGAAGCGGGAAGCCTAGCTCGCGGCGGGGCGCGGCCGAGTGATCACGCCGCAACCGAGGGATCTCCGGGGACGGCCCGCCGGAGATCCCTCGCATCGCTTCTCGCCGGAAGCTCTCCCGGGATCGATCAGCGGACCATGCGCACCTCCCGCCCTTCGGTGTATGCCCCCGCGCAGGAAAGCACGGCCCCTCTGGCGCACCTCCCCGTCCGGTTCGTCGGCAGCTTCCCGGACGCGACCCACCGGCTCAGCCCGGCCCGCCCCGAGATCGCGCTCCTCGGCCGGTCTAACGTGGGGAAGTCGAGTCTCCTCAACGCGCTGCTGGGGCGGTCGCTGGCGCGGGTGAGTGGCCGCCCCGGTCGCACCGCCTTCATCAACGTCTTCGAGCTCCCGACCCTGTACCTGCTGGACCTGCCGGGGTACGGTTTCACCAGGGTCTCCCAGGGCGAGCAACGCCGCTACCAGCGCCTGATTCAGGATGTCCTGGTCCGGAGAAAGACCCTCACGGCCGTCCTGTGGCTGCTCGATATCCGTCACGACCCGACGCGCGAGGACCTGGCCCACGGCGATGCTCTGGCGGCCCGCGGACTCCCGGTTCTCGTGGCCCTCACCAAGGCGGACAAGCTGCCCTTTGCCCAACGGCGTCGGCGACTGCAGGCGCTCCAGGCCATGCTGGCGCTCCCGGAGGAACAGCTCCAGCTTACGAGCAGTACCAGCGGCGAAGGGCTCGGCGAGCTGGGCGAGAGCTTGTTGGCCGTGGCCCCCACGAAGGAGGGTCCCCCGTGAGATCCTGGGCGGCGATGGTGGCGGTGCCCCTGGCCCTCGAGGCGGCCCTGGGGGGCGGGCCCGCGAGTGCGCAGGACACCTCGCAGGTCATCGATCTGCCAGCAGGGTACGGTGCCTTGAACCAGGACCAGATCAGCATCCTGTTCACGGCCGGCGATCTCCAGGTGCGCTTCCTGCCGCTCGATGAGCGAGCGATCCGGATGGTGGGCAAGGACGCCTATGCGTCCCTGCATGGGCTGGTGGTGAGCCGGCAGGCCCAGATCGATTCCGCGACGCAGGACGCTGGGATCTCGACGCCCGGGCTAGCGCTGGTCTCGTTCTTCGCCCTGCGCCGCGATGCACGGTTCGACCCCCAGAACCTGAGCCTGCTGTACCGGAACCAGTACTATCGCCCGGCGGCCATCATTCCTCTCACCGTCAATTTCTCGAGCCACCAGCTTCACCTGCGCGAGCAGGCCTCGGCGATCTACGTGTTCGAACTCGCGCTCCCCATCTTCGAGGAGTTCGACGTCGATTATGCGGGCACGGAGTCGACCGCCTGGAAGGACATCGTCCCCGTGATTCTGCGTGAGCGCTCCCGCATTCTCTCGCGCTACCAGGCGAGCCAGACCGATTCCGCTGGCCGCAAACCCTAGGGGCCTGTGGCCTTGACCGTTCTGCGCGGTACCAGTCGCGGGGCGTTGCTGGCCCAGCTTCCATCAGCCGCCTGGCTGGTGGCTGCGATAGGCGCCGGCGCGGCGTGGCCGATCCGGGTGCCACTCTTCCTGACGCTCGCGCTGGGAGGGGGTGCGCTGTGGGTCGCCGGGCGGGAGCGCCGCGTCTGGCTTCCCTACGTTCACCTCCTCGCCGGCGTCCTAGCGGCGTTGCTGACCGCCGTCAGCGGCTCACGCGGCTGGTGGCCGGCCTTCGCGGCCCTGTGCTGCTTCAGCGCGGTGGCGCTGCAGCTGTCGCTCACCAATCGACGCGTACGGGCGCTGGAGGAAGAGCGACGGGGGCTTGCCCGGCAGGTCGATCGGCGGATCAACGAGATCTTCTCCCTGCAGGAACTGAGTTATGTGCTGGCCGAGTCCCTGCAGAGCGAGCGCATCGCGGGACAGGTGGCGCGTTATGTCATGCGGTTCCTGAACGCGGAAGGAGCGGCGGTCGCCCTGCCCGCAGCGCAGGACAGCAGCCTGCTGATCGCCGCGGCCGAGGGCTCACTGGCCGCGGCGCAGGGGCACCAGGTCACGGACCGGACCCCCAGCCTCCTCCTGCGAGCCCATTCCACCGAACGGATCGAGGTGACGAACGGCAGTGAGGTCGACCCGGTACACTTGCTGCCGGGCGTCCCGGTGCTCACCGGCGCGGCGGCGCCCCTCCGGGCTCATGGCCTCACGATGGGGGTCCTGGCGGTGGCGAACCGTCGGCAGGGGTCGTTCAGCGCCGAAGACCTCTGGCTCCTGTCCACGGTCGCGACGCACGTGGCGGTAGTCATGGCCAACAGCCGTCTCTTCGAGATGGTGCGCCAGGCCAAGGAGGAATGGGAGACGGCCTTCAACGCCCTGACGGAGGGGATCGCCGTTCTGGACGGGCGGGGCCGGATCGCGCGCGCCAACCAGGGGTTGGCGCGCCTCCTCAACCGCTCGGCGGCGGCGCTCCTCGGTCAGCTCTTCTGGCCGCTGGTGGTTGGCGAGCTCGAGGCCGAGGATCGCCTGATCGGAGCCGCGCGCCGGGGGGAGCGGATCGCGCCGCTCACTGTGCGGAGCGCGGCCATCGGCCGCGTGCTCCGGTTGACGGCGGCGCCGCTCGGGGAGCCGGCGCTCGATGCCGCGGTAGTCGTCCTCATCGAGGACGTGACCGAGCAGCGGGCCCTGGAGGCGCAGCTCATTCAGAGCGAGAAGCTGGCCGCGGTCGGCCAGCTGGTCTCGGGTGTCGCGCACGAACTCAACAACCCTCTCACGTCGATCGCGGGCCTGTCGGAGCTGCTCCAGGAGCAGCCCGGGATTCCCAAGTCCGAGCGGGAACACCTGCGCGTCATCCAGGAGCAGGCGGACCGTGCCGGCCGGATCGTGCGGAACCTGCTCACGTTCGCCCGCAAGGGCTCGCCCGGGAAAGGCACGGTGGACCTGAACGACGTGCTCGCCCGCACCGCGCAGGTCGTGACCTACGAGCTGCATCTGCGCGGCATCGAGCTGGCCGAGTCGCTCGCGGACGGCCCACTCCCGGTTCGGGGCAACCGTGACGAGCTGCAGCAGGTCATCCTCAACCTGGTCAACAACGCCGTGCAGGCGGTGCGCGGGCTGCCGGACGGGATGCCGCGACGGGTGTCGCTGCTCTCTTCGGCCGAGCAGGGGCAGGCGGTGGTGCGGGTGCGGGATTCGGGCGGGGGTGTCCCCGAGGAGCTGGTTTCCCAGCTCTTTACTCCGTTCTTCACTACCAAAGAACCCGGGGAAGGCACGGGCCTCGGTCTCTCCCTCAGTTACCGGATCATCGAATCCCACGGTGGGCGGCTCGCCTACCGCCCGGCGCCCGACGCGGAGCGGGGGGCGGAGTTCTGGTTCAGCCTGCCCCTCTTTGGCGATGCGGACCGGCAGACACCTCCCACCGGGCAGCGCCTCTCGGGGGCACAGGCACGCGCCGTTCTGCTGGTGGATACGGATCCCGGAGCGGAGCTGGTGGTGCGGGCCCTGTTCGAGCCGGCGGGCTATGCCGTGCAGGTGGTGCGGACACCGGGGGACGCCTTGGAACAGGCAGACGCGCGGCTGTGGACCCTGGTCATCGTGGATGGCGCGATGTCGGCGGACGGACGCCGCCTCCTGATGGAAGAGCTGAGCACGAACGGCGGCCCCCGTGTCGTGGTGACGACGGCCGATGCCGACCTCGCCGCCCATTGCCGCGCCATTGGAGCCGGGGTCCTGCCGCGCCCCTTCCTGCCGCGCGACCTGGTGAGTGTGGTGGGAGACCTGCTGGAAACGACTGCCAAGCAGTAGCGATCAGAACCCGGCCGCCTCGGCGGGCAGGAAGGGCTTGAGCTCCACCTCGCCCCGGACCTTGCCCCGCGCAGCATCGAGATCCTTCACTCCCCAGTAATTGTCACCGGCCTCCAGCCGAACCGCGTCGATGAACCAGCGGCTCGCCGAGAGGAAGACGTTGCCCGTCACGGCGGCGTCTGCGCCCGCGCTGTCCACCACCAGACCGTCCACCACGCCGTCGAAGCGGTTCCCGCTGATCCGGGCATGAGTGGTGTGCCGGAGCACGACGCCCTGCCCCACCTTGGCGAAGGTGTTGTCGCTGATCCGGTAGACGGTGCTGGGATCGTCGCCGGGGGCACGTGTGAAAAGGAGGATGCCGGTGGGCCCGCCCACGATCGTGTTCTCGCTCAAGTCATTCTCGGAGCCGTGCTCGATGGCGATCGCGGCGGTCCGGCTGCCGAACACCACGTTGCCCCGCACCAGGTTGCCCCGGGAGTAGCCCAGCCAGAAGCCGTAATCGGCGCTGTCGGCGCGATTCTCGAGGAAGCTGTTCCAGGAGCTGAAGGTGGACTCGAACCCATTATGCCAGGCGTGGGAGGCGTCGTTTCGCACCACGATGTTTCCCACCGATGGGGCGACCTCCCCGCGCTGGCCACTGAGAAAGAATCCGTCTCCAGAAGAGCTGAGGTCGTTGTCGGCGACGAGGTTGGAATCGCTGGCCTCGCGCAGCAACAGGGCCGCGCTGTCGCATCCACGGCGATAGGCTGGACTCTCGCACCGCACGTTGTGATCCGCCTTGTTGCGGATGATCGTGTTGCCGCTCGATTTCCAGAGGTGGATGCCCCAGCCGGAATTGCCTGACACATCGTTGTCGGCGATCCAGGCATCCCTGCTCTCGAACAGGCCGATCCCGTTCTGGCTCCCCCGTGCGATGATTCCGGTGATGGACGCGCCCTGTGTATGCCTGAGATAGATGCCGGCGCCGTAGGTCTCGAATGTGTCGGGATGGAAGATGTCGAGCCAGTCCGCCTCGTCGAAGGTCGTCTCGGTCGATCGCAGGACCTGCGCCCTGGAACTCGAGAGGTCGACCCCGCTCACCCGGTGCCCTCGGCCGCCCTCCAGCAGGATGCCATAGCGAAAGCCGCGGACGGTTCCGCCCCGTATCACGACGCTGTCGACTCCGCGACTGGCGATGCCGATGCCGGTGAAGAGCGCGGGGACCGAGTCCGGGCTCTCCAGGGTCACGCCCGTCAGATCGACCCGGGTATCCGAGGCGATGATCACGATGACCCCCGTCTCACCACGATCCGGGATGCGGTAGCGGCCAGGGCAGATCTTGACGTCGCCACGCACCTGGGTGCCCGCCTTGTCCAGGCGCACGCACGAGCCCATGGTCCGCGCCGGCGCTGACGTCGCGCCGAGGAGGGGCAAGAGAAGCGCCGTGGACGAGAGTCTCATGGCCTCACCGGGTGGCCGCGCGCTCGCAGGAAGGCCCGTGCCTCCGGGAGCGAGCGGCCCTGATAGTGGAAGATGGACGCCGCAAGGACGCCGTGGGCGCCGGCGTCGAGGGCCTCGGCGAGATGCTCCAACGTGCCCGCGCCGCCCGAAGCGATGACAGGGATCGAGACGCGAGCGGCCGCGCCGCGAAGAAGCTCGAGGTCGTACCCGAGTTGCGTTCCATCCCGGTCCATGCTGGTGAGCAGGATCTCCCCGGCGCCGAGTGCTTCCAGCTTGGCGATCCAGTCGAGGCCGTCCAGCGGCGTGGCCTCCCGCCCCCCATTCACGTACACCGACCACTTAGCCCCTGATCCCGTCGCGGGGGCACGGCGCACATCCACCGCCGCGACGACACACTGCGCCCCGAAGCTCTCGGAGAGACGGCTGACGAGACCAGGGTCGCGCACGGCCGCCGTGTTCACCGCCACCTTGTCAGCCCCGGCACGCAGGGCCCGGCCGGCATCCTCCACGGACCGGATGCCGCCGCCGACCGTGAACGGAATGAAGATCGTGTCGGCAACCCGGGAGACCATCTCGAGCGTGGTCTCACGCGCCTCGTGACTCGCCGAGATGTCGAGGAAGACCAACTCGTCGGCGCCCTCGGCGTCGTAGCGGGCGGCCTGCTCGACGGGGTCACCGGCGTCTCGGAGCGACTGAAAATGCACACCCTTGACCACGCGCCCATTGGCGACGTCGAGACAGGGGATGATGCGGCGGGCAAGCATGGACGTCTCGGGCGGCCGGGCCGTGGTGGGTGCGTCAGGCATCCCCGTCGGACGCTCCCGCGCCCGCCGGAGTTCGCACCCGCAGCACATCCTCCAGCGGGCCGGCATCGCCGGTGGACAGCAGGATCTCGATATCTTCGAGGGCCCGTCGTTCACGCGGCCAGGACAGCCGGGCCTGTGCGGCCTTGAGCGGAAGCCATTCAGCCTGATCGTGCTCGATCGAGAGCCGCGGCTCCCGAGCCGGCACGATCGCGGCGAAGACCGGGATCAGGCCGATCTCGTCGGCCGCGTGCCGGAAGAACAGTTCTATTCGACTGAGATTGTAGAAGCGACCCGGCGCAAGCCCGGTCTCCTCCCGGAGTTCCCGCAGGGCGGCATCGAGCGGGGATTCTCCGGCCTCGATGCTTCCGTGCACGACCTCCCAGGCCCCCGGGCAGCGCCCGCCCCGGGCACGCCTCAGCGTGAGGACTTCGAGCCCCTGGGCCCCGCGGCGGAGCACGTACACATCCACGAAGGCTACCCGGACCGAGGTCATGGGGTCCACGCGACGAAGCCAGAGAGCAGCTCGATCCCGGCCCGCTGCGACTTCTCGGGATGAAACTGGGTCCCGATCACGTTGCGCGAGCCTACGATCGTCGGGAAGGTCCCGTCGTACTCCGCCGTGCCCAGGACCGCGTCCGGACCCAACCCCGCCGGGTGATAGCTGTGCACGTGGTAGAAGAACTGCGTCTCACCGTGAAAGAGCGTGCCCAGCACCGGGTGCGCCGCGCCGGCCGAGGTGAGGGTCACTCCGGCCCACCCGACATGAGGCACCGGCAGAGTGGTTCGGAACCGCTCAACCACTCCGTCGAGGAGGCCGAGACCCCGGGCCTCCGGCGCCTCCTCGCTCCGCTCGAAGAAGAGCTGCATGCCCAGACAGATGCCCATCACCGGGCGGCCGGTCCGCGCCACGTCGCGGATGGCGTCGCCCAGACCGGTGGCGCCGAGGTTCTTCGCGGCCTGCCCGAAGTTGCCGACGCCCGGCACCAGCAGGTGCTCGGCCCGGCGGACCAGCGCGGGATCGGCGGTCAGCGTGGCGGTGTGGCCGCCGGCCCCAAGGGCACGGACCACGCTCTTGAGATTGTTCACCCCGTAGTCCACCACAACGATCACAGCGCTCCCTTGGTCGAGGGTATGCCGGACACCCTCGGATCGAGGCCAGCGGCCTCGTAGAGCGCCCGGGCAAAGGCCTTGAATGCCGCCTCGACGATGTGGTGGGGGTTGTCACCGCGCACCAGGTCCATGTGCACGGTGAGTCCCGCATTGTGGACCAGGGCCCGGAAGAACTCGGGCGTGAGGAATACGTCGTAGTCTCCCAGCATCTGCCACTTGGCGATCTCAACGTGATAGGCGAGGAAGGGCCGTCCCGAGATATCCATCGCCACGCGGACGAGCGACTCATCGAGGGGCACGGCCGCGTCGGCATAGCGGCGGATCCCGGCCCGGTCCCCGAGGGCCTGCGCCAGCGCCTGCCCCAGCACGATGCCGACATCCTCCACGGTGTGGTGCCCGTCTACCTGCAGATCCCCCACGCACTCCACCTGCAGATCCAGGAGTCCATGTCGCGCCAGCGCCTCGAGCATGTGGTCGAAGAATCCGATGCCAGTCTTCACCTGGGCTCGGCCGCTCCCGTCCAGGTTCAAGCGGACGCGGATCTGGGTCTCGCGGGTCTTGCGGCTCTGTTCGGCGGTGCGCATACCGGGGCCCGCCTATCGGAGAGTGTGGTCCAGCGCCGCCAGGACCGCGTCCATCTGGGCGCGCGTCCCGATCGAGATTCGGAGGCACTCCGCCAGGCCCGGGCCCGCCGACACGTCGCGCACCAGGATGCCATGATCATCGATCAGACGGCGGAAGACCACCCGGGCCGGCTTGGCCTCGACCCGAATCAGCACGAAGTTCGCCGCGCTCGGGAAGACCTGGATCCCCGATACGGCCCGGAGCAGCGGAAGAAACCGCTCCCGCTCCGCGATGACGGCCCGGGTGCGCTCGTCGAAGCGCGCCTGATGGTCCAGGGCAACGTCGGCCGCCACCAGCGTGATCGCGTTCACGTTGTACGGCAATTTGGCCTTGCCGATCTCCCGGGCCAGGTCCGGGTGAGCCAGGCCATACCCGAACCGAAGGCCGGCCATCCCCATGGCCTTAGAGAAGGTCCTCAGCACGACGAGGCGGGCCGACTGCCGCAACAGGCTCACCGCGCTGGGGCCGCCAAAGTCCTGATAGGCCTCGTCGCACAGCACGAGGGCCTCCGTCTCATCGAGGATGCGGCGCAGCGCGCCCTCCGGCAGGGCGGAGCCGGTCGGATTGTTGGGTGAGTTGAGCACCACGACCCTGGCCCGCTCGCGGCGGGCGGCAGCGATCAGCGCGCCGACATCGTAGGCGAAATCACGCCCGAGCGCCACCGGGACGTAGCGGCCCCCGCCCACCGCGGTGAGCAGGCGGTAGAGCGCGAAGGTCGGCTCGGGAGCCACGACCACGTCCCCGGCGCCGACATGCACCGCGAGTGCCGCCTGAATGATCTCGTTCGATCCATTGCCAACCAGCACGCCGTCGGGCTCCCATTGGTGCCGGGCCGCCAGACGAGCGGTGAGCCTGGCGGGGACAAACGCGGGGTAGCGGTGCCAGGGCTCGAGGAGGGCGCGGGAGACGATCTCCCGGCGAATATCCTCGGGAACGTCTTCCGGTGCCTCGTTCTGATTGAGCTTGAGGGCCGTAGTCGGGGCTTCGAGGCCGTAGGCCGGCGCGGCACGAACCGACGGCTTGACCAGACCCAGCGCGGGCGCGGAATCGGGTAACATGGCAGGGCGGCGCGCTTACTTGCGCCGGGCGAGAACAACTTCGAGCCGCTTCGAGAGCGCCTTGGCCCGGAAGGGTTTGCTGAGAAAGTCGTCTGCCCCGAGCTCGAAGACCCGGACCTCGTTGTCCTCGTCTCCCTTGGCGGTCAGGACGATGACCGGAATCCGCTGAGTCGCCGGTCGGGTCCGGAGCTCGGAGAGCACCGAGTATCCGTCCATCCCCGGGAGATTGAGATCGAGCACGACGATGTCCGGCGCGTGCCGGTCCACCTGGTCGAGGGCCTCCGCACCAGTCCGCGCCTCGACCACGTCGAACCCGTCGCGCAGGAGCAGATCCCGCATGACCCGCCGAAGGGAGTCTTCGTCGTCAACCAGGAGGACCGTCGCGCCCTTGGGGAGCGCGGGCCGCCGCGTGGCCGCAAGATCGGCGTCCTCCTCTTCCTCCTCGAGCAGCTCGAACGCAGAGCTCAAGTCCGCGACCTGCGTCGTGGCCGCGAAGGGCACCACCTCCACCGGCTGCGCCGGCGGCGAAGAGGAAGGAGGAGTCCGTCGCGTCGGTGCGGCTTCCGGGGCCTTCGGTGCCGCGGGCGCGCCGCCCCCAAGCCGGGATGCGGTGGCGCTGTCGGCCAGAGGCACATCGACCACCCGGAGCAGCTCATCCACGCTGCTCTCCCCGGCAAGGACGTGCTTGAGTCCGCTCTCGAAGAGCGAGAGCATGCCGTTGGCGCGGGCCCCTTCCGCGATCTTTTCCGCCGTGGCCCCGCCACCGATGAGCCGCTCCAGCTCCACGTTCATCGTCAGCACCTCGACGACGCTGAAGCGACCGCGATAGCCCGTCATCGAACAGTCAGGACAGCCCAGTGGGCGATAGACTTCGACCCCGTCGGGGATATAGCGGCGGATCCGCTCGGGAAGCGGCTGATCGTTGACCACGCGACAGGTGGTGCAGAGCTTCCGCATCAGGCGCTGGGCGATCACCCCGCGCAAGGCGGACGCCAGCTTGTAGGCCTCGATCCCCATGTCCACCAGCCGCGTCACGGCGTTCGAGGCATCGTTGGTGTGGAGCGTGGAGAGCACCAGGTGACCCGTCAGCGAGGCCTGCACAGCGATCTGCGCGGTCTCCTTATCACGAATCTCGCCCAGCAGCACCACGTCAGGGTCCTGCCGGAGGATGGAGCGCAAAGCCGCGGCGAAGGTGAGACCCGCCTTTTCGTGCACCTGGACCTGCACGATGCCCTTCCCCAGCCGATACTCGACCGGGTCCTCGACCGTCACGATGTTGACGCCTTCGTCCTGCACCATGCGCAGCATGGAGTACAGCGTGGTGGTCTTGCCGGAGCCGGTCGGCCCGGTGACCAGGATGATCCCTTCCTTGTGGTTGAGCAGGGCCTGCATCGATGCCCGCTCGTCCACCGACATCCCGAGCGACTCGAGCGTGAGCACCGTCGCCTTGGCGTTCAGGATGCGGATGACGACCTTCTCGCCGTGGGAGGCGGGCAGGGTCGAAACCCGCAGGTCCACTGGCGCGCCGTTCACCGCCACCCGGGCCCGGCCGTCCTGGGGCCGCAGCCGGTCGGCGATATCGAGGCCCGACATGATCTTGATGCGCGAGATGAGCGGTGCCCCCGCGGTGCGCGGGATATTCATCACCTGGCGCAGCACGCCGTCGATCCGGTAGCGGACCGCGACCCCGGCCTCTCCCGGCTCGATGTGGATGTCGCTGGCCCGGGAGAGGATGCCGTCGGACAACATGAGATCAACCAGGCGCACCACTGGCCGCTGGCTGGCCTCTTCGGCCGAGGCCGCGAGATCGGTGACGGTGTCGTCATCCTCGATCTGGGTGACCTGGAGGTTCTCGTCCATGCCGCCCAGCAGCTGGGCCATCACGTCCGTCCCACCCCCCCCGCCGCCACGGTAGATCTCCTCCATCTTTTCCTTGATGCGGCTGGGCGAGGAGAGATAGGTCCGTACCTCGCGCCCGGTGGCGAACGCGAGGTCCTTCTCCGCGTCGATATCGAAGGGATTGGCCGTCGCGATTTCCAGCACCGAATCGGTGATCCGGATGGGGAGGATGTTGAAGCGCCGGATCAACGGCTCGGGAACCGCGTCCCGAACCGCCCGGTCGAGTTGCCCGAGATCCGCCACGGGGAGCCGGAACCGCGCCGCCGCGGCCTTGAGGATCTCTTCATCGCTGGCAAGCTTCCGGGCCACCACCATAAGCCATAGCGACTGCGGCTCCGCCGCTGGCTCCTGACGCAGCGTTTCCACCGCCTCAGGGGCCACGACCTTCTCAATCGTAGGGATCAGCCACTCATCCGTGAACTGCATGCAAGCGATTGCCTGAGAACCTGATAAGACGACGAAAGTGGTTGCTGTCCGAACTTTGAAACCTAGCCCCGCGCGGCGGTCGGGGCCAAGGGCATCCTGCTACAGGATTCCCCACCACTCCCGGTTCAGGTCCAGGGTGATCCCCAGCGTGCCGGTCCGGAGGGACACTCCCGCCCGAGCCCGGATCAGGTGGTGAAACCACTCGAGCCCCAGACCCGCAACCGGACGGACGGTGCCGCTTGGCACCCAGGGCACCCCGCTCAACCCGCCTCTGGTCCAGCCCGCGGCCAGGAAGGGCGCGAGGGTCATCCGCGGCCCGGTCGAAACGAATGGGCCGAGAGGAATCTCGGGAAAGGGCACGTCAAGGCGGTATTCCAGCTCACCCAGCACCATCTGCCTGCCCCCCCAGGCCCGAAACGGTTCGCCGGGCAGGGTGCCCCACCCTCCGATCGCGAAGCTTCGATAGGCGGGGAGATCGTCGGTGCCCGCACCGGCCTGTGCCCGCAGCTGGAGCCCACCAATCCCGGCCCGTGCCCTGACCTCCAGATTGAGCGTCGCCCTGAGATAGCGGTGGTCGCCCGCCCCGCCTTCCAGATTCGCCTGGGCAACCACCCCCGCCGTACGGTCGAGCGAAGCCGATTCGAAGTCGAAGCCGAGCCGCCCCATGCCGATCGTTCCCGCACCCAGGGCCGGGTTGGGAGCGTAGTGCCCACTGGCGGGCGTGGCCTCGGTCGAGACCGATCGGGAGCGGTCGACGCCACCTTCTGCCGTCACGCTGGCGCCCGAGCCCACCTGCTGCTCCACGGTCAGCCTGGCCTGATCGAGAAGGACGTAGTCCCCGTAGTCCCGCCCTCCCTCCTGCGAGAGCAGCGAGTTGGTGAGGCCCGAGATGATCGGCGTGTCGCCGAGGTCGGCGAGCCGGCGACCGGCGCCCAGGGTGACGGTGCCCTGTGGCCTCTCCCAGCTCAGGCGAAGATCGCCCAGCAGCCGCGAATCCGAGGTGCCGAATGCCGCCCGGGGTCGCAGAACGACGTGCGGCAGCACCCGGAGGGCGAGCCCCGCCCCGAGGGCGAGCCCCTGGACCCGGTTGACATGCGCGATATCGCTGATCGAGGAGAAACCGAGGCGGGCGCCCGGGAGGGCGGAGAGCCGACCCTCGGCGATGCGGTCGATTTCCTGACGAACCTCTTCGAGGTCCTCCCGCTCGACCGGACGGGCCACTCCGCGGACCGCCTCCGCCAGCGGCTCGGGCCAGCTCCCCCCCGTATCGACCGGTTGCTGGAGCCCGCCGATGGCCGGCCCCGCGATGACTTCGGGCGGAATGGCGACGTTCAGATCATAGTCATCGATCTCCCAGCGGCCACGGATGATGGAACGGGCGGGAAAATCGAGCCAGGTCACCCGGCGTCGGATCTCCACTTCCTGGCGCCAGGGCAGCCACCAGCGCTGTTCCACCCGGGCGTTGTCGACAACGATGCTGATGTCCTCCACCGAGGGGTCGAGGTAGGCAGCCGGCGTGAAGCTGAAGCGGAAGCGGACCAGGTCTCCGGTGGCACGATCGAGGGAGAGGGTACCCACGACGCGTGGAGCGTTGAGATCGCGGGGGCGGACCTCGATCTCGTCCAGCTCGAGCACGGTATCCCGGACCCGCAGGCGCACGGAGTCCCGGAGCCGGAAGTCGTACAGGGCAAGCCCCTGCGCGGCGAGGGGGTGGACGACGTCCTTCACTTCGTCTCCCTCGCCGATCCGGATCCGATCGCCGAAGTTGTTGGTGACAATACCGAGGTGGTCGCGGTGGTAGGTGATGTCGGTGGGTAGCCACCTGCCGTCGCGCCAGGCCCGGATTACCTGACGGCTCACGCCGGGCGCCTGCCAGTAGATGTCGACCTGAAGCTCATCGGCCTTGATGAGCCGGGGCGGCTGGAGGAGATCGTGACCGGCCTGACCCAGGAAGAAGACGAAGCCGTGGGCCTGGGCCCGGTAACTCCGCAAGGTGGAATCCGGCTCCGCCAGTCGGCGCACCGCGATTCCCCGGCGGATCAGGGCAACGGTAGCCGAGTCGTTCCACTGCTGCCCGGCCAGGGCTCCAGGGGGGAGCGCCGCGAGGAGGGCCAGGGTAAGTCGCGGCATCGCACTCCGCACTTCGGACTCCTTACTTTACGCGTCGTGAGAACTACCCGATCGATCCTCGCGGCGGCAACGGGGCTCCTTGTCGGCCTCGTCTCGTGCCGGCACGCCGCGCCTTCCGCGGCCCCGGCGACCGGCCCCGCGCCGGTGACGCGAGTGCTCCGGCTCGACCAGCTGTACATCCTCGAGATGGACGGGCCGGCGGCAAGCGACACGACCGTCACCTTCGCCACCGGGACGATGCGCCGGGTGATCCTGCGGCATGGCGCCCCGGACAACACGCCATTCGTGGAGCTCGCTTTCCCCGCGGCGGCCTTCGCCGCGCCGGGCGCCCCCGAGTCGGTGACGGTGTCAATTCACCCGCGGCCCGGGGTCTACGGGGTCGACCTGACGAGCAGCCTGCCCCCCGGTCCCGGGGCGACGGTGCGATTCAGCTATCCGGTACATTTCGCCGCGCCCCTGGCCGCGCTCCGTCGATATGGCGACGCCGCGGGAGTGGAGCGAGCGCTCTCCGTCGGGGTCGAGCTCGACAACGATCGGTGGGGGCTTCTGGCCTCCGATCGGCCCGCCCTGGACAATCTCCAGGCACAGCTCCGTGGCGCCGGGAGCTACCTCGTCGTGGCGCCACGCTGAGAGAGGCCACCATGTCCGACGCTTCGTTCGCCGACTTCCTCGCCCGGGCAACGCCGGGGATGGTTCCCGTCACGCGCCAGGTGGTGCTCGACGGGGAAACACCGGTGTCGGCATTCGCGAAGCTCCACCGCGGAAGATACGGGTTCCTGCTGGAATCGCTCGAGGGTGGCGAGCGGTGGGCCCGCTATACGATGCTCTCGACGGACCCGCGCGAAGTCTTCCGGTACCGGGGCCGCTCGGTGGAACGCTGGACGCCCGGCGCGGAGTGGAGCCAAGTGGCCGCCGACGTGGCCCCGCTGGACCACATGGCGGAGACGATGCGGCGGTACCCGCCGGTCCAGCTTCCCGGCCTGCCCCGGTTCACCGGCGGAGCGGTCGGTTATATCGGTTACGACGTGGTACGCACGTTGGAGCGCCTTCCCAACAGCCCCCCGGATGATCGGGAGCTTCCGGACGCGATCCTCATGGTGGCGGACACCCTCCTGGTGCTCGACAACCTGTACAACCGCGCCACGGTCATTGCGAATGTCGAGGTGGAGGCCGACCTGCCGCGGGAGGTCCTGGCGCGGAGGCACGCGGACGCACAGGCGCGAATCGAGGATTGGCTGGAACGGCTGCGGGGCCCGGCCCGCCTCCAACCCCTCGCGATAGAAGACCCCGCCCCGACCCCGGCCTATTCCTCCCCATTCGCGGAGCGCGGCTACCAGGACGCGGTTCGCCGCATCAAGGAGTACATCGCCGCGGGCGACACCTTTCAGACAGTGCTCTCCCGGCGCCTCGATCTCAAGGCCGCCGATCCCTTTCTCACCTATCGCTACTTGCGGGCCCTGAACCCGGCGCCCTACCTGTACTTTCTCCACTGCGACGACATTCGCGTAGTGGGAAGCTCACCGGAGGTGCTGATCCGGGTGGAAGACGGAGAGCTCACCCTGCGGCCGATTGCCGGTACTCGGCCGCGCGGCGACACTCCGGAACGGGACCAGGCGTTGCAGGCCGAGCTGGAGGCTGATCCCAAGGAACGCGCGGAGCACCTGATGCTGGTGGACCTGGGCCGCAACGACGTAGGCCGAGTGGCGCAGTTCGGCTCGGTGCGCCTGACGGCGTTCATGGTTGTGGAGCGATACTCGCACGTCATGCACCTGGTGAGCGAGGTGCGGGGCACGCTCCGGCCGGAGCTGGACGCGCTGGCGGCGCTGGGCGCGTGCTTCCCGGCCGGAACGGTGAGTGGCGCGCCCAAGGTGCGCGCCATGGAGATCATCGACGAGCTGGAGCCGGTAAGGCGCGGCCCCTATGCGGGGGCGGTCGGGTACATCGGGTGGGGAGCCCGGACGCTCGATACGGCCATCGCCATCCGGACGGTGGTGTTGCGCGGAGACCGGGCCTGGGTCCAGGCCGGCGCGGGCATCGTGGCGGATTCCGATCCGGACGCGGAATTCCGGGAGACCGAAGCGAAAGCCGGCGCCGTGCTCGCCGCACTGGGGCTCGCAAGCCGCGGCCTGTAACGGTTCGTCGACAGAGGCCGACGTAGCCGGCCCCGCGACAGTAGCGCGCCCTACCTCCCAGCCTATATTCCCCGTTCCATGACGCTCAAGCTCATCTCCTTCACCGGGGACCAGGATTTCGAGCTGGCCGCGGGCCACGTGTACGTGGTGGGCCGCGCCGTGACGAGCGACATCCCCATCTTCGATCCCACCATCAGCCGTCGTCACGCCGAGCTCACGGTCAACCAGAAGGGCGTGGCGCTCAAGGATCTGGGAAGCTCCAACGGAACATTCATCAACGGGGAGCGGGTCACCGAGGCCACCCTCGAGCCCGGGGACTCGGTCACGTTCGGGAAGGTCGTCTTCCAGCTCAAGTCGCCTGACATGGGCACCGGCCGCCACATCACGGGCCAGAATCTGCCGCAGCCAGGCGGGACCATCGTCAAGCAGATCGCCATGAGCGGCGGGGTGCCGGCGGTGATCGTGGGCGACGTGGCGGCGGCCGCGGTCGGGACGCCGAGCTCGGTGAAGCCGACGGATTCAACGGCCGGTGGCGCCGGCCAGCTCAAGGTCGCGGGAGCGAGCACCGCGGAACGCAACGCCAAGAAGCTGTCCCTGCTGCTCGATGTCTCACAGAAGTTGTCAGGCGAGCTGGATCTCGACAAGCTGCTCGGCCGCGTGGTTGAAACCACGTTCGACGTGATGGGCGTGGACCGGGTGTCGGTCCTGCTGGCCACCGACTCCAAGGAGCTGGTGCCGCGGGTCTCCAAGAGCCGCCTGGGCGATGCCTCGGCTCAGCACGTGCCGCGCTCCATCGCGCGGAAGGCGGTCGAAGAGCGGGTGGCGATCCTCACGGACAATGCCGTGGCCGATGACCGCTTCAAGGGCGGGCAGTCCATCCTGCTCCAGAGCGTCCGGAGCGCGATGTGCATTCCCCTCATGGCCAGCGCGGAAATGGTGCTGGGCATTCTCTATGTCGACAATCTGACGGCCACGAACTCGTTCAGCGACGAGGATCTGCAGTTCCTGATTGCGTTCGGCGGGCTGGCCGCCATCGCCATCAAGAACAGCCGGTTCGCGGAGCAGATTCAGCGCGAGGCCATGGTCCGCTCCAACTTCGAGCGGTACTTCGCCCCCAACGTGGCCGCGGAGATCGCGCAGCAGCAGGGCGCAGTGAAGCTCGGCGGCGACAAGCGGCCGGTCACGATTCTCTTCTCCGACATCCGCGGCTTCACCACGATGTCCGAGCACATGAGTCCGGACTCGATCGCGAGCCTGCTCTCGGACTATTTCACGGAGATGGTGGATATCATCTTCGCCAACGGGGGGACGCTCGACAAATTCATCGGCGACGCGATCATGGCGCTGTGGGGCGCGCCCATCCCCCACGCCGATGACCCCGACCGCGCGGTGCAGGCCGCGATCGCCATGCAGCGCGCCATCCACGCCCTCAACGAGCAGTGGGCCGCCCAGGGACGGCCCACGATCAGCGTGGGCATCGGGATCAACTACGGCGACACGTTCGCGGGCAACATCGGCAGCCACCTCCGGCTCGAATACACCGTCATCGGGGATGCGGTCAACGTCGCGAGCCGGCTCTGCTCCAACGCCAAGGGGGGAGAGATCCTGATCAGCGACCCCCTCTACCAGGTGCTCAAACAGAAGCCTCCGGTCGACACCCGCGAGCCGCTCAGCGTGAAGAACCGGGCCCAGGCCGTGCCGGTCTGGAGCGTCAAGGTCTGAGCGGGGAGGTCAGCGCCCGAACCGGTAGGGATGGCCAGCCTCCTCCAGCAATCGCAGCACCAGCCTGACCGGCAGCCCCATCACGGAGAAGAAGTCCCCTTCGATCCGCTCCACCAGGGCGGCACCGTAGCCCTGGATGCCGTAAGCCCCCGCCTTGTCCATCGGCTCCCCCGTGGCGATGTAGGCGCGCAGGAACTCCTCGTCGGCCGCTCGGAACACCACCCGCGTGAGATCGGTTGCCTCGAGCAGGCGCCCGTGCGCCTTGAGGGCCACGGAAGTGATCACCTGGTGGGCGCGACCCTGCAGGGCCAGCAGCATGCGGAGCGCGTCGGCTTCATCGACCGGCTTCTCGAGCAGGGTGTCCTCCAGGAGAACTGTCGTGTCGGCGCCGAGCACCAGGTCTCCGGCAACCTCCAGCGCCTTCTCCCGGGCCAGACGCTCGGTGTAGGCCCGCGGCGCCTCGCCCGGATTGCGCTGCTCGGCGACCTGCGAGGGACGCACCTCGAACCGGATGCCGAGCATGGCGAGCAACTCGCGCCGCCGGGGAGATGCGGAGGCGAGGATGAGGTGGGGGGGCATGGGGAGAAGTGAGAGGTGAGAAGTGAGAGGTGAGAAGTGAGAAGTGAGAAGTGCGGTGAGCGGTGAGCGGTGAGCGGTGCCGAACCTGCCGCTCACTCACCTCGTATGCCATGCCCGCCTCACACCCCTGTACGCTGAACGCTGTACGCTGGGTGAGCGGTGAGCGGTGAGCGGTGAGCGGTGAGCGGCGCCGAACGTACCACCTACTCACTTCGGGTGCCATGCCCGCCTCACACCCCCTGTACGCTGTACGCTCTACGCTCCACGCGGCTCCCACCTACGCCGTACCCCCACCCACCGACGGTTTCCGTTCGAGAACCAGGGTTACCGGTCCGTCGTTGTGGATCTCGACCTGCATCATCGCGCCGAACTCGCCGGTTTCCACCTGGAGTCCCTTGGCCCGCAACTGGACAACGAAGCGTTCGTACAGGGGAATCGCGGTCTCGGGCCTCGCGGCTTCGATGAACGAGGGCCGTCGCCCCTTCTCCACGTCACCATAAAGCGTGAACTGCGAGATGACGAGGAGGGAACCCCCGACTTCGGCGAGCGGCAGGTTCATCTTGTCCGCGGCATCACCGAACAACCTGAGGCCGGCGACCTTCTCGGCCATCCAGTCCACCTCAGCGGCCGTGTCGCGGTGAGTGAAGCCCACCAGCAGGCAGAAGCCGCGCCGGATGGACCCGACAGTGCGCCCGTCAATCGTGACCGCCGCGGAGCTCACCCGCTGAAGCACGACCCGCATCAGGGACGGGCGGCGCGCTGCCGGAACCGGAGATCGCCTCGAAGCGGCGCCCGGCCAGCCAGAGCGCAGGCCGGTTGGGAGGAGAGATCGCTCATTTCGGGTCCGGTGAGGGAGGCAGGAAAGCTAACCGCCGCCGGGCAAGCGGCGAGGGGGCGAGGGGTCCGGGGAGTCGGCGCAAGGAATGGGAGGGGAGAAACGACGAGGGGAGACCGCTGAGGATCTCCCCCCCGGCAACGATGACGTGAACTGCCTACTCCACCGTGACGCTCTTGGCGAGGTTCCGCGGCTGATCCACGTTGCAGCCCCGGCGCACCGCGACGTAGTAGCTGAACAGCTGCAGCGGGATGATCGTGAGAATCGGCGTCAGGAGATCGAGCGTATCCGGAATCGTGAACGTGGCCGCCGCCAGGGAGCTGATCTGATCGTCGCCGTCGTTCTTGATGGCGATGACCTGCCCGCCCCGGGCCCGTACTTCCTCGACGTTGGAGACGATCTTGCCGTGCACGGCGTCCTTGGGAGCGATGAACACCACCGGCATGTTCTCGTCGATCAGGGCGATCGGCCCGTGCTTCATCTCCGCGGCGGGGTAGCCCTCCGCGTGAATGTAGGAGATCTCCTTGAGCTTGAGCGCACCTTCGAGCGCCACGGGGAAGTTCACGCCGCGCCCCAGATAGAGCGCGTTGTTGCTCCGCCAGAACCGCTCGGCCAGCGCCTCCACTTCGTGGGCGCGGTTCAGGATGTCCTCGATCTGCTCAGGCAGGGCGCGGAGCCCCTGGATGATCTGGCGACCCTGCAGGATGCTCAGATTGCGGAGCCGCCCGAACCGGAGAGTGATGAGAGCCAGCGCGATCACCTGGCTGGTAAAGGCCTTGGTGCTCGCCACGCCCACCTCGGGACCGGCGTGCAAGTAGATGCCGCCATCCACCTCACGCGCGATCGTGGACCCGACCACGTTGACCAGGCCGATGGTGCGGGCGCCGCGGCGCTTCGCCTCCCGGATTGCCGCGAGGGTATCCGCCGTCTCGCCCGACTGAGAGATGCCGATCACCAGGGTCCGCTCGTCCACCACGGGGTTCCGGTACCGGAACTCGGAGGCGTATTCCACCTCCACCGGAATCCGGGCCAGCTCCTCCAGCATGTACTCGCCGATGAGCCCGGAGTGCCAGCTGGTGCCGCACGCGGTGATGACGATGCGGTCGATCTTCTTGATTTCATCGTCGGTGAGGTTGAGCCCGCTCATGCGGGCGGTCCCCTCTTCCTCGAGCAGGTGGCCGCGCATCGTGTTGCGGACCGTGTCCGGCTGCTCGAAGATCTCCTTCAGCATGAAGTGCGCGTATCCGCCGCGCTCGATCGTCGCCAGGTCCCACTCGATCTGATTGACCGGCTTCTCGATCCGCGTCGCGGCAAGGTCCCGCACGTGATAACCCTTGCGGCAGAGGACCACCATTTCGCCGTCGTCGAGGTAGACCACCGACCGGGTGTGCGCCAGAATGGCGGACGCGTCCGAGGCGACGAACCACTCGCCGTCTCCAACGCCGACCAGCAGGGGAGAGCCCTTGCGGGCCGCCACCAGGCAGTCGGGTTCGTCCTCGCAGATCACCGCGATCCCGTACGCTCCATCCACCTCGCGCAGCGCCTCCGCGACCGCGTCCTCCAGGTTTCCGTGGTAGCACTCGCCGATCAGGTGGGCCAGCACCTCGGTATCGGTCTCCGACTTGAACCGGTGGCCGCGCTGCTCCAGCACCTTCCGGATGGCCGAGGCGTTCTCGATGATCCCGTTGTGAATGAGCGCGATCTTGCCCGACTGGTCGGTGTGGGGGTGCGCGTTGGCGGCCGTCGGCGGCCCGTGGGTAGCCCACCGGGTGTGGCCGATCCCGACCGTGCCCTTTGGGGTGTACTCCTGCAACTGCTTCTCGAGGGCACTCAGCTTCCCGGACTGCTTGAGCACCACCAGCCCCTGGCCGTTGAGCACCGCAATGCCGGAGGAGTCATACCCGCGATACTCGAGACGCTTGAGTCCGTCCACCAGCAGAGCCACCGCCTGCCGCGGTCCCACGTACCCGACGATCCCACACATACGATGGGTCCTTATCTCAAAAAGAGGTCACGACAGACCGACACCAGCGCTTCGGCGTCGGCCTGGGTGGGTGCTTCGGCGATGAACCGAACGATAGGTTCCGTTCCCGAAGGCCGGACATGTACCCAGCGGTCCTGCCATGCAAGCCTCAGTCCGTCCCGCAGGTCGAGCGTGGCATCCGCGAAGCGCCGCTTGAGCTGCTCGTAGACTGGCTCTAAGTCATTGCCCCTCGGCGCTTTAGCCTTGACGATTCGGTACTGCGGCTGCCGCCTGACCAGATCGCTCACCGTCGCCCCCGACGTGGCAAGCAAGTGCAGGATCAATGCCACACCAACCGGCGCGTCACGGCCGATATGGAGTGAGGGCAGGATCACCCCGCCGTTCCCCTCGCCGCCGATCAGCGCACCCTCGTCCCGGATGGCCCGAGCAACGTTGGCCTCGCCCACCGGCGCCCGCATGAACCGCGCGCCTCCCAGCCGGGCCGCGTCTTCAACGACCAGGGAGGTCGACAGGTTGGCAACCACAACCGGGGGGGGACCATGCCCGTCCGCTCCAAGGCTCGTGGTTCGGGAGCGGTTTTCGAGGACGGCGCGTACCGCCAGCGCCAGGGTGTAATCCTCCCCGATGGGCGAGCCGGTCTCGTCCACCAGCGCCAGTCGGTCGACGTCGGGGTCGACCGCAAGCCCGATGGCGGCACCGGTCTCCATTACCAGACGCGACAAGTCGCCCAGATTCTCAGGCAGAGGCTCCGGCGGGCGCGGAAAGCGGCCGTCCACCTCCAGGTTGATGCCCCGCACCGTGCAGCCCAGCGCCTCGAGCAGCTGCGGCATCGTCGTGCCGCCGGCGCCCCGTACGCAGTCGAGCGCCACCGTAAACCGCTTGGCACGGATCCGGGCCACATCGATCATCGGCAGCGCGAGCACCTGGGCGATGTGCCGAGCGATCGCCTCACGGTCCTCTCGCACCGCACCGACCCCCTCCCACCCCACGCGCGCGGGCCCCTGGTCGGCCAGCTCCCGGACCCGGCGTCCATCCGCGCCATCCAGGAAGATCCCGTCGGGGCCCACCAGTTTGAGAGCGTTCCATTCGATCGGATTGTGGCTCGCGGTCAGGATCAGGCCGGCGCCCGCATGATGATGCTCCACCGCCAGCTGCACGGTGGGGGTTGGGGCGATGCCCACGTCGACAACCTCCGAGCCGACGGACATGACGCCGGCGGTTGCCGCCCGGGCGAACATGGCGCCGCTGGTCCGGGCGTCGCGCCCCAGCACGACGAGCGGTCGGCCACGTTGACCGGCCCAGGCGCCAAGCGCGGCGGCATGACGCGCCACCAGCTCGGGCGTGAGGTCCTTGCCCACGATCCCGCGCATTCCGGAGACGCTGATCATCAATGTTTCGCTCATGAGGCGTAAGGTAGCGGGCAGACGGTAGGGCGGTAGGACGGTAGGGCGGTAGGGCGGTACGTGGGGGGGTAGAGGTCAGCCGACCAGGAGCGCTCCGGGATTGGGGAACTCCTTCCGGAACGCCTTCACCACCTCGCGGTCGAAGTGAGTGCCGGCGCTGGATTCGAGCTCGTCCAGAGCCTGGGAGGCGCTGAGCGACGAGCGGTAGGAGCGATCGGTGGTCATCGCATCGAACGCGTCGGCGACCGCGACGATCCGGGCGGGGAGAGGAATCCTCTCCCCCGCCAGGTGATCCGGAAAGCCGGCGCCATCCACCCGCTCGTGATGGGAGCGGACGATCGCGAGCACCACCGGGTTGGCCCGCGCCAGCGGAGCGAGAATGCGCTCCCCAAGCACGGTATGACCGCTGATGTGATCAAACTCGTCCTGGGTAAGGGGGCCCGGCTTCCGCAGGATGGCCTCCGGCGTGCCGATCTTCCCGATGTCGTGCAGCTCGGCGCCGAGGCGCACGTCCTCGAGGGTCGGCCCACCGAGGCCCAGCCGGGCGGCGATGCGCTCGGCGTACTGACTGACCCGAGTCGAATGGCCCCGGGTGTAGGGATCCTTGGCGTCCAGCGCGTGGACCAGGGTCTGGACGCCCTCGAAGAAAAGCTCCCGGAGCCGGCCCGCCTGCTGGTCCACCAGTTGCTCCAGGTTCTGCTGATAGAAACGGTTCTGGAGCATGAGGTCGCGCTTTTCGAGCGCGCGCGCCACACGCGAGCGGATTTCGATGAGCAGCGCCGGCTTGGTGATGTAGTCGAGCGCGCCCGCCTGCAGGCATTCCACCGCGATCTCCGCCTCCCGCACCCCCGACAGCATGACCACCGCCATATCCGGGAACCGGCGTTGCACTTCTCGCAGAAGCCCGAGCCCGTCGAGCCCCGGCATGGAGACGTCGGAAAGGAGCAGATGCAGCTCGCCGGTGCTGTGGAGGATGGTGAGCGCCTCGGCCCCGGACCCCGCCTCGATGCAGGCGAACCCCATCCCCTCGAGCACGCGCGACATGCTGCGCCGGAGGTCCGGATCGTCGTCTACCACCAGGCAGCGCGGCTCGGGCGCCATGCCGGGACGCGATGCCCCGGCGAGCACGTCACGGGGGGCGCCGGTTGCGGATCGGGCGAGGGAATCGTTGGGCACATCGGATTGTGGCCCAGCCGACGCCGTCGGGCGGTGACCGAGGTCACGCAGAGAGGGACTACACCGAGATCGGGAGCAGGGAGGGATCGGGGAACGCGTCGCGAAAGGCCCGCACCACGTCCGCGTCGAAGTGCGAGCCGGCGCAGCGCACCAGCTCGAGGACCGCATCGTGCGGCTGCCGCGAGCTTCGGTAGGCGCGATTGGTGGTCATGGCGTCGAAGGCGTCGACCACGCACACGATCCGGGCCTCGATCGGGATCGCCTCGCCCTCGAGTCGGTCCGGGAAGCCCCGGCCGTCCATCCGCTCGTGGTGGTTCCGCACGATGCTCAGCACGGTCGGGTTCTCCTTCGCCAGCGGGGCGAGGATGCGTTCGCCCAACACGGTGTGCTCGGTGATGTGCGCGAACTCCTCCTCGGTCAGCGGGCCGGGCTTGTTGAGAACGGCTTCCCGGGTGCCGATCTTGCCGATGTCGTGCAGCTCCCCGCCCAGACGGATCTCCTCCAGCCGCTCGCCGGTGAAGCCGAGTCGAATGGCGGTCTGCACCGCGTACCGGCTCACCCGGATGGAGTGGCCGCTGGTGTAGGCGTCCTTGGCTTCGAGCGCCTGGGCGAGGGTCTGGACGCCCTGCAGGAAGAGCTCGCGGATGCGGTTCGCCTGCACCCGTACCCGAAGCTCGAGGTTCCGCTGATAGAACCGCTTCTGCAGCAGCAGGTCCCGCTTCTCGAGCGCCTTGGTCAGCCGGGCCCGGACTTCGTCCACCATGGCCGGCTTCGAGATGTAGTCGAGCGCCCCCTTGTCGAGACACTGCACGGCGACCTTCACGTCCGACACGCCGGAGAGCATGAGGACCCCGGTCTCGGGAAAGCGGCGGACCACCTCCTCGAGAAACTGGATCCCGTGAAGTCCCGGCATGTTCACGTCGCTGATGACGACGGGGACCTCTCCCTCCGCGGCGAGCATCTCCAGGGCCTCGTCACCGCTGCCGGCCTCCAGTGGCAGCAGGCCCAGGAGGCGCGCCACGCGGGCGATGCTGCCGCGCACCTGGGAATCGTCGTCCACCACCAGGCAGCGCGGCTCGAGCGCCTTCGGCTCCACGCGGAGGTCCCCGGCTTCGGGACGTGTCACGACGACTCTCCGCGCCCGGCCGTCTCGCCTTGCTCGGGCGGAGAGCGGTGGATAACCTTCCCGCGACTCCGACCCCACCGCGCATGACGCAGATCCGGAACACCGACGCTGAGCACGGCCTCGCCACCAGGGCGGTTCACGCCGGGCAGGCTCCCGATCCCTTTTCGGGCGCGGTGATGACGCCCATCTATCAGACGTCCACCTACGTCCAGGAGGGGCTTGGGCGCCACAAGGGGTACGAATACGCTCGGACCCAGAACCCCACCCGGGAGGCCCTGGAACGGTGTGTGGCCAGTCTCGAAGGCGGAACCTATGGCTTCGCGTTCGCCTCGGGCCTCGCCGCGCTCGACACCGTCCTCAAGCTCCTCTCCGCCGGCGACCATATCGTCTCCGGGGAGAACATCTACGGCGGTTCCCATCGGCTGATGGAGCAGGTCTACGGCCGCTTGGGCCTCGCGGCGAGCTTCGTCGACATGCGGGAACCCGAGCGCGTCGCGCGGGCGATCACCCCCGCTACCCGGATGATCTACTGCGAGACGCCGACCAACCCCATGATGTTCCTCGCCGACCTCGCGGCGATCGGCGACATCGCGCAGGCCCGAGGACTGGTCTTCGTGGTGGACAACACCTTCGCCACGCCGGTCTTCCAGCGACCGCTCGGCTTCGGGGCGGACATCGTCCTCCACTCCTCGACGAAATACCTGAATGGGCACAGCGACATGGTGGGCGGGATTCTGGTCACCTCTCGGGACGACCTGGCCGAGCGGATCGGCTTTCTCCAGAACGCGGCCGGCGGGGTTCCCGGCCCCATGGACTGCTGGCTGTGCCTGCGGGGACTCAAGACGCTGCCGCTCCGGCTCAGGCAGCACGACGCCAACGGCCGACGGATTGCGGCCTGGCTGGTCGATCATCCGAAGGTGAAACAGGTCTACTACCCCGGCCTCCCCACCCATCCGCAGCACGAGCTGGCCCGACGACAGATGGACGGCTTCGGTGGCATGATTTCGATCGAACTGGGCGACGTGGCCTTCGCGCGTCGGGTGGTCGAGCGCACCCGCTTGTTCGCGCTGGCCGAGTCCCTGGGGGGCGTGGAAAGCCTGATCGGGCATCCGGCCAGTATGACCCACGCGGCCGTGCCACTCGCCCTCCGGCAGGCGATGGGACTCACCGACAGCCTGGTGCGACTCTCTTGCGGCGTGGAAGACGCCGATGACCTGATCGCGGATCTGACCCATGCGCTGCAATAGCCCACGCCGTCTCAACATGAAACCGTCCCTTCCCGCGGGCGTACGGACTCCATCCCTGACCGCGAGTCGCTGATGACCCCGCCGCCTGCCCCACGTCCCCGTCGCACCTTTCCCGAAATCGCAGGCGTGAGTTGGGAACACCCGGCCGATCGCGCCGCGCTCCAGACACTCCGCTCCCTGCCCGGGTTCGAGGAGGTCACCCGGAAGGTGCTCGCCTTTCTGGGAGGGGAACGTGGGATTCGCCTGCTGTTCCAGGCGAACGCTGTGCGGGTGGGCCCGACCCAATTCCCGAAGCTCTGGACGACCCACGTCGAGGTCTGCACGACGTTCGACTGGCCGACGACCCCGGAGCTGTATGTCACCCAGACCCCCGTCTTCAATGCGGGCGCGTATGGAGTCGACACCCCATTTATCGTCCTCCACTCGGCCGCACTTGAGTTGCTGGACGACGACGAGGTCCGCGTACTCCTGGCCCATGAGATGGGGCATGTGATCAGCGGGCACGCCTTCTACCGCACCATCGCCGCGATCGTCTTTCTCCTCGGCGCTTCGGTCCTGCCCGGCCTGGCGGGGATCGCCCTTCTCCCGATCCGGCTGGCCTTCCTCGAGTGGTCGCGCAAGTCCGAGCTCTCCAGTGACCGCGCTGGCCTGCTAGGGGGTCAGGACCCGATCGCGGCGCAGAGCCTGTTCATGAAGCTGGCCGGTGGAGTCCGGGCTCCCGTCTCCAGCGGTCAGCTCGACGTCGAGACCTTCATGGCGCAGGCTCAGGAGTATGCGGGAAGCCACGAGGGGCTGGATGTGCTGTACAAGCTCCTGAGCACGCTGGTGCTCACCCACCCGATGCACACGGTTCGCGCGGCGGAGCTCGTGGACTGGATCGCGAACGGGGACTACGACCGGATCCTGCGCGGCGAATACACCCGCCGCGGCCCGGCCAGCCGGGAGCGGCCGCTCGGCGCGGAGTTCCAGGCGGCCCGCGAGTACTACGCCGGCGAGGCCCGGGAGACGATCGGCCATGTGGTCGACGCGGCCAAGCGGGTGGCCGACCGGGCACGGGACGCGTTCCGCAAGAACCGAGAGCGGGAATCGTGAGAATCCTGGTGGTCGGAGGCGGCGGGCGGGAGCATGCGCTGGTCTGGGCGATCCGCCGCGAGTCGCCTGACGCGGCGATCTACTGCGCCCCGGGCAACCCCGGCACCGGCGGCCTGGCCACCAATCTTCCTATCGCTCCCACCGACCTCGACCGCCTGGCAGACGCGGCCGATGCGTACGGCATCGACCTGACGATCGTCGGCCCCGAGGCGCCGCTCGCCGAGGGACTCGCCGACCGGCTTCGCGCCGAAGGAAGGGCGGTGTTCGGCCCGAGCCGCTCCGCCGCACAGATCGAGGCGTCCAAGGCCTTCGCCAAGGAAATCATGGGAAAGGCCGGAGTCTCCACCGCGGCGAGCGGTACCTTCACCGCGCTCAGAGAGGCGCTCGCGTTCGTCGACCGTCAGACCGAGCCGCTGGTGGTCAAGGCGTCCGGCCTGGCGGCGGGAAAGGGCGCCATGGTCTGCGCGACTCGCGGGGAAGCTCGCGCCGCGGTGACGGCGATGCTGGACGGAGGCCGCTTCGGGACGGCGGGCCAAACCGTGATCGTGGAGGAATTCATGCCGGGCGAGGAGCTCTCGCTCCTGGCCATCACCGACGGGGCCGAGCTGGTGCTCTTGCCAGCGGCGCAGGATCACAAGCGGCTGGGGGAGGGAGACACGGGGCCGAACACCGGCGGCATGGGGGCGTACAGCCCCGTGACCCTGGCCACGCCGAGCCTCCTCGCGCGGGCGGAGCAGGAGATCTTCATTCCTACCCTGCGCCAGCTTTCCCGGCAGGGAGTGCCCTACAACGGCGTGCTGTATGCGGGCCTCATGGTAGGCCCCGATGGCTCGCTTCGGGTCGTGGAATTCAACTGCCGGCTGGGTGACCCGGAGGCCCAGGCGGTGCTTCCTTTAGTGGGAAGCGGGCTGGTTGACTGCCTCTGGCGGGTGGCTCGCGGGGAAGCCCCCTCGCCGCTTTCGATCATGGATGCGCACGCGGTCACGACCGTGCTGGCCGCGCGCGGCTATCCCGACCAGCCGGAGAAGGGGGCCGCGATCACGCTGCCCCAGGTGCTTCCCGAGGGCGTAGTCATCTTCCACGCGGGGACTTCACGCGACGCCGACGGGACGCTCCGGGTGAGCGGTGGCCGGGTGCTCACGGTTACCGCCGTCGCCACCAGCTTTGCCGACGCGCAGGCACAGAGCCGGGAGGCCGCGGCGGCCATTCACTTCGATGGCAAGGTCTACCGGCGGGACATCGGATGGCGCGAAGTCGTTCGCCAGAAGCTGGGGGTATGACCATGATGTGACCCAGGTCCTAGGTCGGTCCGACCCCGGCGGCCATCTTCCCATTTCGCCACGCCTGCCAGGAGATGCCCGTGCCGCGCTCGACCTTCCAATCAGCCGCCCGGTGCAGCGGGCTCCTCATCCTCGCCGCCTGCAGCAGCTCGACCTCGAACAGCATGACGCCCGCCGCCAACGTCTCCATCGTCTCCGGCGCCCCGCTCAAGGGCTTCAAGGCCTACCAGCCCGACACCTTCACCGTGAGCCTCGCGCACGGCGGCAAGGTCACCTGGAGGAACGATGACGGGACGGCTCATACCGCCACCGCGGACAGCGCTCAGGACTCGACGGCGGGGTTCTACACCGGCACCCTCGCCCACGGTGACACCGTCACCGTCACCTTCGGGAGCGCCGGCTCCTATCCCTATCATTGCACCATCCACGGCTCCGCGATGCGGGGGTTGATCGTCGTCACCCCCTGAGCCGAGGCCGGAGCGGTCGGGGCCGGGTCACAGTCAGGCCGCGCAAGTAGATAGCTGATTGATCTGCGGCGGAAGCCATCGTATGTCGATCGTAGGGTCGATGGCCCACGGACCACGCTGCGCTTGACGCGCGCGCCGTTGGGTGTAGACATTCTTCAGCTTTGCTGTAGATTGTCTACACCTTTTGTACGGGGCGCGCATGTCCGGCGGACACTCACGCATCGAGCTGCTCCAAGGCACGCTCGACTTCATCATTCTTCAGACACTCCGCTGGGGCCCGCAGCACGGGTTCGGGCTCGCGCAGATGATCAAGGCCAACTCGAGCAACACGCTCGAGGTGGACACAGGGTCGCTCTATCCGGCGCTCCACCGCCTCGAGCGCCGCAAGCTCATCGACGCCAAGTGGGACCGGTCCGACAAAGGCCAGCGCGTGCGCGTCTACCGGCTCACCGCGGCCGGCCGCAAACGCCTGGTCGCCGAGCGCACGAAGTGGGAGCGGATGACGCAGGCGATTGCCGGCATTCTCAACCCGCCCGTCCCGGAGGGCGAGTCATGAGGTGGCCGTGGCGGGGCGACGCGCGCGACGCGGAGCTCACCGAGGAGATCCAAGCGCATCTCGAGATGGCCGTGGCGCTGCGCATCCAACGCGGCGAGTCGCCTGCCGTGGCTCGAGACAACGCACTCCGCGAGTTCGGCAACGTGACCCATGTCGCCGAAGTAACTCGCGACATGTGGGGCGCCAGGTCGTGGGACGCGTTCGTTCGCGATGTCCGCCATGCGGCGCGCGGCCTCCGTCGGTCCCCGGCCTTCACCGCGGTCGCTGTCGCCACGTTCGCACTCGGGATCGGTGCCACGACGGCGATGTTCACCGTCGTGAACGGTGCGCTGCTCAATCCGCTGCCATTCGCGCAGCCGGGCCGGCTCGTCATGCTCTCGCACCTGCCAGCGGAGTTCGGGCCCGACGCTCACGCCGTGGCCGATCAGACGTTCGCTGAGTTGCGCACGACGGCCTCGCGTGCGTTCGCATCCGTCGCCAGCTATTGGCCGACTCAGATGACGCTCACCGGCGTCGGTGACGCCCAGCAACTCAGCACGGCGCAAGCATCGGCGAATCTCACGACCACCCTCGGCGCATCGGCGCCCATTGGGCGCACGTTCACAGCGACGGAAGAGGCGGGTGGCGATCACGTCGTGCTCTTGAGCGACGGGTTGTGGCGGGAGCGCTTCGGCGGCGCCCGATCCGTGCTCGGCACGTCGATCATCTTGGACGGCGTGCCATACACGGTGATCGGCGTGATGCCGCCGAGATTCGACTTTCCTCATGGCGTATCGCTCTGGACCCTGCTCCCCGCACGGTTCGATTCACACAATCACATGCTCCTGCCGGTCATCGCGCGGCTGTCCGTTGGAACGTCGATCGAGGCGGCGCGTCGCGAGCTGCAGTCACTGTTCGCACGATTGCCGTCAACGGCGGACGAGAAACCGGGCACACACCTCACGGAGGTTCGTCCGCTGGTCGACTTGCTCGTGGCGCAGGCGAGACCATCGCTGTGGCTCTTCAGCGGCGCCGTTTCCTTCGTTTTGCTGATCGCGTGCGCCAACGTCGCGAACCTGCTGCTCATCCGCGTGTCGAACCGCCGGCATGAGATCGGCGTTCGGGCAGCGCTTGGCGCCGGACGTCCGCGCATCGTACGTCAGCTCGTGACCGAGAGCACCCTCGTTGCCTGCATCGGCGGCGCGGCCGGACTCGTGCTCTCGATATGGGGCGTACGCCTCCTTCTCGCCACAGCGCCCGCCGGCCGGATTCCGCGCAGCCAGGAGATCACGGTGGATTGGCGGGTGCTTGGCGCGGCATTCGGCGTGTCGCTCCTCGCAGGCCTTGTCTGCGGGATCCTCCCCGCGCTCGCGAGCACACGCCGTGATCCACGCGAAGCGCTCACGACGACAGGACGCATGATCGCCGGGAGCAACGACCGGCTGCGGCGCGTGTTCGTGGTCGCGCAGCTCTCGCTGGCGATCGTGCTGCTGACCGGCGCCGCATTGTTGCTCAAGAGTTTCGCGCGAATGCGCGCCGTCGATCCCGGATTTCGCTCGAGCGAGCTCGTGACGTTCGGTGTGAGCCTCTCGCGCGCCGCGTTCCCAACCCCCGCGGACGTTCACACCTTCGACGCACGTGTGGTCGAACGCCTGCGGCAAGTGCCCGGCGTCGAGGCGGCGACGATGGTGAACTGGCTTCCGCTCGGGAAGGCAGCGCTCGTCATCGGCGATCTCCACATTGAAGGCATCAGTACCATTCCCAGAGGATACCTGGTCGACAAGCTGGTGATTGCGCCCGGGTATTTCAGCACCATGGGGATCCGACTCTTCGCCGGCCGCGACTTCGACAGCCGCGACGACCAGTCGTCGCTTCCGGTCACGATCGTGACCCGCTCGGTCGCGCGACGGTTTTGGCCCCCCGACGGACGCGGCGCGATTGGTCGGCGCCTCACGGAAAACGGCGAGAATCCACAGCCCGGCGACTGGCAGACGATCGTCGGCGTCGTCGACGACATCGTGCAGCAGGGCGTCACGCAGGGGCGCGACGGCGCGCAGTACTTTCCGATGGCGCAGACTGAAATCATGCCGTTCATCAGCAGCGTCACGTTCGCGGTGCGGACGGCGCGAACCGCGCCTGACCTGACGCCGTCGTTGCGCGCGATCATCCACGAGCTGAACCCGACGGTGCCACTGCGGACCATCCGGTCAATGGACGATGTCGTCGCCGCAGCGACCGCCGATTCGCGTTTCGAGACTCAGCTGCTGACGATCTTCTCGGCGCTCGCGTTGTTGCTCGCCGCGGTCGGAACGTACGGTGTCCTCGCGTACGACGTCGCGGCGCGAGCGCACGAGCTCGGGGTCCGCGTCGCGCTCGGCGCGGTGTCGCACGATGTGGTCCGGGTCGTCGCGCGTCGGACGCTGTCGCTCGTGATTCCTGGATTGCTGATCGGGCTGGTTGGCGCGCTGGCCGTCACGCGCGTGCTTCAGAAATCACTCTTCGAGATCACGCCCACCGATCCGGCGACACTGGTGGCCGTCTCTGGTGTGCTCCTGCTGGTGGCGTTGATTGCTGGCCTCGGACCGACGCTCCGCGCACTGCGCGTCGATCCGATGACGGCGCTACGGAGTGAGTAGGGCATGGCGACCCGTTGGAGCCGATCAGCACGATTGTCAGCCTGATCGTCGCGACGCGGCGCAGAATCGGGCTCCGGATGCGCCCGGAGCTCGGCCCTCGCCGTTACCCCAAAGGCGTTGCGATCAGCTGGCGTTGTTGCGACTCAGCCCCCACCCAGACGAGGCAGTCATCCATTTACAAGCACTTAGATTGCGGTTATGCCGGAGTTGCCCGAAGTCGAAACCATGGTGCGGGGTGTCCGTCCGGACCTCATCGGTCGGAGGATCGTCGAGGCCCGGCTCACGCACACCGACGTGCTGCGCGGGGTGACCCGGCCCAAGCTCCTCAAGGCCCTGAGGGGCCAGGTCATCGACGAGGTCTCGCGTCGAGCCAAGCACGGCGTGCTGCGGCTCGGCAGTCGCTACTTTGTCCTCCAGCCGGGCATGACCGGCAACCTCCTGGTCTATCACCGGCCCCTTTCGGCCGAGGAGGCGAAGTACGCCGTGCTCCGGGCGCGCCTCGACAGCGGCTCCGAGTTTGTCTTCCGGGACATCAGGCGCATCGGGACCCTGCTCCTGCTCGATGCCCGGGGATGGGAGGCCTATGATCGGGCGCTCGGCCCCGAGCCTCTCGATCCCGCCCTTACCGAACAGCAGTTCATCGAGCGACTCAAGCCTTACACGGCAGCGGTCAAGAAGGTCCTGATGGACCAGCGCCGTATCGTGGGCGTGGGGAACATCTACGCCAACGAGGCCCTCTGGAGCGCCGGAATCGATCCCTCGAAGTCGGCAAGGCGCGTAGGGGTCGAGCAGTACGGGAGGCTGTACCAGGAAACACGGCGGATCCTGCAAGCGGCAATCGACGCGGAAGGCACGACCTTCCGAGATTACCGTACCGGCACGGGGGAGCCCGGCAACTTCCAGCTCTCCCTGGCCGTGTACGAGCGCGAGGGCCAGCCGTGCCGTCGGTGCGGCACTCGGCTCACGGGCACGCATGAGATCGACGCACGGATCACGGTGTTCTGTCACCGGTGCCAGAGGTGAGCGTTCAGCGTGCAGCGTTCCGCGTACAGGGTAGAGGGTTCGAGGCACCCTGACGCCGCCCTGTCCCGACGTGCCTCCTCCCCCTACCCTTCACCAATGACCGCGCTCGGCCTTTCCCTCCCCACTACCGACCTTCCCGCCCTGCGCACCCGGATCCGCCGCCTGGCGGAACCGCGGCCCGGAACCTACCGGATGATCGATCCGCATGGTCGGGTGCTGTACGTGGGGAAGGCCAAGCGACTCCGGAGCCGCCTGCTGTCGTACTTCCGCGCCAGCTACCCGGAGGACAAGGCCGCGCGGATTCTGCATGCGGCAGCGGACGTGGTCTGGGACTATGCGCCGAGCGAGTTCGCGGCTCAGCTGAGCGAGCTGCGCCAGATCGCGCGACTCCGCCCGCCCTTCAACCATCACATGAATCGCGCGCGCCGCACCCTCTTCATCAAGGTCACGGCGGGCCCGGCGCCACGGGTCGGCACCGGCACCGCGTCAGGCCGCGAGGACCAGCGCTGGTACGGCCCGTTTGTGAGCGCCGGCCGGGTCCGCGACGGGGTGCGGACGCTCAACGATCTCCTGGGTCTCCGGGACTGCGCCCCCGCCATGCCCATCGTGTTTGCGGGTCAGACCGACCTGTTCGCTCCGGCGCTCCGGGCCGCGTGCATGCGCCACGAGTTCGGCTTCTGTTCCGGGCCGTGCGCGGGTTTCGTCACGCAGGAGGATTACTGGCGGCGCGCGGACACGGCGGTGGCATTCCTGGAAGGGCGCACCATTCAGCCCCTGGACCGGGTCGTCGCCGAGATGCAGGAGGCCGCGGCCACGTCGGAGTTCGAGCGCGCCACCAAATGGCGGGAGCGCTTCGAGCACCTGGAGTGGCTCCTCGCTGCGACCAGCCGCGCCCGCGCGGCGGTCGCTGCGCTCACGTTCGTCTACCGCGATCCTGGCACCCAGGGCGACGAGCGCGCCTATCTCATCCGACACGGGATCGTCCGGGCAAGCTATCCGTGGCCCGCAACGCCCATCGAGCGGGAGGCGTTTCGCGGCGTGGTGCACGATGAGCTGGTCCGGCCTTCTCCGCGGCCCGGGCCCTTGCCGTTTCAGTACCTGGACGAGATCCTCCTCGTGATGGCATGGTTCCGCCGCCACCCCGAGGCGTTCCGGCGGACCAGCCCTCTGGAGACCTGGGTGGCCTGACCACCCGGAGGCCGGGATGGCCCTCGCCCCTCGCCGCACCCTGCTCGCCGCCAGCCTGCTGGCCGCGTCGCTTGGCTCATCTCATCGGCTGAGTGCGCAGGCCGTCTTCCCCCCGCGGGACCTGCGGGCCTTCCAAACTGAAGTCGCCGCCATCGAAGACCCGGCGCGGCTCCGCGATCTCGAGCATCGCTACCACGAATCGCTCAGCGACTCCGCCGCCGAAGCCGACCGTCACCTGCGGCGCGGCCTGGTGCGGATCCGCCTCGGCGAGCTGGGCGATGGGTGGAGCTTCCGCCGGGCCACCGGGGATTTCGATCAGGCCGCGGAACTGGAGCCGGGCACCGGCTCGACGTGGGCCTATCGAGGCGTCGCGTATCAGGCCGAGGGTGACTGGCTCGCCGGCGATCGGCTCAACATCGGGAAGCGCGTAGGCTTCGGGTCGTACGAGGAGGCCCTCAGAAGCTTCGCCCGCGCCCTCGAGCTCGATCCCAGCGACCCGGTGGCTGCCCACGGGCTGTATCAGGTCGCCCAGATCCTTGGGGACACCACCCGGAAGAAGGAGGTAGTGCTGCCCGCGCTGCGCCGGGCCGCCAGCGAGGATGCGCCGGACACGACGCTGCTCTTCGAACTGGGGCGCCTGGAGCGGTTGATGGGCGACTCGCTGGCTTCGGTCCGACTGTTCCGGCGCTATCTCGCCGCCGGCGGCAATCCGGGGCTGGGCCTTCACGAGCTAGCCTGGAGCCTGTTTGTCGCCGGGGAGCCAGGCGGGGATTCCGCGTATTACGCGGGGGCGGCCGCGGACGACTCGAGCAGCGCAGCAGCGTACCGGGAAGACCTCGCGCTCATCGCCGACGACAGCACGCTCGCGGCCTTCGACAGAGCCAGTGGCCCAGGCCGGGCGGCGGCCCTGCACCGCTTCTGGTCGGACCATGCGGCGCAGGCGCTCAGGAGCGAGCCGGAGCGGCTGCGGGAGCACTACCGGCGTATCACAACGGCCGAACGACGGTACGGGCTCGAGGTGAACCGGCGACACTACGGCCTGGGCGGCAACGGCGGGTGGACCGATATCTACCATTCGAACAGCACCCGTTTCGACGACCGTGGGATCATCTATATCCGCTACGGAGAGCCCGACGCCAAGGTCGAGACGCACGCCTTCGGCGTCTCGCCCAATCAGACCTGGCGCTACCGCCGTGCCGACGGCGACTTCCTCCTCGATTTCGCCGCCAATCCCGGCGGTGACATCCGCGACTATCGCCTGATTCCGAGCGCCCTCGAGATCGGTGGGGACACGAATGAGGACTCGAGGGACGTCATCATCGGCGATCGCTGCCCGCTGTACCCTCCATTCTGCAAGGTCCAGAGCTGGGGCCGGTACGGCGCGGCCAGGGTGCTCCGCGAGGAGAGCGACCTCGCCAGAGTGAGCGCGGCGCTGGCGGTCTCCAGCGATGGAGACGAGCCGAAGTTCGCCCATGCCCTCGAGGCCGCGGCGGCGGCCTTTGCCGTGGGCACGGCCGGCGAACAGCAGCTGATTCACGTTGCCTACCAGGTCGCCCTGGAGGCTCCGACCCGGCTCCCCGAGCGGGTGGCGTTCCGCCTTCCGCTCCGGGTCCGCCTGAGCCTCCTCGACAGCGCGGGCCATGTCGGGGCATACGTCGATACGACCTCGCTCATCCTGCTTCCCGGGGATGAGGCCGCGCGGGGCGCGGTCGATGCCGTGGGCCGCGTCACCGTCCCGGCTCCCGCCGGTCGCTGGCGTTATCGGATCTCGCTCGAAACTCGCGATTCGACCGGCATCGTTCTCCCCACCGATTCGATCGATGTCCGCCGCTTCACCGGCGGGGGGCTCGCGGTGAGCGACCTTGTCCTCTCCAAGGAACAGCGGGGAGCGCGCTGGGTCCCGGCGGAGGGGGATACCGCCTACTTCAATCCGCGCCGCACCTGGCGCCGGACCGATACGATCGCGCTCTATTACGAGATCTACGGGCTCCGAACCGGCTCGTCCTACTCCGCTCGGCTGTCGCTTCGTCGAGGGAAGAGGATTGTGCTTACGACCGGATGGGAGGGGGACGCCGAGGGAGCAACGACACGCGTGACCCGCTCCCTCTCGTTCGAGACCGTGCAGCCCGGCCAGTACGAGCTGATCGTGGAGGTTGCCCGCGAGGATGGAGCCCAGGCACGCACGACGCAATCGATCAGCATCGTTGAATGAAGCGGGCACGTCTGCTGGCGACTGCTGCAACGATCTTCCGCTGCATCATCCCGAGCGCAGCGAGGGGTCCAGTCCGGACGGCTCGGTGTCAGTCGAGCGACGCCGAGGACAGGAAGGCAGGTCCCTCGGGGCTCCGCCCCTCGGGATGATGGCCCAGGTACCGGCCCTGATCACTCCGGTCTTGGAAGCCTCACCTCACAGATCGATCAGCGGCACGAGTCTCGCGCGGGGCGGCAAGCCGGCTTCCAGCTCCATGATCCCCACCGACGGCGGAAGATCGAACCGCCGCTGGCCGGCGCCCCCGGGGTTCATGACCGTCACGACGAGATCGATGGTGGTGAGGAGCGGACGATGGGTGTGTCCGTAGACGATCACTTCGGCGGCGGGAAACTCCTTATGGAGCCCATCGGGCGTGGGTGAGCCGAGGTGATCGCCGTGGACCAGCACGAAATCCAACCCCTCGATGCGCCGCTCCACCGTGGCCGGGGTCCGGGAACGGATCTCGAAGTCGTCGCAGTTTCCATAGACCGCAATGACAGGGGCGAGCGCTTCGAGCTGCACCAGGACGTCCGATGATCCGATGTCGCCGGCGTGCAGGATCAGGTCGACCTGCGCGAAGACGTCGAAGACCTCGGGGCGCACCAGCCCATGGGTGTCGGAGATGATGCCGAGCCGCATTGCCCGCCGTTATCCCTGCCACCTCGGCGCGATCTCGATGTCGAGCCCGAGTTGATCGAGGACTCGCTGCACGATGAAGTCGACGAGCTGCCCCACGGCGTCGGGGCGGTGATAGAAGCCGGGCGCGGCTGGGAGGACAACGGCGCCGGCCTCGGTGGCAGCGGTGAGATTCCGGAGATGAACGAGAGAGAGTGGCGTTTCGCGCGGGACCAGCACCAGCTTCCGTCGCTCCTTCAGGGCCACGTCCGCCGCCCGCTCCACCAGAGAGCGACTGCTGCCCGACGCGATGGCAGCCACGGTCCCCATCGAGCAGGGGCACACCACCATGCCCTGCGACTTCGCCGATCCGGACGCGGGCCTTCCTCCGCGGTCGTCATCGCCGAACGGCGTGACGGTCGACCAGTCGCCGCCGGTCGCGGTGCGCAGCGCGGCCTCGTCCGCGATCCCGCACTCCGCTTTGAGCAGGCGCCACCCGTGACCAGAGACGATGAGCCAGACGGGCACCCGCTGGCGGGCAAGCACCTCCAGGAGCCGGACGCCGTACGGCGCGCCGGATGCCCCGGTGATCGCCACCACCAGCGGGTCCATGCTCAGCGCCCTCGCCGGCTTGCGGTGGGCGTCTTGACCGGATGGCGCTCCGGTGCCGGCGGCGGGACCTTGGGCTGAATCGCGCCCTTCTCCGGTCTCGGCTTCCCGCGGCCGCGCTGGGGTATCAGCGTTTCGCGTGGACGTTTGCTCATGTGAGATGCTCCTTGTCAGACGTCAGTCATCAGCCGTCAGCCATTAGCCGTCAGCCGTTAGCCGTTAGCCGTTAGCCTACCGCCCTACCGCCCTACCGCCCTACCGCCCTACCGCTCTACCGCCGTAGAACGCGATCCAGCAACGCGAACCCGAACACCGTCACACTCATCACTCCGTTCATCGTAAAGAACGCGGCATCGAGCCGGGACAGGTCGCCAGGCTTCACCAGCTGATGCTCGTAGACCAGGAGGCCCGCGGCCACGAGGACGCCACAGAGGTACCAGCCCCCGAAGCCCGCGCCCCAGCCAAACAACACCAATGCCGGCACCGTGATCCCGTGCAACAGCTTGGCCAGGAGAATCGCCCGAGGCTCGCCCAGGCGAACCACGGCGCTCTTGAGCCCCTCGGTACGGTCGAATGCGGCGTCTGGCAGGGCGTAGAAGATGTCGAATCCCGCCACCCAGGTGGCCACGGCCACAGTGATGGCCGCCAGCACCCACCACGGATCGCTCCAGCGGCCGAGGACAGCGAGGTACCCCCCGACGGGGGCGATGGCCAGGGAGAGCCCCAGCCAGAGATGCGGCCACCACGTGAAGCGCTTGCTCACGCTGTAAAGCATCACCCAGGCGAGGGCCAACGGGCTCAGGTACAGACAGAGGCGATTGAGCCACTCGGCGCACAGAAGGAAGGCCGCGCCGGCCACGAGGACCGAGGCCCATGCCTGCGCGAGCGACAGGGTGCCGCGCGGCAGCTCCCGATTCATCGTGCGCGGGTTTCGCGCGTCGAAGTCGCGGTCGACGATGCGATTGAAACCCATCGCGACCCACCGGGCCGCGCTGAACGCGGCCACCACGAGCGCCACGGTGCGCCAGGTGACGCGTGTCGCGTATGACGCCGCCAACACGCCGAGCAGCGCGAATGGAAGCGCGAACAGCGTGTGCGGCAGCTTGACGAAATTCACGTACCGGACCAGCAGCGACCTGCCCTCCCAGGTCTGGCCTTCACGGGATGGCCGGGGCGAGCGGTCGGCGGTGAGCAGTGGCTTCATGGTCGTCGGTTCGTGCGAGCGAGTCTGCAAGGCCGGATCAGCGTACCGACGGCCGCGACTCCACGCGCCTGGTCGTAATCGTTACGGTTGTGCCGGGCAGTTTCGGAGACGGCCCCTCGCCGGCGAACACTTCGATGGTGATCGTTCCCGGCGAGCGCGTCGACTGCACGAGCGCCTGGGCCAATCCGTTGAACAGACTGCGCCGCGGCCCCTTGTCGGATTCCTGGCAATTCGGGTCGCCGTTGCCCACGCCGATCAGCCTGCCCTCGCCAGTAACCTTGAAGGTAAGCGCCAGATCGGCGGTGGGGATCGCCCGACCTTCCCCATCGAGGACTTCCGCGCGGAGGATCGCCACATCCTGCCCATCCGCGCCGATCTCATCGCGGTCGGGAGTGACCCGGATGGACGCGGGCCTGCCAGTCGTCTCGCGCTTTGTCGTCAGCACCACCTTCCCGTCTCTCATCCCCCGCGCCTCGAGCACGCCGGGCTGATAGGGAACCTGCCACTCCACGTGGCCGAGCCGCTCCACCGCTCGGGAGCCCTGGCTCTTGCCGTTGAGGAACAGCTCGACCGCATCGAGATTGGTCTGCGCCCAAACGGCGATCGGCTCACCCAGGCGCTCCTCCCAGTTCCAGTGCGGCAGCAGGTGGAGCACGGGTTCCGACCCCCACCACGCCTTGTAGTAGTAGAAGTTGTCCTTGGGGAATCCGCACATGTCCACAATGCCGAACTGGGAGCCGATGGAGGGCCATCCATACGGCGTCGGCTCGCCGCGGTAGTCGAAGCCGGTCCAGGCAAAGCCACCGGCAAGCCACTCCCGCGCGGCGTAGAACTTCCACCACTCTTCCGCAAGCTCAGCCCACGGGGGGTGCACCGCGTCGTACGCGCTTACCCAGTTGCGCAGCTTGTCGGTGAGGTACACCCCACGGGTGCACACGGTGCTCGCCGTTTCCGTTCCAACACACGGAACCCCGGGATGCGCGCTGTGCCACGCATCGATGACGCCCAGGTTGTAGTTGAAGCCCATCACATCGAGCTGTTCCGGGAAGGGCGTCTCGAAGGCCGCGTTCACCGCCGCGGTGCAGGGCCGAGTCGGATCGAGCGCATGGGCCCTGGCGATCATGTCATCGATAACCCGCACACCTTGCGGCTGGGGCATCATGGTCCACTCCTCGTTGCCCATGGACCAGATGATGATCGAGGGCGAGTTGCGATACCGCTTGATCATCGCTTCCAGCTGCGCCATGCCTTCGGGGTTCGAGCTCATCAGGCGGGTCTCGCACATCATCATCATGCCCATGCGATCGCAGGCTTCCACCCATTCGGGCGTCGGCATGTTGTGTGAAGTGCGGACGGCGTTCCCTCCCATGTCCTTCAACACGGCCACCCGATAGGCCTGCAGGCGATCCGGCAGCGCCGCCCCGACACCGGCGTGATCCTGATGGTTGCAGGTCCCCCGGATCTTGACGGACTTGCCGTTCAGGAAGAATCCCCGTTCGGGATCCCACTTGATGTCCCGTACGCCGAAGGTCACGCGCTCCGCATCGCGCGCCTGGCCACCGGACTCGACCGTGACCACCGCCGAGTACAGGCTCGGAGCCTCCGAAGACCAGAGCGAGGGATTAGTGATTCTTGTGGCGGCGGTGAACGTCGCCGCGGCGTCGGCGGCGACCGTTTGCGGCTGGGCGTCGGCGCTGGCCACCGCCTTCCCTCCGGCATCGAGAATCTGCCACCGCACGCGGCACGGCTCGGCCCGTCGACCCTCGTTCTGGACCACGGCGCCCAGGTTGAGCACCGCCGCTCCGCCCCTGACCTCGGGGCGCACGTAGCTCTCCCAGCGCGCGAGATGGAGCGGGTCCGTCTTGGTCAGCCACACATGGCGGTAGATGCCGGCTCCTTCGTAGAACCACCCGTCACCGAAGCTGGCGTCCATGCGCACCACGAGATGATTCTGGCCGCCGACGTTGGCAAAGTCGGTGATGTCGAAGCAGAAGGGCGCGTAGCCGTTGTCGTTCCGGCCAATGAAGTACCCGTTGAGAAAGACCAGCGCGCTCCGGAACGCCCCGTCAAACTCCACCGCGATGCGCCGGCCGCGGTCGGTGTCCGGCAGGTCGAAGGTGCGGCGATACCAGCCGATGCTCGTTTCCGGGTAGCGCCGGCCCAGCGGCTTGTAGCCGTGACTGCTCTGCTCGTCATCCCGGACGAAGGGCAACTCGACGGCCCAGTCATGCGGCAGGTCAAGCGGGCGCCACTGGGAGTCGTCGAACTTCGCCGTCGCGAAGTCGAACTCCCCGCTCTTGGCAAAGTCACCCTGCCCCATCCCGAACCCGAGATCACGTCTCGGATCGGTGGCGTGCCCCTGGAAGAACTTCCACCCGAAGTCGAAGAGCAGACGGTCCCGCGGAGGAAGCGCGGGCGGCGCGCCCGGCCCTCCGGCGGGAACCTCGCCCAGCAAAGCGCGGGTCGCGGGGCCAATCGCGAGTGTGGAAGCCGAAACCAGAAGACCGGCACGGAGCAGGTCACGACGCGTCAGGGACGACATCCGAACACCTCGAGTGCGGTCAGGATGAAGGGCGTCAGGTCGTGGGTCGGGCGGGCGGATCAGCCCGTGGTGGGTCCTCTCCCGGGCGGACCCATTGTCCCCGATCCGTGCAGCGAGATGCCGAGCCGCGGCCACAGCGCGTCAACCGCCTGACGAGTGGCCTCGTCCATGACGATCCGGTCCGGCCACTCCCGCGAGAATCCCTCGTCCTTCCATTTCCGCGTGGCATCGATGCCCATCTTGGTGCCGAAGGTGAAGAACTCGCTGGCATGGTCCAGGACGTCCACCGGCCCGCGCGTAAAGCGAACGTCCCGCTCCGGGTCAATATGGTTGAGCGCAATCCACCACGCCTCGTCCGGATCGCGCACATTGACGTCCCGGTCCACCACGACGATCACCTTGGCGAGCGACATGAGGCCGGCGCCCCACAGGGCGTTCATCACCTTGTACGCCTGGCCGGGGTACTGCTTGTCGATGGCGACGAACACCAAGTTGTGGAAGATCCCGTACGCCGGCATGTGGTAATCCACGATTTCGGGAATCGTGAGCCGGATGAGCGGCAGGAAGATCCGCTCGGTGGCGTGCCCCAGGTAGTAGTCCTCCATCGGAGGCCGCCCCACCAGGGTGGCAGCGTAGACCGGGGAACTCCGCATGGTGATGGCCGTGACGTGCACCTGGGGATACCGGTCGGCCAGCGAGTAGAACCCGGTGTGATCGCCGAAGGGCCCCTCCATCACCAGAGGTTCGGCCGGGTCGATGTAGCCCTCGATCACGAACTCCGATTCCGCGGGCACCTCGAGGTCGCAGCTCACCGCCTTGACCAGTTCCACCGGCTCCCGGCGGAGAAAGCCCGCGAACAGAAACTCGTCGATCGTGGGCGGGAGCGGGGCCGAGGCGGAGTAGACGCTGGCGGGATCCGCGCCGACCGCGATCACCACCGGCATCCGCTCGCCACGCTCGGCGAGGTGCCGCCAATGGGCCGCGCCGACCTTGTGTCGCTGCCAGTGCATGGCCAGCGTGGAGCGCCCCAGTACCTGGACCCGATACATCCCCACGTTCCGCACTCCGCTCGCCGGGTCTTGCGTGACCACCATCGGCAGGGTGATGTAGCGCCCCGCGTCCTGAGGCCAGGTCGTGAGAAAGGGTATGCGATCGAGGTCAATCTCGGCGTCCCGCAGCACGATCTCCTGACACGGCGCGCGGACGCTCCGTCGGCGGGGCGGAAACTTCGCGACCTCAGCCAGCTTGGGAAGCATGGCCAGTTTGCCTAACAGGCCGTCGGGAACCTTGAGATTGAGGAGGTCGCTGATCCGGTGGCCGATCTCGTCGAGGTCGCTCACGCCCAGCGCCAGCCCCATCCGCCGCATGGAGCCGAACAAGTTGATCGCCACCGGCCACTCGCTCCGCCGGCCCCCTTCCAGCACGACGTGTTCGAAAAGGAGCGCCGGGCCGCCGCCGGGGCTCTTCATGCAGCGGTCGGCGATCTCCGCCACCTCGAGCCTCGCGCGGACCGGCTCCCGGATGCGCACCAGTTCACCGATGCCCTCGATGGCCGCGATGAATTCCTGCAGGCTGTCGAGCGTCATGGCGCGCGAGTGCCGACGTGGATGGCGCAGATCCCACCGAGCAGCAGCCGGTAGGAGACCGCGGTGAACCCCGCCCTGGCCATGCGCCGCGCGAGGGCGGCCGGCTCCGGGAAGGCCAACACCGACGCGGGCAGATAGTCGTATGCATCGCGGTGGCGCGAAATCCGCTTCCCGATGAAGGGGAGCAGGTGCCGGAAGTAGAGAAAGTAGAGGCCCCTGAGAGGCTGCCAGCCGGGGATGGCCAGCTCGAGGATCACCAGACGCCCACCGTTCGAAAGAACCCGCCGCGCTTCCGCGAGGCCCTGATCCAGGTCGGCCAGGTTGCGCACACCGAACCCCACCATTACGCCATCGAAGGCCGCGTCCACAAACGGAAGCTCCAGGGCATCGGCGTTGACCGGCGCCACCCGCTCGCCCTTCCCCCGGCCCAGAGCGAGCATCGGCAGGACGAAATCCGCCGCGATTACTTGCCCCGAAAAGCCAGGCGCGTTGGCGAGAGTGGCCGCCAGGTCGAGCGTGCCCGCGCAGAGATCGAGGTAGCGGCCGCCCGGCGTTCGCTCCCAGTCCAGAGCCGCCACGGCCTGGCGGCGCCAGCGCCGGTCCGCGTTCAGGCTGAGGAGATGGTTGAGGAGGTCGTAGCGCGGGGCGATGGCGGTGAACATCGCCCGGACATAGGACCGCTTCTCCAGAGCGGCTGGGAGCGGTAACTTCCTATCCGTGGCTAACATAGGCGCGCAATGTAGTTCTCGGAGCGGCGGCGTCGCAAGCCGCCGGCCCTCCCGTGGCTCGTGAGCCCGGCCTGGTTTCGGCATCGGACCAGGACGTCGTGGCCCTCGCTCGGGAAGGCCGGGAGGCCGCGTATCGCGAGCTCATCCGACGCTACGAACGACCGGTCTTCTCCCTGATCCTCCGCATGGTCCGCGACCGGCAGCTGGCCGAGGATCTCGCTCAGGAAACCTTCATCAAAGCACTCAACGCCATCGGGACCTACCGGCCGGAGTTCAAGTTCTCGAGCTGGATCTTCAAGATCGCGAACAATGCGGCCATCGATCACCTGCGCCGCCGCGAGCTGGTCACCCTGTCGATCGACGGAGCGCCGCACGCCACCAGCGCGGAAGACATCGAGGCGACGGCACTGCAGGTGGGCGACAAGGCCGAAACTCCTCTCGACGAACTCGAGGCCAGAGAGCTCGGCAGCGCCATCGAGCGGGCCATCGGCCAGCTCCGTCCGGAATACCGCTCCTGCATCATGCTACGTCACGTCGAGGGACTGGCCTACGAGGAGATCGCCCAGCTTCTCGACCTGCCATTGGGGACCGTGAAGACCTACATCCACCGGGCTCGCCACGAGTTGCGGGACCTGCTCGCGCATCTGCGCGACTGAAACCGCACCTTCTCGAGCCCCGTAAAGGCGCCATATGATCGACGACGCTCTCCACCTGGTTCCGGAAGAACTGGATCTCTGGCTCGAGGGTCGTCTCCCCGAATCCCGCTTGTCTCATCTCGAAACATGTGATCTCTGCCGCACCGCCGCCGAAGAAATCCGCGAGGTCGTGTCACATCTCGAGCGGCTGCCCAAGGCGGCCCCGTCGCCACGGTTCGCCGATCTCGTGATGGCCCGCGTGCGACTTGCCTCCCCGGAGCCTTCCCCCTCCGCCGTCCCCGCCCCGGCGCCCGTGCCTCACCTGACCGGCGACGATCTCGACGCCTGGGTGCTCGGCGTGCTTCCGCCCGAGCGGGAATCGCACCTCCGACGCTGTCCCGAGTGCCAGGCACTGGCGGATCAGGAGCGGGTCCTCGTGATGCGCCTGCAGGCGCTGCCGCTGTTCGACCCGCGTCCGGGACTCGCCGACCGGGTGATGCGACAGGTGGACCTGCCCGTGACGTCGCTCGCGACGGCGTGGCGCCATTGGCGGGTTCGCGCCGGCCGCGAGCCCAGGACCGTGGGGATCACCGCCGCCGTGGCCATGATGCTCGGCGGATCGATCGCCGCGAGCGCCGCCTGGACCGCCGGACACCAGGAGGTCATTACGGGGGCCGGCAACTGGCTCGTCGGCCAGGCCCAGCAATGGTGGTGGCAGGGCGCAGGCCTGGTCACCGCCCTGCTCCAGCGTCAGCCATGGTATGACAGCATGCGCAGCGCTCTGACCCCTGGTCGCATTGCTGCCCTCTCCGGTACCCTGCTCGTCCTCTACGCCGGTGGCATCATGCTGCTCCGCCGGCTGCTCGCCCCGCCCCCCGCCGATACGGCCCGTGCTCTTTCGTAAGCCTGCGGTCCTGCTGGCCGTGACCGCGCTGGGCGCGGCCACTGTGGCGCTTCGTGCCGAAGAACCGGTAGTGGGCTCGAGCACGGGGTGGAGATCCCGCCTCGAGCTGGTGAGCCAGTTCCTGTCCGAGACACCGAGCCACGTGGTGCGGGATCACAGCGTGACGATCGCCACGGGCATGGAGTCGCTCACGTTCGACTATGCGGACGGCGGGTCGCTGGTCCTGTCGCTGGACGGCGGCGACATACGCGTGGACGGCCGCCTGGTGGGTCACGCGCCGGCGGGGGGGGCCTTCGAGGCTGCCTGGCGCGCCCTCGTGGTAGAGGCCTCACGTAAGGGCACTCCGGCGGCCCTGGACCTGGTTCGCGAGTGGCATCCACAGGGGCTGTCCCACGAGGAAGCCGCCTACGCCGAATTGTTCCGGCAGCGCGCCTCCCCGCTGAGCGCGCCACCCGACGCGGGCATCCAGTCTCAGCGGATTGCGCCGAGCCCGCCCGGCGGACTCACGATCGATCTCTCGGATCTGTCCGATCCGGTCCGCCTGAGTCCCATGCTGCACGCGGCCGCCGAGCTCCGGGGCGATGCGCTCCGGATCACCGTCCCGGGTGGCCAGGCGCGCGAGGGGCATTTCAGCATCGGTACCGACGAAGAGTTCCCGGGTCCGCTCCTCGTGGTGCGCGGTGACGCGGATATCTACGGCACACTCGACGGGAATCTGGCCACCGTGGAGGGCAACATCCTGGTCCACCCCGGCGGGGTGGTCACGGGCGACGTGCTCGCGGTCCGGGGGCAGGTGCGGGACCTGGGTGGCGAGATTCGGGGGCAGATCCGCACCGTCGACTCGGCGCGGCCGAGCGCCGACCGCCTCCCCGCGCCGCCGGAATCACCGCCGGCCTGGCTGGTCGCCTCGCGGAACGCGGCCGGAGTGGCGGGAGTGTTCTTCACGCTGGTCCTGGTCGGGTTCGGGCTCGTGCTCTTCGCGCGGCCTCCGCTGGAGGTCATCAGCGATACTGCGCTTCACTCCTTCAGCCGCTCTCTCCTGGTCGGGCTCCTGGGAGAGGTGTTGATCCTCCCCACCTTCGGCATGTTGATCGTGGGCCTGGTGCTCAGCGTGGCCGGCATCCTTCTCGTCCCGTTCGCCGTCATCGTCTTCGCGCTGCTCTTGATCGTCGCGGTCCTCGGCGGGTTCCTGGCCGTGGCCCATGCCATGGGTGAGAGCCTGACACGGCGGCAACTGGCACGCGGCGTGGCATTAGGGTCGGCCAACAGCTACCGGTACGTGCTGGTGGGCCTGGCGGGGGTGGCCGCTCTCTGGCTCTGCTGGGTGCTCTTCGGATGGGTGCCAGTCGCGGGCACGCTGGTCCTCGCGACGGCCGTTCTGGTCACCTGGCTGCTCGCGACCGTGGGATTCGGGGCCTCGCTCCTGTCGCGGGCTGGCTTCCGCGAGCATTTTGCCGGGCGGCTCCTGCCGGCCGAGGCGCTCACCGACGAGTACCTCTGGGCCACCCCCCAGTTCGGGGTCACCGCCGTTCAGCGCCCGCCCAGCGAGCGGTCCCGCCAATAGTCAGCGGCGTCGGTCACCCGAGCCGCGCCCGGATCTTTCCTCCTACTCCCAATCCCAGTCGGCGGGCGGCCGAGCCGTTCCGGACCGCGATCTCGATCATCCCACCGGAGCCCATGTAGGCGAGCAGGCCTCCGGACGGGACATCGCCGAAGGTGCTCCGGACCGGACCGATGGTGGTTGCCTCCACCTCGAGCATGGCATGGGGTGGAACCAGTTCGGCGGCGAAGTTGGTGACCAGGTTTCCGAAGCGATCGATGTAGATCACCTCGCCCACCAGCACCTTCCCTTCATAGTGCGGCACCGACCCGGACACGCGGCGAGGAATGCCGGTGAAGCGCTGGCCGAGGCTCTCCAGCCCCGCGCCCACCGCCAGTCGCGCGGCGGCGGGCGCGAAGACGTCTCGCCCGTGGAAGGTCGGCGCGGCTCCGGCCGGCGTGGGCAGGGAGACGGCCTCGACCTCGGCCCCGCGAATGACGCCCGAGAAGATCCCGTTGTCGGGGCCCACGAAGTAGTGGTCGCGCGCGCGGAGGGCCAGGGCCTCGCGCGCCGTGCCGACGCCGGGGTCGACCACGGCGAGGTGGACGGTCCCCGGCGGAAAGCGGACCCACGTCCGGGCGAGCACGTAGGCTGCCGCGGCGACATCCCCCGGAGCGATGGTGTGAGTGACGTCAATCAGGGTCGCGGCGGGGGCGCGGGAGCACAGCACGCCCTTGAGTTCGCCCACGTAGGAGTCGGTGGTTCCGAAATCGGTGAGGAGCGTGATGATCGGCATGGGCTCGGTCGGGCCCGCGGACTCGGCGGGCCGCCTACCCGCGCAGCACCGGGAGGGACACCGATCGTACCACGCCTGCCCTGGTCAGCTGGTCCGCGATAGCCGTGAGGGCCTTGGCGGCCGGGCTCTCGGGTTCAGCGGCCACGATGGGTTTCCCGCGGTCGGCGAGTTCCGCCATGCCGGGCTGAAGAGGGATCGATCCCAGGAGCGGGATCTTGAGCTCCTCCGCGAGCCGCTGGCCGCCACCGCTCCCGAACATCTCGAGGCGGTGCCCGGTGGCGGGGTCGGTCCAGGCGCTCATGTTCTCGACGACACCCGAGACCGGGACGTTCACCTTCTCGAACATCCGCGCGCCGCGCAGCGCGTCGCCGACGGCCACCTCCTGTGGCGTGGTCACGATCACGGCCGTGGCCACCTGGCACGACTGCACCAGCGACAGTTGGGCGTCCCCGGTGCCGGGCGGGAGATCCACGATGAAGAAATCGAGGTCGCCCCAGTCCACATCGCGCAGGAACTGCTGCACGATCTTCATGATGATCGGGCCGCGCCAGATGGCCGGAGCATCACGATCCACCAGGAACCCCAGCGACATCAGCTTCACACCCCAGGCCACGAGGGGCTGGATCTTCCCCTGTACCACCGGAGGCTTCTCGAAGACCCCGAACATCCTCGGCACGTTGGGCCCGTAGATGTCGCCGTCCATGAGGCCCACCCGATGGCCCCTGGATGCGAGGGCCACCGCGAGGTTCACCGACACGGTGGACTTGCCCACTCCGCCCTTGCCGGACGAGATCGCGATGATGCGACCGAGGTTGGGGTAGTCGCTGGGCGAGGGTGGGGGCGGAACCAATCCGGCTTGGCCGTGGGTCTGGCCGGGAGCCGGCTGGCCTGGAGGTGGGTGGGTGGCTTTCGCGGCCCCGCCCGGGTCCACCACGCTGATTCTGAGCTCCGCGGGATTGACGCCTGGAACGGCGCGGACGGCGGCCCGCGCCTCGCGCACCAGGGTCGCGGGATCTTCCCGCGCCAGGAGGAAGGTGAAGCTGACCTTGCCATCCTCGCTCACGTTCAGGTCCCGGATCATGCCGGAGGAGAGCAGGTCGTTTTCGAGGCGCGGGTTCTGAATGCGCCCCAGGACGGCGGCGACCTGCGCGGCAAGCGGTTCGGACATCTCGATCCTCAAGTACTACGGCCCGGTGGCGCGAAAGCCCCGGCCGGTCGGGTCAGATGGCATCCACCCGCTTCACCTCGGGAACGAGCTGTCGCAGGCGGGTTTCGATTCCTTGCTTCAGGGTAATGGTCGAGGCGGAGCAACCGTGGCAGGTGCCGCCGAGTCTCAGCAGCAGCGCGCCATCCGCCTCGTCGAAATCCACGACTTCCACGCTCCCGCGGTGCGACGCGATATACGGTCGGAGCGTGTCGAGCGTGCGCTCGATCCGGTCGAGGATATCGGGTCCAGCCATCGGTTCATTCATCGGACACCACCGTTTCCATTCGCGGTACCTCTCCCCGAAAGGTACTCACGCGCCGCCGCCAGCACCTGCGCCTGGACCTGGGCGAGCGAGCCCTCGAGGGACAGGCCGGACGCCTTGGTGTGGCCCCCGCCCCCGAAGGGGCGCGAGAACTCCGCCACGTCCACGGCACCCACCGAACGGAGACTCACCTTGACCCGACCCGCGGCGATCTCGCGGAAGAGGAGGGCCATCCGCACCCCGGAAATGCTGCGCGGAACCTCGACGATGCCGTCGAGGTCGTCCGGGGTCGCGCCCAGCCGTTCCAGCGCTCCCGGCGGAACGGTGACCCAGGCAAGGCCCTGGTCCGGCTCCACCACCAGCGTCTGCAGCGTTTCGGCCAGCAGGCGGGCCCGGCCCTCCGGCGCGTTGGCGTACACGTCAAGATAGATCTGCTCTGGGTCGAGGCCCGTTTCCAGCAGCGCCGCGGCGGCGCGAAGCACGGCGGGCTTGGTGTTGCTGAACCGGAAGGCCCCGGTATCAGTGAGAATCGCCACGTACAAGGCGCGCGCGGCGAGTGGCGTGAGCGGCCATCGGTTGGCCACGGCCAGCGCGTAGACGAGTTCCCCGGTGGCAGACGCCTCGGGGTCCACGAACCGCGGACCCTCGGGGAGGTGCCCCTGGCTCACGTGGTGGTCGATGCAGGCGACGGGCACCCCGCGCTCCAGAACCGTCTGGCTCAGCATCCCGAGGCGGCCGACATCGGAGATGTCCAACACCACGATCGCGTCCGCTCGCCGCAGCTCCTTCACGGCCTCGGACGTCCGGTCCACGCCGGGGAGCTCCTTGAAGAGAAAGTGGTACCGGTCCGGGGTGGGCGACGGATTGGTCACGACGGCGTCGAGCCCCCTGGCCCGGAGGAGGTGCACCAGGCCGGCCTCGCTTCCGAGGCCGTCACCGTCAGGGTTCACGTGCGTAGTGATGCAGATCCGCTGGCCGGGTCGCAACGCCCGTGCGAAGGCCAGCGCGACCGCCTCACGCTCAGTGGACAGGGAAGTCATGGGCGGTAAAGATACGGCGCGGCCCGGCGGGGCCAAGTCGGATCCCGCCGGGCCGGCACCAGCGGCCGCGCGCTAGCGTCTGGCCAGGCGCGAGTTGCGTACTCCATAGGTGAAGTAGACCACGAGCCCGATCACCAGCCAGATCACCAGCCGTTCCCAGGTCCTCATCTCGAGATGGATCATGAGGTAGACGGCGGAGATCGCGCCGAGCGGCGCGGTCGCCCAGACCAGCGGGGCCCGGAATGGCCGTTCCAGATTGGGCTCGCGGACGCGGAGCACCAGGATGCCGACGGACACGATCACGAATGCCAGCAGGGTGCCGATCGAGACCAGGCTCCCGGCTTCCCGCACCGTGAACCAGCCGGAGGGGACGGCCACGGCCAAGCCGGTCACGATGGAGGTGATCCACGGCGTCTTGAACTTCGGGTGCACGTTGTTGACGAACTGCGGCAGCAGTCCGTCGCGGGCCATGCTGTAGAACACCCGGGACTGCCCGAGCAGCATCACGAGAATGACCGACGAGAGGCCGGCAATGGCGCCCAGCTTGATGAGCGTCGACAGCCACCCGAGCCCGGCCCGGTCGGCGACCACGGCGATCGGGTCGGGAACGTTGAGTTCGGTATACGACATCACGCCGGTGGCGATGCCGGAGACGAGGATGTAGAGGACGGTACAGATGAGAAGTGAGCCGATGATGCCGACCGGCATGTCGCGCTGGGGGTTCTTCGCCTCCTGGGCGGCGGTGCTCACGGCATCGAAGCCGATGTACGCGAAGAACACCACACCGGCGCCGGCCACCACCCCGTCCCAGCCGAACGCGCCCCGGACCGGCTGGCCGTCGGGGCCGATCGTCTGCGGCGGTATGAAGGGATGCCAGTTCGCCGCGTGCACCGCGCCCGCGGCGCCCACGATGAACAGGATCACCACGGCGACCTTCACGAACACGATCACGTTGTTCACGTTCGCGGATTCCCGGATCCCCACCACCAGGAGCGTGGTGACGATGGCGATGATCACCACCGCCGGCAGGTTGAAGACCGAGGTGACGGTGCTCCCATCCGCGAGCGTCACCGGCACTCCGTGCGCCGCGCTCAACCTGGCCGGGACGTTGATGCCGATGTCCTTCAGGAAGGAGACGACGTACCCCGACCAGCCGATCGCGACCGTCACCGCCCCCAGCGCGTACTCCAGGATCAGGTCCCACCCGATCACCCATGCCACGAACTCGCCGAGCGTCGCGTACCCGTAGGTGTAGGCGCTGCCCGCCATCGGCACCAGTGAGGCGAATTCGGCGTAGCAGAGCGCGGCGAAGATCGAGGCCACGCCCGCGAGCACGAACGACAGCACGACCGCTGGCCCGGAGTTCTGGGCGGCGACGGTCCCGGTCAGCACGAAGATGCCGGTGCCGATGATGGCACCGATGCCGAGCAGGGTCAGATTCCACGCGCTCAGGGCTCGCTTCAGGCTGTTGTCGGTCAGCGCCTCGGTCTGGAGGTCGGTGACACTCTTGCGGCGGAACAGGTCCATGACGCTCTCCGAGAGAGAGTGAGGAAAGACAACGTGAGGTGACACGATGCCGGCGCCGGTCCTCCGGCCGGTTCCTGATGAACAGCCGCTGCTGGGTCAGACGTTGTAGTTCGGTGCTTCCCGCGTGATGTGGACGTCGTGCGGGTGCGATTCCCGGAGCCCGGCGCTGGTGATTTGCACCATTTCGACCTCCCGCGCCAGAGCCGCGATCGTGGCCACCCCGCAGTAGCCCATGCCGCTCCGGAGCCCACCCACCATCTGGAACAGCACGTCGGCGGCGGGGCCCTTGTAGGGGACGCGCCCTTCGATGCCCTCCGGCACCATCTTCGACGAGGAAAGCTCCCCCTCCTGGAAGTAGCGATCCGCGGACCCCTCCTGCATCGCGGTAAGGCTCCCCATGCCCCGAATCGCCTTGAAGCGCCGTCCCTCCGCCAGGATCGATTCGCCCGGGCTCTCATCGGTGCCGGCCAGCATCGATCCCATCATGACCGAGCTGGCGCCGGCGGCCAGGGCTTTTACGACGTCGCCCGAGTACTTGATGCCTCCATCGGCGATGACGGGAACGTCCCCGGCCCCCCGCACCGCGTCGAGGATCGCCGTCACCTGCGGCACGCCCACGCCGGTGACCACGCGCGTGGTGCAGATGCTCCCGGGCCCGACGCCCACCTTCACGGCATCGACCCCCCGCCGCACCAGCTCCCGGGCTCCGCTCTCCGTGGCCACGTTCCCTCCGATCAGCTGCACGTCGGGCAGGGCCTCGCGCAGCCGCTGGACCATCTGGAGCACGCCCTCGCTGTGCCCGTGGGCGGAATCCACCACGATCGCGTCCGCTCCCGCGGCCTTGAGCGCCCGGGCCCGATCCAGCGCCTCGTCGGTCGACCCGACCGCCGCCGCCACGCGCAACCGGCCATGCTCGTCCTTGTTGGCCTCGGGGTACTGTTTGCGCTTGAAGATGTCCTTCACCGTGATGAGGCCCTTGAGCCGGCCCTGCTTGTCCACCACCGGCAGCTTCTCGATCCGGTGCTTGGCCAGGATGCGCTCGGCCTCCTCCAGGCCGGTGCCCACCGGTGCCGTGATGAGCTCTTCCTTCGTCATCACTTCGCGAATCGCCTGGTCCAGATTTCGCTCGAACTGGAGGTCCCGGTTGGTGATGATGCCGACCAGCATCCCCCGCTGATCCACCACGGGCACGCCGGAGATGTGGTAGCGCGCCATCGCCGCGACTGCTTCACGCAGCGGCCGGTCCGGACCGAGGGTGATCGGGTCGAGGATCATGCCGCTCTCGCTCCGCTTCACGCGATCCACCTCCGCGGCCTGCTTCTCGATCGACATGTTCTTGTGAATCACGCCCATGCCCCCGGCGCGCGCCATCGCGATCGCCATCCCAGCTTCCGTCACGGTGTCCATAGCGGCGGAAACCAGCGGGATGTTGAGCGGAATGGCGCGCGTGAGACGGCTCTGAACGGAAACCTGGCGGGGATGGATCGTGGAGTGGCCCGGCACCAGCAGCACGTCGTCGAACGTGAGCGCCAGTCCGGATCGGAGGGTGCTCATGTGGTTCGGGCGCGAGGTTGATTTGGGTGTTCCATCCTTAAGTCTACGGCCCGGCGCGCGGGGGGCGCAAGGCGCGGGCTCAGGCGCGCTGCCTCCGCCACGCGTAGTACACCGGGACACCCAAGGCCACAATCAGGAGCCCCGGCCAGGTGTACAGCGGCTTCCGGAACAGGAGGATCACCATCAGCACCGCAACCGAGACCAGGTAGAGCCCGGGAATCACCGGGTAGCCGAACGCCTTGACCGGTCGCGGGCAGTCCGGCGCGGTCCGCCTGAGGCGGAACAGGGCCAGCACGGTGAAGAAGTAGAAGAGGAGCGAGGCGAAGATGACGTAGTCGAGCAGGTTGCCGTAGGTGCCGCTCAGGCAGAGGATCATCGCCCAGAGGGCTTGTGCCACCAGGCCGAAGACCGGCGTCTTGAAGCGGGGATCGAGTCGCCCGGCCCGCGAGAAGAAGAGCCCATCCTCGGCCATCGCGTAATAGACCCGCGGGCCGGCCAGCACCAGGCCATTCACGCAGCCGAACGTGGACAGCATGATGGCGATGGCCATCAGCCCCGCTCCGGCCGGGCCGAAGACGACCTCCGCGATGGCGGTGCCGACCCGGTCCTGGGCCGCGTACTGGATGCCCCGCGCGAGGGCGGTGGTCCCCCCTGGATCGCCGGCGAAGGGGAGGATCCGCAGGTAGGCGACGTTGGCCAGGAGATAGAGGATCGACACCGTCGCGGTGCCCAGGCCAAGTGCGAGCGGGAGGTTCCGCTTCGGGTCGCGGACCTCGGCGGCGGCGAAGGTCACGTTGTTCCAGGCATCGGCCGAAAAGAGCGAGCCCACCATGGCCGCGCCCAGGATGGGGACCAGCGCCAGCGTCCACGCCCCGCTGCCGAAGAAGGGCTGCGCCTCCACCATCGGCGAGCGCGGCGCCACCGACAGGCCCAGCAGGACCAGCGCCGCCAGTGCTCCAACCTTGGCTACCGCGAAGATCGTCTGCACCGTCGCACCGAGGCGCACCCCCCGCACGTTCACCACGGTCAGGGCGGCCACCACGACCAGCGCCACCAGCCGCTGCCAGGAAACTCCCAGCTGGATCGCGCCGCCGGGCATGGGCAGGTGCCCGAGGGAGAGGAACACGTCGGGGGTGATACCAGGCATCAGCACGCTCAGGAACTTGCCGAATGCCACCGCGACCGCGGCGATCGTCCCGGTCTGAATGACCGTAAAGAGCGTCCAGCCGAACAGGAAGCCGACCAGGGGCGACAGCCCTTCCCGCAGGAACACGTACTGACCGCCCGCCGTGGGCATCATCGCCGCCAGCTCCGCGTAGGTGAGCGCTCCCACGACCGTCATGACCCCCGTGACCAGCCAGATCAGCAGCAAGGCGGCAGGCCCCCAGGCGTTGACCTGACGGGCGATGTCGGCGGAGACGATGAAGATCCCCGATCCGATCATCGTGCCGACGACCATGGAGACGGCCGCAAGAGGTCCGATCCCCTGGACGAACTGCGCCACGGGGGCCTTGGTGGGGGCGCTCATGGAGAGCCTCGAGCGATCAGCCGTCCGCCTGTCGCGGCTGGGAGGAGGAAGGTGGGACGGCGGGCGGAGTGGCCTCGGGCGACTTGCCCGCGGCCTTCATCGCCTCGTCCACGACGGCCTGGCCGGCGGCGGCGAGGCCTTTCATGATCCGGCTCGCACTGTCCACCACGCTGGCCGTCCCGCTGATGGCCTGCACCGGCAGCTTCGCGGCGCGCATGGTGTCTTCGACCGTTTCGGTGATCTTCGCGAGCAGCCCGGACGGCATGGCCCGCTCGGCGTACTTGCTCTCCAGAAACTCGATGTAGTCGAGGATCTGGTAGGCGCGCTCGTCAGGCAACCCTTCGAGGCGCCGCAGGATGCGCTGCCGCAACAGATCGTTCATGCCACCCCGCCTTCCGTCCTAATTCTTGAGGCCCCGGACTACTTCCGCCAGATCCAGCACCGGGGTCGGCAGGTACTTCGTACTCGCCGACCGGATGGTGCCCCGGATCGTCAGCTCCTTGAGGGCCGGGACCGACTGAAACTGCGCCGCCATCGTGGAAGGCACTACGACGTAAACGAAGCCGGGTTCCGGCAGGGGCCCGCGGGTGAGGAGATAGGGTTGGCCCATGGGAATCTCGGGGCGCAGCTCGTCGGCTTTCTGGAGAGCGATGAACTGCACCCGCCATTCCACCAGCTTGCCCACGTAGCGCGCCGGGTCGGCCCGGACCTCCGCTTCACTCACGCCCACCAGGACCTGGCTGTCGGTGGAGTGGAGGAAGCTGTCCGGCACCCAGGCATCGATCTGCACGTGGGTCCAGCCCTCGATCGAGGAGAGGACGTGGGCGGCGGCCCCCGAGTCCGCGCTTCCGACGTCACCGCCGCCCGGCGCGGCCACCAGGGGCGCCTTGTGCACGAACGCGGCCTGATCGCCGGCCGGAGCGGCCGGCGCGCTGGCGGTGGTCGAGCCGGTGGCCAAGCCCTTCTGGTCGACCCACACGGTCCGCTGCACTCTCACCCAGGTGCCTTGCGTCTCGGCCCGGCTCAGCCCGACGCCTACGGTGAGTCGAGCGATGACCGGGCCGTCGGGCTTGGCCCGGAGCACTTCCTCGGGGCGCTTGGCGACGAGCAGATCGAAGCCGTCGCGCTTGGTCGACCGAACCGACCCCGCGGGAATCCAGCCCTGGAGCTGGACCTCACGCGCGCTGCCCTGAGTCTTCCCCAGGACCACGTCGGAGCCGGCGAGCAGGGTGCCGATCAGCTGCGCGCCCGGTGCCTTGCGGATGCGGGCATCGGCGCTCAAGCGAACGCTGCTCTGCGCCTCGAGGGACCCCGCGAGCAGCAGCACCATGAGCGCGGCCAAGGCTGGTTGGCGGCACCAGGCAGGACTAGATTCTGGCGCGTAAGGCACGGTCTCGATTGTAGAAACGCCGGAGAGTCATGTCAAACATGCGCGGACCGGCGGGGCCGGTGGTCCTGCTCGTATTGGATGGGTGGGGCTACCGCGAGAGCCGTGACGGCAACGCGATCGAGTTGGCCCGGACCCCGAACTGGCACCGACTCTGGTCCGGTCATCCCCGCACCCTCCTCGCAGCAAGCGGCCTGGCGGTCGGGCTCCCCGAAGGCCAGATGGGGAACTCGGAGGTTGGGCACCTGAATCTCGGTGCCGGGCGCGTGGTGCCCCAGGATCTGGTCCGCATCTCGGACAGCATTCGCCGCGGCGACTTCTTCAACATCGAACCACTCAAGGCGCTCTGCGAGCGGCTGCGTCAGACCGGCGGCACGCTGCACCTCATCGGCCTGCTGGGACCGGGGGGCGTGCACGCGATCGACGAGCACCTGCTCGCCTGCATCGAGCTCGGCGTCCGCTACGACGTCCCCCGTATCGCCATCCACGGATTCCTCGACGGACGGGACACGCTCCCGACCATCGCGGACCAGGTGGTCCGGAAGCTGGAACAGGACTGCCGGCGGCTCGCCCCGGGCCGGGCCGCAATCGCGTCCCTGGTCGGTCGTTACTACGGGATGGATCGGGACCGGCGCTGGGAGCGTACCCGCATCGCCTACGACGCGATGGTGCACGGCACCGGGACCCTGGCCGAGGACGCGGTGCAGGCGGTCCAGGCCGCACTGGCGCGCGGCGAGACCGACGAGTTCATCCGGCCGATCGTTCTCCAGGACCGGGGCGCGCCAGTGGCCCTGCTCCGGGACGGAGACGGCGTGCTGTGCTTCAATTATCGGAGCGACCGGATGCGGCAGATCGTCCGGGCGCTGGTCATCGAGAGCTTCGACGGATTCCCCGTTCCGGACCGCCCCCACGTGGCGCTGGTCACGATGACGCAGTATGACCGGACCTTCCCCGTGCCCCAGGCCTTTCCTCCGTTCACGATGGCGCACATCGTGGCCGAGGTCCTCGCGGATCACGGGCGGACCCAGCTCCGCACGGCGGAGACCGAGAAGTACCCGCACGTCACCTACTTCTTCAATGGAGGCTACGAGCCCCCCTACCGGGGTGAGGAACGAATCCTGGTGCCGTCCCAGAAGGTGGCCACATACGACCTGGCGCCCGAAATGAGCGCCGCGGGAATCACCGATGTGGTGCTCCACGCGCTCGACCAGAAGACGCACGACTTCCTCCTCTGCAACTTCGCGAACGCCGACATGGTCGGGCACACCGGCGTGCTGCCCGCGGTGATCCGTGCCGTCGAGACGGTCGACGAGTGCCTCGGCCGGATCCTGGCGGCGGCCGACCGGGCGCGGGCAACGGTGCTGGTCACCGCCGATCATGGAAACTGCGAGCTCATGATCGACCCGGAGACCGGCGGCCCACACACCGCGCATACCACCAACCCGGTTCCCTTCGTCGCCGTGGGCTGCGGCGACAATCCGCTCCGTTTGGGCGGCGCCCTCTGTGACGTCGGGCCCACGCTGCTCCGTCTCCTCGGCATCGAGCCGCCGCCGGAAATGACCGGCCGCGACCTCGCGGCTCACTGAGCGGCGCCTGGGGGCGAGGCTCCCCCGCGGGCCTCGCCGGACTAGATTCCCCCAGCCCGGTGGGCCCGTAGAATCGCCGGGACGGCTTTCCCTCGAACCACCAGACGCATGCACGGTTTTCGATTCACCGCCACTGCCCTGATCCTGGCGCTCGCCGCCGCGTGGACTCCCGCGGCCGCGCAGGTCGGACATCCCCCGGGCAGCTCCCCCTACCGGGACATCGTCCCCGGCATGTCCGTGACCGCTCTCTACGGAAGCGTCGGCGGAGGCGGGGGCGTCATCGGCGTCGGCCCGCACCACGGATCGAGTTACGGGGTGCGCTTTGACATCCGGGCGGGCACACCGGTTCAGTTCGGGTTTGCCCTGGGCTACGCCGATCTCGAGCGGCTGATCGTGAGCGCGGCGGACAGCGTCGCGAAGCGGGTCTCCGGCCCGGTGAGCCAGAACGTGGTCATGATCGAGACGGCGATCCAGCTCAACCTCACGGGGAAGAAGTCCTGGAATCACCTCGCCCCGTACCTGGCGGGCTCGATCGGAGTCGCGGTCGGCTCCGGCCTTCCCGCCGGCCACCCGGATTCGAGCGGCTACAAGTTCGGGACCAAGATCTACCTCGCGCCCACGGCAGGAGTTCGGGTCATGCTGGGTAACTCGATTCAGGTGCGGCTCGAGATCCGGGACCTGCTCTGGAAGCTGTCCTATCCCTCCTCCTACAACGTCGAGCCGGCGGCGCAGCCTTCCTCGGATCCCACCAAGCCGAACTCGGTGCTCAAGGGAGGCAGCCTGACCGAGTGGACCGGCAACCGGGAGTTCCGGGTCGGGCTGGGGTTCGGCTTCTAGCGACGGAGACCAGGCTCCGCGCTTCTGTCAGGCCTGGGCGGAAGGCCCAAGCGGCCGTGTGTGCTCGTTGAAACGGCCACCGTCTCCCCTCGCGCGGTGTACCACGGCTGGGTGCGCCGGCACTTCCAGCCAGACCAGGCCCCGGACCGTTCCCTGTCGATTGGAGGCATCGAACCACCGATGCGGGCTTCGTCGCTTCTCCGCATTCTCCTCATCGCCACGACGCTCCCCGCGAGCCTCGCCGCCCAGGCCACTGCCGACGTGGCGCGTCTCGCCTTGAGCATCGGCATCGGAGGAACGTTCGCGGGGGGAACGCTCTGGAACATCCGCAAGCAGGCGCTGGTGGTCGACGCGGGCGACACGGACACTCTCTCGCTGAGCCGCAGCCTCAGAAGCTCCCTCGATGTCGTCTTCTCCGGTACCTACTTTCCGGGGGAGCACTTCGGGTTCAACGTCGAAGCTCAGATCCTGGGCATCGGCACCCGCGATGCCTGCAGCCTCGTCTACACCCAGGGGCAGGCCCTCACCAACCAGGTCTGCAGCAGCATTCAGGGAGCGGAGAACGCCGCGACTTCCGCCTCGCTCTCGGTGGGAGGGATCTATAGGGTCCTGAGCCAGCACGTTGTGCATCCCTACGTCCGCGCCAATGCCGGCATGCTCATCACGCAGCAGAGCTTCATCCGCACCTCCGGAACCTACAAGGTGCCGCCCACCGTCACCCCCGACTCCGAGCAGGCGGAGCTCCAGATCTACACCGAGGATCAATCCAGCTCCATCCGGCCCTATCTGTCGGTCGGGATGGGGCTGGTCGCGGTCGTGGGTCGGGGCTATCAGCTGCGCGTCGAGGGCCGCGACAACTGGACCTGGATTCCGGTCATCACGGGCCCCACATCGCACCAGGGCATCGTTCCCCCGAACACCATACGGGGCGAGCACCTCTTCAGCCTGACAGTCGCGTTTGACGTCGTCCTTGAACGGCGCCACGGGAGACGGTACTGACCCAGGGAGCCATCATCGCGGGCGGGGGGGCCACGCGACTGGGCGGGGTTCCCAAAGGGCTGCTCCGGGTCGGCGGGGAGCGGATCCTCGACCGGCTGGTGGCCGCGTTCCAGACTGCGCTGGGCGCCCCGCCACTGCTTGTCGCCAACGCGGGCGAGGCGGCGTCGTGGCACCCCGGCCTCCGGGTCGTCTCCGACCTGCGGCCCGGGGCCGGGGCCCTGGGCGGGATCTATACGGCCGTCGTGGCCGCTCCGGCTCCCGTGGTCGTGGCCGCGTGGGACATGCCTTTCGTCACCCCGGAGCTGCTTCGGGCGCTGGCGGACGGGCTCGACGGCCAGGACGCCTGTCTCCCCGCGAGTGGCGGCCCACGAGGCCTCGAGCCGCTTTGCGCCGCCTACGGACCAGGGGCAGGGCCGGCCATCGCCGCCACGCTAGATGCCGGCGATCTCCGAGCGGTCGGCTTCCATGATCGCATTAAAGTCAGTATGCTCTCCCCGGTGCGGGTCCGGCAGATCGGCGATCCCGCGCTCCTGTTCTTCAATGTCAACACGACCGACGACCTCGCGGAGGCCGAACGGCTGTGGCGGAAACGCGAATCCTCTCGGTGATCGGCGGCAAGGGCGCGGGCAAGACCACATTGGTGGTCGCGCTCGCGGCGGAATTCGTGCGCAAGGGCCGCCGGGTGATGACCATCGGACCGGGCAATCCACCGGTAAGCCGCCGGACCGATCCCCAGGACCCGTTCTTCGATGGCAAGGTGGAGCGGGCGCTGGTGATCGCGCCGGAGTACGGCCTGCTGTATCTGCGGAGTCCCGACCTCAAGGATCCGGTAGCCCTGGCACGGACCCACCTTCAGGGCGCCGACCTGGTGATCGTCGAGGGATTTCCCGAGGCTCCGCTCCCCAAGATCGAGGTTTTCCGGCGGGGGTCCGGCCGGACTCCCCTGTACGACCCAGCCGCATCCAACGCGAGTGAATGGCTGGCGATCGTCACCGACGAGGACCGGTTCGAGGCTCCCGTGCCGGTACTCCGCTTTCACGACACCATGTGGCTCCACCTCCTCGCCAACATGGCCTGGGATCGAGCCCGACCGCTCTGAGGTGAGCTCCCCGCTCGCGCCGCGCGAGGCGGCGCTCAGGATTCTCGAGCACGTCCGCCCCCAGCCCGCGCTCCGCGTTCCTCTCGACGACGCGCTCGACGCCGTGCTCGCCGAGGACATCACGAGCCCGCTCGACCTTCCGGCCTGGCCCAACTCCGCGATGGACGGCTACGCGGCCAGAAGCCAGGACGTTCGGGGCGCCCGACCGGAGCGCCCGACCACTCTCCAGGTCCTCGAAAGCATCCCGGCCGGGGCGTTCCCCTCGCGTACCCTCTCCGCCGGCACCTGCGCCCGGATCTTTACCGGAGCCCCGCTGCCCGAAGGAGCGGACTCGGTCATTCGTCAGGAGGATACCGACCAGGGCGCACAGGTCGTCCGGATCTTCGATGACCGCGACGCGGGAATGAACGTGCGTGCCGCCGGGGAAGACATCCGCAGGGGGACCCTCGCCCTCCCAATCGGCACCGTGCTCGGGCCGGCCCAGCTGGGGATGCTGGCGGCCCTCGGCGTGGCCAATCCGATGATCTACCGGCGGCCCCGAGTGGGGCTTCTCTCCAGCGGCGATGAGATCGCCGATGTCGATCAGCCGGACCAGATCCTGAGCGGTCGCAAGATCGGGAGCTCGAATTCCCACAGCCTGCGAGCCCAGATCCGGCGGGCCGGCGGAGAGCCCGTTGACCTGGGCATCGCCCGAGACACCCGGGACAGCCTCCGGGACCACCTCTCGGGCGCTCCCGCATGTGACCTGTTGATCACGACCGCGGGGATCAGCGTGGGCGAGCACGACCACCTGCGCGCGGTGATGGCGGAACTGGGAGCCGAGCTCGCGTTCTGGCGACTGGCGATGCGGCCGGGGGCGCCCGTCGGCTTCGGTATGCTTGGCCCATTGCCATGGCTCGGGCTCCCCGGCAATCCGGTCAGTGCGATGGTCACCTTCGAGCTCTTCGGCCGATCCGCCATCCGCCGGCTGGCCGGACACCGCAACTGTTTCCGGCGGGCCGTGGCCGTCCGGGTTGCCGAACCGATCCGCGTCGCGCCTCACCTGCAGCACTTTCTGCGGGTGGTCGTCTCAGAGGGCCCGACCGGCCCGGAAGCGCGCCTGACCGGCGCCCAGGGGTCGGGGATCCTGAGCTCGATGGTCAAGGCCAACGCGCTGCTGATCATCCCGCAGGGACAGCCCGAGACTCCGCCCGGCGCCACTGCTCTCGCCATCCCCCTCGAGGGGACCGGGCATGTCGCCCTGCCGCCGTTCTAGGAGGCGCGCGCGGCACCGCAGATGAGTGGCACACTCTCGCTGTACGCCGTCACGGCCCCCGGGCTGGAGCTGCTGGCCGCCGCGGAGCTCGAGGCGCTGGGCCTGCCGCCGTCCGGTATCGAGCCGGGAGGCGTTTCCTTTTCGGGAACCCTGCTCGACCTTGCCCGGGCCAACCTGTGGCTTCGGACCGCGAGCCGAGTGCTTCTCCGTCTCGGGAGCTTTCGAGCGCGAGCGCTCGGCGAGCTGGAACGGAAGTCCGGCGAGCTCCCCTGGCAGGCGTGGCTGCCGCCTGGCGCGCGCATTACGGTGCGGGTGACATCCAGGAAGTCCCGCCTCTTCCACCAGAAGGCAATCGGCGAGCGAATTGCGCGCGCGGCCCGGGGGCAGAGCGGCCCACAGAGCGACGATACCACAGCGCCGGAACTCGTGGTGGTGCGACTGCTTCGTGACGAGTGCCTGGTGAGCCTGGACAGTTCCGGAGAGCTGCTGCATCGCCGCGGGTACCGGCTGCAGACCGGCAAGGCGCCGCTTCGCGAGACGCTCGCGGCGGCACTCATCCTGGCCAGCGGCTGGTGGCCGGAACAGCCCCTGGTGGATCCGTTTGCGGGCTCGGGGACGATTCCAATTGAGGCGGCGCGGATCGCCCGGCGCCTCCCGCCGGGCCTCGACCGCGCATTTGCTTTTCGCCGCTGGTCAGCGTGGGACGACCGTGAGTGGCGGACGCTCGTCGATGCGGCCCGCGCGGCCAGCCTCGCTCGCGCCCCCGCTCCCATCGTGGCCGCGGATCGCGATGCCGGCGCGGTGGCGGCGGGCCGTGAGAACGCCGGCCGAGCCGGCGTGCTCAACGACGTGGAGTTCCGCGAGGCCGCGCTCTCTTCGCTGGCGTTTCCGGAGTCGAGCGGCGCGGTCGTCACCAACCCGCCCTACGGGGTGCGGGTCGGCGCCTCGCGTCAGCTCCGGGATCTCTATGCCCGCCTGGGGCAAGTCGCGCTCCGATTGCGCGACTGGAGCGTAACCATGCTGGTTCCGGGGCATCCGTTCGAACGGGCGACGGGGCTTCCCTTCCGCGAGCTGTTCCGCACCACGAACGGCGGACTCCTGGTGCGGGCGCTTCACTGGCGCGGCGTCGAGGTTGACGCCTAACCCGCGGAGTCCTAGCTTGTGCGAGCACAAGGGGAGTAGCTCCTCCGCCTTCGGGCGGACGGTCCATCGTCAAGACCGCGGACGGAAGCGCCGTCCGCGCGGTGCGACCGGGACACGGCCGGGCTGTTGTCTGAGCGAGACCTTCGACTGGGCAGATCGGAGCGGGCAGGCGCCCGCCCCGGTCGATCCCGGAGAAGGGCTCGCTCTTTTGCTTGAGGATGGACCGTGACTACCCATTCGCCCGCCGTCTGGCTCACCTTCGTCCTGACAATCGCGGTGCTTCTCACCGTGGACCTCGCCCTGCTCAACCGGCGACCCCATCAGGTCGCGGCGCGGGAAGCGGTGGCCTGGAGCATCACGATTGTCGTCGTCGCGATGCTGTTCGGGGGCTTTCTCTGGTGGGAGGTGGGGCACCAGACCGCGCTCGAGTACTACGCGGGGTATCTGATCGAGCTCTCCCTGAGCGTCGACAACCTGTTCGTCTTTCTCCTCATTTTCCACTACTTCGACGTTCCGGCCCTGCTCCAGCCGCGGGTGCTCAAGTGGGGCATCTTCGGCGCCATGCTCATGCGCGGCGTGATGATCGTCGCGGGCACGCTCCTGCTCAAGCGCTTCGATTGGATCGTCTACGTCTTCGGTGGAATCCTGCTGCTCACCGGGCTCCGGATGTTCAAGGGCGGCGAGGTCCGCGTCGAGCCGCAGCGGAACCCGTTAGTGCGGCTCGCGCGGCGCCTGTTCCCGGTCACCGATGGCTACGAGGGATCGCACTTCCTGATCCGACGGGGAGCTACCTGGCTCGCCACCCCGCTCCTCCTCGTGGTGCTGGTCGTCGAGTGGAGTGACCTCGTTTTCGCGATCGACAGCATCCCGGCGGTCTTCGCCGTGACACGTGATCCGTTCGTGGTCTACTCTTCGAATCTCTTCGCGATCCTCGGGCTCCGGGCGCTCTATTTCCTCCTGGCCGGCGCGATGGAACGTTTCGAGTATCTCAAGCCCGGCGTGGCCCTCATCCTGCTCTTCGTGGGTGCCAAGATGGTCACCGCCGCCTGGATCGAGATCTCGACGGCGCTGTCGCTCGGCATCATCCTGCTCGTGCTGACCGGGGCCGTCGCGCTCTCGCTGCTCCCGTCACGGCGGCGCTAGGCTGCTGGCGGGACCGCCACCGGCGCGCGATCATATGCACATGACCGGGATCTGGAAGGGCACGACCGCGCTCGTCACCGGGGGCTCGCGCGGGCTGGGGGCGGCTCTCGCCGAGGCGCTGGCGTCCCGGGGGGTCACGCTGGTGCTGGTCGCCCGCGGGGCGGAGGCGCTGGAGCGCATCGCCGGCCGGCTTCGGGCCGCGGGGGCCACGGTCGTCACCCTCCCCGCCGACCTCGCCCATCCGGACACCCCGGCGTGGCTCCTCAGGGAAGTACAGTCCCGGGGCCTGGTGATCGACCATTTCATCAACAACGCGGGGGTCGGCCCGCAGGGACGCTTCCACCAGCTGCCGGCCGAACTCCAGCTGCCGACGATCGACGTCAACATCCGCGCGGCCACCGAGCTCGCGGCCCGCCTTCTCCCCGGCATGCTGCAGCGCCGGCGCGGGGGCATTCTCACGATCGCCTCGACCGCCGCCTGGCAGGGCCTTCAGTGGCTGCCGGTCTACTCCGCCTCGAAGGCATACCTCCTCACCTGGAGCGAGGCCGTCTGGGTGGGGCTCCGCGGCACCGGCCTCCGCTGCTGCTGCTGCTCACCCGGACCCGTGGACACCGGCTTCTTCGAGAGCAACCGCTTCACCCTGAAGCCACCGGCCTGGCTGCTGCAATCGCCCGCGGTAGTGGCTCGGCGCGCCCTCCGCGCCTACGAGCGCGACGATTGCCACGTGATCCCCTACTTCCCGTTTCGCATCCTCGCCTGGTCCACCCGCCTCGTTCCCCGGGCGCTCGCCGCCCGGCTCGGCGCATGGTACGGCGAGCCCGCTCACTAGGCGGAACCACGGCGGGCTCTTGTGGGACAACCGGACCCGGCCTACTATTGACCCATGCAACAGGCCCTGCCGCTCGTGACGAGCAAGCGTACTTCCAAGAAGCCCATGACCGCGCGCGGCGAGCGACGGCCAGTCTAACGATATCGACCTGACTGAGCACTGACGCCCTGCCGCGATATACCGGCGGGGCTTTTTGTTTGCCGCTCGTGTGCGGCGTAGACGAGGAGGTGATGTGGTCGATCCGATCGCGCTGACCAGGGAGCTGGTGGCGCTTGAGACACCGACTGGGCGGGAGGGACCGGCCGTCGACCTGCTGGCAGGGCTGCTCGATCGCCTGGGGTATCGGGTCACCCGCCAGCCGGTCACCGCGGGCCGGGAGAATCTCTACGCCTTCCGCCAGCCCCCGACGGTCGTCTTCTCCACCCACCTCGACTGCGTGCCGCCGTACCTGCCGCTCGGGGAGGATGCGACCTTTCTCCATGGCCGGGGAACCTGCGACGCCAAGGGGATCGCGGCCGCCATGGTGGCCGCGGCCGACCAGCTCCACTCGGCGGGCGAGGATCGGGTCGGGCTCCTGTTCGTGGTGGGAGAGGAGAATGGCTCGGATGGGGCCCAGGCGGCGCCGGCGCTGACGCCGAAAGGACAGTTCCTGATCAACGGGGAACCGACCGAGAATCGCCTCAGCATCGGGCAGAAGGGCTCGCTCAAGATCGTGCTCGAATCCAGCGGGCAGGCAGCCCATTCGGCGTACCCGGACGAAGGACGTTCCGCGGTCCTTCCCCTGCTCGATACCCTGGAGCGGCTGCGCCGCCTGCCGCTCCCCACCGACCCGATGCTCGGAGGGGGAACCTTGAACATCGGGGTCATCGAGGGCGGCGTAGCGCCCAATGTTCTTGCCCCCTCCGCGCGGGCGGAGCTGCTGATGCGACTGGTCGGCCCGTCGGACCAGCTGCGCCGGGACATCGAGCGCTGCGCCGCGCCGGGGGTCTCGGTCCGCTTCCCCACAGAGCTTCCTTATTTCAAGAGCCCGCTCGCCCCACCGCCCGGCTGGGAGACGACGGTTGTGAGCTTTGCCAGTGACCTCCCGTTTCATGCCGCTTGGGGCGTGGGGTTGCAGCTTGGCCCGGGCTCGATTCGCGTGGCGCATACCGACCAGGAACGGATCGCCAAGGCCGAGCTGCTGGCGGGCGTCTCCCGCTACGTCGACCTGACGCGCGATCTCCTGGCGATACATGCCGCACCCTTGGCCGCGCCGGAGGTGCGATGAGCTCCCGGATCCCCGTCTGCATCCTCGGGGCCACCGGCACCGTCGGTCAGAAATTCGTGCGGCTCCTGGCCGACCATCCATGGTTCGAGATCGTGGCACTCGCCGCGTCCGAGCAGAGCGCGGGCCGGCGTTATGGTGAGATCGTCCGCTGGCGGGAGCCCACCGCGCTGCCGGAGCGAGTCGCGGCGATGACCGTCCATCGTGCCGAGGCGGCCCTGCCGGGGCGGGTGGCCTTCTCCGCAATCGAGGCGGAAACCGCGGGCGAAGTGGAGCAGGCCTTTGCGCGGGCTGGCAAGGTGGTCGTGACCAACACCCGCACCCATCGCATGGAGGAGGACGTCCCGCTCGTTATCCCGGAGGTGAACCCGGATCATCTCGCATTGCTGGGCCGGCAGCAGCGTTTGCGCGCCTGGTCCGGCGCCATCGTGGCGAATCCCAACTGCTCGACGGCCGGGCTGGTGGTCGCACTCGCACCGCTCCACCGCGCCTTCGGGGTCACCAAGGTGTTCGTGGCGACGATGCAGGCCGTGAGCGGGGCGGGTTACCCCGGCGTTCCGTCGCTGGACGCGCTCGGCAACGTCATCCCGCACATCGGAGGGGAAGAGGAGAAGCTGGAGCGGGAGACCATGAAGATCCTGGGGCGCCTGACCGGCGAGGCGGTAACGCCGGCGCCGCTGGCCGTTTCCGCCCATACCAACCGGGTGCCGGTTGTGGACGGGCACCTCGAGGTGGTCTCGGTCGGTCTCGAACGCCGCGCCACGCCGGCCGAAGCCATTGCGGCGCTGGAGGGGTTTACGGCCCCGGCGGACATCGGGGCCCTGCCCTCCACCCCGGCGCACCCCATCGAGGTGGATCGCCGGGCCGACCGCCCACAGAGTCGTCTCGACCTCGACCGGGGTCGCGGGATGACCGTGACGGTCGGACGGGTGCGACCCTGCAATCTTCTCGATCTCCGCATGGTGCTCCTCTCCCACAATACCGTTCGCGGCGCGGCCGGGGCCGCGATCCAGAACGCGGAACTGCTGGTGGCCCGTGGCCACATCGAGCGCTGACCTATGCGCCTCGCGCTGATCGGATTCGGCCGGATGAATCGGGCCATCGCCGAGCTGGCGGGGAGCCGCGGTCACACCGTCGGAACGGTCATCACCGGGGCCGAGAACAGAGGTGGCGCGGCGCTCACCGCCCAGCGCCTGCAGGGCACCGATGTGGCAATCGAATTCACCCGCCCCGACCAGGCCGCGGACAATCTGCTCCGTCTCGCGAGCCTGGCCATCCCGACGGTCTCCGGCACCACCGGCTGGATGGACCGGCTGCCCGAGGTGGCCCGGATGGTCACCGCGCACGGCGCGGCGCTTCTCCACAGCCCCAATTTCTCGATCGGGGTCCAGCTGTTCCTCCAGTGCGCGGAGGATCTCGCGCGGCGCTTCCGGGGTCGCGACGGCTTCGAGGCCTTCGTGGTGGAGACCCATCACGCGGCCAAGCGGGACGCGCCCTCCGGCACGGCTCTCCGCCTCGAGAGTGCGCTGCGGGCCGCGGACCCCACCCGGTCCTTTCCCGTCAGCAGCGTGCGGGGAGGCCACGTGCCTGGCACCCATGAGGTGACGTACGACAGTCCCTACGAATCGATCCGGCTCCAGCACGTCGCCCGGGGCCGGCAGGCCTTTGCCGCCGGGGCGGTCGCCGCCGCCGAGTGGATTCGAGGGAGGCAGGGTGTGTTCACATTCGACCAGATGCTCTTCGGGGAGGAACCATGACGACCGCGCTCGGTGGTTGCGGAACGGCGATCGTGACGCCGTTCGCGCAGAATGGTACGGTGGACGTCGAGGCGCTCCGAAAGCTCGTGGAGTGGCAGATCGAAGAGGGGATCGACTTCCTGGTGCCGTGTGGCAGCACCGGGGAGGCCCAGACGCTGAGCGCCGAGGAACGGGAGCTGGTGGTGAGCACCGTGGTGGAATCGGCCCGCGGGCGGATCCCGGTGATGGCCGGCGCGACCCACAACGACACCCGCCAGGCCGTGGAGGAGGCGAGGCGCATGAGCCGGCTGGGTGTCACCTGGCTGCTCTCCGCGACTCCCTACTACAACAAGCCGACGCCCGAGGGGCTGATGCGCCACTTCACGGCGGTGGCGGAGGCCTCGTCGGTTCCGGTCTGTCTCTACAACGTGCCGGGGCGCACCGCGGTCAACATGAAGCCGGATCTGGTGCTGCGCCTGGCGAGCCACCCGAACATCGTCGGCATCAAGGAGTCCTCCGGCGACCTGGCCCAGGTGCAGCATCTTCTCCTGGGCCGCCCCGAGCACTTTGCCGTGCTCTCGGGCGAGGACTGGATGACCCTCGCGATCATCGCCGCCGGCGGCGATGGCCTCGTCTCCGTGGCGTCGAACGAGATCCCGAAGCTGATGAGCCAACTGGTGCGCCACATGCTGAGGGGCCGGCTCGAGGAAGCGCGTGAGGTCCTGTTCCACGTCCTGCCCCTGCTCGAGGCCAACTTCATCGAGACCAACCCGGCCCCGGTGAAGGCGGCACTCGCCGCGATGGGACGGATCCAGAATGTGCTGCGGCTGCCGCTGGTCCCGCTGTCCGAATCACGCCGAGCGCCGCTCCTGGCGGCGCTGGAGGCAGCGGGAGTCGAGGCCGCGGAGCTGGTTTCCCGATGACGACGCCCGAGCTCCAGACCGCGCTGGAACGCTACGCCAGAGGCGTGCCCGCCGGTGAGACGGCTGCGGCCCTGGGCGCATTCGAGCGGCTCAAAGCGGGCCTCAACGCGGGCGCCATCCGCGCGGCGGAACGCGCGGCCGACGGGCGCTGGGTGGTACATGCCTGGGTCAAGAGCGGCATCCTGCTGGGCTTCCGGCTCGGCGCGGTGGCGCCGCTGGCGCGGGGTGGGCCCTTCCCCTTCTACGACAAGGACACCTGGCCCCTCAAGCACCTCTCCCTCGCCGACGGCGTCCGGGTGGTGCCCGGCGGCACCTCGATCCGGGACGGCGCCTACCTGGCGCCGGGAACGGTGGTCCTGCCGCCGGCGTTCATCAACGTCGGCGCCTACGTGGACGAGGGCAGCATGGTGGACAGCCACGTTCTGGTGGGCTCCTGCGCCCAGATCGGCAAGCGAGTCCACATCTCGGCGGGGGCGCAGATCGGTGGGGTGCTGGAGCCGGTGGGGGCCCTGCCCGTCATCGTCGAGGACGACGCCCTCATCGGGGGCAACTGCGGGGTGTACGAGGGGACGATCGTCCGGGAGCGAGCGGTCCTCGCGCCGGGGACCATCCTGACCGGCGGCACGGTCGTCTTCGACATCGTGAAGGGCGCGACCTACCGGAAGGAGGGCGACCATCCGCTCGAGATTCCGGCGGGAGCGGTGGTGGTCCCCGGCGCGCGCCCCATTACCTCGGGGCCGGGACAGGCCATGGGGCTTTCGCTCTACGCTCCGGTCATCGTCAAGTATCGGGACCAGCGAACGGACACCGCGGTGCTGCTGGAGGGGCTGTTGCGCTGACTCCGCGCAGCCTAACGTCTGGATTGCGCCTGCCCCTCGCGGCCCGTATGATATCCGGACCCCTCAACAGCCTCTGGTGCCCATGTCGCTTCTCCGAGCCGCCGCCGGAATCGGGGTCCTCGCGGGCCTCGCGGTCTCTCCGCTGAGAGCCCAAGGCGACCTGCGTAACAGCCTCCAGAATGGCCTCTTTCACTTCGGCGACTGCCCCCAGCCTCTCTGTCTCAATTCATCGCTTACGAGCCAGCACGGCACCCACTTCATCGGTGCCACCGTCTCGGGCACGGCGAGCCTGTTGAGCTTCCTCGGAAGCGCTGTCGCGGTGGGCGTGTCCAACCTGCCAATCAGCACGGCGTCGAGCGGCGTAACGTTCAGCATCGTCGGAGGCGTGCCGGTCCCGACATCGAGTTCTGGTGGTCCGATCTTCGGCGAGCGGGTCCAGACGCTGGGACAGGGCCGGTTCCTTATCGGGACGACCGTCACGGGGGTGCAGTTCACGTCAGTCCGCGGGGTGCCCCTCGACAACGTGGCCTTCACTTTCACTCACGAGAATGTCTGTCGAGCCACCGGCGCCCCGCCCCCTGCCGGCGGAGCCTGCCCGCCTCCCTTCCAGATAGACAGCGCGCTGGGAAGCCCAACCTTCGAGAACGACGTCATCGAGGTCAACACCTCCATCGACCTCCGGCTGCAGGTCGCCGCGCTCAATATGACGTACGGGCTCACCAACCGGATCGACGTAGGGGTTGTGGTCCCCTTCGTGCGGGCGGATCTGACGGGAGGGAGCATCGCGCGGATCGTTCCCTTCGCGCAGCCCACCCCTCACTTCTTCGGTACAGCATCCAATCCCGTCTATTCAGCCGGAGCCGCGGTCAGCGGTTCGGCCACAGGTATCGGCGACGTCGTCGGCCGGCTCAAGGTGAACCTCGGAGCCGCGGACCACGGCCTAGGCATACTAGCCGAAGCCCATTTTCCGACGGGTGACGAAGGGAACTTCCTCGGCTCCGGTGAGTTCGCTCTCCGCGCGCTCGCGATCGCCTCGACGCGCATGGGAAATTTCTCGCCTCACCTGAACGCCGGTTACCTCTACCGCCATGGCTCCGCGCAGACCGACGCGGTGCTCACCACCGTCGGCTTCGACCAACTGATCGCTCCCTGGGCCACCCTGGCCGTGGATGCGATCGGACAGTGGCAGGCAACCCGAGGGACACTCGTCCTGCCCGGGCCCGTCACCTACAGCCAGCCGTACCAGCGCCAGGTGATACCCACCAACATTCCCAACCGGCCGGACAACATTCTCGACGGCTCCCTCGGGTTCAAATTCCTTACCCGAGCGGGGATCACGATTGTCACCAACGCACTGCTCCCGCTCAACACGGGCGGCATTCGTGGCAATATCGTCTGGACGGGCGGAGCAGAATACAACTTCTGACTTGGTGGGCCGCGCTCAGTTGTTGAGCGCGCCCTGAGCGATCCAGACCGCGATCAGGTGGTACTCGGCGGGCGACAGCGTGCTCAACTGCTGTTGCGGGGGCATGACGGCGGTGGTGTCGCCCCGGGTCCGGAAGAGAATCAGGCCTTTCGTGGTGTCCCCGGGATAGACGAAGTGGCTGGTGTCCGTCGTGAGCTGCGTGTAGAGCGCCGCCTTCGACGCATTCATCGTGGGCGGGGGTCCGGGCGTCACGTGGCATCCGCCGATGCCGCAAGTGGCAAAGAGAATTGGATACACCTGCTTGGAGAACGTGGAGGTCGTGACTACGCCGAACGGCGCGGTGTCGGCCAGGCCCGCTGCGGTTGCCACAATGCGCGCCGTGCCGGCCTGGACGCCGAAGGCCACGCCGGTGCTGTCGATCGTTGCGACCGTGTCGTCCAGCGAGCGCCACTGCACCGGGTGTCCGGCCAGGAGATGGCCGGAAGGATCCAGCACTTCGGCACCAAGAGTCAGGGTATCACCTGGCAGGACGTACGGCGTCTGGGGGGAAATCACCAGATGTGCCGGCGGCCCCGGGCAATTGGGGCAGTCGGTGCTGCACCCCTGGGCGGCATAGCCGGCGGCCAAGGCGAGGCCGGCCAAGTTGTACACGAGGCGGCGGTTCATGGGCACGCGGTCCTGACGATGGTGGATCGGCCGAATCTAGGCTTGGTGCCTGACTTGTCAAACCGGCTACTTCACCGGGTCGAGTCGAATGAGTTGCCAGGAGCCGCCGGAATCCCCGAACTCGGCGCGGTACTTGACGGGCGGCGGCGGGCTGACCTGCATGCCCGAGTACTCGGGCTTGAGGTGGAGAACGAACGGAACCGTTGCCCGGTTGCCGGTCACCTCGGGCTCGGGGAGCTGATCGTGTGTGGCACCGACGCGCTTGAGTTGGGGATTGTCCAGCAGGGTGCGCCAGTTGCGCTCATCCGCGGCTGACATGCCCGGATAGACGCCCTTCAGGCGATCCACATCCTGGGCATTGAGCGCCGCGACAAAGGCGTCGAGCTGGTGGGAGATCTCTTCCGCAGCCTTCGCGTGGGCGCGGGCTTCGTCGGCCGCCGGGTTGGTGACCGTAACGCTCATCGACGCGGTCTTCCCCTCCACCGTCGCCGTTACCTTGGCCGAGCCGGGCCCCTTCCCCGAAACCCGCCCACTCGCCACGGTCGCCACGGTCGAGTCGCTGCTGGTCCACGCCACCTTGCGATCGTTGAGCTGCGTGCCGTCCCCCGCGAGGACGCTCAGACCGAGGGTCACCGACTCACCCGGCTTGAGGGTGGCTGAGGGCGGCGTAAGGCGAAGCGAGGCGACTGGGAGGGCTGGCACCGTAATCATGGCGATGCCCGATTGGCCCTCGGACTGGGCCACCACGCGCGCAGTCCCGGGTCCGCGCCCAACGAGCCTCCCGGCCTGTGAGACCGTGACAACGCTCGAGTCCGAGGAACGCCAGTTCACCGTGCGGCCGGAAAGCTCGTTGCCCCGGGCATCTAACGTCTTCGCCGACAGCACCGACTCCTGCCCGATCCGGACCGTGGCCGTTTCCGGTTGGACGCGCAGGGCCGCGATGGCCACGGGCGCCTGCTGGGTGGGCGGAGCCGCCTTGACGCTCACCGGCACCGACGCCTCCACCCCATCTACTGCCAGGGTCACCTTCGTGTCTCCGGGCGCCACGCCCTGAACCAGGCCGTCCGGCGTGACCGTCGCAATCGCGGGCGCCGCGCTCCTCCAGGACATCGGCCGGCCGTCGTGAATGGCCTGGCCGCCCGAGGTGAGCAGACTGGCGTCGATCGGCTGGGTCTTGCCGACGTCCAGCCGGATACGCGCCTGACGGATCACGATCCGCGCAACAACCGGAGGGGTTGCAGCGGTTGGCTTCGCTGGCACGACGACCTTGGCGCTCTCCGGTCGCTGGGTCGAAGCGCTCGTCGTGGGAGCGTGGACCGAGTCGGCGGAGTGCTGGGTCACGGGCGGCTTCGCCCCCGGGCGAAGCCAGAGGCCTATCGCCGCCACCGCGAGCGCGGCGACCCCGACCAGCAGCCAGAGCCAGCTGGGCTTCTTCTTCGGGGCGACCGGGGGGAACGACCGAGTCCGCGATGCCGTGGGCCGGGCCGAAGCCGCGGGCGTGGTGCTCCCAGCCCCAGGGTACATGGGCTGAGTAACCGAAGGCGCTTCGCGCGTTGCACCGGGCGGCACAACGGTGGCCCCGGCCGGACTCGCGACGGTTGGGGCAGCCGTGGTTGATCCGAGCGGGCGCTTGGCCGGCGGGATCGGGCTCGTGGGCGTGCTGATGCGCGAGGCGCGCTGGGCGCTCTGTCCACCCGCCGCCAGCGCCATCAGCTCCTGGCGGGTCGGATCGTCGTGCGTGAGCGCGGGAGCCGTAAACGCGTCGTCGATCCGGGGCCACCGGTCCGACGCGTCCTTGGCCAGCATGCGAAGGACGGTCGCCTCGAGGGCCGGGGGGATCTCGGGGCGGATCTCGCGGAGTGGGCGGGGGGTCTCGTGGAAGTGGGCGTACATCATGGCCATGGCCGTGGAAGCCGAAAAGAGCTTCTGGCCGGTGAGCATCTCGTAGGCGACCACACCCAGCGAGTACTGGTCGGAAGCGCCCGACACTTCCTTGCCCATGCACTGTTCGGGGCTCATGTAGGCCGGCGTGCCGACAGTCACCCCGGTCAGAGTCAGGCCGTCGGCCGAGGGTACCTTGGCGATGCCAAAGTCGGTCATGACGACCCAGCCGTCCTCGTCCAGCATGATGTTGGCCGGCTTCACGTCGCGGTGGATCACGCCGCGGCGGTGCGCGTACCCCAGCGCGCTTGCCGCCTGGGCCAGAATCACCTGCGCCATCGGGATCGGGAGCGCGCCACGGGTCTTGAGGATGGGATCCAGAGATTCCCCCGCCACGAACTTCATGACGAAGTAGAGCAGGGCGTTCCGCTCCCGCACCGCGTAGATCGGAATGATGTGGGGATGGTTGAGGGAGGCGGCGGTCCTGGCCTCCCGACGGAACCGTTCGGCGAGGCCCTCGTCCATCTGCGAGGAAGACATGACCTTGATGGCGACCCGGCGATCGAGAGCGATGTCATGCGCGAGGTAGACCGTCGCCATGCCACCGCGCCCCAGTTCGCCCAGGATCTCATACTCGCCGAGCGTCTCCTGGCGCAGCTCCTCCAACGCGGCTTCCTGCGCGCTCTTCCGGCCGATCACGCCAAGCGCCATGGTGGCCAGCTCGCCCTGTTCGCTGGACACGTCCGTGCCGCAGTTCTGGCAGAACCGCGCCCCGCTCGAGACGGGGTGTCCACAGCTGCGACAGACGGCCTGGGTCGGCATGGGCTCCGGGGACAAAAGGGTCTGCTCTACAATACTTCACAGCCGGAATTCCGACTACCTCGACCGGCTCCGGGCCGGGAGGTCTGCGGGGCTGGCGCAACACCCTGGACTATCCCATTCTGTCCGCCTTCCGAACGGAGCCCCCGGCATGCCCAGTCACACCCAGTATCTGTGGTTCCACACCAAACAGCGCCAGGAGATCATCGACATCACCGAGCAGGTGGCGGCGGAGCTCGAGGCCAGCCGCATCCGGGAGGGATTCGTCCTCGTCTCCGCGATGCATATCTCCGCCTCCGTCTTCGTCAACGATCACGAGTCGGGCCTGTGGCAGGACATCCTGAAGTGGCTCGAGGGAACGATCGCCCCATGGGACCCCTCCCGTTACCGGCACAACGAGACCGGTGAGGACAACGCCGCGGCCCACCTCCGGAGTCTCACCGTGGGGCACGAGGTGATCGTTCCGGTCACCGAGGGGGCGCTCGACTTGGGGCCCTGGCAGCGGATCTTCTATGGCGAATGGGACGGCCAGCGGCGCAAGCGCGTCATCATCAAGATTCTGGGAGAGCGCTGATCAGGCCTTGAAAAAGCGAAGGGGCGGTAGCGGGCCGCCCCTTCTCAGGTGTCGATCCAACCCTGCCCGTTCACTCAGGGCGCCACGAGCTTCACCCCCGCGGCACTCGACACCCCTTCCGAAAGCTCGACGATCACGCCGCCGGGACCGGCGACGACCCGCGCCACGCCGCCCCTCGCGAAGGACAGGATCTGCCCCGTCTCGGCGTCGCGAATCAACGCCATCGGCGCCGCGGTGTTCCAGCGGACCTCCGTGAGACCATTCACCCGCCGAGCCGTCGGTGCCCCTCCTCCGGCCACCATGCCACGCACCTGCGCCAGCGGCGTACGAAGGGCGGTCATGCCCCCGGCGGTCAGCCGGAGCGATACGAGCCGCGACTGGTCGGCGGCGCCGAGCGGAACCACAAAAGCGAATTGCCGCTCCGCCCCGGACGGCAGGTCGGCCACCTGCTGGCCCTTGAACGACAGCGAGAACAACCGGCCGCCCGACGCATCAAACCCCTCGACCTGCTCCGGACCAGGGCGGGCGGGCAGTCGAGAGGGAGCCGTTACGGCGAAGGCCGGCTCGAGAATCACGTTGCCGTTTTCGACCCGCCCCCAGACCAGGAGGCCAGGGCCCACCCGGCCGGTGGTTTCGACCGCGGGGCCACTGCCCCGGAAGCTCAGTACGCCCATGTAGGAGTAGTCGCTCACCCACTGGGGACTGCAGTAGCTCATCAGGTCCTTGTCCGCCGCGGCGGTCTTGAGGGACAATGCCGGGAGGTCGAGCCCCCAGGTACCGACGGAGGCCCCGGGATACGGGTACGCCGAATCGACACCCGAGGGATTGCCGCATGGCGCGTGATACCGGCCGAAGTTGTGGCCCAGCTCGTGGGCGATCACCCCGGGAGCGCTCCCCGCCTTGTCCCAGGCCACCGCACCTGGGGCCCCGATCCATCCCAGCCCGGCGATGCCGCTCGAGTAATTGGTGGCTACGATGCTGACGTAATCGGCGCTGCTTCCATCCGAGGCACGAAGAGCGCTGGTCTCGCTCAGGATCTGGCCCCAGGCGCCGCTGGTGTTGTTCGCATCCAGAGCGGGCGCGCTCGTGGTGTAGGCGGCGCGGACATCCACGGTCATCGCCGACAGCGGCCAGAGGCTGGCCGTCTCCTGCGCGAGCGCCGCCTTGTTGGCGTTACTCACATTGCCGGTGAGCCCGTTGACGGACTGGGTGATGGGCACAAAACGAAGACTGAAGGCCGGCACGCTCTGCACCGCCACCGCCTGAGTCCCGGAGCGCGGCCACACATTGTCAGTAGGGTCGGTATCCGGAATGAGGTCATCCGGGTCCAGCACCACCTGGTAGGAGAGGCCCGCCGTCATCCGCCCCGCGGGGATCAGCACGTTCCATGACGCGGCGAGCGACGTGGTGTCCGCCGACTGGGCCACCGCGGCGGGGCCGGTCACGTCGGTCGAGTCCACCTCCCTCCCGCCGCTGAACAACCGGACCCGAACGACGGCCGCGGCGCTGTTTGCCTGGTTGGCGGTCACGAAGACCCGAAGCAGCGCGTCACGGTTGGCAACCATGGGCACGCTGCCATCGGCCCGCTGACTGCTTTGGATCAGCTGAACGCCTGCGAGGCTGAGGTCGAGCGTCGTGGCCGGGCCGCCCGTATAGGCGATCAGGACCGAGGCGGTGTCTCCCGCGTTCAGGTAGACGCTGTCCGGACTGGACAGCGCGGTCCACGTCTGACCCTGTGCGTTCACGAACCCGGGCGTCACGTGGTACGCCCCGATGGCAAGCCCGCCGAGCTCGGTGCTGGTGGTCAGGCTCCGGTTGAAGCCGGCGGGGCCCGTCACCACGACATGACCACCCGTTCCGGTCGGAAGCCCGTTGACCTGAACCGATAGAACGCCGGTTTCTCCCGGGCCCGTGCCGGCCCCCGCCTTGGGGCTCGACGAGCATCCGGCGAGGACCAATGACAGGACCAAGCCGACTCGAAGCGGAGTCGATCTCATGCGCTTCACCTCACAGAGAGCGTGGGACACGTAACAAACAGCGTGAAAAAAGCGGGCCACCGCCCCAAGAGGGTGGACGGCCCTCCTCCGCCAACTTGCACCGCTGGGGCGCGCTGTGGCCGTGGCGCGGGTCACGCACCCAATCCATTGTGGGACAGAGGCTTAAGAAGCGAAGAGCCGGGAAAGCGGCGGGGCGTTGCCCGGAACGACTTCCGGAAGGCGCTTGGCGGCCCGAAAAGGGGGCCTCGCGCTCCGCCTTGATACGTGGGAAGAGGCACGGATTGCCGGGTGTGCCGAGACTACATGAGACGGTACTTGGGCCCGCTTCCCCCCTCCCGAGGAGTCCAGCGGGGGCCGAGGATGTCGGTCGCCTTGCAGTCGACGCAGTTGGGCGCGTTTATGCGGAGTTCCTCCCCGACTCGCTCATACACCCCGGCCGGACAGACGTGACTGTAGAAATCGGCCACGGCCCCGGAGATGTCCGTCCCTACCAGGAGGTGCGATGGAATCGTGTCACGGGTCGCGTTGCCGGACTTGAAGACCGCGTCGACCTTGCTGAATGTCAGCGTCCCATCCGGCGTGAAGCCGGCGGCGGCGGGGACCGGACGGTCCTGCCGTGGCCGCTCCGCGTCCTCGTGCATCACGATCTTCCCGCCGGGAAACCGTCCCCGGCTCAGTGTCATGAGCCCCGCCCGCACGGCTCCGGGGAGGAAGCCATCCTTGAAGCCGAGCCGCATGTTCCGGGTCCGGTAGAGATCCTCCACGATGTAGCTCGCATTCACCAGGCGCTCGTACGTGGCCAGGCTCTCCGCCGACGCGTCGTCGGAGATGATCGCCTGGTATGCCGCGCGCGCCGCGAACAATCCCGATTGCATCGCGTAGTGGATTCCCTTGAGCGACGGCACGTCGACGAACCCCACCGTGTCACCGGCCATCAGGAGGCCGGCTCCCGAACGTCGCGCGGGGAGGGCGTAGAACCCTCCCTCCGGGATAGTCTTGGCGCCCCATTCGAGAAGCTCGCCTCCAGCGAGCTGGTCCCGGAACAGCGGGTGTTCCTTGAGGCGCTGGAGCAGGACGTGCACGTCCAATCCGGCCTCGGGATAGTCCAGGCCGACTACGAGGCCCAGCGCGATCAGGTCCGGCCCCAAGGGGTAGCAGAAGCTCCCGCCGAAAGCATCTTGCGGCAGCGGCCAGCCCAGAGTGTGAATCACGTGGCTGAGCGGGCGGCTGACCCGCCAGACTTCTTTCACGCCCAGCGCGAAGATCTGTGGGTTCTCGGAGCGGATCCCCTGCCACTCCCGGTAGGCCTGCCCGAGCGTTCCCCGCGTCCCCTCAGTCAGCACCGTGACCCGCGCAAGGATGTCGGTCGGAGCCTGATAGGCCCCGGTCGGGTGCCCCTCCCGATCGAGGCCCGTGGCAGTCGTGCGGACGCCGCGGACGGTCTGCCCCTCCACCAGGAGAGCCTCCGCGGGAAACCCGGGGAAGATGTTGACGCCGAGCCCTTCGGCTCGCTCGCCGAGCCACCGCACCAGCTCCGACACGGAAGCGGTATAGAAGCCGTGGTTCCGCATGGTCGGCGGCGTCGGGATCCGCACCGCCTTCCGGCCTGTGAGATAGTAGACCGCCTCCCCGGTGACCGGCTGGCGAAACGGGAAGTCCTGGTCCTTGAGGTCGGGAAAGAGCTCGCGGAATGCGCGCGGGTTGACCACGGCGCCGGAGAGATTGTGCTCGCCGAGACCGCCCGCCTTTTCGAGTACCCCGATATTCACCTCGAGCGGGCTCTGATCACCCGCGGCCCGCCGGGCCAGGGTCGCAAGCTCGATGGCCCCGGCCAGCCCGGCCGGTCCCGCTCCGACAAACAGGACGTCCATTTCCAGGGCGTCGGGGCTGGGGGCGCTACTGAGAATGAGCCGCTCGAGGGGCAACGCGCGCTGATGGCGGCGCGGAACGATGAGCGTCACAGGAGGTCCATCCTCGTAGAGTGCGGGAAGGCAGGGGAATATAAGGGCCCTTGCGGCGACCTACCGCCCCTACCGCACCCGACTAGAATACACGCTGATATGGAGTCGCGAGCCACGGATGTCGTCCGGGATGCCGATTCCGCGTTTCGGGCCAGGACTCTGCTCATCATCGAGGATGAGGCGCAGATCCGCCGCGCGGTGCGTAACGCCCTGCAGGATCTGGCCGAGCGTATCGTCGAGGCGGAGACCGGTGCCGCCGGCGTGGATCTCGCCGCCTCCGAGCAACCCGACCTGATCGTGCTGGACCTCGGCATGCCGGACATGTCAGGGGTGGATGTGTGCCGTGAGATCCGGGGCTGGGCCACCATGCCCATCGTGGTGCTCTCCGCCCGGCACGCGGAGCAGGAGAAGGTCCTCCTCCTCAACGCCGGGGCCGACGATTACGTCACCAAGCCCTTCAGCACCCTGGAATTCGCGGCGCGGGTCCGCGCCCAACTGCGACGGGCGCGAGCGGCCCGGGCCGGGGCAGAGTCTCCCGAGCTGGTGCTGGGCGACCTGGTCATCGATCTGGCCCGCCGGACCGCGCGGCGCGGCGAAACCTCCATTCGGCTCACCCCCACCGAGTGGTCCATCCTGCGGACCCTCTCCAGCCATCCCGGCCGGACCTTGACGCACCAGCAGATCTACGATGCCGTCTGGGCCCGGCCCTTCGGCAATCCGCAGCAGTATCTGCGCGTGTATGTCACCAATCTGCGACGGAAGATCGAAGTGGATCCGGCCCGTCCCGCGCTGATCATCACCGACCCCGGCGTCGGGTATCGTTTCGAGCCAACGCCGCGACCATGACCCCCGCGTCACCGGCCCGCAGCTGGATCACGTGGGCCGTCATCCTGATCGTTCTGACGGTGGTGATGCGCCTGCTCCGCGAGGACATGGATCAGGCCCACGCTGCCCTGCTGTACCTCCTGGTGGTCCTGGGCGCGAGCGTCGGCGGGGGGCGGGCGCCCGGGCTGGTGCTCGCCTGCATCGCCTTCCTGCTGATCGACTACTTCTTCCAGCCGCCGTACGACCTGCTGGAAGTGAGCAAGGTCCTCGACCTCACGGTGCTCTTCACCTTCCTCGCCACGGCTGCGGTGGCGACGGAGCTGGTCGCCCAGGCTCAGGCCGAGGCCCGCGAGGCAAGACGGCGCGCGGACGAGATCGCCTGGCTGTCGCGCCTGGGGTCCGAGACTCTCAATGCCCCGAAAGCGGAGGACGCGCTCGCCGCCATCGCGCATGCCTTCCATCGGAACCTCGACGTGCGGGAGTGCGAGATCCGGCAGTGGACGCCTCATGGGCTGGTCCCCGGCGCTTCGGCGGGCACCCCCGATCCCGCCTCGGCGCCCAGAGACCAGGAGCGGATGGCGCGGGTGGCTCTCTCGGGCCGGGCCCTCGCGGTGCGCGCCGACGGAACCGAACTCGAAGGCGACCGGAGCGGTGAGATCTCATCCGTCATCTTCGAGACTCCCGATGCCGCCGACCTGTTCGTTCCGCTGGAGGGCGCGACCCGGGTAGTCGGCGTCCTCCGCCTGTCCGGAGCCGAAGCCGTGGTCTTCGACCAGGCCAAGCGCCGCTTCCTCGTGGCTCTCGCCTACTACACTGCCCTGGGCGTGGAGCGGGTGCACCTGGTCGCGGAGGCGGCCCACGCGGAGGCGCTCCGCGAGGCCGACCGCATGAAGGACGCGCTGCTCGCCACGGTGTCGCATGATCTTCGCACGCCGCTCACGACGATCAAGGCGCTGGCCCAGGACGCGGCCATCCGCGGAGACGAGCCGGCGCGGATTATCGAGCAGCAGGCCGATCTCCTGAGTCGGATGGTGGCCGACGTGCTGGATCTTTCGCGAATCAAGGGCGGAGTGGTTCAGCTCACGCCCGAGCTCAACACCGCCGAAGACCTGGTGGGCGCGGCGCTGAGCCTCCATGGCCGCGATGCGGCCGGACGTTCAATTCGCCCATCGCTCGACATGGACAGCCCCGCGCTGGTCGGCAGCTTTGACTTCGCCAACTCGCTCCGGATCCTGAACAACCTGATCGACAATGCCCTCCGCTACACGCCGCCGGGAGGAGTGGTCGAGGTCTCGGTCCGGCGGGATGGCGGCGACCTCGTCTTCACCGTCGCCGACCGCGGGCCGGGCGTGGCCCCGGCAGAGCGCGAACGGATCTTCGAGCCGTTCTATCGCCCACCGGACGCGATTCCCGACGCGGGGCGGAGTGGACTCGGGCTGGCCATCGCACGCCAGCTGGCGGAGCTGCAAGGCGGCCGCGTGCTCTACCAGGCCCGCGAGGGCGGTGGAAGCCTGTTCCACCTGCTCCTGCCGGCCGCCGATCTCGACGAGGCCTCGCTGGCCGAATCTTAGCGCGATCTTAGCGATCACTCCGGAAGTTGCCCGTCGCGTCTTAGTCCCCTCCGTTCCTACCATTCCCGCCCTTGTGCAAGGCGCCTCCGGGCGCTGGGGAATGCTCGCGTCGCGAATCGAAGGGATGTTTCGAGATGGTTGGTCGGTTCTCCCGGTGGTGGATCTGCCTCGCCGTGGCGGCCGGGGCAAGCGCGCACACCGGGGCGGCCCAGGCGCAGACGGCCCTGACCCTGCGCGACGTTCTCGCGACGGCCCTCGCGCACAACCCCGATGTCCTGACCGCGCGCGCCGCCATCGATTCCGCCGTGGGCGAGCAGCGCATCGCCCGCGCGCTGCCTAACCCAACGCTCAACGCCATCCCCAATTCCCCCTACCAGTATGGCGTGAGCCTGCCCCTCGACGTGGGCCCGGCCAGGCAGGCTCGTACCCATGCGAGCGGCGCGGGACGCATCGCCACCGAACAGAACTATTCGGACGTGGTCCGGCAGGTCACCTTCGGTGTCCGTCAGGCCTTCTATGACCTCCTGCTCGCCATCGACGAGCGGGACATCGCGGCCGAGGTACGGGGAATCTTCCGGCAGCTGCTGGCCGCCGATTCGGTTCGGCTCGAAAGCGGCGACGTACCGCCGCGCAACGTGGACAAAAGCGCGCTGGAGCTGGCCCGGGCCGACGCGGGCCTGGCCACCGCCGATGCCGCGGTCCGCGCGGCGCGGCTCCGCCTCCAGGCCCTGATGGGGGTCGCCAAGCCGGACACCGGATTCCAGGTGAGCGGCTCCCTGACCTACCGGGCGCTCGACCTGCAGAGCGACTCACTCCTCGCCGTGGCCGAGCGGAACCGCCCGGATCTCGCCGCGGCGCGGGCGCGGGTCGAGCAGAGCCGGGCCCTCAGGAGGCTGGCCGCGGACGCCTTCGTGCCCGTGCCTACGGTATCGCTGGTCTGGCAGCCGGACGGTCCCTACGTCCCGCCCACCTTCTGGACCATTGGCCACGAGCAGAGGCTCGCCTTCGGGGTGGGGCTTACGGTGCCGCTCTTCGACCAGAACAACGGAGAACGGCAGCGGGCGGAGGCCGGCCTGACCGCCGCGCGGATCGCGGTGACCAGGGCCGAGAACGCGGTGCGCTCAGACCTGGTCATCTCCCAGGATGCGTTCAACGCGGCCAATGCGCTCGCCGAACGCTACGAAGGGGGCCTGCTGGCCGCGGCCGCGCGCTCGCTGGATGAGGCCCGCTATGCCTACTCCGCCGGGGCGCTCTCGCTGCTCGATCTCCTCGATGCGGTGCGGACCTACACCGAGATCCGGGCCGACGCTGCTACCGCGCTGCACGACTATTGGGTCAGCGCGGCGGCGCTCTCGGAAGCAGCGGGAAAGGACGTGCTGCCCGAATGAAGCGAGCGCTTCTATTCGCCGCCGCGCTGGCGGCCTGCCATGGCGCGTCGGTGGCTCCGCCCGCGGGCGCCGGTGGGCCGGTCGCCTCGGGCGACGAGATCCGCTTCGAGCCCAGGTCGCCGCAGCTGGCCTACCTGGGGTACGACACCGTCCGGGGCCGTACCGAGAAGGTCGTGGCCACGTTGCCGGCAGAGCTGGTGATGGACGAGGATCATACGGTGCGGGTCGCCTCACCGGTCACTGGCCGCATCCAGGAGTTGCCGGCACGAGCCGGCGACCACGTGCTGGCCGGGCAGCCGCTCGCGGTCATCGCTTCGAGCGACCTGGCCCAAGCCACGAGCGACGAGGCCAAGGCGGAGGCGGCGCTCACCCAGGCGACGGCCGCGCTGACGCGGGCCCAGGACCTGTTCGACCATCAGGTGATCGCCCGGAAAGATCTCGAGCAGGCCGAGAACGACGCCGCCGCGGCCCGGGCGGAGGCGGCCCGGGCGCGGCAGCGCGTGGCGCTGCTCGGCGCCGGCCCGGAACAGGCGGACTTCATCCTGCGGGCACCCATCCGCGGGGAGATCCTCCACCGCAGCGCCAACCCCGGGGCGGAGGTTCGCCCGGATGCGACCGATCCCCTGTTCGTGATCTCCGCGCTCGATACGCTCTGGCTCACCGCCAGCCTGTATCAGCGCGACCTGCCGGAGGTGCGCCCCGGAAACCGACTCTCGTTTACCACCGACGCGGTCCCCGGCCAGACCTTCACCGCCACGGTCACGTATGTGAGCGGCACGCTCGATTCGCTCACCCGTACCGCCACCCTCCGTGCCGTGCTCCGCAATCCCGCTCGCCTCCTCAAGCCCGAGATGTTCGGCGAGGCGCGCCTCCTCGCCCCGGATCGGAACGGGCCGCCGGTGGTCCCGACGACCGCCCTCGTCACTCACGGAGCCAACACCGTCGTCTTCGTGCGGGTCGGACCTGGGCGCTTCGCGAGGCGTACGGTCACGGTTACTTCCGATGACGGTACCCTGGCGGCAGTGAGCGGCGGCCTCGAGCTCGGGGAGGTGGTGGTGACGCGGGGGAGCATTCTGCTGGCCGCCGAGCTCGACCAGGGCAGCTGATGCTCCGGAGAATCATCCGCTTTGCCCTGCGCCAGCGCCTGCTGGTCCTCGGCGCAACCCTGCTCCTCGTGGTGATGGGCATCCGCGCCTTCGAGGCGCTCCCGGTCGAGGCCTTTCCGGACGTCGAAGACGTCCACGTGGAGGTCATCACCCAGTGGCCGGGGCACGCGGCCGAGGAGATCGAGAAGCTGGTCACGCTGCCCATCGAGCGGCAGATGAACGGGCTTCCCGGCCTGACCAACCTCCGATCCATCTCGATGTTCGGACTCTCGGACGTCACCATGACGTTCGAGGACGGGACTACCGACTACTTCGCCCGCTCCCAGGCGCTGGAGCAGCTTCAGAACGTCGTCACGCCGGCCGGGGTGACCCCCACCCTCGGATCGCTCTCCAACTCCATCGGCGAGATCTACCGATACACCGTCCGGGGAGACCGACCGCTCACGGAGCTCAAGGCGCTCGAGGACTGGGTGGTGGAGCCCGCGTTCCGCACGGTTCCCGGCGTGGCGGATGTGGTCTCCTTCGGCGGGCAGGTCAAGCAGTACCAGGTGGATGTCGATCCCGCGCGGCTGGCGGCCTACGGAGTGACGCTCACCCAGGTGGGGCAGGCCATCGCGCAGGCTAACGCCAACGCGGGCGGTGGGTACCTGACGCACGGCTATGAGCGCCAGGTGGTCCGCGGCGTAGGGCTGTTCCAGTCGACCGACGACATTGCCCGCGTGGCGATCACGACGCGCCGGGGAGTCCCTGTCCTGGTGCAGGATGTGGGGGCCGTGACAATCGGCGCCGCGCCCCGTGAGGGAATCGTGGCGCGGGACAGCGCCGACGATGTGGTCGAAGGCATCGTCCTGATGCGCAAGGGGGAGAACGCGCTCGAGGTCTTGAAGGGGGTGCGTGCCAAGACCGGGGAGATCAACGGGTCGCTCCTGCCCAGGGGCGTTGAAATCGCGCCCTTCTACGACCGGGCCCACCTCGTGAACCATACGGTGCACACCGTCGAGGAGAACCTGGCGATCGGCGCGACCCTGGTCCTCCTGATCCTGGTCATCTTCCTGGGCGACTTCCGGAGCGCGGTGATCGTCGGTCTGGTGATCCCGCTCTCGCTGCTGTTCGCCTTCGTCCTCATGGACCTGCGCCAGGTGTCGGCCAATCTCATCAGCCTTGGCGCGGTAGACTTCGGGATCATCGTGGACGCCGCGGTGGTGATGGTGGAAGCGTTCCTGGTGCGTCTGGCCGTGGCTCCGGAGATGGTGGAGGACCGCCTGACCGACCCGGCCCTCGAGCGCCGACGCCACCTCGCGACGATTGCGCAGAGCATGGGTCGTCCCATCATGTTCAGCAAGGCCATCGTCATCACCGCGTTTCTGCCGATCTTCACCTTTCAGCGGGTCGAGAAGCGCATCTTCTCGCCGATGGCGTATACCCTGAGCTTCGCGCTCCTGGGGTCGCTGATTCTCTCGCTCACGCTGGTGCCCGTCCTGGCGAGCTTCTGGATCAGGCCCATCCCGCACGGCGAGGAACCCGCGGCCGCCCGCTGGCTGGAGCGGATCTTCCGGCCCTGCCTGGACTGGGTCCTCCGCCACCGCTGGACCACGATCGCCGTCGCGGTCGCATCGCTCGCCGCCGCGCTCGCCATCGGAAGCCGGCTCGGCACCGAGTTCCTGCCGGCGCTCGACGAGGGCAATATCTGGCTCACGGTCACGATGCCCGTAGGCATCTCGCTGGAGCAGGCCAAAGGGATCGAGCGCGATATCCGCCAGATCATCCGCTCCTATCCACAGGTCTCGCTGGTCACCACGCAGCTGGGGCGGCCCGACGACGGCACGGACCCCAAAGGGTCGAACAATCTCGAGGTGTACGCCGATCTCCGCCCCCAATCCGAATGGGGCGCCTTCCACGACAAGGACCAGCTGGTGAACTCGATGTATCGGCGGCTGAGCACCATCCCTGGCATCGATCTCAACTTCTCGCAGTACATCAAGGACAACGTCGAGGAGGCGCTCTCGGGCGTCAAAGGCGAATTGGTGGTGAAGCTCTTCGGCCCCGACCTCGCCGTGCTGCAGCAGAAGGCGGAGGAGATCCGCCAGGTCATGGCCGGCGTCCGTGGAGTGGCCGACCTCGGCGTCGAGCAGCAGTTCGGCCAGCCCCAGGCCCGCTTCGAGATCGACCGCGATGCCCTGGCGCGCACCGGACTGAGCGTCGCGGACGTGGACGACGCCATCGAGACCGCCATCGGCGGGAAGGCCGTCACCCAGTTCCTCGACGGCGATCGCGTCTTCGACGTGCGGGTGCGCTTCATCGGGCCGGCCCGCTCCAACCAGGAGGTGCTGGAGCGCCTGCCGATCGCGACGCCCGATGGCCACACGGTGCCGCTCGCCAGCGTGGCCCATCTGGTCCAGGGCGAGGGCGCCTCGCGGATCTCACGTGAGGCTAACGAGCGCAGGATCGCCATCAAGTGCTCCGTCCGCGGACGCGACGAGGGAAGCTTCGTGGCGGAAGCGCAGCGCCTGGTAGCCGCGCGGGTCCCCCTCCCCCCCGGGTACCATGCGACATGGGGCGGTCAGTTCGAGAATCAGCGGCGAGCCACGGCCCGGCTCGAGGTCATCATACCGGCCAGCATCGTGCTGATCTTCATCCTCCTCTTCGGCGCGTTCGGCTCCGTCAAGTACGCCACGCTGGTCCTCACCAACCTCCCCTTTGCCCTCATTGGCGGGATTCTGATTCTCTGGCTCCGCCACATCAACCTGAGCGTCTCGGCGGCGGTGGGGTTCATCGCATTGTTCGGCATCTCGGTGCAGAATGGCGTGCTACTGGTCTCCGAGTTCAATCAGCGCCGCGAGCGAGGTGCCACCCTGGTGGACGCCGTGCGTGACGGCGCGATCGACCGCCTCCGCCCCGTGGTCATGACCGCGTTGATGGCCGCGCTGGGCCTCCTGCCCGCGGCGCTCTCCACGGGAATCGGAGCGGAGACCACGCGGCCCTTCGCCTCGGTCATCGTGGGCGGCCTGGTCTCGGCGACGGTGCTTACCCTGACCCTCTTGCCCAACCTCTACCTCCTGTTCCACGAGGAGCCGCATGAAGAACTTCCGCGATAACCTGCGCATCGCGGGGGTCCTCGCCGCCCTCTCCGGGTGCGGCGGAGGCTACGCGTCCCCCCTCCCGCGGGAAGCCATCGCGGGACAATGGGTCGATCTCGAGAAAACCACCCCGGGAGATACGATGGTCTGGGTGCTCGAGCCGAATGGCCGCGATGATCTGCTGCACATCACGATCGAGGCGAGGCCGGGGGGTACCCGTCGAACCGAGCACCGCGAGCATCACGGGCGGTGGACCGCGGGTCGCCTGCCTGGAGACTCAGCGGCCCAGGCCCTCTGCTTCAACCGTCGACCCGGCCGCCAGGCCCCAAGTTGTTCCGCCTACACTCTCGATACCATCCCTGACGGGGCCGGGAGCCAGCTCCGCCTCCGCCTGGCCGCCTATCAGGGGCGACATCACCAATCCGATCGCGTTCTGATCGCCCGGCGGCCCTGAGCCGGCCAGCCAGAGGCTGTCCCCCTGATCTCCGGAGACGGCACTCGGAATCACCCCACTCGCGCGCGGGGCCGCTCAGCCGCGTGGTCGCTCAGTCTCCCCCGCGCCCGCTATCTTTTGACGATGCAAACGCCCGCCATCCCCGGTTTCCGAGCCGTCCCGTTCACCGGCGTCATCTACGTCATGGCCGAGGCCGCTCGGCACGGCTATCGCTATGGCCACCCCGACTGGTGCAACCTGGGTCAGGGCATGCCGGAGACCGGCCCCCTGCCCGGGGCACCGCCCCGGGTGGACGAGATCCATGTGTCGCTGGACGACCAGGAGTACGCGCCGGTCCCGGGCATCCCGGAGCTGCGCCAGGCGGTGGCGGCGCTGTATAACAGCCTGTATCGCGAGGGCAGGGCCTCGCAGTACACCGAGCGCAACGTCTGCGTCTGTGGAGGGGGGCGCGCCTCGCTCACCCGGGCGGTGGCGGCGCTCGGCGAGATCAACCTGGGCCACTTCCTACCGGACTATACCGCCTACGAGGAGCTGCTCGACATCTTCAAGCTCTTCACCGCCATCCCCATCCTGCTCGAAGGCGCCCGGGGCTACGAGTTCACCGTGGAGGAGCTGCGCCGCGAGATAACCGGCCGCGGGCTCTCGGCGGTCCTTCTTTCCAATCCTAACAATCCCACCGGGCGGGTCATCGCCGGAGCGGAGTTGGAGCGCTGGGTGGAGACCGCGCGGGAGCTCCAGTGCTCGCTCCTGCTCGACGAGTTCTACTCGCATTACGTGTGGAGTCCGAGCCGGGCCATGGTTTCCGCCGCCCAGTTTGTGGACGACGTGGACCGGGATCCGGTGATCATCTTCGACGGCCTCACCAAGAATTGGCGCTACCCCGGATGGCGCTGCACCTGGATCGTGGGCCCGCGCGCGGTCATCGACGCCGTGTCGAGCACCGGGTCTTTCCTTGATGGAGGCGGCAGCAAACCGCTGCAGCGGAGTGCGGTGCCCCTGCTTGCTCCAGCGATCGTCGAGGCCGAAACGTCAGCCATCCGCAACGCCTTTCTCAGGAAGAAGCAGATCCTCAAGGAAGGGCTCGAGGCTGCGGCGGCCCGGCTCGACCTGGATCCGGAGGGGACGTTCTACTGCTGGGCGGATGTCTCCGGACTGCCCGAGGGGCTCAACGACGGCATGTCGTTCTTCAAGGCCGCGCTCAAGGAGCGGGTGATCTGCGTGCCGGGCGAGTTCTTCGACATCAACCCCGGCAAGCGTCGGAGCGGCCGGCCGAGCCGGTTCCGGCAGTACGTGCGCTTCTCATTCGGCCCAGAGGAGCACGCGGTTGTGGAGGGAGTCAAGCGGATCCAGAAGCTGGTCGGCCGGGTGCCGGATGCGGTGCCGCGGTAGGCGGTCGCTGCCCGAACGCTGCTCGTTGCCCAGCCCATCTGGTTTCAGGGTGGCTCTTGCGGCCGCCATGGCACTCCTCTTGTCTGTGGTGACCTCGCGAGGTTGGTCGCAGCAACAACCGGCAACCCTTGCTGATACAGCGCTGATTCGGCAAAGGCTCGCCCCCATAATCGCTCGAGCTGATCTCGACGACAGCACTCAAGCCTTCGAGACCACGCTGCCGGTCCTACAGGACGCCGTCTTGACACTCTTGGACAGTGGCGCCTCCCTCGCGACGGCGAATGCATGGCTCATCTCCCTTCCCGGGAACTCAGGTCCCCAACCGGGCGGCCTCGTCGCCGGGGCGGTGTATTTCAGCCAACTGCCCGAGGATCGGCCGGACTACCTTCTCGCCCCTGTCGCTCCAGGACTCGACACCATCGTCCTCCTCATCGTGAACTATCCTCAGTTGAACGGGCCGAGCTTGTTGGCGGCCTTCGAGCGTCAGGGGCACCGCTGGAAGGCGGCCCTGAGCGAGATCAGCCCAAGGCAACTGGATGTCCGGCCTGCCATGCCTGGGCCGGAAGTGCTCTACCTGGGGGCCATAGATACCTACGTCCGGGGAGACGGGATGGAGGGGACCTTCAGGCTCTGGGCTCTGGATTCGGGTGCCGCACGGGAGGTTATTCCGGCGCTCACGGGACTCGAGGATCCCGAGCTCGTCGCTCACGACTCATCGATCACCGTTAGTACTCATGACTTTCCGACAACGATCAGAGGCTGCATTCCGTGCACGCGAAGGCCTCGTGCCTTCACGTTCGACTTGCGTCGAACGCCGCCGGTCC